>NZ_CP054918.1:4191164-4808397 GCF_013364195.1 Streptomyces sp. NA04227 | reverse complement strand
TCGGTGCGGCCGGACCACAGCAACGCGTCGGCGAGCGCGGCCCGCACCGAGGTGGCCTCGTCCAGGGTGTGCGCGGGCTGTACGGGCGAGCGGGTCAGCAGCCGTACGGCGACTTCCGGATCGGCGGCCGCGAGCAGCCGTGCGTGACGGACGATCCAGCGGCGCGCCGGTGCGCCGAGCGGCGCCGGGTCCCGGTCGAGCAGTCCGCCGATGCGTGCGGGCCCGGCCGGACCGGCGGACAGGGAAAGGGCGTTGAGCTGCCCGAACAGCGGCCCGTACACCTCCCGGAGCCCGACCGCGAGCAACTCCGGCACCACCGCGAGGCCCCGTCCGTGCGGCGCCAGCAACTCCTGCGCCATCAACTCGGTGGCCCACCGCAGCACTTCGGCCTCGGTCCGCCCCAGAGCGGCGGCGAGCTCGTCCACCTCACTACCGGCGCCGAGCAGCGCCACCGTACGCAGCAGGGCGGCACCGGCGTCGGGCAACTGCCGCACCAGGCGCAGGGCGCAGGCGGGGAGGTCTCCGGAGGTGGCGGCGAGAAGGTAGCGGGGGTTACCGCCGGAGTCGGCGACCGCCTCAACTGCCGTCATAGGCACTGCTGTTGTGCTGGGTGACTGCGTTGAGCAGGCGCGACCGAGTGCTTCGACGTACTCCGGCTCAAGCCCACCGAGCGTCCGGGCCCCCGCTCCGTCCAGGACGGGCGCGAGCCGGGCGTGACCGGTGCGAGCAGTGGCCACCAGGAGTACGGGACTCGCGGCGAAACGGCCCAGGAGCAGGTGCAGTACGCGCAGGGAGTCGTCGTCGGCGTGGTGCAGGTCGTCCAACAGCACGGCGACGGGCCCGAGTTGGCACCAGGTGTCGAAGAGTGCGGTGGCGGCGGCGAGGAGGCCGAATCCATCGGCGATCGGCTCGACGACGGCGGCAACCATCCGCCGACAAGCGGGAGTTGTCTCGTACGTGCCCGCCAGCGTGGCCAGCGAAAGCCCGTGGTGCAGCGGAGCCCCGGCGCCGCGCAGTACCCGCAGCCCCTCGGCGGCCACCACCTCGTCCAGCGCGTCGAGCAACCGGGTCCTGCCGATGCCGGGCGGCCCGGTGAACAGTACGAACCCGCCCCGGCCCGCGACCGCACAACGGGCGGCGTCGCGGACGGCGTCGACCTCCGCCACCCGCCCCACCAGGTCCTCAGCCACCAGGTCCTCAGCCACCCGTCACCGCTCCCGGTCCTGCCCTTCGGCCGAATCCTTCACGTAGCGCGGTCCGTGCCGTCCGCTGTGGTGCGGGCCGCCCGGCTGCCCGCCGCGACACCGGGACCCCCCGGCCGGGCGGTGCCGCGACGAGCAGCCGGACAGGCTCTCGGTCAGCCGGTGAACTGCGCGATGATGCCCTGCTGTACTTCCTTGTTGGTGAGGGTGCCGACGTGGTCGGTGTCCTCCTTGGTCCAGTGGTTCTCGGCGCCGTTCAGCGCGATGGACTCCGGCGGGGTGATCGTGGTGTCACCGTGCGAGGCCCAGGTCTCGTAGTCGGTCGAACCGGGCGTCTCGTCGCCCTCGTTGAGCTTCTTGAGGAAGTCGGAGCCGGGCGCCATCTGCGGGCAGACCGTGGTGTCGCCGGTCAGCCAGCAGAAGTTGGCCAGCGAGGTGCCGTGGTTGGGTCCGGCGACGCTGGCGAAGTGCGCGACCTTGTCGGTCCCGGAGAGGTTCTTGAGGTAGTAGCGGGAGCTGAGACTGCCCATCGAGAAGCCGACCAGGTCGACCTTGGCCGCTCCGCTCGCGGCGAGAATCCGGTCCACCTCCGTCTTGAGCTGCTCCGCGGTCTGCTCGTTCTTCTGGGTGTCGGGGAAGTCGAGGGAGTGCAGGTCGCTCTCGGCGTAACCGCCGTCCAGGAAGGACTGCTTGATCGCGCCGATGTCGGCGGCGGTGCCACCATAGCCGTGCACGAAGACCACCGGGTTGCGGTCGGCCGCGGCCTTCTCGGTTCTCTCGGCAGCGCTCGCGCTCGTCAGCGGGAGCGAGGCGACGGCGGCGGCCGTCGCGACGGCGAGTACAAGAACATGACGCTTCACGGGGAACTCCTCCGAGTGGGGATCGGCAGGCGCCCTGTCGGGGCCGGGCCCCAGATTCAGCTCTCCTTCATCCGGAAACATCCGCCGATCGGCGGACCACTCGGACGCGCCCCTGCCCGGTACGGCAGCACCAACAGGGCCGTTCGCCACTTAACGAGACAAATAATTTGCAGCACTCATTATCTGCACGCCCCGCCGGAAACCGGAAGAGCGACCAGAAGAGCGATCGGAGGAAGAGGCAGAAGGGAGGGGGAGGCAGGGAGGAGGGGGAGACGAGAGAACGACAAGGAGGACGAAGGAAGCTGAAAGGGGCGGCGGGGCCGGACCCTCACCCCCCGCGAACCTCGTCGAACGCGCGCGGCAGCGCCTGACCGTCGGCGAGCTTGCGCAGGGAGGTGTGCAGCTCTTCGCGCTCGGCGCGGGCGAGTTCGGCGAAGGCGAGGTCGTCCACCTCGGCCAGGAGTTCGTTGGCGCTGGCGACGACGGTACGGCCCGGGTCGGCTAGCTCAACGACATAGCGCCGCCGGTCCTGCGGATCGCGGACCCGGCGCGCGTAACCGGCCTTCTCCAGGGTGTCCAGTGTGCTGACCATGGTGGCGGCGTCGATGCGCAGATAGGCGCCGAGGTCGAGCTGGGACATGGAGCCGTTGTCGGCGAGCGCCTGGAGCACGCTGTAGTGGCGCACCCGCAGCCCCAGCGAGGACAGCCGTTCGTCACTGATCCGGAAGACGACCTGGCCGAGCTTCAGGAGCAGGCAGCCGGTGTGTGTCGCCACGGTCCCGGGCACCAGCGGCGCCGCGTCCGCATCCGTCGGCTGCGGCATCGGTTCTCCTGTGCGTGAGGCGGTGGCTGACACCTCATGGTAGAGGGCCCTCACCAGCCCCCACAGGGCAGGCGACCTGCACTCTTCCGCTTCCCGGTGCATGGATCGACAGCCCCGCCCGGACCTTCCGAAATTGATCCGATGAATAAGTCAGGGACTATTCGGAAGAAAGAGCTCAGATACGAGAAATCACCCCCACAGAGTGGCAGTTCTCGAATCAGTCACGTCACACCCCAGCCACATACATGTGATGTTTCTCTTGACAGAGGCGCAGGAGTGGACTGCACTACATGCCAATCCCCGGTCGCACCGGCCTCACCGGCCCCGTACGTCCTCCCACCTCGCACACCCGCCCCCGCGGCTTGCTCCGCTGCGGCACTCCCCGCCTCCACCGTCCCGCTCCTCCCGCACCCGAAGGGCGCCCACGTCATGAACCACCACCTCCCCGCGCTCCCCCCGGCCGACGACAGCACCGGCGGCCTCTCCCGGCGCGGCGTACTGCGCGCCGGTGCCGCGGTCGGCTCCCTTCTCGCGCTCGCCTCGCTGCCGGAGTTCACCGCCGCGGCGGCGGCGCGGCCCGCACCGGCGGAGCTCGTACCGGAAGGCGAGGCGGCGACACTCTGGTACCGCGCGCCGGCCAAGGAGGACCGGATCCTGGAGGAGGGCCTCCCGATCGGCAACGGACGACTCGGCGCCCTGTCCTCCGGCGATCCGGCCCGCGACGCACTGATCCTCACCGATGCGACGCTGTGGACCGGGCACGCCAACGCCAAGCTCCAGTCGGACGGCCAATTCCCTTACGGAACTGAGGACTTCGGCACCTTCGGCATGCTGGCCAAGGCCCATCTGGAGATACCCGACCACGCCCTCTCGGGGATCTCCGACTACCGCCGCACCCTCGACCTGAGCAACGGCCTGGTGACGGCGTCGTACAAGAAGGGCGGGGCGACGTACCGGCGTGAGGTGTTCTCCAGCCACCCGGACGACGTGATCGTCGTGCGGCTCTCGCAGAGCGGCGGCGGTACGTACACGGGGTCGCTGACGCTGTCCGGCACCAGGAGCGAGCAGGTGACCTCCGACGCCGGGGCCGCCGAGGTCTCGTTCGCGGCCGCGCTGCCCAACTCCCTGAAGTACGCGACCCTGTTGAAGGCCGTGGGCAAGGGTGGCAAGGTGTCCGCGTCCGGCGCGAAGGTCACCTTCAGCAAGTGTTCCGAGGTCGTCCTGATCCTCTCCGGCGGCACCAACTACAAGGCCGACCACTCCACCGAGTACAAGGACCCGGCGCTCGTACCACTGACCGTCGCCCGTACCAAGGCGGCCCGCGCGGCCGGGAGTTCCGGTGAGCGTCTCGTCGGCACCCATGTCGCCGACTACCAGCGCCTCGAGCAGCGCATGACGCTGGACCTCGGTGAGTCCAGCGCCGCGCAGCGCGCCCTGGACACCCCGGCCCGGCTCACCGCCCGCGCCGCCGCCGACGCCTCCCCCGACCCGGAACTGGAGGCCTCGTACCTCCTCTTCGGCCGCTATCTGACCATCTGTGGCTCGCGCGACAGCCTGCCCACCAACCTCCAGGGCCTGTGGGTGGACTCCAACTCCCCGGACTGGATGGCGGATTACCACACCGACATCAATGTCCAGATGAACTACTGGCTGCCCGACCGCGCGGGCCTGCCGGAGTGCTTCGACTCGTTCACGGACTACTGCCTCGCTCAGCTGCCCGGCTGGACCGCCACCACCCGGGACCTCTTCCAGGACAGCCGCAACCGCTTCCGCAACACCTCGGGCAAGGTGGCGGGCTGGACACTGGCCATCTCCACCAACATCTGGGGCGGCAACGGCTGGTGGTGGCACCCGGCGGGCAACGCCTGGCTCGCCAACTCCCTCTACGAGCACTACGAGTTCAGCCAGGACAAGGCGCACCTGGACCGCATCTACCCGCTCCTGAAGGGTGCCTGCGAGTTCTGGCAGTCGCGGCTGCTCACCAAGACGGTGACCGACGCCTCGGGCGCCACCCGCGAGGTTCTCGTCGACGACCACGACTGGTCCCCCGAGCACGGTCCGCAGGACGCGCGGGGCATCACCTACGCACAGGAGCTCGTCTGGCAGCTCTTCCAGAACTACCGTACGGCGGCCGGGATTCTGGGCAAGGACGCCGCGTACGCCACCACCGTGACCGGGTTGCAGAAGAAGCTCTACCTGCCCGAGGTCAGCGCGAAGAGCGGCTGGCTGGAGGAGTGGATGAGCGACGACAACCTCGGCGAGACCACCCACCGCCATCTCTCCGCGCACATGGGCCTGTTCCCCGGCGACCGCGTCAACCTCCAGGACTCCCCCGCCACGCTCATCGCCGGCGCCACCCGGCTCCTCGAAGCGCGCGGCATGGACAGTTTCGGCTGGGCCACCGCGTGGCGGGCCCTGTGCTGGGCCCACCTGAAGCACGCGGACCGGGCCTACCGTCTCGTCCTCAACGTGCTGAAGCCGTCCGTGAACTTCAGCAACGGAAGCGCCCCCAACCTCTTCGACATGTACAGCTTCGGCAACCGCTCCACCTTCCAGATCGACGCCAACTACGGCACGTCCGCAGCCATGTTGGAGATGCTCGCCCAATCCCGCCCCGGCCGCGTCGAGTTGCTGCCCGCTCTGCCGGGCGCCTGGGCCAAGTCGGGCTCGGTCACCGGCCTCGGCCTGCGCGGCGGCTTCACCCTGGACCTCGCCTGGCAGGACGGCCGGATCACCCGCGCCGTGCTGCGCGGCCGTGCGGGTGCCAAGACGACCGTCGTCCACGGCGACTGGAGCCAGCAGGTCACCCTCCCCGCCTCCGGCTCGGCGACCCTCGAACCTCCCGCGCAGCACACCGTGTTCCAACTCCTCAACCGCAAGTCGGGCCGGGCGATCGACGTGCCCAACGCCTCGACCGCTCAGGGCACCGGACTCATCCAGTACACGCCCAGCTCCGCCGTCAACCAGCGCTTCCGCTTCATCCCGGTGGGCGAGGGACTGTACGAGATCTGGACCACCCACGGCGGCACCCAGCTCGTCTGGGACGTGAGCGGCGGCGACAGCGCCGAGGGCGCGAAGATCGTCCAGTGGGCCCCGAAGCACACCTCCAACCAGCAGTGGCGCATCGCCGACGCGGGCGACGGCTACGTGACGATCACCTGTGCCCGCAGCGGTAAGGCGCTCGGTGTCACGGGGGACGCCACGAACAACGGAGCGACGCTGGAGCAGCAGACGCCCAACTGGGGGCAGGGGCAGCAGTGGCGGCGCATCGGTAAGTAGTACCGCGGAAGCGACGCGGCAGAAGTAACGCTGCGGGACGAACAGTGAGTGGGTGAGTGCCCCGTCCGGCGGGCGATTCGCGCCCCGGCTCAGTGCCCCGGCCTCCACCCTGCGGTGGAGGCCGGGGCACTGCTGCACCCGTGGGCCGAGCAAGCTCCACCCGTGGGCAGAGAGAAAAGTTCCACCCCTGAGCCGAAGCGGCACTCCTGACTGCGCACCTAGATTTCTGGGTGTCGGGACCGACCGGTTCCGATGACGGGACCGGCGGTCTCGGAGGCGGGATCAGCCGGTTCCGGAGACGGGATCAGCCGGTCTCGATTGCCGGATCGGCCGGTCTCGATTACCGGATCAGCCGGTCAGGGATACGGAACCGCATTCGCTCGAACGGGGAGAGCACATCGTGAAGCGCACGTCCTACGCCGCAGTGGCGTCCACCGGCTTGCTGGCCCTCGGGCTGCTCGCCGCCCCTGCCGTCGCCCCAGCCGTCGCCTCGGCAGCCGACCACGGGAGCCGGGAGACATCCTCCCGGTCGGCCACCGCCGCGACCGCCATCGCCGACCGCCCCGACGGCGCCAAGATGTACAAGTCCGGCTCGGGCAACCTCTACGCCCGGGAGAGCAACCACTGGGACGTGCTGTATTACAACTGCGGGGGGTGCTGACCTGACACAGTCGGGAAGCCGAGAAGTGGACGCCCCGGGGGAGCGCCCACCTCTCCCCCTTCCTCTTCCTCTTTCTCTTCGCCGTCCCTCAACCGGCCCGCAATGCGGCCAGTTGCTCCGCGAAGGGAACGACCTCGCCCAAGAAGGCCTGTTCCGGTCCCGGCGCCGGAGGCACCGGCTCGGGTATGTCGGGTACGTCCCCGTCGGGTGCCGCGCCACTCGGCCGCGCACCGTCTGACGGTGCTCCGGCTTCCGTCGCTACGACCCCCGTCGCCGCTGCCGCCCCTCGCTCACGCTGTCCGGGCTCGGCCCCCGACAGCGCGGTCAGGGAGGCGAGTTCGCGGCCCGCGCGGTCGATGCGTTCCTCCAGGCCGTCGGCGCCCCAGTCCTGCGAGGCCGCGTAGACGGCGGTGGGCGCGACGACGGTGCGCAGGTGTGCGAAGAGCGGGCGCATCGCGTGCTCCAGTACCAGGGAGTGGCGAGGTGTCCCGCCGGTCGCCGCGATCAGGACCGGCTTTCCGGTGAGGGACTCCGGGTCGAGGACGTCGAAGAAGGACTTGAACAGCCCGCTGTAGGAGGCGGAGAACACAGGGGTCACGGCGATCAGACCGTCCGCTCCCGTCACCGACTCGACGGCTGCGGCGAGCTTGGGCCCCGGGAAACCGGTGAGCAGGTTGTGGGCGATCTCCACGGCGAGGTCACGCAGTTCGATCACCTCAACAGTGAACTCGCCCCGCCCTGCTGCCCGTTGGCCGTGCTCCACGACCGCACCGGCCAGCCGGTCACCGAGCAGCCGCGTGGACGAGGGGGAACCAAGGCCCGCGGACACCACGACGATCCGGGTCGCGGCGATGCCGCCATGGGTGGGGGTCGTCATGCGCTGCTCACTCCCTCGCTGCCGGTCGGCTTGTCGTCGGATCCAGTGGCCGTGGCCGCGCCCGCCGTGGCCTGCTTGCGGTGGGCCTCGTCGAGCAGTGCGGCGTGCGTCGGTGCCTCGGGGACGTCGGCGGGGCGGTCCTTGGCGAACTCCTTGCGCAGGACCGGGACGACCTCCTCGCCGAGCAGGTCGAGCTGTTCCAGGACGGTCTTCAGGGGCAGGCCCGCGTGGTCCACGAGGAAGAGCTGGCGCTGGTAGTCGCCCGCGTAGTCGCGGAAGGACAGCGTCTTCTCGATGACCTGCTGCGGCGAGCCGACGGTCAGCGGCGTCTGCGCGGAGAAGTCCTCCAGGGAGGGGCCACCGCCGTACACGGGCGCGCGGTCGAAGTAGGGCCGGAACTCCCGTACCGCTTCCTGGGAGTTGCGCCGCATGAAGACCTGGCCGCCGAGGCCGACGATGGCCTGCTCGGGGGTGCCGTGGCCGTAGTGGGCGTAGCGCTCCCGGTAGAGGCGGACCATCTGGGCGGTGTGTTCCTTGGGCCAGAAGATGTTGTTGTGGAAGAAGCCGTCACCGTAGTAGGCGGCCTGTTCGGCGATCTCCGGGGAGCGGATGGAGCCGTGCCAGACGAACGGGGGTACGCCGTCGAGCGGGCGCGGTGTCGAGGTGAACGACTGGAGCGGCGTACGGAACTTGCCCTGCCAGGTGACGACGTCCTCCCTCCACAGCTGGTGCAGGAGCGCGTAGTTCTCGACGGCGAGCTGGATGCCGTCGCGGATGTCCTTGCCGAACCAGGGGTAGACCGGGCCGGTGTTGCCGCGGCCCAGCATGACGTCCACCCGGCCGTCCGCGAGGTGCTGGAGCATCGCGAAGTCCTCGGCGATCTTCACCGGGTCGTTCGTGGTGATCAGCGTCGTGGAGGTGGACAGGATGAGGTTCTCGGTCCGGGCCGCGATCCAGCCGAGCATGGTGGTGGGCGAGGAGGGGACGAAGGGCGGGTTGTGGTGCTCGCCGGTCGCGAAGACGTCGAGCCCGACCTCCTCGGCCTTCTGGGCGATCGCCACCATGGACTTGATGCGCTCGTGCTCGCTCACGGTGCGCCCGGTGGCCGGATCCTGCGTGACGTCACCGACGGTGAAGATCCCGAACTGCATACGGCTCACCCTCCAGGTTGTTTACGATTCAACTATACCCCTGGAACCGAGCCGCTCCCCCGCCTATTCCAGCCCCTCCCGCATGGTCCTCTTCTCCTCCTCTCAGCCTGCCTCAGCGGCGCCCCGTCCGGCTCCAGTGCGGGTCACGGCCGGTCTCGGCGAGCAGCTCGTCCCACTCGGTGGCGTTGGCGGGGGCGGAGACGGCCGGTCCGAAGGCGCCCATGCTGCGTGCGGTCGGCCCGAAGTCGGCCACCGCGGCGCGCAGCTCCCGTACCACTCCGAGACCGCCCGGATCCGGAACGTAGCGCTGGTCGGTGGCGCGGGCGAGATCCCAGCCGTGCACGGACAGATCGAGCAGCGCCATACAGCCGACCGTACGGGCGGGCATCGCCAGCGAACCCGTGGTCCCCTCCTCGGCGCCGGGCACCGACCACGCGGCCACGAGCCCCTCGCACTCCCTGCCGAACCGGGCCCGCCACTCCGGGTCCTCGGCGAGGTAGTCGGGTGTGGCGGAGAAGTCCGAGTCCTCCTTACGGGCGAGGAGCTGGAACTGCACCACCACGTGCAGCAGGTGGTTGACCAGGGCGCGCACGTCGTAGTCGGGGCAGGGCGTGGCCGCCCCGAGGTCCGCGTCGGCGATCCCGCGCACGACGGGCACGGCCTGACCGGCGGAGGCCGCGAGCAGGTCGGAGAGACCACGCCTCGGGGCACTGAAGGAGGGCATACGGGACGGCTCGGGCCGCTCGGAAGTCATGCCCCGACGGTACGAGCCGACGCACCGGAAGCCTTGAACAAACGCGACACCGCGACACCGCGCCGCTTCCCCGGGGTGTCCGGCCGCTTCCCCGGCGTCCGGCCCCGTCCCTGGCTGCCGGGCCGCCTCCGCCGTCAGGCTGCCGAGCCCGGCCAACCCGCTCCCCCGGCACCCCCTGCTTGCCCTTACCGGCGCCTGCCTGCCCTCACTTGCCGTGCATCACAGCGAAGATCATCACGAACGCGACGAGGTGGATGCCGAACAGGAAGTACGCCAGGTACCACCACACGTACCGCTCGTTGCGCTTCTCGTTCGCGCGCCGCAGTTCGTCCCGCCGGCCGGTCCGCTCGACCGGGTCGCCGTCGCCCGTACCGGGCACCGGCCCCGCGGCCCCGCTCGCCGCGTCCACTCGCTCGCTCGTGCTCACAACTCCCGGTGCACCTTGGTGTTGGAAGCCTGGGCGCGCGGGCGCAGGACGAGCAGGTCGATGTTCACGTGGGAGGGGCGGGCGACAGCCCAGGTGATCGTCTCGGCGACGTCCTCGGCGGTCAGCGGCTCGGCGACGCCCGCGTAGACCTTGTCGGCCTTGGCCTCGTCGCCGCCGAAGCGGGTCAGCGAGAACTCCTCGGTCTTCACCATGCCCGGCGCGACCTCGATGACCCGGACCGGCTGCCCGACGATCTCCAGGCGGAGCGTCTCGGCGAGTACGTGCTCGGCGTGCTTGGCGGCGGCATAACCCGCGCCGCCCTCGTACGTGGCGTGCCCGGCGGTGGAGGTGAGCACGACGACGGTGCCGTCGCCGCTCGCGGTCAGGGCGGGGAGCAGGCACTGGGTGACGTGCAGGGTGCCGAGCACGTTCGTCTCGTACATCCGCAGCCACTGCGCGGGGTCACCGGAGGCCACCGGGTCCGCGCCGAGGGCACCGCCCGCGTTGTTGACCAGGACGTGGCAGGCGCCGAGGGTGCTCGCGAAGGTCTCTACGGCCGCGCGGTCGGTGACGTCGAGCGGGTACGCGAGGGCCTGGTGCCCGGCGGCGGTCAGCTCGGCTGCGAGCGCCTCGATCCGGTCCTTGCGGCGGGCGGTGAGCACCACCCGGAACCCGGCGGCGGCGAGCTGCCGCGCGGTCGCGGCACCGATCCCGCTGCTCGCCCCGGTCACCACGGCGGTACGTGCGGCGGAGTCCTGCGCGAGAGTCATACGGTGCTCCTCGTCCGTGCGGCGGGCCTGTCTGTCGTACGGACTTCGGACTGTCGTACGGGCCCGGCTCGACGTTCAGGATAGGTCGCCGCGGCGACCCGGCTCCGGGTGGGGAGTCGGTGCGGGCGGTCTCACACCGCCGCACCGGCCTCACCGGCCTCACCGGCCTCACCGGCCTCACCAGCACGAGCCGAGGGTCCGCGGGACGGACGGCTCGACGGCCACCCGGAAAGTCTCGGCTCAGCTCACACAGCCACGAGCCGGACCCGGTCGCCACAGAGCTTGGCCATGTCGTCGATGCCGGACGTCAGCATGGCCACGGGACGCTGCTGCCGCAGGGCCCCCTCAGCCACGGCAGCGTCGATGGCGTACTTGTGGCCATGCAGCCCGGCCGCCATCAGCAGCGCCGAGGCCGCCTTCGCCTCCTCATCCCCCACCGGGATCACCCGCAGGCCGGACAGCAGCCGGCTCAGCCGTGCTCTGTTGGTGCGGGCGTGCACGGCCTCGATGAGGTGAGCGCACAGATCACCACCTCCATACCGCGCGAGCGCGCCTCCGCGACAAGGGCCACCGCGGTCTCGTCATCAGCAAGCAGCTTGGAGAGACCCTCGCTGTCCAGAACCAGCGTTCCCTCGTGAGTCAGCTTGCGGCGGGCCACTGGTCTTCCTCGGCGAACACCTCGTCGAACACCTGCCGCGCCCGCTGTTGCGCCCCCTCGGACACGGGTCCTTCGCGGGTCTCGTAGTCGGCCAGATACTCGTCCAGAATCTGCCCCCTCAGCTCCCGCTCGACGGCCGCGGCGATGAACGCGGAGAACTCCCGCTTTCCGACCCGGACCCGGACCGCCTCCGCAGTCCCCTCCGGC
This sequence comes from Streptomyces sp. NA04227, assembly GCF_013364195.1. Taxonomy (NCBI): domain Bacteria; kingdom Bacillati; phylum Actinomycetota; class Actinomycetes; order Kitasatosporales; family Streptomycetaceae; genus Streptomyces; species Streptomyces sp. NA04227. Next base: position 4,796,728 of record NZ_CP054918.1, on the reverse strand, counting down.
AGAGACAGGCTGACTCGGGTCGCCGGCCCCTCACCGATGCTGTACGTCGTCTCAGACATGGAACCGATTGCGTCAAACGAGTAGGAAACCGCAAAGTCCTGCGCGACCAACGCCCGTCGACACGGACCGCCCTCAACGCCCACCCCGGGGCGCGTACATGATCACCGCCATCCCGGCGAGGCAGACCAGCGCCCCGACAACGTCCCACCGATCCGGCCGGTACCCGTCGGCCACCATGCCCCAGGCCAGCGAGCCCGCCACGAAGACGCCGCCGTACGCGGCGAGGATGCGGCCGAACTCGGCGTCGGGCTGAAGCGTGGCAACGAATCCGTACAGCCCGAGCGCCACCACCCCGGCCCCCACCCAGGCCCAACCACGACTCTCCCGAACTCCCTGCCACACCAGCCAGGCGCCGCCGATCTCGAGGAGCGCGGCGAGGACGAAGAGGAGGACGGAGCGCAGGACAGACATGAGGGAAGCGTGGCAGATCGTCGTGGACGGCCTGTGGACAGAACCGCCCCGATAGATTCGGCCCGGGACCGAAGGGAGGACGAGGTGACTCTCACCAGCCCAGAGCACGGAATGACGCGGATGCGCAGGGCCGCCGAAGCCGCGGAAGCAGCCAGTGGCCTCAGGGCCGAGATCATCCGGGGAGTCCTGATGATGTCTCCGGCCCTGCGCGGAAAGCACGCCGGGATCATCAACGACCTTTACGACCAGCTGCGCCCGGCCCTGCCCTCGCACCTTCGCCCGTACCAGGTCGCCTCCATGCCGATGCCGGGTGAGCCCGACGACTACGCGACCCCGGACCTGCTCGTGTGCGACCGGGGCTTCGGCGAATCGGACGACTGGCTGGCCGACCCCGGGGACGTCGAGCTCACCGTCGAGGTGGTCTCCAAGGGCAACAGCACCAAGGACACCCGCGACATGGTCGGTTGGTATGCGGACGCGGGCGTGCCCGCGTACCTGCTGATCGATCCGCGGGACGGGAGCTGGACCCTGTACACGATTCCGCGCGCGGGCGAGTACCAAGGCCGTCGGCACGGTTCCTACGGAGAGGACGCCGAGATTCCCGGCCTTGGAGTGAAGATCACCACCGGCCACCTCCCCACGTACGCCTGAGAGTCCGGCTGAACGCACGCCTGAACGCACGCCTGAACGTACGACCGACCGCTCCCGACGCACGAAAGCCGCCTCCGGATCTTCCGGAGTGCGGCTTTCCCGCTTGCGCCGTGTCCAGGGGCCTCCAACTGCATTGGCCTCCGCGGGCCCCTGCCCGAACCGGTGCCGTCCAGCCCGCCCCCATCGCAACCGGACCGCCACCCGGCTCGTCCTCCTTCACGATCAGCGGTCGGCCCCACGGCCCGGCACCTGGGCACGGGGCGTGCCGCCGGACCGGCCGCTACGCTGCGCACGCGATCGACGTGACTCACAGGGGGATTCACCATGCCGCAGGCCCAACTGCCGGAAGTTCTCAGGCCACTTGGCCCCGAGGACCCTCGGGAGATCTCCGGGTACCTGCTCTCCGCGAAGATCGGTGAGGGCGGCATGGGTGCCGTGTACTTCTCGCGGACGCGGGGCGGGCAGCCGGTGGCGTTGAAGCTGATCCGCAGGGAGTTCGCGCAGAACCCGGATTTCCGGGCGCGCTTCGAGGCGGAGGTGCAGGCGGCGCGGCGGGTGTCGGGCTACCACATCGTGCCGGTGGTGGACCACGACATGAGCGGCGAGCAGCCGTGGATCGCCAGTGCTTACGTGGCCGGACTGCCGCTGGACGAGGCGCTGACCGCCCACGGACCGCTGCCGATGCCCGCCGCCCTTCAGCTGATCGGCTGTGTGGCGCATGCGCTGGGGAGCGTGCACGCGGCGTCCGTCATCCACCGGGATCTCAAGCCCAGCAATATTCTGCTGAGTTCACGGGGACCGTGGGTCATCGACTTCGGGATCGCCCGGGCCACGGACACCGCGCAGCTGACGCAGACCGGCGGGTTCATCGGCACCCCGCAGTTCATGTCCCCCGAGCACGCTCTGGGACAGAAGGTCACCCCGGCCACCGACATCTTCGCCCTCGGTCTCATCGCGGCCATGGTCGCCACCGGACGGCACCCCTACGGGGACGGCTCCGGACTCTCCATCGCCGCGACCATCGCCAACACCGAGCACCGGCCGCCGGACCTGAGCGGCTACCCGGACCCACTGCGCCCGCTCCTGGAGAGCTGCCTGGCCGCCGACCCCGCGCAGCGGCCCGCACCGGGGGCTCTCGCCGACTGGTGTGCCCAGGCCGCGGGGCGCGACCTGCGGGAATTCGACGGCTGGCTGCCGGCGCCCGTCACCCAGGAGATCGCCCGCCGCGAGCAGGCCGCCCAGCAGCCCGTGGCACCCGGCGACGGCGCCCCCGCCGCCTCGGCACCCTTCACCCTGAGCAAGCCCTCCGCGGCCCAGCCTCCCCAGGCGACGTACGTCCCCACCCAGGCCGCACCCCCGCAGGCGCACCCCGCCCCCGTACCCACCCCGCAGCAGTCCGGCCCCCACGCGTACGCACCCACCCAGGCCGCGTACCCGCCCCAGTCCCCGCACCCGCCCCGGGCCTGGCCCCCGGCGGCCGCGGCGAGGCGGGCCCCGGCAGGGCGCCCGAAGGGACCGGTGATCGCCGCTGTGGTGGGGGCGGTGGTACTGCTCGGGGGCGGCGGTTTCCTGCTCGCGCAGACCGGGGACGAGGGCGGCGGCAAGGCGGGCGGGGACGCGAGTCCGTCGGCCTCGGCGGGGCAGTACACGGTGGTGGTCAAGGGGCAGACGGTCACCTTCGGCATGGACCCGAAGCGCAAGATCCTCGGCTCGTTCGTGGACCTGGACGAGCACCTGCCGGTGACGGACAGCGACACCTCGATCCCGGAACTGCAGGCCCCGCCCAAGGGCGAGAAACTGCGGTTCTACTACCGGGAGTTCGGCAAGAGCGAAGGCCCCACTGCGCACCAGTGCGAGCAGGGCATCACCGAGCACGCGCTCGCCCGCACCCTGGAGGCCACGAATCTGATCGACGGCGGTGCCCTGCTCAAGAAGGGCGACCTGCTGTGCGGCATGACCAGCGGTGAACACCTCGCCATGCTGAAGATCACCAACGTCCAGCAGTACGTGGACAAGGACAACGGCAACACCCTGGTCCCGGGCTACACGGCCGAACTCACCCTCTGGAAGCCGAAGTAGCGGAGCAGAAGCCGGAGTCGCCGCAGAGCCCAGCCCCAAACACACCGCCCCGTACCCGAAGCGAGCGGGTACGGGGCGGAGGACGTACGCATCGGACGTACGCGTCCACGGACCGGCGGGACCCGACAGCCGGATCGATCCTTCGGCACCCGTTCGGGTGGTCAGCGAGTGTCTGGCTTCTCGCCGGGAAGACGGGTGCGTTCTTCTTCGACGGCAAGCCCGACGTCGAAAGAGAGCAGGGAAAGCATGTACCGCACCGCAGCCGTGGCCTTCGGGGCCCTCGCGTTCCTCGGGATTCTGGCCGCACCGGCCAGCGCCGACCCGGACCCCGCCTCGCTCGTCGGGTGCGCGACTGGCTCAGTGACTGAGGTGACGGACGTCGCCGGCCCCGAGTTGCCGACGGAGTGTCTCGCTCCCTGACCAGTTGGTCAGGGCACACCGGCCGCTGAGCTGACGCACCCCGTTGCCGACCCCGGACCGGCCCGGCCCCGTCCACGACGACCAACGGTCCAGCACCAAGGCGCCCCCCTACGCCAACTCAGCGTAAGGGGGCGCCATTTACGCGTTCCGCAGGCTTCCGCCCGGAGCCTCAGAGCCGCTCAGGCGTCCTGATCCCCAGCAGCGCCATCCCCTGATGCAACGTGCGCGCCGTGATCTCGCACAGGAAGAGGCGGTTCTCGACCTGGGCGGGGGTTTCGGCCTTGAGGACCGGGCACTTGTCGTAGAACGCCGTGTAGTACGAGGCGAGTTGGTACAGGTACGCGGTCAGCTTGTGCGGGGCGTGGTCGGCGGCCGCTTCCGCGAGGGTTTCCGCGAAACCGTCCAGGTGCAGGCCCAACGCCCGCTCGGCGGGGGCGAGTTCGAGCTCCGGGTGGGCGGCGAGGGTGGCATCGCCCGCCCTGCGCAGGATCGACTTGATCCGGGCGTACGCGTACTGGAGGTACACGCTGGTGTCACCGTTGAGCGAGACCATCTGGTCCAGGTCGAACTTGTAGTCCCGGTTGGCGGAGGTGGACAGGTCGGCGTACTTGACCGCGCCGATGCCGACCTGGGCGCCCCGCTCGGCGATCTCCTCCTCGGTGAGCGGCTCCGGGGAGTCCTGGGACTTCTCCCGTACGACCGCCGAGGCGCGGTCGATGGCCTCGTCGAGCAGGTCGACGAGCCGGACCGTCTCGCCCTCACGGGTCTTGAACGGCTTGCCGTCCTTGCCGAGCACGGTGCCGAAGGCGAGCTGGGACGCGGTGACGTCGTCGTTGAGCCAGCCTGCCCGCCGCGCGGTCTCGAAGACCATCTTGAAGTGCAGGGACTGGCGGGCGTCGACCACGTAGAGCAGCGTGGAGGCCTTCAGGTCGAAGACCCGGTTGCGGATCGCGGAGAGGTCGGTGGCCGCGTAGCCGTACCCGCCGTCGGACTTGCGCACGATCAGCGGGACCGGGTTGCCGTCGGGGCCCTTGACGTCGTCGAAGAAGACGCACAGCGCGCCCTCGGAGATCACGGCGACGCCGGACTCCTCCAGGAGGCGGCAGGTCTCGTCGAGCATGTCGTTGTAGCCGGACTCGCCGACCACGTCGGCGTCCTCGATGACCATGTCGAGCTTGTCGAAGACCGAGTAGAAGTAGACCTTCGACTCGTCGACGAACTTCTGCCACCGGGCGAGGGTCTCGGTGTCACCGGCCTGGAGGGCGACGACCCTGCGCCGGGCCCGGCCCTTGAACTCCTCGTCGGAGTCGAAGGCGACACGCGCGGCCTTGTAGAGCCGGTTGAGGTTGGACATCGCCTCCTCACCGGAGGCGGCCGCGGAGTCGGCTTCCTTGTGGTCCAGCTCGTGCGGGTGCTCGATCAGGTACTGGATGAGCATGCCGAACTGGGTGCCCCAGTCGCCGATGTGGTGCCGCGCCACGACGGTCTCACCGGTGAACCGCAGGATCTGCGCGACCGAGTCGCCGATCACCGCGGAGCGCAGGTGGCCGACGTGCATCTCCTTGGCGACGTTCGGCTGGGCGTAGTCGACCACCGTGGTGCCCGCGCCGGGGTTGTGGGGCACGCCGAGCCGCTGCTCGGTGTCGGCGAGCCGCGCGGCGAGGTTCTCGGTGATGGCCCGGTCGGTGACGGTGATGTTGAGGAAGCCGGGTCCGGAGACCTCGACATCCTTGATCACCGCGCCGTTGTCGATACCGCCCACGACCCGCTCGGCGACCTCCCGCGGGTTGGCCTTCGCCTTCTTCGCGAGGGCGAGGATCCCGTTCGCCTGGAAGTCGGCACGGTCACTGCGTCGCAGCAGCGGGTCCGCGGAGGCGGCGTCCGGCATGGCTGCCGAGAGCGCGTCCGCGAGGCGCTGGTTGACGGAGGCCGTGAGCGACGTGACCGAGGTCATGAAAGGGAGCCGTTCTCCTGGAGGATGTGGTCAGACAGACCTCGCCAGTATTCCATGGGGGGTAAAGCCATTTTCGCGCTCGGCGGGCCAGCTGGGACAATGGTGGCGTCGGCCTCCCGCGCCGTCCCGCCGAGCGCGGCGGACGTACGGCGGGGCGGGCGCACCACCTGGTCCCTCACCCGGTCCAGTACCTGGTCCACCACCCGATCCGTTCCCGGCGGATCACCGGCCCCGGGCTCGCGGGCCGTCCGCACGTCCGCCTGAAGTTCACCGGAAGAAAGAGACGTACCGATCGTGGCGCAGAGCAACGAGACCGCCGACTGGGTCTCCCGTTTCGCCGATGAGGTCATCGCCGAATCCGAAAGCCGTGCCCAGGGCAAACCGGTCGTCGTCGCCTCCGGGCTCTCCCCCTCCGGCCCGATCCACCTCGGCAACCTGCGCGAGGTGATGACCCCGCACCTGGTCGCCGACGAGGTCCGGCGGCGCGGGCACGAGGTGCGCCACCTCATCTCCTGGGACGACTACGACCGTTACCGCAAGGTCCCGGCCGGGGTGCCCGGTGTCGACGAGTCCTGGGCCGAGCACATCGGCAAGCCGCTGACCTCGGTGCCCGCGCCCGAGGGCTCGGCGTACCCGAACTGGGCCGAGCACTTCAAGGCGGCCATGACCGAGGCGCTGGACGCGCTCGGCGTGGAGTTCGACGGGATCAGCCAGACCGCCCAGTACACCTCGGGCGTCTACCGCGAGCAGGTCCTGCACGCGATGCGGCACCGCGGCGACATCGACGCGATCCTGGCCCAGTACCGGACCAAGAAGCAGCCGCAGAAGAAGTCGCAGAAGCCGGTCGACGAGGCCGAGCTGGAGGCCGCGGAGGGTTCCGGGGCGGCCGGTGAGGACGACGGCAGCACCGGCGCGGGCGGCTACTTCCCCTACAAGCCCTACTGCGCGCGCTGCGGCAAGGACTTCACCACCGTCACCGCCTACGACGACGAGTCCACCGAGCTGACCTACACCTGCACCACCGAGGGCTGCGGCTTCGGCGAGACGGTCCGGCTGAGCGAGTTCAACCGCGGCAAGCTGGTGTGGAAGGTCGACTGGCCGATGCGCTGGGCGTTCGAGGGCGTGATCTTCGAGCCGTCCGGCGTCGACCACTCCTCGCCGGGCTCCTCGTTCCAGGTCGGCGGGCAGATCGTGCGGATCTTCGACGGCAAGCAGCCGATCGGCCCGATGTACGCCTTCGTCGGCATCAGCGGCATGGCGAAGATGTCCTCGTCCAAGGGCGGCGTGCCCACGCCCGGCGACGCGCTGCGGATCATGGAGCCGCAGCTGCTGCGCTGGCTGTACGCGCGCCGCAAGCCCAACCAGTCCTTCAAGATCGCCTTCGACCAGGAGATCCAGCGGCTCTACGACGAGTGGGACAAGCTCTCCGCGAAGGTCGAGGACGACAGCGCGCTGCCCGCCGACGCCGCCGCGTACAGCCGTGCCGTCGGCACCGCGGCCGGTGAGCTGCCGCGCACTCCGCGCCCGCTGCCGTACCGCACCCTCGCCTCGGTCGCCGACATCACCGCCGGGGCCGAGGACCAGACGCTGCGCATCCTCGGCGAGCTGGACCCGGAGCACCCGCTCACCGAGCTGGCCGAGGTGCGCCCGCGCCTGGACCGGGCCGAGGCGTGGATCAACACCCACGTCCCTGCCGACCAGCGCACCGTGGTGCGTGCCGCGCCCAACGGCGAGCTGCTGTCCACGCTCGGCGAGCAGGACCGCGCCAGCTTGCGGATGCTCGTCGACGGTCTGGACACGCACTGGTCCCTGGACGGTCTGACCACGCTCGTCTACGGCGTGCCCAAGCTGATGGCGGGCCTGGAGGCCGAGGCCAAGCCGACGCCCGAACTCAAGGTCGCCCAGCGGGCGTTCTTCGCCCTGCTCTACCAGCTCCTGGTGGGCCGGGACACCGGACCGCGGCTGCCCACGCTGCTGCTCGCGGTCGGCCAGGACCGGGTGCGCAAGCTGCTCGGGGCCTGAGCGAGCCGAGCGCTCGGCGCCACCAACTCGGCGAACAACCGGGAAACTTGACCGGAAACGGCGTCAACTCCCCTGCGAACAGGGAGAGTTGACGCCGCTTTGTTGTTCGCCGGGAAGCACGCGCGCCCGCACGCCTGTTCAATGGACGGACCGATCCGGGCAGGACCGCCGAGCAGAGTCGTGGACGGGAGTGGGAGCCGTGGATTTCTCCTGGCAGTCGGTCATCGCCGTACTGGGTCTGGTGGTCCCGTTGGGCGCCGCCGTCTGGGAGTTCGTCCTCGTCGGGCGCAAGCGCCTCGGCTACCGGGTACAGATGGACACCGCGGTGCGGGACCAGGACACGGTCAACCTTCCGCACACCGCCGTACTGCGGCGGATGCAGCAGAACGGGCGGGCTCTGAAGGACCCTTCGTTCGTTCTGCTGCGCATCGAGAACAGCGGCTGGACGGACATCGAGCCCAGCCACTACGCGACCTCCGACATCGACACGATCGGTATCCGGGTGCTGTTCCCCGGCCGCCGGGTGATCGCGATGGCGGTGACCGAGCCGAGCCATGCGTTCCTGCTCAACAGCTTCGAATCACGGGAGAGTTTCTCGATCACTCCCGCCGAGGACCGCTCCGGCGAGCAGCCCGGGGACGGCTCCGGCGAGCTGTGTGTCATCAACCTGCCGCGCGTCCCCCTCAACCGCCGCACCCACTACAAGGTCCTCGCCCTCCTGGAACGCGACGACACGAGCACACCCTCCGACTTCCGCCCGAGCCAGGAGCGGTTGTTCCCCGAGCCCGAGGTACGGGCGGGCGTGCGCGGCGGTATCCGGGGCGGGGCCATCAGGGAGACCAAGAGCCATACGCTCGCCTCGAAACCGGTGATGGCGCTGCTCCTGGTCCTGGTCATGCTCGTGGGCGTCCAGTCCTTCGACACCATCTTCCGCGAGGAGGACCACGCCGCCCCGCTGGACTGCGCCTCCGGAACCCTGCACCTGTCCGGGTCCACCGCCTTCGAGCCGGTCGTACGGGAGGCGGCGAAGCAGTACGTGCGTACCTGCACCGACGCCGAGATCCCGCTCACCGAGAACACCTTCAAAGGCAGCGTGGAGGGCATCAACACCCTTACCGATGCCGGGAAGGCGGACAAGGGCCCGGGCGTGCGCGGGCTGTCCGACCATCTGACGTTCACCGACGGCCCGCGCAGCAAGGGCCACCCGCGGCTGCTGCCCCGGCCGGTTTCGCTGTCCCTGTTCACGCTGGTCGTGCGGGAGGACGTCGAGGTGGAGAACCTCTCCCTCGCGGAGATACGGGACATCTACGCGGGACGGATCACCAACTGGCGCCAGGTCGGGGCGGAGCAGAATCTGCCCATCCAGCTGATCGGCCGCTACCCGGGATCGGGCAGCCGGACCACCCTCATCGACCAAGTCCTGCGCGGCAAGAAGCCGTTGGCGCCCACCGAGGACGACTGCAAGGCGATGGACCTGAGCGTGCCGGGCCGCTGCGAGGTCGGCAAGACCTCGACCCTGCTCGACACGGTCTCCGGCACCCCGGGGGCGCTCGGTTACAGCGAGGTCGGCGCCACCGGCGCGAACAAGGGGCTCACCCTCATCCGGATCGACGGCGCCGAGAGCACCCTCCAGGGCGCCGAACAGGGCGCGTACCCGTTCTGGCAGACCGAGGTCGCGTACACCTACGGCGAGCCGCCCGCGGGTTCCATCGCCGCGGGCTTCCTGCGCTACCTCGCCAACGAGGTGGGCAAGGACATCGTCCGCTCGCACGGCCACCGGCCGTGCGCGGAACTGGAGAACCCGCTGTTGTGCCGCCCCTCTTGAGGGGCGGGTGCCGGGGCCCGTACGCCTTCGTCCGCGTACGGGCCCAACCGGCAGGCGCGGGGCCTCAGTTCTTACGGGCCAGTCCGCCGTACATCGCGACCTCCTCCGGCTCCAACTCGTCCGCGCCGGGACGCCACTTGGAGCAGGAGACGACGCCGGGCTCGGCGAGTTCGAGGCCGTCGAAGAAGCGAGTGATCTGCTCCGGGGTGCGCTGCTTCAGCTTGGGTGTGCCGTGCTCGTTCCAGAAGGCCACCGCCTCGTCCACCTCCGGCATGGCCGGGCTGGTGATGGTGTGCGAGAGGACCAGGTGGCTGCCGGGGGCGAGGGCGTCCATCAGGCGGCGCACGGTGGTGTGCGCCTCCTCGTCGTCACCGAGGAAGATCACCACGCCGAGCAGTACGAGCGCGACCGGCTGGCTCAAGTCCAGTGTCCTGGCGGCGTGTTCGAGGATCGCGTCGACGTTGCGCAGGTCCTCGTCGAGGTAGTCGGTGCGGCCCTCGGGGGTGCTGGTCAGCAGGGCGCGGGCGTGGGCGAGGACCAGCGGGTCGTTGTCCACGTAGACGATGCGCGACTCGGGCGCGATGCGCTGCGCGACCTCGTGGGTGTTGTCCGCGGTGGGCAGGCCGGTGCCGATGTCCAGGAACTGACGGATGCCGTGGTCGGCCGCGAGGTGGCGGATCGCGCGGCCGAGGAACAGCCGGTCGGCCGTGGCGTAGTCGCCGATGCCCGGGTGCAGGGTACGGATCTGGTCGCCGGTGATCCGGTCGATCTCGTAGTTGTCCTTGCCGCCGAGCCAGTAGTTCCAGATCCGCGCGGTGTGCGGCTGGCTGGTGTCGATGCGACTGCGCACCTGCTCGGCACGGTCCTGTGCGGTTGCCGGGTTCTCGGTCACTGGCTCAACTCCTGGAATGCCCTGGGCCGGCGTCCGTCGCGCCCGGCCTCGGCTGTCAACCGGCACTGTAATCGGACGACTTGGACAGAGGGAGTACGGCGACGCGATGGGAGCGGGATCACTTTTCGGCCGTGGCATGCGGGGGCCGGAAGTCACCGTCCCCCAACTGCCGTGCGTTCAGGCCGAGTTCAGAGGACCAGCCCGAAGTGTTCAGGCGATGTGTGCGGGGTTTCCCAGCCCTACGCGGGCGGATTTCCCAGCCCTACGCGATGTGGTCTTCCAGCAGCTCGTTGGTGAGCCGGGCCGTGAACTGGCCCATGTACTGGTTCAGTTCGCGCGGCTGGAGGCGCAACTGGTACGTGGCCTCGACGTTGGCGGCGAAGGCACCGGGCGTCGGCATGCCCTCGCCGTCTATCGAGTACCGGAAGACCTGGTACAGGTCCTCGTCCGACGGCTCCGCCTCCTGCACGCCCTCGCCCAGGCGCCGCATACCGCCCGCCCCGTTCGGCACCTGGACCCGCGGCTCCGGCTCCTCGTCCGGGATCGGTTCCGATACCAACTCCGGTGCTGATGCCGGTAGTTCGTCCATGGTCGGCTCGGGCGCCACCTCCACGACCGGCTGCTGCTCCGATGCCGGTCCCGATCCCTGCCCCGACCCCGGTTCCTGCCCCGACTCCGCCGCGCCCGGCTGTGGCACAGGTATCTGCTGCGGCTGCCCGTCGTACCAGGACTGGTGCTCCTGCGGAGGGGTGTACGTGGGCGGCTCGTAGTTCGGGTCGTAGTCGCCCTGGTACCGCACCTTCTGCGGCGGGGCGAACCACTGGCTCGGGGCCTCCTCGGGAGCCGTTTCCGGGTTCTCCTGGGCGGACTTGGACTCCAGCTCAGGCGCGGCGGGCTGTCCCGGCAGCAACCGCGGCTCGATCCCCGCGGCGGCGAGTCCGTCGGGTGCGGTCTCGGCGAGCGGTACTCCGTACTTCGCCAGCCGCAGCGGCATCAACGACTCGACCGGCGCCTTGCGCCGCCACGCCCGCCCGAACCGCGAACGCAACCGCGCCTGATACACCAGCCGTTCCTGCTCCAGCTTGATCACCTGCTCGTAGGAACGCAGCTCCCACAGCTTCATCCGCCGCCACAACAGGAAGGTCGGCACCGGGGACAACAGCCAGCGGCTGATCCGTACGCCCTCCATGTGCTTGTCGGCGGTGATGTCCGCGATCCGCCCGACCGCGTGCCGGGCCGCCTCCACCGCGACCACGAACAGCACCGGAATCACCGCATGCATCCCCACACCGAGAGGGTCGGGCCAGGCCGCGGCACCGTTGAACGCGATCGTCGCCGCCGTCAGCAGCCACGCCGTCTGCCGCAACAACGGGAACGGGATACGGATCCATGTCAGCAGCAGGTCGAGCGCGAGGAGCACACAGATACCCGCGTCGATACCGATCGGGAAGACCAGCGAGAAGTCGCCGAAGCCCTTCTTCTCCGCGAGTTCACGCACCGCCGCGTACGAACCCGCGAAACCGATCCCCGCGATCACCACCGCACCGGCCACCACCACGCCGATGAGAATCCGGTGCGTCCGAGTCAGCTGCAGTGGCGCGGCCACCGGTCTGCCCTCCGTTCACGTACGGCTGCCCTGCGCGGCGGGCACACCCCCAGCGGGGCGCCCGCGCATCCGGCACATGCGCGCAACAGACTGGCACACGCACATGGCGAACGGGGGGCCGGAACGCGCGGACCACGGCGGCCGATCCGGCCGCCCGCGACCACGGGCCGTCCCATCTCCCCACGCCCACAGGGCTGTTGGGTCACCTCGGTCCCGCTTTGCCCCGCGCCGGAGGGTCGTGGGAGGGGCGGCAGGCCGTTATGCATCCGGAATCTGGGCCTCTGAGGCCCGGCCCCGTACCGGCGGTACGAGCCGGGCCGTCAGTGCCTCAGGCCTTGCCGCTGTCCTTCGACGCGCCGTCCTTCGGGGACTCGGCGCCGTCCTTCGGGGACTCGCCGTCGGTGGAACCGCCGCCGGAGGAACCGGAGTTGGCGGCCTCGACGGCGGCCACCGCGTCCTTGGCCGCGCGCTTGAGGTCGGACACGAGGTCCTGGGCGTCGGGGGACTTGTCACCGGCGAGACCGGCGCCGTTGTAGTCGATGGTGACGACGACGTTGGCGGTACGGGCGACCACGGTCTGCTGCTTGAAGGTGCCTTCCTTCTTCTTCAGCTCGTAGCTCACGACGGTCGCCTCCTCACCGGCGCCCGCCACCGGCGCGGTCTGCACGCCCTTCGCACCAGGGGTGCGCTGCGCGCCCGCGACCTGCTTCTGGAAGTAGGTGTGCGCCAGCTTGTCGCCGTTGCCGCGGGCCTGGTCAGACTCGAAGCGCAGCAGCGAGACGTTCAGCCAGCGGAACTGCGAGCCCTTGACGCCCTTGTTGTCCAGGCTGGTCCAGGCGCAGGTGCCACGGATCGAGGAGTCGTCCGAGCCGCCCGCCTTGCCCGACTCGTCCTCGGTCTTGGGCACCAGGTCGTCGAGGGTGTTCTTCTTGATGACCTTGCACGGGTCGGGCAGCGTCGCGAAGCGCTCCTTCTCCACCGTGGGACGGGCCGAGGGCGTGGCACTCGGCTTGCTGTCCTCCTTCGAGCCGGAGTCGTCCGAGGAGCAGGCGGAGGCCAGGAGGATCACCGGTACGGCCGCCGCACCGGCGAAGAGGCGGGTGAGTCGCTGTGCAGATCGGTGCATGGTTCCTTCACTCATCACGGTCGCTCGGGCCTTACGGCCAAGCGAGGTCCTTCCGGACCGGACGGCTCTCCCCGGCCGCACGGCCCGTGTCCCGGAGGCCCGGGACGGTCGGTCCGAGGGGTCACGGTACGCGGCGCCCGGACACGGCGGCTGTGATTCCGGCTGCCCCGGCCCGACGAGCGACGTCGACCGCAGGGCGCCAAAAAGGACAAAGCCCCCGTCAGCCGTCCAGCTTGTCGGCCAGACGGTCGGCCAGTTGCCGCGCCCTGTCCTGCATTTCCTTGCCGTCCGGGGTCTGCATGGCCCCCATCGGCTGATCGTCGTACTGAATCGTCACGATCACGTTGGACGTGCGGAACACCACAGTCACGGTGCGGTTGTGGGAGGTCGAGGTGGACTGGGAGACCTGGTCGTCCAGGAAGGCCGAGTCGCCGAGGTCGTCCAGGATGCGGGAGGCGAGCCCCTCGGCACCCTCCTGGCCGCCCTGGCCCGGGTCGCCGCCGCCCGCGGGCGGGCTCGCGTCACCGGTCGGGGTGTCGTCGCCGCCGGGCTCCGGCGAGGGGTCGACGTCCGCACGGCCCGTGGACTCCTGGACGCCGCCCCGGTTGGCGCGTTCGTCGTCGGAGTCGCGGTCCTGGGATCCGCCGTCCTGGGATCCCTTGTCCTTGGATCCGCCGTCCCGGGACTTGCCGTCCTCGGACCCACCCTCGGCCCCGGACTCCCCGGACTCCCCGGACGCTCCGGGCTCCTCGGGCGACGCGCTGCTGCCGGCCACCTCGCCCGACACCCCGCCACTCGGCGCGGCGGGCGTGAGCCCGGCCTCGACGGCCTTCTCGGCGTACACGTCCTCGGCGCGGTCGTCGTCGCTCACCGCAGCGTCGTAGGAGACGACCCGCTCGAAGTCCACCGAGAGATGGTGGGTGGCCCGGGCCGACTCGGCCTTCCAGCGGCAGCCGACCCGCCGGTCCGTGTCGTACGTGGCCGTGGCCGCGCCCGCGTAGGCGCGCTCGCGCTGCACCTCGTCGGTGATCGCCTGGATCCCGGGCAGCAGGCTGTCGAGGGCGTCCTGGTCCACGGACGAGCAGGCCTCGGGCAGGGAGTCGTACTTGCCGGGCTCGGCCACCTGGGTGGGCGTCTCCGGCTGACCGGGCTTGGCCTGGCCGCCGTCGTCGTCCGACCCGCCGGAGCAGGCGGACAGGAGCACCCCGAGCAGCACGGCAGCGCCGGTTGCACCCATCCTCCGCCGCACGGCGCCGACCCCTCTCGTCCGGATCGAGAACCGCTCGACCCGCCTCGTTGTTGCTGATTGCTGATTGTCGTTGCTGCTTGCTGTTGCTGCTTGTCGTGTGCTGCTTGTCGTGCTGGTTCGTGCTGGTCGATCGCCGGTCGATCGCCGGTCGTTCACTGCCCGACCCTGCCCGGCCCAGGCGTCCGGACCGGCGGCCCGGCCTACTTAATCAATTGCCGCAACCTGGCGGGCAGTGAACACAATGTCTATCGCACGCACTGCGGTGACCGCCGGTTCGCTGTCTGATTCGACCTGCTTGACACCGGTATTTACGGTGCCGTTGTGCCGCGGAGACGTGGCCACGGGCCAGTACCGCCGCACACCGTCCGCGCGCCACCGGCCACGGACACCCACCGCACACGCCACACGAAACACACGCACACGAACCGCGCGGCAGGACCGCGCGCCACGGGGGAATGAGGACGCCATGTCGTACACCGAGGTTCAGGGAGCGCAGGTACCGATCCGGATCTGGACCGATCCTGCCTCGATCGAGGACGCGGCGATGCAGCAGCTCCGCAATGTCGCCACGCTGCCCTGGATCAAGGGCCTGGCCGTGATGCCGGACGTGCACTACGGCAAGGGCGCGACCGTCGGATCCGTGATCGCCATGCGCGACGCGGTCTGCCCGGCCGCCGTCGGCGTGGACATCGGCTGCGGAATGTCGGCGGTCCGTACCTCCCTCACCGCGAACGACCTGCCCGGCGACCTGTCCCGGCTGCGCAACCGGATCGAGCAGGTCATCCCGGTGGGCCGGGGTATGCACGACGACCCGGTCGACCCGGCCAAGCTGCACGGTTTCCCGACGGCGGGCCTGGACGACTTCTGGTCCCGCTTCGACGGCATCGCCGACGCGGTGAAGTTCCGTGCCGAGCGCGCCGGGAAGCAGATGGGCACGCTGGGCGGCGGCAACCACTTCGTCGAGGTCTGCACGGACACCGAGGGCGCGGTCTGGCTGATGCTGCACTCCGGTTCGCGCAACATCGGCAAGGAACTCGCCGAGCACCACATCGGCGTCGCGCAGGGTCTGCCGCACAACCAGGGCCTGGTCGACCGCGACCTCGCGGTGTTCATCGCCGACACCCCGCAGATGGCGGCGTACCGCAACGACCTGTTCTGGGCGCAGGAGTACGCGAAGCACAACCGCGCACTGATGATGGGCCTGCTCAAGAACGTGATCCGCAAGGAGTTCGGGAAGGCGAAGCCGGTCTTCGAGCAGGAGATCAGCTGCCATCACAACTACGTCTCCGAGGAGCGCTACGACGGCATGGACCTGCTCGTGACCCGTAAGGGCGCGATCCGGGCCGGTTCGGGCGACTACGGGATCATCCCCGGCTCGATGGGGACGGGCTCGTACATCGTCAAGGGCCTCGGCAACGACAAGTCCTTCAACTCCGCCTCGCACGGCGCGGGCCGGCGGATGAGCCGGAACGCCGCGAAGCGCCGCTTCACGGCGAAGGACCTGGAGGACCAGACCCGGGGCGTCGAGTGCCGTAAGGACTCGGGCGTCGTGGACGAGATCCCGGGCGCCTACAAGCCGATCGAGCAGGTCATCGACCAGCAGCGGGACCTCGTCGCCGTGGTCGCGAAGCTCAAGCAGGTGGTGTGCGTGAAGGGCTGAGTCCCGCGCGCACGGCAGAGATACGGCAGCCGTACAGCAGCGATACGGCAGCACAGTGCGCCGGAACGTCCACGGGACGGGCCGGCGCACTGTGCTGTGCGGGCCCGGTCAATGGTGGCCCGGGCAGTGCTGGCCCGGTCAGTGGCCGTTGTCGGCGGGCCCCGTCCGTGGTCGTTGCCATGGTCGTTGCCATCGCGCCTGCTCAGCGTGCGTTGTCAGAGGGCGGTGCAAGCATGATCCGTACCGGCAGGCAGGACTCGGCAACAGGACGCACCGGCACGACGCGACAACGGGGGAACACCTTCATGACCGATCTCTACGGAGTCCGGGTACTGGCAGCCGACCACGCGGCCCGCACCTTACGGATACGGGTCTCCGTCCTCTACTACGACACCGACTCGCACGCCCCGCTCACCGACGACCCCAGCTTCTTCTACCGCATCCTGCGCGAGACGGCCTGGGACGACGCCCCGTTGTGCGAGGTGACCACCCGGGACCAGTACCTCGACGAGGAGTGGGTGGACCTGCACACCCGCTGGTTCGTCGAGCGCGCCGAACGCCTTGCGACCCGCAACCACCCGTGGCCGGGGACCGAGGAACTCCTCGACGAGGACGAGGAGTTCGACGAGGAAGACGAGGAAGCGGAAGCGGAGTACGACGAGGACGACGAGCTTCCCTGGGAGGGGTACATCGGGTTCCCCTGGGAGGAGGACGTCAGGTTCCAGGACATGAAACCCGGGGCCGCGGCGGAGCTCGTCCAGGCCGAGGAGATGCGCGTCGGGGCGGACTACGAGGTGGTGGTCACCGACGCCCGCTGGATGCGGCACCTGTCCGAGGGCGACTGGTGGCGCACCGCCAGCTACCCCACGCACGCCGACATGCCGCTCCCCGGCGAGGCCCCGCGGGTCCCCGATCTGCGCCGCCCCCGCGCCGTACTGAAGCCGTTCGGCACCGCCGAGTCCCACCACCTCGCCTTCTCCGACGACGGCCGTCGGCTGGCCGTATCCCACAGCGAACAGGGCGAGTTGGCGGTCTACGACACTGCCGACTGGAACGAGTGCCTGCGCGCGAGCGCCGAGAACCCCGACGACTACGTCTGCCCCTGGCTGTCCTGGGTCCCCGGCGAACCCGTGGTCGTCCTGCGCCACTACGAGGAGGCGCTCCCCCAACTCGCGTACGACACGGGCTCGGGCGCCCGCGTCCAGGCCCCCGCCCAGACGGGCCGTCTGCGCTCCGCCACGGGCCGCTACCGCACCACGTACGCCTCCGGCCCCCGAGTCGCCCTGCTGACACCGGACGGCGGGGACGGCGGGATGCGCGAGATACCCCTGGGCGCGGGGAGCGAGGGTGCGGGCACCCCCGACGGCTCCGTCGATCAGTTCCACGGAGTCACCTTCACCGCCGACGAGTCGCGGATGTTCGTCGCCTGCGGCGAGCGGGTGTACGTACTGGACCCGGCGGACGGCCGCACCCTGGACGTGATCCGGCACCACGACACGATCCAGTCCGTGCGGGTGAGCCCGGACGGTGAACTGCTCGCCGTCATAGGCAAGTTCGCGGAGGTCACCATCCGGCGGGTCGGCGACCACCGCGTCGTCACCAACCACCGCAACCGCGAGGGCCGCCTGTGCCAGGCCGTGGCGACCGCCTGGTCACCGGACGGCCGCCATCTCGCCGTCAGCCTGCGGGTCCTCGACGAGCACTGGGACCCCGCCGACGGCGAGATACGCGTCTACGGCACCGGATTGGCGACCGAACCGCCGCCCGAACTGGTGCGGTAGGAACGGGTTCAGGGCCGGGCCGGAACGCTCCACTTCTGGTTGGCGCCGCCGGTGCAGTCCCAGATGACGAGCCGGGTGCCGTTGGCCGTGTCGCCGCCCGGCACGTCGAGGCAGCGGTTGGACGCCGGGTTGCGCAGTGCGCCGTTCTCGTACCGCCACTGCTGGTTGGCGCCCCCGCCGCAGGTGTACACGATCACCGGCGTGCCGTTCGCCGTCCCGCCGCCCTGGACGTCCAGGCACAGGCCCTGGCCCATCAGATGCGCCGCGCCGTCCTTGCCGAGCACCCACGCCTGGTTGGCGCCGCCGGTCGGGCCGTAGAGGATCGCGGGGTCACCGCTGACATTCCGGGAGCCGTCGACGACCTTCCCGCCGAGGCCGGTGATCGGGCCGCGCAGCGAGTTGCCGAGGGCGTTGGTCTGAACGGTGCCGCCGGACACCTGCTCGACACGGCTGTAGCTGGAGCAGGTGGAGCTGGTGCTCGTCCCCGAGACCTGCGCGGTGACCGCGCCGTCGTTGCCGACGGGGAGGCCGAACTTCGCCTGGGAGTACGGCTGGTCGTTGCAGGACGCCTTGGGGTTGTTCCATTCGAAGTACTCGGCCCAGTCGACCATCCCGTTGGGCGAGATCTGGGTCGATCCGGCGCGGATGCTGCCGAGCTTGAAGGAGGCGCCGGTGGTCTCGTTGGTGACCGTGACCCCGAACCACCGGTCGCCCTCGTGGGCGACCCGGGTACGGAAGGTGTGCCCTTCCTTCCAGTCGGTCTTGAGACGGCAGCTCTTGCCCACGCCCTCGCCGCCGAAGTCCACGCAGTAGCTGCCGGAGGTCCCGGGCTTGGCCTCGGTCGCGTCCCAGAGGGAGAACAGGAAGGTACGCGTCTGGCCGGGGCCGTTGGACTGCATCCCGGTGTAGGCACCGCTGCCCGCCGTGAAGCCGAACTGGTGGCTCCAGAAGATGTTGGAGGCGGGGCCCGCGTCCTTGGTCACCGTGGTGCGGAAGGTGACGCTGTTCAGGCCTCCCGTACCGGCGGGAAAGCCGTAGTTGGTGTACGTGCCCGGGGTGTCGGAGGCCGCCGCGCCCCCGGCCCCGGTCAGGACGGTGGCCACGGACAGCGAGAGCGCGGCCGCGCTCGCCAGGGCGAGGAAGCGCGGTCCGCGGGAACGGGAACGCGGTCCATGGGAACGCGACCGACGGGACAAGGGTCTGGGAGGCAGGGGTCTGAGGGAGGACAGCTGTCCGGGAGTGCGGGCAGGGGGCAGTGCGGTCATCGTCGTACCTCATTCCGGTCGGGTAGGACGGCCCGGCGGGTCGCCGTACATGTGCGGTGGCCGCTTCGTCGGAACCGGGGCCGAGCGGAAGGCACATGCGAGGGCGACGGCCGATCCACCTGAAACCCGGCAGAACCGCCACCGGTGATACCAAGTCGCTCAACAGCAAAGGATCTTGTTCACACGCACAAACGCAGTGATCGACACGCACCACGAGCAAGGCAGCCGGGCGAAGGCGCACGCGACGGCGCCCCGGGCACGGCCCGCAGCCCCGCAGACCGCCGGTCCGGCAACGGCCGGAAGCATGGGCCTGGGTCCCGTGGGGGGTGTACGGAGATAAAACCGGCCCCTGATTGAAGCGTCAAGAGGTCAGTGCATTTTCGTGCTTGATTGCAGCTTGGAACGTGCAACTATGCGCAGATCTCCGGCTGTCCGAGCTGAGCGGGCGTGAGCGGGCGTGAGCGGGCGTCCAGACGGCCGCCGGCACGAGCGCGCGTGGAGGCGGACGCGGGCGCCTCCACACAGCCCTGCGTCCGCCCTGCGCGAGACGAAGTCGTACCCAATCGACCCGAGAAACACGGGTCGCCCCGAGAAGCACGGCCTCTCAGGCCAGATGCGCCTTCACGTGATCGATGACCTCGTTGAACTGCATGGTCGGCGAGAAGTCGACGTACTCGCAGTCCTCAAGGGCCTCCGGGGCGTGGCCGGGCTCCCAGTAGAAGGCCTGCCCGGCCTCGTAGATCTCCTCGCCGTCGGCACGGTGCATCTTCAGGCGCCCCTTGAACAGGTACCCCCAGTGCGGGCAGGGGCACATGTCGTCGGGCAGTCCCGCGAGCGCGGGCCTCATGTCCGTGCCCTTGGGCAGACGGGCGAAGGCCACGGAGACGTCGGGGCCGATGGACTGCCTCCGCAACTCCACTCCCCCGCCTTCGATGACGACGGGTGTCTGTTCTCTTGTCGCGGCCGTCATGACACATCACCTTCCTCACGGGGGCACGTCCCACGGCACGACGGAGTACGGGGCGCACCCCTCCCTTCCAGGGTGAACCCGGGGACGGCGGCCCGCGACCGCCGAGGGGATACGGGACGGCGGCCCGCGACCACCGACGGAATCCCGACCTGAGGTCTTGTCCCTACGCCTGCCCTACGCCTCCTCGAGACCGCCGCCGGGCACGGGTTCGCAGCCCACGTCGCGCACCAACTCCGTTACGCGCGCGAGGGATTCCTCGTCGTCCCCGCAGACCGGAACGGCCAGCGGACGTCCGTCGAGGACGTGTGGCGGCCGCATCCGCCACACGTCCTCGTGGCAGAGGTTGAAGGCCTTGACCACACGAGCAGTTGCCTGCCGTGGACGGTCAGCCCGGCGTTACGGTGGGACACGAAGACCTCCGGGCTGTGCGTTCCGAGACAGCTCCACCACACCGGAGGTCTTCGCCATGATCAAGCCCAGGCGACTGTCAACAACGCTCGTGATCAATACACCTAGTCCCCGGTCGTGCCGTCGAGCATCTCGCGCAGGATGTCCAGGTGGCCGTTGTGGCGGGCCGTCTCCTCGGTGAGGTGCAGGAGGATCCAGCGCAGGTCGACCCGGAGACCGTCGCGGACGGCGCGCTGGGCCTGCTTGTCCAGGCCGTTCCCGGCGACCAGTTCGCGGTAGCGGGCGCTCTGCTGCGCGTATTCGTCGAGCAGTTGCGTGAGCGGGAAGTCGACGGCGATGCGCATCTCGCGGTCGGGGTCCTCCTCGGTCCAGGGGCCCCGGTCCTCCTCGCCGAGGAAGACCACCTGGAACCAGTAGTACTCGACCCAGCGGAGGTGGTTGATCAGTCCGCTCATGGTCATCAGCGGTGAGCCCGGCAGGAGCGCCTTGCGGGCGTTCTCCGCGGAGACGCCCTCGCACTTGGCGCGGGCGGTGTCACGTGCGTAGTCGAGAAACGTGGTGAGCTGGGTGCGCTCGTCCCACGCGGAGGGAGTGTCTTCGATTCTGGTCATCGCGCGAAGCGTCCCCGATCACCGCGACCGGTGTCGAGGTATTTGAGGTTCGACGACGGGCCACCAACCCGCTCCGCCAGGCTCATTGTCCGGCGGGTGGTTCCAGCGATTCGGCGCCGGACAAGCAGCCTGCCCGGCACGATCCGCCGGACAGGCCATAGCGTCTCACCATGACTTCCGAGACGTCCGGAACCCCCGGCACAGAGGCGGCACTGCGGACGGAACACGGGCTCGTCTACGGACCGAGCGGCCAACAGCTGGACCTCTACCGCCCGTACACCACCTCCCGGCTACTGCCGACCGTCCTCCTCTGGCACGGCATCGGGCCGGACGAGCGGGATGTACTGGAGCCGCTGGCCCGCGCGGTGGCGGCGCACGGTCTGCTGGTACTCGTTCCGGACTGGCGCTCGGACGCCTCCGACAGCGGCCGGTCCCACCTGCTGGAATCGCTTGCGTTCACCCGGCGGGAGGCGGGCGGACTCGGTGGCGACGCGCGCTCGTGCGTACTGGCCGGGTGGTCCGCCGGGGCCGGAGCCGCCGTCGCGGTGACGCAGCGGCCCGAGGTCGCGGCGGGATGGCGGCCGAAGGCCGTGGTGGGTCTGGCAGGCCGCTACGACGTCCCCGCGCGTACCACGGGCACCGTTCCGCTGGCCGATCTCGCCGCGGGTCTGGCTCCGCTCGTGCCGGTCCACCTCGTACACGGCAGCCGCGACTCGGTCGCGCCCGCCCGGCACTCGCACGACATGGCGAACGCCCTGCGCGCGGCGGGCCGGACGGTGACTCTCCAGGAGCCGGACACCGACCACGCGGGCGTGATCACGACCGAGTACGACCCGGCCGAGAACCGCTGCGTCCCTGCGGTTGCCGAACACGCCTGCCAGGCAGGGAAGTTGGTTGCCGAATCCCTGGCTGCTGCCGCTACGCGCCCCGGAGTCTGACCGACGGAACCGACAGAACCGACGGAACGGCCGGATCCGACGACGGACTGCCGACCTGCCGACTCGGCGACTCGCCTTGCCGACCCACAGCCGCCCCGCGCCCTCGGGCCCTCCGGCCCCTCAAGGGCAGCCCCTCCCTCCGGGCCCTTCACTCCCGTCCCTTCACTCCCGCCACTGCGGCAGTACCGCGTACGCCTCCACCTCCAGCAACAGCTCCGGCCGGAACAGCGCCGAGACCTGAACCGCCGTACTGGCAGGTGGCCGCGCGGTGTTGACGTACGCGTCCCGCACCGGCCGCACAGTGGGCAGATGGGCCACGTCCGTGACGAAGAAGTTGAGCTTGACCACGTCCTCGAAGGTGGCACCGGCGGCGTCCAGGCAGCGCCGCAGGTTCTCGAAGACCTGCCGCGCCTGGGCACCGGGATCGCCCTCGCCGACCACCTTGCCGTCGGCGTCGAGGGCGACCTGCCCGGACAGGGCGATGAACTTGCCGGTGCCCATGACGACATGGGAGTAGCCGTTGCCGGGGGCGAGGCCGTCGGGGGTGGGGATGTGGGTGAGGTGGGTCTCGGTCATGGGGCGATCCTGTCCTACTGAACGTGCACCGGGGCAGAGGGTCGGCGTTCCGTCACGGAGACGCCGGGGCCTCACCGTTCGGAGGCCCGTCGCGGATTGCGCCTGATGTCTCCGCCTAGTTCAGGCACCTTGCCCTTCCCGGGACCGCTCCACGAGCATCCAGCTGCAAGTATGCGAACATCACATCCAGTTGCACTTTACGCAACTGGATGTGAGAATCACGACTATGACTCGGGATTCCCAACACCTCAGCACCGCCGAGCAGTTCGACCTGGTGGGCGACGCCCCTGACCTTTCTCAACCTGCTACGACCAAGGAACGCATCGGCGGTCTCGCTGCCATAGCCGGCTTGTACATGAGTCTTGTTGCGGCCCTGGAGTTCGACCTGCCACGATTCGCCGGAATCGGCGTATTCGTTGGATGTTTCGCAATTCTTATTGCCTTGTACTATCACCAGATACAGCTCGCCCGAAGGCACCCGCACACACGCACAGAGAAGACAACTCACACTGTTGCGACAAGCTTGCTGGCAATCCCCGGCGGCTACTTGATTTTCGGTGCAAGTTCGGACGGCCTCACAGGTGACCTACTGACTCCAACCTTCCCCGCTGCCGCCGGAGTCGTCTACCTCGCACTGCGCTGGAGGCGGTAAGCAGTGAATGATAACAAAAATGCTCGTCAGCCGCGCGAGGCGTTGATCAACGTTATTCACTCCCCCACACGTCTGGCTATTCTCGCAATACTCAACCGAGTTCAACATGTCGCGTTCTCAGACCTGCGCGAAAGCCTGGAACTGACCGCAGCCGAACTTTCGCGCCAGATCGCCATCTTGGAGAAAGAGGGCCTGGTGGACGTCGCGAAATTACGAGTGAAAAGAGTCGCCGCCACTCACGTGCGCATTTCGAACGACGGGCGGGAACGCTTCGCCGATTATTTGACCCAACTACAGGCCGTGGTGGGAAGACAGATTCAGAGTTGATGACACAACGCCGACGTTTCGATCCAGGGCCGAAACGTCAGCGTTGCACCGGGTGAAGGAGTCAGTCAAGCTCCTTCTTGGGATTCATAAGCACCCCTCTACCAGGAGAAGATGTCCTTAATACCCTTGAACTTGCAACTGACAGCCGCCACGGTAATCGTGCTCACGAAGCCCGCGAGCCCGCCCTTTGCCCCAACCTTGATACCGGCCTTGAGACCTTCTTTGGTAAGAAGCTTCGCGAGCGTAGTCCATTTCTTGTCCGCTATCAGGTCGGCAAACTTGGCCGACATAGTGCCACTTGCACCCGTGAGCGCACCCAAGCCGATCTCGGCGAGTACACACTTGGCATAGTCGGGCAGCTTACCTTTCTGCGCAGATTTTTCCCCACTGGCGGCACCTGCACTCATTTTCGGCAGGGCCTGACTGACGCCACTTTGCTCTGCCAACTTTTCCGCAACTGCCGCGGCTATTTCTGGACCGAACTGGTCCTCTATGGCTGCATTATCAATGTTTCCATCGCCATCAGTGAGACTGCCGGTGTGGAGCGCCTCTAGGTACTTGGCGAGTACCTGTTCCGCTTCGGCAACTCCTCCATCGGATGATGAAGTTGAGATTTTGGGATCCGTAACGGCCGCCGAGGCGACTCCCGTTCCCCCGATGCTGATAACAACTGCACAGGCGAGAGCCGTAGTGCACGTCTTTCCGAGGAATCTCATATGCGTCTTTCCGCTCGTACGAAAGTTGGTCTGGCTTCCGTATCTGCCACTGCCTCATCGCCTCAAGGCGCTCAGCATATGAAACATCCTACCCTGTACCTTTTATGATGACCTGTCAGCATGAACGGATGACCAACGCCCGACGAAGTAGGGGGTGTTGTGGCGTGCGGTGAACAAGGAGTTGAGCCTGGCCACGCCCTCAAGGTGGCACCGGTGACGTCCAGGCAGTGCGGCAGGTTCTCGAAATGCCTTCGCCATACGCATGCGCTTGCCCGGTTGAGTACGCATGCTCATGCCCACCCCCTGGTGCGCGGGGCAGGCTGCTGTTCATGAGCCAACTACTCCCCTCCGCCCCGGTTGCCTGGACCCATCGAATTCCCGGGTGGCTTCGGGGAGTTCTGGTCACCGTGGCCGCCGTACTCGCCCTGGCCGGGGTGGTGGCGTTGGGCCGGTGGTGCGAGGGGGTCTGGGTGGGCGAGCCCTACCCCGAGGCGGATCCGGCCACCACGGCCCTGCGCCTGGACGATCACACCCAGACCGTCTACGAGTCCCTGGATCTGCCGCACGCCAGACTCGACACCGGTTGGTCCGGGCAGGGCGCCGAGGCCTACGGGGACTCCTGCCACCGCCGGGGCCTGCGGAACTGGGAGGACAGTTGGAGCACCTACCCGCACTACGAACCGCATGTGGTGCAGGTGCACAACAAATGGGCCCTGGAAGGGGTTTCCCAGGCGGCGGCGGTGACCGCGGCCGAACGCGTACGCGAGGATCTGACCCGCCAGGGGTGGAGAACCGTCTCGTACGGCGGCGGTCACCTCTCGCTGACCATGGAGTCCCCGGAGAGCGGCGACACGATCAACGTCGAGTCCTACGCGGGCGGGCCGCTCGTCATCAGTGCCGCCGCCGAATGCGCCCGCTACCCGGCAAGTACGGCCGTCGACGGCTACGGCGACCCGGTGCTCCCGAACCCGACAGCACCGAAACAACTGCGCTGACGGTGACCGCAGCCGTCCTCAAAGGCCCCTCTCCTCACCAGGCAAACGCCTCCGGCGCCGCCCCCGGCCCCGGAAAGATCTCGTCCAGCTCCCCCAACAAGCCCTCGGGCAAGGTGAGTTCAACAGCCCGTAGCGCCGAGTCGAGTTGAGCTCGGTCGCGGGGCCCGACGATGGGACCGGTCACCTGCGGCCGGGTGAGCAGCCAGGCGAGGGCGACCTCGCCGGGTTCCAGGCCGTGCGCGGCGACGAGCTTCTCGTAGGCCTCGACGCGGGTGCGCATCGCCGGGTCGGCGAGGCCCTGGGCCGAGCGGCCCATCTGGGTGCGGGCGCCCTGGCGTTCGCGTTCCTTGCGTACGGCGCCGCCGAGCAGGCCCTGGTGCAGGGGGGACCAGGGGATGACGCCGAGCCCGTACTCCTCGGCGGCGGGCATCACCTCCATCTCGGCGCGGCGTTCGGCGAGGTTGTAGAGGCACTGTTCGCTGACCAGGCCGAGGCGACCACGCCGGGCGGCGGTCTCGTTGGCCTGGGCGATCTTGTAGCCGGGGAAGTTGGAGGAGCCCGCGTAGAGGATCTTGCCCTGCTGGATCAGGACCTCGATGGCCTGCCAGATCTCCTCGAACGGGGTGTCCCGGTCGACATGGTGGAACTGGTACAGGTCGATGTGGTCGGTGCCCAGGCGTCGCAGGCTGGCGTCCACCGCGCGGCGGATGTTGAGCGCGCTGAGCTTGTTCGTGTTCGGCCAGGTCGGGTCCTGCCAGGGCTCGCCCGGCGTCATGTTCCCGTAGACCTTGGTGGCCAGCACGACCTTGTCCCGCCGTCCGCCGCCCTTGGCGAACCATGAGCCGAGGATCTTCTCGGTGAGGCCCTTGTCCTCGTCGACGCCGTAGATGTTGGCGGTGTCGAAGAAGTTGACGCCCGCGTCGAGCGCGGCGTCCATCAGTTCATGGCTCTCGGCCTCCGGCGTGAGCATGCCGAAGTTCATGGTGCCGAGCACGAGTCGGCTGACCTTGAGCCCGGTGCGTCCGAGCTGGGTGTACTTCATGGCGCCTATGAAAGCCGCTTGGAGTGCGCTTCAAGCAAGGGCCGACTCGGTTTCCGGTTCGGGCAAGGGGCCAACTCGCCGTGACGGCTGGCGAGAAGGCCCCTCGGCCGTGCCCATGTCCATATCCCTGTCCATGCCCGTGCCCAACGCCGAAGCCCGAGGATCAGCCCGCGAGCACCTCGTACAGCACCTTCGCCGCCCTGGCGATGAGGGCGTTGTCCGTCTGCGCGTCCTGCTCGGACTTGCGGGTGAGGCAGGCGAGGACGATCGGGGTGCCGTCCTGCGTCCAGGCGACGCCGACATCGTTGTTGACCGCGTAGGAGCCGCCGCCCGTCCTGTCCGCGAGGCGCCAGCCCTCGGGCAGGTGGGCACGGAAGCGGTCGCCGCTGGTGGTGTTGGCCAGCATCCAGTCCTTGAGCCGTGCGCTGTCGGCGGGTTCGAGGGCGTCGCCGACCAGGAGATGGGCGTAGGTACGGGCGATCGAGTACGGGCTCGTGATGTCCGTACGCCGCCACGGCTCGGCCGAGTTGAGCTCCGTCTCCCAGCGGTCGAGCCGGGTCACGCGGTCGCCGAGGGAACGGCAGAAGCGCGTGATGCCCTGGGGTCCGCCGATCTGGCGCAGGAGCAGGTTCCCGGCCGTGTTGTCGCTCAAGGTGATGGCGGCCTTGGACAGTTCGGCCACCGTCATGCCGTTGGCCAGGTGTTCGTCGGTCCCGGTCTCCGGCGAGTGCTCCACGAGGTCGTCGCGGGTGTAGTGGATCCGCCGGGCCAGGTACTCGCCGTCGCGGTCGAGGTCGCGCAGGATCGCCGCCGCGGCGAGGCCCTTGAACACGGAGCAGATCGGGAAGACCTCTCCGGCGCGGTAGCGCACCGTCCGGCCGGTGACCAGGTTGCGCCCGAACACCCCTACCTCGGCGCCGAATTCGGCCTCCAGGTCACGCAGCCGGGCCACCGCACCATGCGTACGCGCGGGCCCGTTCCCGGCCCCGGACTCGGCCCCGGCCGCACGGCCCGTACCGCTGTCCGCCCCCGCGCCGCTGTCCCCCGACCCGCCGCCCGCCGCCGCCACGCCGTTCGCCGCGAGTGCCGCGAAGGCGGCGGCCCCGCCCGCCGCGAGCAGCGACCTACGGCTCGGAAACGCCTTCTCCGCAAGGGACTTGACGCCTTCCTCCTCGCCGCCACCCGCCTCCGGCTGCCCGATGTCTGCACCCCGCTGGTCCGACGGGTTCGGCATCTGCATGACTCTCCCCACAGATAGGCACGGGCTCAGCGGGCGCAAACGGCTCAACGGGGCTCGTACGTCGTCGTTCTTGGCGAGGCCGTGGTGATCACCGTGCCGTGGTGATCGCTGTGCTGTCCTGATCACCGGCTCTTGATCGGCCTCGCTGACCATGACACCCGATTCGCCGTACACGGTTCCCGTTTCCGTACTCGTGTCAAGAGTCGTGTCGGCACCGGTTCGGACCGGTACGCGCGCTCCGCCCCGCCCGCGCTCGCCCGGAACCCCGGGAAATGCGGCCATCCCGACGCCATACTGAATCGATCTGAATCGATCACACATCGGTCCGCGCGAGTTCCGGGGGAGACGGATGCCTGACCTGCCCGACAGGCCTGATCTGCATGACGCGTATGACACACCTGAGACACCCGAGACGCCCAAGACACCCGAGGCACCCGAGGCACCCGAGGCTCCTGAGACACCTGTCGTGAGGTTGGTGGTCGAGTCCGGCGGGGCGTTCGAGCCTGCCGACGGGCTCGCGGAGTTGTCCGACTGGTTCGCCCACGAACCGGAGCTGCGCGGTCGGGTCACCGCGGACGACGAGCCCCCGCGACCGGGCGAACTCGGTTCTCTGACAAGTGTGTTGGTGGTCGCGGTGGGCAGCGGCGGCGTACTGAGTGTGCTGGCCGCCTCGCTGAAGGCCTTCCTCGCGCTGCCCCGCCGCTCGGACGTACGGATCAAGGTCGAGGGCAGGCCGGACGGGCGCACGGTGGAGATCGACGCCAAGCGCGTACGGGACGTCGAGGGGCTGCTGCGCGAAGCCCTCGGCCCGGATACCGAGGCACTCGGCCCGGATACCCAAGCCCTCGGCCCGGACCGCGACGCCCACGGGCCGGACGGTGGCTGAGCGAGCGGTCGATCCCGCCCGTTCGCGGATCGTCCTCGTCGGCCCGGCCCACTACGAGGACGACCGGCTGCCGGACGTCCCGGTGATCGCCAACAACATCAGCGACCTGACGCGGGTGCTCGTCGACGAACGGCTCGGCGGCTTCAGCCCGTTCCACTGTGTGGCCGTACCTCCGGCGGCGGGCGTGGCCCAGGTCGGCGACGTACTGGTGCGGGCGGCCGAAGAGGCGGAAGACCTGCTGCTGTTCTACTACAGCGGGCACGGGCTGCTCGGGCCGCGCCGACGCGAGTTGTACCTGAGTCTGGCCGGGACCAGACCCGACCAACTGGCCTTCTCCGCCCTGCCGTTCGAGG
This sequence comes from Streptomyces sp. NA04227, assembly GCF_013364195.1. Taxonomy (NCBI): domain Bacteria; kingdom Bacillati; phylum Actinomycetota; class Actinomycetes; order Kitasatosporales; family Streptomycetaceae; genus Streptomyces; species Streptomyces sp. NA04227. The sequence continues at coordinate 4,768,013 of NZ_CP054918.1, read as the reverse complement.
CGATCCGGGACGCGTGCCTGGACAGCGCGGCGACCAACCGCGTGGTGATCCTGGACAGTTGCTTCAGCGGACGCGCGATCGAGACCCTCGCCGGTGCCGACGAGGCGGTCCTCGGCGAACTCGACGTCTCCGGGACCTACACACTCACGTCCTCACCGGCGAACCGGACCGCCGTCGTCCTGCCCGGCGAGCGGCACACCGCGTTCACCGAACGACTCCTCGACCTGCTCTGCGACGGCACTCCGGCGGCCGGACAGATGATCAACCTCGGTGACATCTACCGGCACCTGCACGGCCGCCTGCGCGCCGAGGGCCTCCCCGTACCGCAGCGGCGGGGCGTGAACAACGCCGATCTGCTCGGGCTGGTACGCAATGTTCAGGCGGGAGGGGAGACGGAAGCGGGGGCAGGGACGGGAGCAGGGACGGGACATGCGGACGGCTCCTCATCCGCACCGGAGGACGGGCCCGCGACACCGCCGCGCCCGCCGAAGCCGGCCGCCACCGCAACGACCGTCGCCACCCGGCCAACGCCCACCACCGCACCGCCCACCACCGCGCCACACAACGCAACGCCACACAACACCACGCCCCACAACACCCCGCAGTCCGCCACCGTCCCACCCCAACTCCCCTCCCCCGCCCAGGACATGACGGAGCGCCTGACGAGCGCCGAGGCGATCGCCAACACCATCACCGACGGCTGGTGGCGTACCCGCGCGCTGGTCCGGGTGGCGCTCGCGGCGGCCGACATTCCCGAACCCGAGCGGGCCGGGCGCCTGATCGGCCAGGCGGAGCAGGCCGCGATCACCGCCGGGGAGGGGTCGACCAGGGCCCTGACCACCGTGGTCACCGCCGCGGCCACCCTCGATCCGGACCGGGCCGAACGCATCGCCAACACGGCCATCGGCGCCGACTCCAGGGGGCACCTCCTCGGTGCGCTGGTCAGAGCGCTGGTCGCGACCGACCCCGACCGGGCCGAGGCCATCGCGGTCACCATCGAGCACGATCACCACAGGTGGCGCGCGCTGACCCGGGTGGCCACCGCGACGGCGGCCGCCAACCCCGACCGCGCCGAACGCATCGTGCACACCGTGGGCACCAAGCAGGAGCGGTGGCCGATGCTGAGCGCCGTGGCAGCGGCGCTGGCACCCACCAACCCCGACCGGGCCGAGCACATCGCGCGCTCCATCAGCGAGAAGTACCTACGGACCCAGGCGCTCGGCTCGGTGGCCGTGGCGATCGCCGCCACCGACCCCGACCGGGCGGAGCAGATCGCCTACTCCCTCACCGACCCCAACCACCGCTGGCCCGCGCAGAACGCCGTCGCCAAGGCGGTGGCGGCCACCGACCCCGACCGCGCCGAGCGCCTCGCGCGAGACATGATCGGCAAGTACAGCCGAGTGTCGGCGTTCCTGGCCGCGGACACGGGCCGAGCCGCCTATCTGGCCACGCTGCTCGCATCGTTGCTGACCGTGATGGCCCCCGACGGCCCCGACCGGTCCGAGCGCATCGCCCACGCCGTGCCGCACACGTCTTCGCGCGAGAACGTACTGGCCGCGGTGGCACGGGCGATCGCCGCCACCGACCCCGACCGGGCCCAACGCATCGCCGACGGCCTGACCGACAAGGTCACCAGGGAGGCCGCGCTCGCCGCGGTCGTACGAGCCGTCGCCACCACCGACACCTGGCGCGCCGAGCTCATCGTCAACTCCCTTACGGGGCCGCAGATCCGGGTCATGGCGCGGGCCGACCTGGCCTCGGCGGTGGCCGACCAGGACCCGGCGCTGGCCGTGAGCCTGCTCGACCAGGCCGAGGAGATCGTGTCCACGGCCAGGCTGCCCCGCCGTACGGACGCGCTGATCGCCGTCGTCACCGCGGCCGCCGAGTTGAACCCCGAGCGCGCCGAGCGGTTCGCGTACGCGATCACCAACAAGACCGACCGGGAAGCCGTGCTGGTCGCCCTCGGCACGGCCCTGGCCGCCAAGGACCCCGACCGAGCCGAGCACATCGCGAACACCGTGACCGGCCAGGTCCCCGCGGTACGGATCCGCAGCGCCGTCGCCGCCGCCGTCGCGGTGAGCACCCCGGACCGCGCCCGGCGCATCGCCCAGCGGATCCAGGGCGACGCCAGGGCCGAGGTCCTGCACTCGGTCGTGGTCGCGCTGACGGACCCCCACCAGGTGGCAAGGGGCTGGTACCTCTAACTGTCGCTGTTGCTCCCGCTGCCGCCACCCGGCTTCTGCTCGATCCAGAACCGGAACAGCTTGCCGTGCGTACCGTCCTTGCGGGCCTTGGCCAGTGCGTCGTTGACGGCGGCGAGGAGTTCGGTGTTGCCCTTGTCGACCAGGAAGCCGTAGTCCTGGTCCATGTCGGTCCGGTCGACGAGGGCCAGTTCGCCGGAGGCGGACTTGTCCTTGATCCAGAGCTGAGCGGTCGCGTACTCGGTGTACGCGGCGTCGATCCGGCCGGAGCGGAGGGCGACGAGGAGTTCGTCCACCGTCGTGAACTGCTCGGGCTCAAGGCCCTGTTTCTGTGCGTGCTCCAGGTCCCCGGTGCCTTCCTGCACACCGACCACCTTCTTCTTGGACTTGATGTCCTCGACCCCGCCGACACCGCTGCCGGGAGCGGCGACCAGGGCGCGGGTGGCCTTGTAGTACGGCTGCGAGACGCCGAGCTTCCGCTTGCGGTCCGGGGTGATCGTCATGGCCGCGGCGATGACGTCGCACTGCCCCGTCCGGAACGCGGCGCCCGAGGTGAACGTCTCGAACGGGCGGACGACGATGCTCTGTCGCACCCCGAGTTCCTTGGCCACCAGATCGGTCAGGTCCATGTCGAACCCCTGGATCTTGCCGTTGATCTGCGACTCGAAGGGCGGGTACGGGACCTGGGTGCATGTGGTGAGCACACCGTCCTTGACCAGCTCGACGCCGCCCTCCGCGGTCCCGCCCCCGCCACCGTCCGGCCCGTTGCCGTCGCCGGTGCCCTCGCCAGGGCCGGGCGTGTGCTGCCCGTTGTCGGAGGTGCCGTCGTCCTTCCCTCGCTCGGCGAGGTAGGTGGCGCCCACCGCTCCCAGCAGCAGGGCGACCATGGCGGCGACCATCCGCTTCCTGGGCCGCCGGAAGCCGCCCTGCCGGGGCGCCGGGGCGGCCGGTACGGATGGCGGACGTGGCGGAACTCCCTTGGGTGGCACGGAAGTTGGCGGCGGGGTCGGAGCGGATGACGGTACTGCCTCCGTCGGCGCACCGGCGTTGCGTACGGCGTCGGTGGGCACGGCGTCACGGGGAGCCGCCCCCGGCGTCGGACCCGCCTCGGTCGGTACGTACCCACCCGAGACGTGCCCGCCCGAGACCTGCCCACCCGAGACCTGGCCGCCCGGAGAAGCCCCGCCCGAAGGCGCCCCCTCCCCCGCGTCCCCGTACCCCTCGGCCGCCCGCTCCCGCCGCTGAATCTCCTCCGCCACCGCCCCCGGCAGCCACCCCGCGAAGTCCCGCAGCCGCCGCCCGCTCGCCTGCTCGCACCGCTCCGCGAGTACGGCAGGTGTCGGGCGCAGCGCCGGATCGGCCGCGAGGCAGTCCGCCAGGAACGGGCGCAGGGCGTCCGGGTAGCCGCTCAGGTCCGGGGGCCGCAGCTCGGTGTTGGCGATGGAGGCGGCGATGGAGATGCCCGCGCCGTCGCCGTACGGGTGGCGGCCGGTGGCGGCCACGGCGGCGATCAGGCCGAGCGCGAAGATGTCGGCGGCCGGGGTGACGTGCCGGCCGAGCGCGTGCTCGGGCGACATGAACTGCGGGGTGCCGACAAAACCACCGGTACGGGTGAGCTGCGTACTGTCCGTCGCCCGCGCGATGCCGAAGTCGATGACCCACGGGCCCTGCGAACTCAGCAGCACATTGCTCGGCTTGAGGTCGCGGTGGATCACCGAGGCGGCGTGCACCGAGCCGAGCGCGTGGGCCGTACAGCCGACCAGCTGGAGGACGACCGGCACCGGCAGCGGGCCGAAGGCGGCGAGCGCGTCGTCCAGGGGGAGCCCGGGCACGTACGCGCTGGCGATCCACGGCTGCTCGCCGTCCATCCGGTGGTCGAGGACCGGCACGATGTGGTAGCCCGACACCCGCCGCGCCGCCTGCACTTCGGCCTCGAACCGGGCCCGGAAGTCCGGGTCCTGGGCGAACTCGCGCCGGATCAGCTTGAGTGCGACGGGCTGGCCGCCACGAGTCCGGCTGAGGTACACCGACCCCATGCCGCCCTCGCCGATCCGCGCGACGAGCGGGTAGCCGGACACCTCTCGCGGGTCCTCGGCTCCCAGTGGTCGCAGCGCTTCCCGCGCCTGCTCCCGGTCGTACGTCACGCGCTTCCCCCTTGGTCGTGGACGGCGCCGATGCTACCGAGAGCCGCTCACCGCACGCGGAGGGCCAACTGCACTCACCTCACGATCCTCACGACGATTTCGATCTTGCTTACGCCGGAGGCGGTTGAGACCCGGCACCCCCACCAAGGGAGGCGCCGGGCCCCAACACCCGCACGGCACGGACTCAGGACACGCCCGCCCCGCTCAGTCCGCTCAGTCGGCTCACCCCGCTCGGTACCGCGTGGGCAGGGAGCCTCCCCGCGGGCAGCGGACGCAGCCGGGCGCGTTCGGCGGCGAGACGGCCGTACGGTGTTCCGCCCGGACCGCCGTCGCCGCTGCGCCTGTTGGCCTGCTCGCCGAGGTCCGCGCAGGCCGCACGCAACGCGGCGAACGACGGGAGCGCCCGGGGCAGTCCGACGGTCACCGGCAGCCAGTCGGCGACCGCGATCCGTACGCCGGACTGCACGGCTCGCGCGCCCGGGCGGTCCTCCCCGGCCTGCGCGTCGTACGGCACACAGGTGCGCATCTCGGTGCCGAAGTGCGCGCCCAGCGCGTCGAGTTGGGCGGGGAGACGGCTCGCTTCCAGGCCCTCGGCGCGGGTGAGGAGATGGTTCGGTACGCCGCCGACCAGGGTCAGCGTGCTGCGCAGGCACTCGGTGAGGACCGGCAGCGAACGCTCCCGGCAGGGGATCACCACCCGGAACCGCGACCAGGCCAGCCACGCGCTGAACAGCACGGTCCGGCGCGCCTCCCCCTGCGGCCCCGGCACCAACGGGCCGCCGCTCCAGCCGAATTGGAGCCACAGACCCGGTTCCGGATTCCAGGGCCGCAGAATCCGCCGCTCGCCCCGCAGCCACCGGGCCTTCACCTCGGCGACCGCCCGCCGGGTCGTCCGCTCGCTGCCCGTGAACCCGAGCCCGATCAGCCGCTGGTGCACCCGCTCCGCGTGGATGTGCCCCTCGGACCGCTCCACCCACTCCTCGATTTTCTCCAGGTACACGTCGATCACCCGCCGCCTGCGCACCGGACTGCCGACCGGACGGCCCTCCGCGCGTGCCGTGACATAGCGCCGCACGGTCTTGGGATCGCACGCGGCGATCTTCGCCGCCGACCGCACACTCTCGGTGGCGTCGAAGGCCGCGAGTATCTCGTTGATCTCCTGGTTCGACTTCATCGCCGCGCCTCCCGGAAGCCGGGTGCGGGCAGGGGTGAGGGCCCGAACGAGGGCACGGGCGAAGGCAGGGAAATGCTCACTGGGAAGAACATCAGAAGCTCTCTTCGTCTCGTCGAAGCTGCGAATCCGCTCCGCAGATCCGCAGATCCACTGATCTGCGGAAATGAACTGGCCTGCTCGGAGGGCGCGTTGGGTACGCGCGCCCCTCCGGCTAGCCGGGCAGTTCGACGACGTCGTGGGGCCGCTGGGCGAGCGCCGGGGCGCTGTCCTTCAGCCGGGGTCCGGCGAGGAGGGCGGGACGGGGTCCCGGAACCGGAGAGGTGGCGAGTGGATCGTGCTTACGGTGCGTCGGCTGGTCCCCGCTCGTCCCGGTACAGGGCGCGGGGCCCACCCCGAACGGGCACGGCAGCCGGGACGCCCCGCTGTCACCCGGCCCGTGCCGGTCCGGATCCTGGTACGAGGGTGACGCGAGGGCCTGTTCGCCGCCGAGTTCACCACCGTCCGCGTACGGGAGGCCTTCGCCCACGGCCGCGACGACGTCGTACGGCTCCGCGTCGGCAACACTGTCCGCCGTACGCACCGGAGCGGACGGCACCTCGGCCCGGGGCGCCGACTTCACCGGCGGCGGGTCGTGGGACGGACGCCCGGGCAGTACGTCGCCGGGGTTCAGCTCAACGTCCGTACTGGGCAGGCGTGTTGAGGGCGGTACGAGGCCCTTGCCGCGCACCGGTTCGGCGACGGCGTCCACGACCTCGTCCACGGGGCTCTCGACCGTCGCGGTGACCCGCACGGGGGCCGTACGACCATGGGGCACCGCGACCGAGGCGGTGACGGATGAGTCGGCGACCCGGGTCTGTACGACGGGTTCGGCAGCAGCCCGCGCCGACGAGGTGACGCCCGCGACCGCTGCGGCCGGGCCCTGCGGGGAGTCCTCGGCGTGCGCCTCGCCCGCCGTCATCCAGGCCAGGGCCAGGAACCCGCCGAGCAGGAGCAGGACGTACAGCGCACGCCGCGCCGCCACCGAACTCACTTCAGCGGGCGCGGACTTCATGCCGGGGCCGGCGCACCCGGGGAGCGGAACGGACGCGTTCACGACCTCCCCCTTCGGCGGCACCGGGCTTGCGGACAACGAGCGGACAACGAAAGGCATGCAACAGGAACCTTCGGTGACCACGCAACCCACGTCAGCAGGTGTTCACCACAGCGGAGTTCGGCCGCAACAGAGCGTCCGTACCGGTTCAGGCCCGCCACTCGCACCACACCACCTTGCCCGGATTACGCTCCCCCACACCCCAGGCGTCGGCCAACTCCCGTACCAGAAACAGCCCTCGGCCCTTCTCCTCGTCCGAGCCCGCCGTCTCCGCCGGAATGTGCGGATGCCCGTCCCCGCTGTCGTGCACCTCCACCCGCAACGTGCCCCCGTCGTACAGATACAGCCGCAGCAGAAAGCCGCGATCCGGCGGGACGCCGTGCACCAGGGCGTTGGTGCTCAACTCGCTGACACACAGGACGACATCGTCGAGCAACCGTTCCAGTCCCCATTCGGTCAGCGCTCGTCTCGCGAACTTCCGCGCCGCGGCCACCGATCGGCGCTCACGACGGGAGAACTGTTGGCACGAAGCGACACATTCGGGATGTTCGGTGCGTTCGGTCTGCACATTCACGGGGTGAGCGTCGCAGAACGTGACTAGAGTGTTTCAGTGCGTCAGGTCGTACGCATGCGGCGTACGACGTGGCCCAGGCGAAAATCCCAGCACAAGTGGGGAGTTCACCCCGTATGCCCAACCGAAAGCGCCCGAGGCGCAACGCATCCGCCATGAAACTGGTCGGCGCCCAGCTCGCCCTCCTCCGCGCGGCCGCCGGATACACCCAGGCCTCACTCGCCGCAGCACTCAACGTAGGCGAGGACACCGTCGCGTCCATCGAACAGGGTCGACGGCCGCTGTTCCTCGATGTGGCCCAGCAGGTGGACCAACTGCTCAAGACCAAGGGGGTGTTGGAGGTTGCGGTCGATCACATGCCGGAGGTGGACCGCATTCCGGCTTGGGCGGAGGAGTACCTGGCACGGGAGCAGGAAGCGCTCACCCTCTCCTGGTACGAGAACCAGGTTCTGCCTGGACTGCTTCAAACCCCGGACTACGCCCGCGCGGTGTTCCGCAGCCGGGTACCAAGGCTCAGCGAGGAGGAAATCGAGACGGACACGCAGTCACGCATCGAGCGTCAGCAGATCCTGTACCGAAGTGATCCTCCGACGCTCAGCTTCGTCATCTGGGAACCTGTACTACGGGACAATCTCGGCGGCAGCGCCGTACGTAGAGAGCAGCTTGAACACCTCCGCAGGTGTGCTGATTTGCCCAACCTCACGATTCAGATCATGCCGCTGGGGCGGACCTCGCATGCTGGTCTGAACGGCCCCTTCATCCTGCTGGAAACTCCCGACCATCAGTCCCTGGCCTACTCCGAAACACAGCGCGGGAGCCACTTGATCTCAGACCCGAGTGAGGTGAGCATCCTCTCGCGCAAATATGCGATGCTGCGAACCCAGGCTCTCAACTCAGAGGACTCCAAGAGCCTGATGGACGAGCTGCTGGGAGAGCAATGAACACCGACCTGATGTGGTTCAAGTCCAGCTATAGCGGCGACGAGGGCGGAGCCTGCCTCGAAGTCGCCGCCGACTGGCGCAAGTCGACGCACAGCGGCAGCGAAGGCGGCGCCTGCCTGGAGATCTCCCCCTGCCCCACCGCCATCCACATCCGCGACTCCAAAACCCCCGAAGGCCCGATCCTCACCCTGGGCCGCGACGCCTGGTCGGCCTTCACCTCGTACGCCCAGGTTGACCCAACCCACTGATTTCCAGAGCCAGTTGATTCACCTTGACGGTCCACACCTCCGCCAAGGTGGATGCCCTCCATCCTTGATCTTGCGTGGGTATCCCCGGCTTCAGCCGGGGAGGGAAGCGCATCTTGAGGCTGCTCTGACCTGCGCTTTAGAGCGGACGCTTTTGCTGCTCGATGTATTGACGGATCACCGTCAATGGTGCACCGCCGCACGAGCCTGCGAAGTAGGAACGGGACCAGAAGACGGAGCCCATGCCGGTCCGGTTGATGCGGCCGGTGTACTCGGCCCGCAGGTAGCGGGAGCTGACACCCTTGAGACTGTTGATCAGCTTGGACAGGGCAATCTTCGGCGGGTAGTGGATCAGCAAGTGCACATGGTCGGGCTCGCCGTTGAACTCGCGTAGCTCGGTCTCGAACTTGCCGCACACCTCCCGCATGATCTCCTCGCACCTCTTGAGCATGGCGTCATCGAAGACGTCACGCCGGTACTTGGTGACGAACACCAAGTGAGCGTGAAGGTCGTAAGCGACGTGACGGCCGGTGCGTACATCGGGGTTCGGGTTCCAGCGGGGTGACATACGCCAAGGGTAGTAGGATCTTCGAAGCTGACCAGGAAGGGGGTGGGCCGGATGATCCGTGCGTACAAGTTCCTCATGCGGCCCACCGTGGGCCAGAGCGCCACGCTGGGTGAGATGCTGCGTGACCACTGCTCGCTCTACAACGGGGCCTTGCAAGAACGCCGCGACGCCTGGCGGCACACCTCGAAGACGAGCATCAGGTACGGGCAGCAGTCCGCCCAGCTCAAGGACATCCGGGCCTTCGACCCGGAGCATCAGGGCCGGTGGTCGTTCTCCTCGCAGCAGGCCACGCTTCGCCGGCTCGACAAGGCGTTCGCCGCGTTCTTCCGGCGTGTGAAGTCCGGGGACAAACCGGGCTACCCCAGGTTCCGGGGAGTCAACTGGTTCGACACGGTGGACTTCCCCAAGGACGGCGACGGCTGCCGTTGGAATTCCACCCCCCACGACCCCACAACCCGCGTCCGCCTCCAAGGCGTCGGGCACGTCAAGGTCAACCAGCACCGGCCCGTGGTCGGCGAGGTCAAGACCGTGTCCGTCAAGCGTGAAGGGCGACGCTGGTACGTCATCCTGACTGCCGAGCAGACCGCGCCCGAACCGCTTCCCGAAACGGGCCGCGTGGTTGGCGTCGACATGGGCATAGTCAACTTCCTCGCCGACTCAGGCGGCGAGTTCGTACCCAACCCGCGCCACGGTAGCCGCGCTGCCGCGAAGCTCGAAGCCGCACAGCAGGCTCTTTCCCGCTTCCCCCGCGTTAGCCGGGACAGGCGCACCGGCAACCACCAGCGGGCCGTCTCAAAGGTCGCCGACCTCCACCGCAAGGTCCGCCGTCAGCGCCTGGACCACGCACACAAGACCGCGCTTGACCTCGTGAGGGAACACGACTTCATCGCGCACGAAGACCTCAAGATCCGCAACATGGTCAAGGCCCCCGCGCCGAAGCCGGACCCCGAACAGGTGGGAAGCTTCCTGTCCAACGGGGCAGCCGCGAAGGCCGGGCTCAACCACTCCATCTCAGATGCCGGATGGGGGGTGTTCCTGACGATCCTGCACGCCAAGGCTGAAAGCGCCGGACGAGAGGTGATCGCCGTGGACCCTCGCAACACCTCCCGGACCTGCCCCGAATGCGGGCACGTCAACGCGGAGAACCGGCCCACGCAGGAGAAGTTCCACTGCGTCTCGTGCGGCCACTCGGCGCACGCGGACACTGTGGGCGCAATCAACGTTCTACGGGCCGGGCTGGTCCGTCGCAACGCCAACCCGGCATAGCGAGAAGCCCCCTCGTTCACGAGGGGGAGGAGTCACCATGTGAGGCATGACTGAGGCGGGCGCGGAGCAGCTGCGCCTCAACTCCCCGCATTCGACGCCGAGTTAATGTCAGTGGCGACCACTAGTGTCCGGGACCGGCGGTGATCACCAGCGATCGCCGCTTCCCGAGTGATTGGCTCTCGCCGTGACCGACCTCTTCACCGTGTCCATCGACACCGTCGAAGGCCCCACCCTCCACGGGCGGGTGCACCTCATCAACCCGGACGCATGGCAAGTACCGAACAAGGCCACGTTTCCCCTGGCCTTGCTGGTGGACGCCTGGTTCCTGCTGACGAACGGGTTCCTGCGCGACGACGACCGGCGGGTGCCGCGTGGAGACCGGTGCCCCTTCTCGGTGGACCGAGGCAAGGAGATCGTCGCCGGCATGCGGCGGAAGGACGAGTTCGCGGAGCTGTACACGTACCTCTTCGGCGAGCACCTCCGGGTCGACTCGGCCGGGCATCTGCTGGCGGACGACGGCAGGACGCTCCTCGAACCCCGACGCAAGGCGGCGGATGTGTACGAGCTGAGCGGCGGTTCGGGCCACGACGAGATATCCCGCTACGTCGTCACGGAACGAAACGGTGAAGCGTTCACGCGCCGGGCCGCCGAAGTCGTGAGTACGTACCACTGTGGCCCCGTCCACAACGTTCCGCTGTGGAGCGAGGTCGCGGCGCTGGAGGACGAGGACGATCCCTGGACACCCGGTGAGTCGCGCGAGGAGATGGCCACTTGGCACGATCCCGCCGACCTGGAGTTCGGGCGGGTGTGGAGCCTGCTCGCATCGCGCCCGTTCGAGGAACGTCCGTACGCCGACATCACGGTGACGGTCACCGACGCGGCCCTTCTCGCACACATGGCGGCCGGTATGCGCTGGTCGACCACGCACACCGGCCTCGTCTGACCGGTCCCTACCGGCAGCCGCCGTCCCACAACTCCCGCAGTGCCGCGTTCACGGCCTCCGGCTGCTGCGTGTGCGGGTAGAAGCCGGGCACGCGCAGGGAGCGGGCGCCGAGGCTGGCGGTCAGGGCCTCGGCGCAGGCCATCAGGGGTTCGCCGACGTAACTGCGGTACATCTCGGGGGCGTCCTCCCAGGTACCGCAGATCACCAGCGTCGGCCAGTCGGCGTCCCGCAGGGGTTCGAGGGGGATACGCGCTTCCCAGATGGGGCGCTCCCGCATGGACGTACCCACCGCCCGCAGCCGCTGCGCGGTCGGCTCGGGCATGGGCAGCCCGATGCCTTCGGTGGACGCGCGCAGGAACTCCTCCGCGGTCATGGAGTCGGGCACGTCGCCGGGGCCCGACTCCGCCACCCGCTCCAACAGCGCCGCGATGGTGGGGTGTTCGGCCGCCGCAGTGAACGCGGAGGGCTGGATCAGCGTCAGCGACCGTACGAGAGCGGGGCGTCGACCGGCGGCGAGCATGGCGATCACACCGCCGTTGCCGTGGCCGACCAGGTGCACGCCACCGGTACCTGTGCCGGTGTCGGTGCCGGTGCCGGTGCCGGTGCCGGGGTCCGCGCCTACGTCCGTACCGCCCTCGCCTCGTCCCGCGACGTCGTCGAGGAGAGCTACCAGGTCGTCGGCGTCGGCCTCGAAGTCACTGCGCTCGGTGTCAGGACTGTGCCCGTACCCGCGCCGGTCGGGTACGAGGAGACGGTGGCGGTCGGCCAACGGCCGCTGCGCCGCGAAGCCGTAGGACGCGTCACTGCCCCAGGTAAAAATGTTGTGCACGAAGATCGCGGTGGAGGGCGCCGATTCGGCCTGCGTGGCCGAGTGCGTCACGCGCCCGGCGGTCTCGTCCCAAGTCGTCACATGCAGCGGCGTCAACAAGTCCTGCTCCTCCCTGAGTTGGCCGAGTACGGCCGGGATGGCGGCTGGTGGGGCTGAGGGGAACCGGTGGAGCTGATGGTTCTACGCCGTACGGTACGAGACGCCCGAGCGCTCCGGCGAGCGGGCGGGCCGGGGTCACTCTTCGCCCTCAGGACGGTCAGACCGCCGCCGCAAAGGCACGTACCGTCTCGGCGAGCGGTCCCACGACGCAGGTTCATTCGCCTGCGGCGCCCTCGTCCTCCCAGCGAAGCAGGTCGCCCGGCTGACACTCGAGCACCTCACAGAGCGCGGCGAGGGTCGAGAAGCGCACCGCCTTGGCGCGGCCGTTCTTGAGTACCGCCAGGTTGGCGGGCGTGATCCCCACGCGCTCCGCGAGCTCGCCCACGGACATCTTCCGCCTGGCCAGCATCACGTCGATGTCGACGGCGATCGGCATCAGATGACCTCGTCCAACTCGGCCTGCATCTGGGCTGCTTCGACGTCGCGGGCGACGGCTTGGGCGAGCAGCATCCGCAGCACCAGCACGATGAGCGCGACTCCCAGAATGGCCACGCCGATCCCGCCCATGATGAGAGTGACGCCCGGGTCGTCCCGCTGGCCGGGCGCGTTCACGGCCGTGACCGTGAACCACACGAGAGAAGCCGCGACGACCGCGCCGATGATGCCGTCCACGTACCGGAAGGCGGCGTGGGAGAACACGGTTCCGCGTCGCACCATCGTCACCAGTCTCCAGACACAGAACAGGGCGACCTGGACCGTACCGATGCCCAGGATCGTGATCACGCGCAGCGGGGTCAGCGGGAGCGACCCGTCCTCCGGGTCACTCCCGCTGACCAGCACCCACACCATCAACGCCTGCACGAACACGGTGCCGGTGAACACCACGGCGAGCACGGCGCGCAGCGCGCTCACTGTCAGCTTTCCCATGACCCGACCTCCCATCGATCTACGATGGGAATCTATCGAATATCAATCGATGGAGCAAATGGCTGGGGCGCGGCCGTCACCGTGCGCACCAAGCAGGGCGACAAAACGGCGGTCGGGGCCGCCCCCAGGACCGATCCCAGGCAGCCCCAACCGCCGTAGCAGGGTGGGCAGTTGTGCCAAGCGTTCTGCCGTGATTACTTCTGGGAGCTGATCTCGCCCATGGCGGTGAGCACGATCGGGATGCCGTTGGCGTAGACCCCGTCGGCGTTGCCGTTCTTCGTCTCCAGCGTGGCCACCACACCGTCGTGGCCGCTGATCTCGGCGCGGAAGTGGCCGTCGCCGATCTTGCTGACCTCGGCCTGCCAGTCGCCCTCCAGCACGAACGTGCCCGGGCCGGTGTCGCTGTTGCCCATCCAGGAGTAGATCTTGCCGTCCATGGCGAGCAGGACGAACATGCCGTTGGCGTCCATCGCGGCATCCTCCCCGTTCGTCTCCATCTCGCCCAGGACATCACCGTCGTTGACGATCTTGGCTTTGTAGTGCGTGTCGCCGAGCTTGTAGATCTCGGCGGTGCTGCCGTCCGCCAGCTTCTCGGTGCTGTCCGGGGCGTCCGTGCCGGCCGAGTCCGACGTGCCGGAACTCTCCTTCGCAGCGGGCGCGTCGGACTTCGCACCGGCCGGGGTCTGGCTGCCGCCACCCTCGGTGCCGCCTTCCGCACCCCCCTTACCGGCCGAGGGCGAGGCGGCACTGGACGCCGACTTCTCCGGAGCGGAGGCGTCGTCCTTGTCGTCACCCTGGCACGCGGTCAACGAGAAGGCCGCGACGGCGGCAACCGCCAGCATGCCGACGGAACGAACGGAACGGCGCGTGCGACGAGTACGGCGCATGGTCATGACGTGGTCCCCCCATGGGATGTCTGACTGAGTCGGATGCCGGTCTGTGCCTCCCGCCTGCTCCCACAGGACGGTTCGGCTGCATCCGCTGTTCGGTACATCCACTTAGAGGGGACCCGGGCCGAGGCCGTTCACCCAGTTTTGTCCGCACCTGGTAACAAGCGAAGGGGCGCAGGTAACGAGCGAACTCACGCTGTCGCGGCGGCCCCGCGACAGCGGCGGGGCCGCCGCGCAGTCCCTTCCGCCTCGCTCAGCCGCCCTCCTCGGTCAGTGCTTCGGCCACCGCCTCCCGGGCGGGCTTGGGCCGGTACTGCGCGTCGTAGGCATGGGCCGCGCCCCAGCCGGGCCGCTTCTTCGGAACGTGCGAGGCACCGTCATGGAGGTTCCAGAAGCTGACGCCGACGCACTTCTCGACGTTCAGGCAGGTCCGGATGACGCTCGCGTAGTCCTCGGCCTGACGCTCCAGGGCGTCGTCGGTGGCGGGTGTCCGCATGCGTACGTCGAGTTCGGTGACCGCGACCTCCAGACCGAGGGCGGTGAAGCGTTCCATGTTCTGCCGCATGTCCTTGGGCACCTTGCCCAGCTCGAAGTGGGACTCGAAGCCGATGCCGTGCAGCGGAACCCCCTTCTCCTTGAGGGACTTCGCGAGCCGGTACAGGCCGTCGCTCTTGGGCCCGATCCCTTCGGCGCCGAACTCGTTCAGATAGAGCCTGGCGTCCGGGTCGGCCTGGTGGGCCCAGCGCAGCGAATCGGCGATGTAGTCGGGGCCGAGCGCGTCGAGGAGGGTGCCTGGCTTGAGAGTGCCCTTGCCCGTGAGGGGCTCGTTGACGACGTCCCAGGCGTAGATCGCGCCCTTGTAGCGGCCCGCCTCGTCCTGGACGTGCTCCCTCAGCAGTTCGCCGATCCGCTCGTCCGAGAACTTCTGCGCGCTGAGCCACTGCGGCTCGTGGGTGTTCCAGGTCAGGGCATGGCCGCGCAGACGCTGCCGGTGCCGCTTGGCGAAGTCGACGACGCGGTCGGCGTCCTCGTAGGAGGTACTGCCGGGGCTGCGCTCAGTCTGCGGCCACTTCATGGCGTTCTCCGCGGTGAGCATGCCGAACTGCTCGCCCGCGAGCCGCGGGTACGGGGACTCTTCGCCGAGCGCGTCGGCGTCGACGGCGACCCCCATGTACTTGCCCCGTTCCTCGGCCAGTTGTCGCATGGTCCGCTCGCCGGGGGCGGTGGGGCTCGGGCCGGTGGACTGCGAGGGGCTGGGAGGGGCGGGGTCCCCGTCCCCGCTGCCGCAGCCGGTCGCGAGCAGCAGGGCGAGGGCCGTGGGCATGGCCCACAGACCGGCCCGAGGTGAGTTCCTTCGAGGGGCGTGCACGCGGGTTCCTTCCTCAACTCCTGACGGGGCGAGGGCCGTCGGCGCGTGTGCTCGCCCCCACTCCCCGGGAGAGCCTGGCCACCGAGCGTCACAACCCGGTGGGCCGCGGGTGGGAGTTCGGTGGGAAGTTCCCTGCGCAGGCGCCGTTCACCAGGCGGTTCCTGCATCCTGGGGCTTCGGACCGAAGGCACGCGGAGGTGGCGGGATGCAGGAGGGCGAGGGCCGACGCGTACTGGTCGTCGACGACGAACCGTCGCTCCTCGACGTGCTTGCCACGTCGCTGCGCTTCCTCGGCTACCAGGTGGCGGAGGCCGCGGACGGCCGCGAGGCACTGGCAGCGGCGTCCCGGACGCGACCCGATCTGATCCTTCTGGACGTCATGCTGCCCGACATGGACGGCTTCACGGTCGCCCGCAGACTCAGGGAGCGCGGTCACGGCGTGCCGGTGGTCTTCCTGACGGCACGGGAGAGCGGACAGGACGTCCTGACGGGCTTCGCCCTGGGTGCCGACGACTACATCACCAAGCCCTTCCGACTGGAGGAGGTCGCCGCACGGGTCCACGCGGTGATCCGGCGGACAGCGCCACCGGCCGAGCAGGTGCTCCGCTGCGCCGACCTGGAACTGCGGCCGGACACCGTGGAGGTACGCCGCGCCGGCCAGGCCGTGGACCTGTCGCCGACCGAGTACCGGCTGCTGCACTGCCTGCTTCGGCACGCCGGCCGGACGCTCAGCAAGGAGCAGTTGATGGACCAGGTGTGGGGCTACGGAGAGGGCGACCCCGCCGTGCTCAAGACCTATGTCTCCTACCTGCGGCGCAAACTCGACGCACACGGTCCACCGCTGATCCACACCCGGCGCGGCATCGGATATCTGCTGCGTGAACCGGGCGCCGACGGCTCATGAGGCGCCCCGGTCCGCCGCGCTCGCTCCGCGGGCGCCTGCTCCTGACACTGCTCACCGTCGTCTGCCTGGTCCTCGTGGGCGTGGCGGCGTTCGTCTACGCGACGATGCGGGCGTACTTGGTGGAACGGGCGGACACCACCGTCCGCGCGGTACACGCCCGCATGGTCGAGCAGATCAGGACCGGGCGTCCGCCGGGCGAGGGCATGGCGGCCGGTGCGCGCATGCTCGGCACCACCACGTACTACATCGAGATCCACGAACCCTCCGGGCGGGTGCGGCCGCTCGCACCGGGGCTGCGTGATCCGGAGATCTCCCCGCCCCGTATCCCCTCGTCGCCGCGGTTGACGCAGGGGTCACCCGTGACCGTCACGTCGGCCGACGGGGAGGGACCCGACTATCGGATGCTGGTCCGGCGGCTGCCTGGTGACCGTGGCCGTCTCGTGGTCGCGGTGCCGCTGACCGAGGTGGACAGCGCGCTGCGAAGACTGCGGGTGGTGGAGTCGGCCGCGGTGGGTGCCGGGCTGCTGGTGACGGTCGCGGCCGGGTTCGTGATCGTGCGCCGCGGCCTGCGGCCGCTGGAGGCCATGGCCCGTGACGCCGACGCCATCGCCCTGGGCCACGGGCCCGCGCGGATCACCGGGTCCGGTGACAGCGAGGTGGGCCGCCTGGGCACCGCGCTGAACACCATGCTCCAGAAGCAGGGTGAGGCGTTCACACAGCAGCAGCACATGCAGGACCGGCTTCGTCGTTTCGTCGCCGACGCCTCGCACGAGCTGCGTACTCCGATCAGCGCGGTGCTCGGCTACGCAGACCTCTACCGGCAGGGTGCGCTGCCCGACGAGGCGCGCCGTACGCAGGTGATGGGGCGCATCACGGACGAAGCGCTACGGATGCAGCGGATGGTGGACGACCTGCTGCTCCTGGCCAGGCTCGACGCGGAGGCCGAACCGCGTCGCGCACCTGTCGACATCTCGGCGGTGGCCCGCGCAGCCGTCGAGGCATCCCGTGTCGTTGCCCCGGACCGGCCCCTGGAACTTCTCACCGAGGGGCCCGCGACGATGATCGGCGACGCCGACCAACTGCGCCGCCTCCTGGACAACCTGCTCGCCAACGTGCGCGCCCACACCCCTGCGGGAACCCCTGCACGGGTACGGACGGTGCGCACCGGAGGAACGGTCCTCGTCGAGGTCGCCGACCAGGGCGACGGAATCCCTCCACAGGTGCTGCCGTTCGTCTTCGACCGCTTCCATCGCGGGGCCTCGGCCGCCGGCGGGAAGGGCAGCGGTCTCGGCCTGGCCATCGTCGCCGCGGTGGCCGCCGCGCACCGGGGCCGCCCTCTGGTGCGCAGCGGCCCCGGACTCGGCACCACGGTGACCGTCGAACTGCCCGCCGCCGTCGGCCCGGAGGCGACGAGCACGTCCGGGGACAGCGCGTCGGACAGGTGAACGGATGGCGGTATCACCGTGGTGACGGGCTGTCCTGCGGGTCTTCATGGTCCTGCTTGTCCTGCGGGATCCTTACGGTCCTGCCGGTCCTTGCGGTCCCGCTTGTCCTTACGGTCCCGCTTGTCCTCGGCGTCCTGCTCGCTCTTGGGGCATTGGGCGCCCGAGTGGGGCTTGCCCGGGTAGTCGGCACGGTCGGCGTAGGCGTAGCAGTAACCCGTCTCCGGATCCAGCAGCAGGTAGTCGTCCGGGATGCCGTCCTGCGCCCTCGGCTCGGGCCAGGCGTCGAGGATCGCAGCGCGCAGTTCGCCGAGGTAGTCGTCGTCGACGGTGGTCGGGGCGGGCCCCACGTCCAGTCCGTACAGATCGATCAGTGCGGCCATGCGGTCGAGGTTCTGCCGCGAGACCCCGTACCCCTCGGGCACGCCGGGTGCCGGGCGGAAGTCGCCGCCCTCCGGGTCGGCGAACACCGAGGGCACGACCTTCACGCCGGCCGGGACGCGCTCCTGCTCACCGGTCCCTGCCGCGTAGTTGTCCCGCACCCCGCTGTAGGTGTCCGCGAAGTCGCGCAGCACCCTGCCACCCTCGCGGGACTGGAGCAGGTTGTGCGAGATCTCGTCCGAGTCGGAGTTCTGCAGACTGATCTCCCCGGCTCCGGCCACGGCGGCCGAGTCGGACCAGAAGGAGTTGTTGCGCAGGACCCCCCTGTCGACGGTGTTGAGGCCGACACCTGCCTTGCCGTTGAAGGCCAGCAGGTTCTGCTCGATCAGGAACCGGGACGCGAACCTTCCTTCGGTGTTCTGCATGTGCAGGCCGTTGCCCTCGTCGATCTCCAACTTGCTGAAGGGCTTGGCGAAGACGTGCGAGATCATCGACGACTGGTTGCCGTAGACCAGGTTGCCGCGCATCACGAGGCCGAAGTCCTCGGGGTCGTCACCGGCGCGGGACGCCGGTTTGGAGTTGGCGAAGCCGTGTGAACCGGCCGTGGACCACCAGGTGTTGTCGTGGATGACGTTGTTCTCGACGGTGAGGTAGGAGCCGCCGTTGCTGCTGATCCCCGCGCCGGGAAAGTGGTGCACCCGGCTGTTGCGGACGACGATGTGCCGCGAGCCGTCCATCGAGATGCCACGGCCGCCCGACTGCCCCAGCGCGGCCTTCGGGTTCCACCAGTCGGCGAGGGCCTGGCGGGTGTCGAGCCGGTCAGCGGTGCCATACAGCTCAAGTCCGTCGACCACCCAGTACGAGGCGTCCTTGAAGGCGATGCCCGCCCGGTCCGAGGTCAGGCGGGCGAACTCATTGCCCCAGGGGCGGACGGTCACCGGATTGTCCTGGGTGCCGGAGGAGGTGATGGTCGCCAGGGCCTTGGACTCACGTTCCCCCTCTTCCCCGTACTCGGCGTTGCGGTACTCGCCGCCGCGCAGGTAGATGGTGTCACCGGGTTCGGCCCGGTCGGCCGCCTCCTCAAGGGAGTTCAGCGGACGGTCAAGCGAGCCGTCTCCCTCCTCCGCGCCGGGCGCCACGAAGATTCCTTCGGGCGCCGGCTTCGCCGCGCCCTCGACCGTGACCGTGTAGGTCGAGGTCTGCGTGCCCTGGTCGGCCCGGGTCCGCACCGTGACGGTGTGCCGACCGCGCTGGGACCGTGTCGGGCTCCAGTGAACGACCCCGGATCGCGGCTGGACGGTCATGCCGACGGGGGCGTCGTCGAGAGCGAACTGGCCCTCACCCCCGGGAAGAGTGCAGCTGAAGGACTCGCCGGGGGCTACGGACACCTCGCACTCGGCTTCGGACTCGTTCTTCCGGTCGTCGGGCCACAGCCACCACAGGAGGCACGCGGCGACGCCGAGCGCCGGCACCAGGCCGAGCCCGACAAGGGTTTTCTTCCGCAGGAACACGAGGAACTCCGCGATGAGGGACGGTCGGGGACCGCCCGCACCAGCGGGAGCACGGCAGGTGGGGACGGGGAAACCCCGCAGTCGAGCCCCTGACCGGTGCGGACGGGGCCGCGTCGGCGGCCTCGTCCAGATTCCGGTCCCGCGGTGAGCGATCGGCCTGCGGACGGTGGGAAGTTCGTGGGAGCACCGTCACGGAGCGCGTCGCGCGGCGGATCGGATCGCGCACGGTGTGCCGCGCAGGCGAAGGGGGCGAGAAAGGGGTGTGGACCCTCAGTCGCGCGCGCGGTTGCGGTTCCAGACCACCGCGGCGACGCACCCCACGACCAGCAGGATGAGCAGGACCCACACCCAGGTGGGCATGCCCCCTCCCCCGCCGGAGCCGCCACCGTATCCACCGCGGTAGCCGCCACGTGAGCCGCCGCCCCGTCCACCGGAAGCCGCCAGAATCAAGTGTTCGTACGCGTTCATGCCAAGAACGCTAGGGCCCGTCCCGCTCGCTCCGGACGGAGGGTGCCTCATAGTGACGCCGCTGTGACAGAAACGGTGCCCGCCGCACATGCGAGACGCCCACCCACCTGACGGTGGATGAGCGCCACGTACTCATATGCCGCGAATCTCGCGGGAGTTGAGAGCTGCTACCAGGACGGCGAGCTGGTCGGGCTCAGCGTGCCGAACCCGTCTGGGCGTAGGCCCATTCATCGTCGAACGACACCGTTCCTCCGTTTTCTGCGAACTGATTCCCCGTCACGTCAAGCCCTTCGACGTGAACCTCACAAGACCTGACGATACGCCGAGAACGTTCGGACGGCGCGGCCGTGACGTGACTTCTTGGTGCACTCCATACACTCAGCGTGGCCATCTCTTCGAGAGCTTCACAGGTCGCGCGGCCGAAACACGCGGCGTCCGTATACGACCCGGCGAAGGAAGCGCAGGTCATGATTGACGCTTCAAACTTACTGAAAAGTAGCGGGAGTTGGGGATCCCACGGCGCACGAGCGCTTGTGAGGATCTTGTCGAAAAGCGCCGGGAAACCCGCAGGCCACAACGGCTGACAACGCAGTCACGCAGGCCCCTTCCCTCCCCCCTTTCCCTTACGCCCCCTTGGCGCCCGGCACCCACCACTCACCGGACAACGGAATCGATATCCGGACGCCCACCCCTTCACAGGCGCCGCCCCGGCGACCCCCGGCCGCCCCGCGCGAGGGCGGATTCCGCGCCACGGAGGGGAGCGCGGAGAGGCGCACCCCGGTAACGCAGCGTCAGGCCCAAGTTGTGTGCACAGCCGCCGAGTTCGACGCCCGAAACGATCTCCGCGACCGGCCCGCTCATGCCCGTGCCCCCCACACCCATACATTCCAGCCGGACACTGGCGGAATCCGACCGTTGAGAAATGACCGAACGTCCAACTAGAGGGTGCGGTAAGGGATATGTACGATCCTCATCACTCCAGCAACCCCCCGCACATGAAGCACCACTCCAGGTCACTGGTCGATGTACGGATCCGTCGGCGCTCCCGACCCGCCCGTCTCATGACCCTCGGGGTCAACTCGGAAAGCACCTCGGGAAGCAACTCGGGAACGCGGACGCACACCGAAGAACGCCGACGTACCCCGGCGAGGACGCCTGCTCAACTCGGCGCGCTCGTCACGGAGTTCGGCGCCCACCGCTCCTGAGTCACCCGGGCGCGCGTCGGCCCTTGGCCAACCCCCCACCATCAGGAACTCCTTCGTGAGTTCCCTCATCCCCGATGGGAGCATCATGGCCGCTGGAAAACTCGCGACCGGCGCGCTCGCCGCGCTGTTCGCGCTGGCGCTCGCGCCCCAGAGCGCCACGGCAGCACAGTCGGTGATCACCGATCCGCCGCCGGACAAGATCGTCATCGACGTCGCCACCGTCAACGGCTCCGGCTGCCCGCCGGAGACCGCAGCGGTCGCGGTCTCCGAGGACAACACGGCCTTCACGGTGACGTACAGCCAGTACCTCGCCAAGGCGGGCGGCGGCGCCGACCCGACCGAGGCCCGCAAGAACTGCCAGCTCAACCTGATCGTCCACGTCCCCCAGGGCTTCACGTACGCCGTCGCGAGCACCGACTACCGCGGTTACGCCTCGCTGCAGCCCGGTGCGAGCGGCGTCCAGAAGGCCTCGTACTACTTCCAGGGCTCGCCCGACACCGCCTCCAGGAGCCACCCGTTCTCCGGCCCGTACGAGGACAACTGGCAGGCCACGGACGAGACCGACTGGGCCAACCTGGTCTGGGCACCCTGCGGTGAACAGCGCAACTTCAACATCAACACCGAGCTCCGCGTGAACGCGGGCAACTCGGACCCGTCCAGGACCAGCTACATGGCGATGGACTCCACGGACGGCGACATCGAGACGGTCTACCACCTGGCATGGAAGGAGTGCCCGCCGCAGAAGTAGTCGGCAACCTGAGCAAGTAGCCGCTGGGCAGCGGCAGTTGGCGCCAGATCGGCCACTGTCGCAGCGCGGGTGAGCAGGGCACGGGCTCCCGGAAAGGATCCGCCGGGGGCCCGTGTCGCAGGAGGAGCGCCGCTTGGCCCGGTTGGCGGTGGTGCCGTCGTCCGCCGCCGATACCCTGGCCCGGTCGGTCCGCCATGGACCGTTCGGGGTGTCCGCGCGCGGGCGTGCCCGTACACGGCTGCAGGGGGCGAAGGCACGTGACACTGCTGGACGGGGATCCGCGGTCCATCGGCGGATACCAGCTTCAGGGGCGGCTCGGTGCGGGCGGAATGGGCGTGGTCTACCGCGCCAGTTCCCTGTCCGGACGGCAGGTCGCCGTGAAGGTCATCCGCCCCGAACTGGCCCAGGACCCCGGCTTCCGCGACCGCTTCCGGCGCGAGGTGGCGGCGGCCCGGCAGGTCAGCGGCGCGTTCACCGCCCCGGTCGTGGACGCCGACGCGGAAGCCGAAACCCCTTGGCTCGCAACGCTGTTCGTGCCCGGGCCCTCGCTCGCCGAGCGGGTGATACAGCAGGGCCCACTGCCGGTCTCCGAGGTACGGCGGCTGGCGGCCGGACTGGTCGAGGCGCTGCGCGAGATCCACCGGGTCGGCCTGATCCACCGCGACCTGAAACCCGGCAACGTCCTCCTCGCCCACGACGGCCCGCGCGTCATCGACTTCGGCATCGCCCGCGTCACGGACGCGACTCCCCTCACCAGCACCGGAGTTGCCATCGGCACCCCGCCGTTCATGGCCCCGGAACAGTTCCGGCGCGGCACCGTCAGCGCCGCGACCGACGTCTTCTCCCTCGGCTCGGTACTCGTCTACGCGGCCACGGGCCACGGCCCGTTCGACGGCGATCACACCCACGCCATCGGCTTCCGGGTGGTCTACGAGGAGCCCGATCTCGACGGCCTCGCACCCGAGCTGCACTCGCTCGTACTGCCGTGCCTCGACAAGGACGCCGGTCAACGGCCCACGCTGGAAGTACTGTTGAGGGCGCTCGTCGAGGCAGGCCAGTCCGGGGAACCTCAGTCGTCCGCGCCGCCCGTGCCCTCGGTACTGCCGCCTGCCACTCCCCCGCCGACCGTGCCGCCTACGGTTCCGCCGGTCCCGGAGGCGGGCGCACCGGACGCGCACGGCACTCAGGACACGGGCGCGCCGACCACAGGCCCCGACTCCGAGCCCAACGCTGACGCAGACACGGGCGCGGGCGCCAAGACCAACTCAGCGCCTACGCCCGCACCCACGCCCACACCCACCTCTGCCCCCAACTCCCCCTCGGACTCGGGCGACTTCGTCCTCCAGGCCCCCCGCTCCCCCGAGACGAACACCGCCGTTCCGAAAGCCGCCGGGTTCCCCGCACCGGCGGACGCCATCCCGCACCCCGGCCGTGAACTCCCCTCCTCCGCAGGAGAGTTGACCGCACCCCCGACCGTCCCCCCGGACCTCCTCGGCCCCCTGTCCGGACGGCCCGGCGGCAGCGGCAGCGGTGGGGGCGGCGGCAGCGGTGGCGGCAAGCGAGGCATCTCCGCGCGCGCCCTCATCGCCCTCGCCGTCTCGGCCGCGATGCTGACCGCCGGAGTGGTTTCCGTACGACTCCTCAACGACGATTCCGGGGATGGCGGGAAAGAGCCCGAGGGCAAGAACTCCGGTTCGCCCACGGCGAGTTCGTCGCCCGGCACAGGCGACGGTCCCGTGCAGTCGCTCGGCTGCCCGAAGAACGCTCCCCCGCTGCGCGGCGACGGCTCGACGATGCAGAAGGCCGCACTGGACCGCTGGATGAGCGACTACATCAAGGACTGCCCGAAGGACCAGATCATCTACGACGGTCAGGGTGTCGGCGCGGGAATCCAGGCCTTCGCGGAGAACAGAACCTCCTTCGCCGTGACCGACAGCGTGCTGACCCCCGACGACGCGGACAAGATCAGCGAGAAGCAGTGCAGTAACGGCGGACCCATTCACCTGCCGCTGAGCACCTCGCCGACCGCGGTCGTGGTCAATCTCCCGGAGGCGGAGCACACCCTCGCCCTGACCGCCAGCATCATCGCGCTGATCTACAAGGGCGAGATCACCAGGTGGAACGACCCCCGCATCGTGGGCATGAATCCCGGCGAGGACATGCCCGACAAAGCGATCGTTCCGATTCATGTGTCGTCGTTCGCGGGCAGCACGCTCTCCTTCAGCAAGTACCTCGCCAAGGCCGCGCCCGAGGACTGGACGTACGAGCCCTCCACCAAGATGCCGATACAGGAAGGCCAGAGTGCGCAGACCTCTCAGCAGCTCGGCACCCTGGTCAAGGAGACCGACGGCGCGCTCGGTTACGTACCCATGGGCTACGCGACGGACATGGGCCTGACGCCCGTCGGCCTGAGCCAGGGCGGCAACGACATGGTGACGCCCACCGAGGCGACGGTGCTCAACGGCGCGCGGGCCGCGCGGCTGCGGGGCACCGACGACGACCTCGCCCTGGAGGTCAACTACAGGGACACACAAGGCAGCAGGGCCTACCCCATGATCGAGTTCGGCTACGCCGTCGTCTGCAGCCGCGACAACGGCGAGAAGGTGGCCGACATCCTCCGCGCCTTCCTCTCCCGCGCCGTGAGCGAGAAAGGCCAACGCGCCGCAACCGAACTCGGCTACGGCGCGCTGCCCGAGGAGCTGACCAGCAAAGTCCTGGACGTCCTGCGGAAGTTGACCTGACAGCCCGGGCCTGGGCCGACAGGACTACAGCCCCCGCGCCACCTCGGTCGCCCAGTACGTAAGGATCATGTTGGCCCCGGCCCGCTTGATCCCCGTCAGCGCCTCCAGGATCGCCTTGTCCCGTTCGATCCAGCCGCGTTCGGCGGCGGCCTCGATCATCGCGTACTCGCCGGAGATCTGGTACGCGGCGACCGGCACGTCCACCGCGTCGGCGACCTTGGCGAGGACGTCGAGGTAGGGGCCCGCGGGCTTGACCATCACCATGTCCGCGCCCTCCTGGAGGTCGAGCGCCAACTCGCGCATCGCGTCACGGGAGTTGGCGTAGTCCTGCTGGTAGGTCTTGCGGTCGCCGCGCAGTGAGGAGGCGACGGCCTCGCGGAAGGGGCCGAAGAAGGCGGAGGCGTACTTGACCGTGTAGGCCAGGATCGCGACGTCCTCGTGGTCGGCGCGGTCCAGGGCCTCGCGGACGACGCCGACCTGGCCGTCCATCATGCCGCTGGGGCCGACGATATGGGCGCCCGCCTCGGCCTGTACCTGGGCCATCTCGGCGTAGCGCTCCAGGGTGGCGTCGTTGTCGACGCGGCCCTTCTCGTCCAGGACGCCGCAGTGGCCGTGGTCGGTGGTCTCGTCCAGACAGAGGTCGGACATGACGAGCAACTCGTCGCCGACCTCGGCGCGTACGTCCCGCAGCGCCACCTGGAGGATGCCGTCGGGGTCGGTGCCCGCGCTGCCGATGGCGTCCTTCTTCTCGTCCTCGGGCACCCCGAAGAGCATGATCCCGGCGACGCCCGCCTCCAGGGCCTCGACCGCCGCCTTGCGGAGGGTGTCCCGGGTGTGCTGGACGACGCCGGGCATCGAGGAGATCGGCACCGGCTCACTGATGCCCTCGCGGACGAAGGCGGGCAGGATCAGGTCGGCCGGGTGCAGCCGGGTCTCGGCTACCATCCGGCGCATCGCCGGGGTGGTACGCAGGCGCCGCGGCCGTGCGCCGGGGAAGGAACCGTACTTCGTCGTCATTCCTCCACGCTACGCCCGTACGAGACCGGAAACGGACCCGGGCCCGGAGGCAGCCGCTGTCGCGTACCTCCGGGCCCGGCAAGCCTCGCGGCCCTGGGGCCGCACCCGCTCGGGTTCTGGCTCAGGTGGTCCTGCGCCGCCGCGATCCGGGTCTGCGCTCGCTCGGGCGGGTCACGACCTCACCCGCGTCCAGGGCGGCGGCCCGGCGCTGGGCGCCGAACTCGGCCAGTGCCTCGGCGAGTTTGTGCACCGAGGGCTCGGGCGCCATGACGTCGACGCGCAGTCCGTGCTCCTCCGCGGTCTTCGCGGTGGCCGGGCCGATACAGGCGATCACCGTGACGTTGTGCGGCTTGCCCGCGATACCGACCAGATTGCGCACCGTGGAGGACGAGGTGAACAGGACCGCGTCGAAGCCGCCGCCCTTGATCGCCTCGCGGGTCTCGGCCGGGGGCGGCGAGGCACGCACGGTGCGGTAGGCGGTGACGTCGTCGACCTCCCAGCCGAGCTCGATGAGCCCGGCCACCAGGGTCTCGGTGGCGATGTCCGCGCGGGGCAGGAAGACCCGCTCGATCGGGTCGAAGACCGGGTCGTACGGCGGCCAGTCCTCCAGGAGTCCGGCCGCGGACTGCTCACCGCTGGGCACCAGGTCCGGCTTCACGCCGAAGGCGATCAGGGCCTTGGCGGTCTGCTCGCCGACCGCGGCGACCTTGATCCCGGCGAAGGCACGCGCGTCGAGCCCGTACTCCTCGAACTTCTCGCGCACCGCCTTCACGGCGTTGACCGAGGTGAAGGCGATCCACTCGTAGCGTCCGGTGACCAGGCCCTTGACCGCGCGCTCCATCTGCTGCGGGGTGCGCGGCGGTTCGACGGCGATGGTCGGCACCTCGTGCGGCACCGCGCCGTAGGAGACGAGCTGGTCGGAGAGGGAGGCCGCCTGTTCCTTGGTGCGCGGTACAAGTACTTTCCAGCCAAAGAGCGGCTTGGACTCGAACCAGGACAACTGCTCTCGCTGGGCGGCGGCGCTGCGCTCACCGACCACGGCTATCACCGACTGGCCGCCCTGGGCCGAGGGCAGCACCTTGGCCTGCTTCAGGGTCTGCGCCAGGGTGCCGAGCGTCGCGGTCCAGGTGCGCTGGCGGGTGGTGGTGCCCGCGAGCGTCACGGTGACCGGGGTGTCCGGCTTGCGGCCCGCGGTGACCAGTTCGCCCGCGGTGGCGGCGACCGAGTCCAGGGTGGTGGAGACGACGACCGTGCCGTCCGAGGCACCCAGCTCCATCCAGCAGCGGTCGGAGGCTGTACGCGCGTCGACAAACCGTACGTCCGCGCCCTGCGCGTCGCGCAGCGGTACACCCGCGTAGGCGGGGACACCGACCGCGGCGGCGATACCGGGCACCACCTCGAAGGGGACACCGGCCGCGGAGCAGGCGAGCATCTCGCCCGCCGCGTAGGTGTCCAGGCCGGGGTCACCGGTCACCGCACGCACGACCCGCTTGCCGCCGCGCGCGGCCTGCATGACAAGATTGGCCGCATCCCTCGGCGCGAGGGGCTCGCCTGCTGACGGACCGTCAACAAGCGTGAGCTGAGGCGTGTCCGTCACCAGTTCGGTGGCCGCGACGTCCGCACGCGCATGAGTGCGTACGACGTCGAGCACTTCGGGCTCTGCGACCAGTACGTCGGCCTGTGCCAGGGCATCAACGGCGCGCAGGGTCAGCAGTCCTGGATCGCCGGGGCCGGCACCGAGGAAGGTGACGTGCCCGCAGTCGGGGACCGTGGGTCGGTTCGAGGTGGTGGGGCTCAATGTGCTCGCTCCCCCATCAGACCGGCCGCGCCCTTGGCAAGCATCTCGGCTGCGAGTTCGCGGCCGAGCGCCAGCGCCCGGTCGGAGTTCTCGGGCACGGGACCGGTGGTGGACAGCCGCACCAGCGTGACACCGTCGGTCGACCCGACGACACCCCGCAGGCGCATTTCGTTGACAACTTCTCCCTGGCCGCCGGAGCCGGTCAGGGTTTCGGCAAGCGCGCCGACGGGCGCGCTGCAACCGGCTTCCAGGGCGGCGAGCAGAGAGCGCTCGGCCGCCACCGCGACCCGGGTACCCGGGTCGTCGAGTCCGGCGAGTTCGGCGGCGAGGGCCACGTTCGAGGTGGCGCACTCGATGGCCAGGGCGCCCTGGCCGGGGGCGGGCAGGACCGTTTCCGTGGCGAGGTACTCGGTGACCTCGGCGGCGCGGCCTATCCGGTTCATTCCGGCGGCGGCGAGTACGACGGCGTCGAGTTCGCCGCCTCGTACGTAGCCGATCCGGGTGTCGACGTTGCCGCGGATCGGCACCGTCTCGATCATCAGTCCGTGCTGCCGGGCGAAGGCGTTGAGCTGGGCCATCCGGCGCGGCGATCCGGTGCCGACGCGAGCGCCGTGCGGCAGCTCGGCCAGCCGCAGACCGTCCCGGGCTATGAGCACGTCGCGCGGGTCCTCGCGGCGCGGCACCGCGGCCAGCGTCAGCGACTCGGGCTGCGTGGTCGGCAGGTCCTTGAGCGAGTGCACCGCGAAGTCGATCTCGCCGCGCAGCAGTGCCTCGCGCAGCGCGGTGACGAACACGCCGGTGCCGCCGATCTGCGCGAGCTGCTCGCGGGAGACGTCCCCGTACGTGGTGATCTCGACGAGTTCGACGGGGCGTCCCGTCAACTGCCGTACGGATTCGGCGATGTGGCCGGACTGGGCCATGGCGAGCTTGCTGCGCCTGGTCCCCAGTCTGAGTGGTTTCTGGGTCATGACCGGCCTCGGTTCGTGGGGGGAGTTTCGCGGCTGTCGGCCCCGTCGGCCCGGGAGACGGAGGCCACCGTCTCGGGGTCGAGGTCGAACAGGGTGCGCAGGGCGTCGGCGTAGCCGGCCCCGCCGGGCTGGGCGGCGAGTTGCTTGACCCGCACGGTCGGGGCGTGCAGCAGCTTGTCGACCACACGCTTCACGGTCTGGGTGATCTCGCCGCGCTCCTTCTCGTCGAGGCCGGGCAGCCGGCCTTCGAGGCGGGCGATCTCACTGGCGACCACATCGGCGGCCATGGTGCGCAGGGCGACCACGGTCGGGGTGATGGTGGCGGCGCGCTGGGCGGCGCCGAAGGCGGTGACCTCGTCGGTGACGATGCCACGGACCTGGTCCACGTCGGCGGCCATCGGCGCGTCCGCGCTGGCCTCGGCGAGGGATTCGATGTCGACGAGGCGGACCCCGTCGAGGCGGTGCGCCGCGGCGTCGATGTCGCGCGGCATCGCCAGGTCGAGCAGGGCGAGCGGCGCCGTGCGCGCGGCCAGGGCCTGCTCGATGTCCCTGCCGGTGAGCACCAGTCCGGTCGCCCCCGTACAGGAGACGACGACATCGGCGCGGGTCAGTTCCTCGGCGACCTGGGCGATCGGTACGGCGCGGGCGGCGGCCGTGCCGTTGCCCGGTTCGGCCAGGATCTCGGCGAGGCGCTGGGCGCGGTCCAGGGTGCGGTTGGCGATGACGACCTCGGCGACTCCCGCGCGCGACAGCGTCGCCGCCGACAGCGAGGACATCGAACCGGCGCCGATCACCAGGACCCGCTTGCCGGTGGCCCACTTCTCGACCGGTACGTCGCGGGCGAGCTGCCCGAGTCCGAAGGTGACCAGGGACTGTCCGGCCCGGTCGATCCCGGACTCGCTGTGCGCGCGCTTGCCGACCCGAAGCGCCTGCTGGAACAGGTCGTTGAGCAGCCGGCCCGCGGTGTGCAGCTCCTGTCCGGTGGCCAGCGCGTCCTTTATCTGGCCGAGGATCTGGCCCTCGCCGACCACCATCGAGTCCAGGCCGCAGGCCACCGAGAACAGGTGGTGGACGGCCCGGTCCTCGTAGTGCACGTAGAGGTAGGGGGTCAGTTCCTCCAGGCCCACGCCGCTGTGCCGGGCGAGCAGGGTGGAGAGCTCGGCGACGCCCGCGTGGAACTTGTCCACGTCCGCGTACAGCTCGACGCGGTTGCAGGTGGCGAGCACCGCGGCCTCGGCGGCGGGCTCGGCGGCCAGGGTGTCGGTGAGCAGCTTGGTCTGGGCGTCAGCGCTGAGCGCGGCCCGTTCCAGCACGCTGACGGGGGCGCTGCGGTGGCTGAGGCCGACGACGAGGAGACTCATGCCGGCATCACGGCGGGGACGTCCCCGTCCGGTCCCTTGCGGTCGTCCTTGCGGTCGTCCTTGGCGACGGCCGGCGCGGACGGCGCCACGGCCTCGGCGGACCCGGCACTCTCGTCCCGCTCCACGTCCGCCACGTCCTCGCCCGCCTTGCGCTGCTCGTGGAAGGCGAGGATCTGCAGCTCGATCGAGAGGTCGACCTTGCGTACGTCGACGCCTTCCGGCACCGAGAGCACCGTCGGCGCGAAGTTCAGGATGGAGGTGACGCCCGCGGCCACCAGCCGGTCGCAGACCTGCTGGGCGGCGCCCGCCGGGGTCGCGATGACCCCGATGGAGACGCCGTTGTCGTCGATGATCTTCTCCAGCTCGTCCGTGTGCTGGACGGCGATCCCGGCAACGGGCTTGCCCGCCATGGCCGGATCGGCGTCGATCAGCGCGGCGACCCGGAAGCCGCGGGAGGCGAACCCTCCGTAATTGGCCAGTGCCGCACCGAGGTTACCGATACCGACGATGACGACCGGCCAGTCCTGCGTCAGGCCCAGTTCCCGGGAGATCTGGTAGACGAGGTACTCCACGTCGTAGCCGACACCGCGCGTTCCGTAGGAACCGAGGTAGGAGAAGTCCTTGCGCAGCTTGGCGGAGTTGACGCCCGCCGCGGCCGCGAGTTCCTCGGAGGAGACCGTGGGCACCGAGCGCTCGGACAGAGCGGTCAGGGCCCGCAGATACAGCGGAAGCCTGGCGACGGTGGCCTCGGGGATCCCTCGGCTGCGAGTCGCCGGTCGGTGAGTTCGGCCAGTTGCCACGGTGCTCCTGCGGGTAGAGCGGGGCTCTGGGCGGTCGTACGTCCCTCGGCCGCCCCATCGACAGCAGGCTATGTCTTTGTGAACGCGTGCACAAAGATGGTGTCCGATTTGCCCGGCCAACGTGATAGGGCTCACGCGGCCAGCGCATATGCCTCGGGAACTGTCCCCAAGCCTCGATCGTCGTGGTCTTTCCGGAGTCTTCCGGGTCATGAAATGGGTCACGAAACAGGACACGCTCCTCGCCGATCCTCGCCCCCCGAGACCCAACGGCCCCTGATCGTACGGGATTTGGGCACAGGTTCACGCCATCGTGCGGAGACTTCGGACAACTGCGGAACGCCGGGCCCTCACGAGGTGAGCGCCCGCCGCAGCCGGTCCGGGTTGACCCGCCAGAAGTCGTGCTGCGCGCCGTCCACGAGGACCACCGGGATCTGTTCCCAGTACTTGCGGTACAGCTCCTCGTCCTCGGTGATGTCCTTCTGTTCCCAGCGGCTGCCCAGCTCGCCGCAGACCGCCTCGATCACCTCCTGCGCGTCGTCGCACAGATGACAGCCGGGCTTGCGCACGAGCGTCACGACCCGGTCCTCGGGCCGCTTCTTCTCCGTACGACGAAACAAGGGACTCATATCCGCCATTCTCGCGCGGTCGGGGCACTACCGGGACCACGTGTGCGTGTGAGGTCCGCCGGAGCCCGGCCGGAGCGGGCCGAGTGCCCCGGACCAGAGTCGGCCAACCGCCCTGGCCGGTGGCCGATTCACGCTGTGGTCGCGGAGAGTTCACGGCCCCGCTGCTGTGCGACCGAGGGCTGTGCGACCTGGCTGGCTATGCTCGACGGCATGGCCGCTCTCGGATGGCTCACTTCCCGTAGGCGCTCCGCCACGGCACTCAGCGTGCTGGCAGGAGAAGCCTCGGCCGAGGCCGCGCGCAAGGCGGAGCTCGGCCAGGTACTCGAAGCCGAGGCCGCGGCCGCGGCGCTCGTGCCCGACACCGCCGCCGGCGCACGGACCGCTGTCGCCGAGGCCGAGGCCGAAGGCGCCGGTGAACCGGCGGAACCGGTCTTCCCCGTCGTCGGCGACGAGCGGGCCGCCGCCTTCTTCGACCTCGACAACACCGTGATGCAGGGCGCCGCGATCTTCCACATGGGCCGCGGCCTCTACAAGCGCAAGTTCTTCCAGACCCGTGACCTGACCCGGTTCGCCTGGCAGCAGGCCTGGTTCCGGCTCGCGGGCATCGAGGACGCCTCGCACATGGAGGACGCGCGCGAATCGGCGCTGTCCATCGTCAAGGGTCACCGGGTCGCCGAACTCATGGCCATCGGCGAGGAGATCTACGACGAGTACATGGCCGACCGGATCTGGCCCGGCACCCGCGCCCTCGCCCAGGCCCACCTCGACGCGGGCCAGCGGGTGTGGCTGGTGACGGCCGCCCCGGTGGAGACGGCCACGATCATCGCCCGCCGCCTCGGCCTGACCGGCGCGCTCGGCACGGTCGCCGAGTCCGTCGACGGCATCTACACCGGCAAGCTGGTCGGCGAACCCCTGCACGGACCCGCCAAGGCGGAGGCGGTACGCGCCCTCGCGCTCGCCCAGGACCTCGACCTGTCCCGCTGCGCCGCGTACAGCGACTCGCACAACGACATCCCGATGCTCTCGCTGGTCGGCCACCCCTACGCGATCAACCCGGACGCCAAGCTGCGCAAGCACGCCCGCGCACGCGACTGGCGCCTGCGCGACTACCGCACCGGCCGCAAGGCGGCCAAGGTCGGCATCCCGGCCGCGGCCGGAGTCGGCGCGGTGGCGGGCGGTACGGCGGCGGCGATCGCCCTGCACCGGCGGCGGTTCACGCGTTGAGCCGACGGCTGTTCACGCGCTGAGCCGGGGACGGTTCACGCGCTGAGCGGGGGAGGTTTCCCCTGCCGAGCGGGCGCGGCTCACGCCCGAGCGCCCGCGGGTGACGGCTCGTGGCGGGCGGTTGCTCGTACGGACTCGCCCGACCGGATGAAATCGCACCCGATCGGGCCACAGAAATCTGCTGAGCGGCTCGTACGACTCTCGCGAGGCCCGTTCGGCCGCTGGTCAATCGTTTCTTCTTACCCGCTCGTGGCGTATGCCAGTCCGTTCGGTGACGCACGGCCACAACTCGCCCCGTAGATACCGGAAGACGAAGGTTTTCGGTCAACAAACGGTCAGCGAAAGGCGATTGACCGGACACGGAGCGTCAGTACCGGCGACGGAATCGCAGATTTGAGCAACTCGGCGTAGCGCCGCATTCACAAAGCGTTATTCTCCTCAAACGCAATCCGGCGCCCACCCGGAGCGCTTTGTCGCCTCGGCGGGTGAATGTGCCGGTACTGCACCTGCATGCAAGCTCTGCCTCTGGGAGTCCCGTGTACCCACACGTCGGGGTTGACGCCTCGGGCCTGGCTACGCTGCGTGGAGCGGTCATCGACCGTCTGCGCGATCTCGTCCCCCTCGCGTACAACGTCCCCACCGCGTATGCCGTCCCCGCCCTCGCCGGACCGCGAACCGCCACCGGCGGCGGCCCCTCCGGTCCCTGCTACGCCATGGCCAACAGCCACGCCGCGGTCGGCCGCCGCACCCGTCCCACCAGCACCTCGTCCTCGTCCTCCGCCACCGCCCGCCGTCCCGCGGCGGACAGCGACAGCGCGCGGATGATGGAGCTCGTCGAACGCGCCCAGTCCGGCGAGACGGAGGCCTTCGGCCGCCTCTACGACCAGTACAGCGACACCGTCTACCGGTACATCTACTACCGGGTGGGCGGAAAGGCCACGGCCGAGGACCTGACCAGCGAGACCTTCCTGCGCGCGCTGCGCAGGATCGGCACCTTCACCTACCAGGGGCGCGACTTCGGCGCCTGGCTGGTCACGATCGCGCGCAATCTGGTCGCGGACCACTTCAAGTCGAGCCGGTTCCGGCTCGAAGTGACCACCGGCGAAATGCTCGACGCCAACGAGGTCGAGCGCAGCCCCGAGGAGTCCGTCCTCGAATCACTGTCCAACGCCGCCCTGCTCGAAGCGGTACGCAGACTCAACCCGCAACAGCAGGAGTGTGTGACCCTGCGCTTCCTCCAGGGCCTCTCGGTCGCCGAGACCGCCCGGGTCATGGGCAAGAACGAGGGCGCTATCAAGACGCTCCAGTACCGGGCCGTGCGCACGCTCGCCCGGCTGCTTCCGGAGGACGCGCGCTGATCCGGGACGTTCCCGGGACCGGGCCCGGGAACCTGTCCCCTACACCATCCGCAACAGCCAACTCACCCTGCGTACAAGTCTGTTGACTTTCCCTGCCGGATGTCGGGCGGTCCGTAACCCCCATGGCGCCCCCGTCGTTGTGCGGGATACAGGCTCCCTGTGGTCGCTTCCTGTCCACCCCGGCTCACTCGAACGAGTGGGATTCAGTGGGTTCAGGAACCTCCACCACCCCAGTCGGGAGTCGTCCGTCCTGACGAGAGGAGGTGCCGCCCGTGATCGCGAATGTGTCGGGGCACCGGCGGGCGAACGCCTTCGCCCAGGCCCTGGAGGAGGGCTCCGGCCAGGGTGCGGCGGCCGAGTACGGCGAGGAGACGGCCGCCGCGGCCGAGCGCAGACGCCTCACCAGTCTGGTGAGCGAAATCGGCGCACTGCCGCGGCCCGCCCTTGACCCGGACGTCAAGGTGACCCAGCGCGCGCAGCTCATGGCCGCGATGGAAACCATGATCCAGGAGGGCACCCTGGCCGAACCGGACACCCCGTCCGTACCCGCACAGCGCGGCCCGGGCAGACACCGCGGCGGGCCCCTGCGCGCCCTCCGTCCTCGTACCCGCCTGTCCAAGGGCCTGGCCGCGGGCGGGCTGACCGTCAGCGTGGCCGCCGGTGCCTTCGGCGGGGTGGCCGCGGCCAGCACCGACGCCCTGCCCGGTGACACGCTCTACGGTCTCAAGCGCGGCATGGAGGACTTCCGGCTCGGTCTCGCCGACGGCGACTCCGACCGCGGCCGCCTCTACCTCGACCAGGCCTCCACCCGGCTGAGCGAGGCGCGCCGCCTGGTCGAACGCGGTGACGGCCGCCATCTCGACCACGAGTCGATGGGCGAGATCCGGCGTGCCCTGTCGGGCATGAACCACGACGCCGCCGAGGGCCACCGCCTCCTGCACGATGCCTACGCCCGCGACGGTTCGCTCGGACCGATCCGTACGCTGTCCTCCTTCTCCCGTTCCCACCGCGAGAGTTGGAGCGCCCTGCGCGACCGGCTTCCGGTGCAGCTCGGCGACATCCGCGACCGGGTCAGCAGTGTCTTCGACGCCATAGACCAAGAGGTCGAGCCGCTGCGCTCGCTGCTGCCGGAGCACCCCGCCGAGGAGCGGGACGCCATCGCTCCGGACGGCGAGAACTCGGGCAGGTCCGACGAGAAGTCCGGTTCGCCGTCCTCCGAGCCCGGCGACAAGCGGGACCGAAAGGAGTCGGGCAGCCCCAGGCCCTCGCCGTCGGCCAGCGAGGACGACGGCCTGCTCGGCGGCAACACCGGCGGTCTCTTCCCGCCGGAGGACGAGTCGGGCTCCGGCTCCCCGAAGGACCCGGAAAACGACGGCCAACTCCCCGAGCCCGACGTCACGTTGCCGCCGCTGCTGCCCGGGCTCCTGCCGGGTCTCGGCATCGACGCGGAGGATGCGGAGGGGTGAGCCCCCGCGCCGTCGGCCGGTGAAAATCGGCTGTGAGTGCGAGAGTTGGGTGCCTTTGCGGTAACCCGGGCCGTCGGGCGGTGAGTTGAACTGCCGCCCGGCGGCCCGGATCCATGTGGTTCCCAAGTTCCCCGAGTTCCCCAAGTTCCGCTGCGTTCGCCGCAGTTGACACTCGCCGTCAGTTCTCTGTCGTCCGCGCCCGTACGTGCAGGCGTTCCCCCTGCGGCCCGAAGAGGCTGAGGAACTCCACCGGGGTGTCGCCCGCGTTGGTGAAGGCGTGCGGGGTGCGGGTGTCGAACTCGGCCGCCTCGCCCGCCGTCAGGATCAGGTCGTGCTCGCCGAGGAGCAGCCGCAGCCGGCCCGAGAGGACGTACAGCCACTCGTAGCCCTCGTGGACGCGCTGCTCGGGCGGGGTCGCGAGGGTGCCCGACGGGGGCGCCGGCAGGATCTGCTTGTACGCGTGCAGTCCGCCGAGGTAGCGGGTGAGCGGGATGAAGGTCTGGCCGTGCCGGGTGAAGGGGCGCGGGTGGATCCGGGGGTCGCCGGTAGCCGGGGCGCCGACCATCTCGTCGAGCTGCACCCCGTGGGCCTTGGCCAGCGGCAGCAGCAGTTCCAGGGTCGGACGGCGCTGACCCGACTCCAGCCGCGACAGCGTACTGAGCGAGATTCCGGTGCGCTCCGAGAGCTGCACCAGCGTCGTTCCCCGGTCCTTGCGCAGGGCCCGCAGCCTCGGCCCGACCGAGCTCAGCACCTCGGCCAGGTCCGCACCGTCGTCCTCGCGCGCCCGCGGGCCGTCCGGTTCGGCGCCCTTCGCCCCCTGCACCTCTCGGTTCCTCGGCATCCGCGCACCTTTCGCTCACCCGGCGGTTCACCCGGCAGTCTCGTCCGGACCAGGACTCGGACCAAGACTCCGGAGCCTCCATTTGCCGATACGGCAAGTGTATTTGTCAAACGGTCGCGCTGCGACGGACCATCACAGCAACGCAGGCCCGCACCCGGGCAAGCACCGTTGACGACCGGCTCAGGAGACCGCATGCCCGAGACCTCCCCCACCACCGCGTCCGATTCCCCCATCACCGCGTCCGATTCCGTCACCCTCAAGGCCGACGCCGCCGAGGCCCGTACCCCTGAGGCCGACGCCCCCGAGGCCGACGCCGCCGAGAAGCGCGCCACCGAGACGGCCTTCTGGGACGCCCTCTACAACGACAGCGACCGGGTCTGGAGCGGGCTGCCCAATCACGCGCTGGTGCGCGAGGCGGGCGGGCTCACCCCCGGGCGCGCGCTCGACCTCGGCTGCGGCGAGGGGGCGGACGCCATCTGGCTGGCCCTGGAGGGCTGGCAGGTCACGGGGGTGGACATCTCCCGTACGGCACTCGACCGGGCCGAGCGGCACGCGGCCGACAAGGGCGTGGACGGCGACCGTATCGACTGGCAGCGGCACGACCTGGCCACGTCCTTCCCGGCGGGCCCCTTCGACCTCGTCTCCGCGCACTTCCTGCACTCGCCGGGCGACCTGCCGAGGGAGGCCGTCCTGCGTCGGGCCGCGGCGACGGTCGCACCGGGCGGCGTACTCCTGGTCGTCGGGCACGCGGGCTGGCCCGCCTGGGCCGTGGACCCCGACCACGACGTGCACTTCCCCACCCCTCAGGAGGTCTTCGCTGCTCTCGAACTCCCCGAGGAGGAATGGGAGTTGCTGGTCAGCGAGACCTACGAACGCCCTGCCGCCCGCCCCGACGGCACCATGGGCACGCGTCGCGACAACACCCTGAAGGTACGGCGGCTGCGTACGGGCGGATGAGTCGGCGCGGACCGGGCAACTCCCCTACTCTCAGCCGACCTTGACGAGCCTGACCTTCATCGAGGGCCGGTAGAGAGTCCCGTCGTCCGTGCGCTCGTGCAGGACGGTCTGGACGCGGTGGTCGTCGCTGAACTGCACGATGGCGCGCGTGCTTTCGCCCTGGTACGTCCAGGTGTCGTCGTGCGCGATCAGGCGGCTGACGGTCACCACGCCCTGGCTGTCGAAGAAGTGCGAGGTGTACTCACCGCTCGGCTCGTCGTAGCCGATGATCTCGGTGCCGCCGACGTCGTACCGCCCGATCCGCCCGTACGCCGTGTGCAGCAGGAAGAACCCGCCGGGAGCCCACTCGTAGACGTTGGAGGTGGTGATCGCCGGGCCCGGGCTCCCGTCCTCCTCGACCACATGGCCTTCGTTGATCCACCGGCCGACCCAGGCGGCGAGCGCCTCGTGCCCGGGTCCGCGCCGGGGCCCGGGACCCTCGGCGCGCTCCGTGCCCCGGTTGACCGCCACTACGCGAGGTGCCGCGTCCGCCATCGGTGGTGCCGTCCCCTTCGTACGACCGGATCCGTACCCCTCAGAAGAACACTCAGAAGAACTCCCCCCAGAAGAACACCGACTCGGGAGAACACCGACTCGGGAGGGCGTCACCTCAGAAGAACACCGACCGCCGCTGCACGAGCAGCTTGTACAGCGTGTGCTGGATCTGTTCGCGCACCTGGTCGGTGAGGTTGAACATCAGCATCGGGTCCTCGGCGGCCTCCGGCGGATAGCCGTCGGTCGGGATCGGTTCGCCGAACTGGATGGTCCACTTGGTCGGCAGCGGCACCGCGCCGAGCGGGCCGAGCAGCGGGAAGGTCGGGGTGATCGGGAAGTACGGGAAGCCGAGCACCCGGGCGAGGGTCTTGGCGTTGCCGATCATCGGGTAGATCTCCTCGGCCCCGACGATCGAGCACGGCACGATCGGCGTACGCGCCCGCAGTGCCGTCGAGACGAAGCCGCCCCGCCCGAAGCGCTGGAGCTTGTACCGCTCGCCGAACGGCTTGCCGATCCCCTTGAACCCCTCCGGCATCACACCGACCAACTCGCCCCGGGCGAGCAGCCGTTCGGCGTCCTCCGCACAGGCCAGGGTGTGCCCGGCCTTACGGGCGATCTCGCTGACCACGGGCAGCGCGAAGACCAGGTCGGCGGCGAGCAGCCGCAGGTTGCGCTGGTCGGGGTGCTCGTCGTGGACGGCGACCTGGAGCATCAGGCCGTCCAGCGGGAGGGTGCCGGAGTGGTTGGCGACGATCAGGGCGCCGCCCTCGGACGGGATGTTCTCGATGCCCTTGACCTCGACCCGGAAGTACTTCTCGTAGGCCGGGCGGAGCACGGACATCAGGACCTGCTCGGTCAACTCGGCGTCGTAGCCGAAGTCGTCGACCTCGTAGTCACCGGTCAGCCGCCGCCGCAGGAACTTCAGGCCGCCCGCGATGCGGCGCTCCCACTTGTCCCCGCCGCCCTCGCCCCGGCTGTCGCCGGATGCCCCGTCCGCCTCCCGCGCCGCCCCGCCCCGCTGTTCCATCCGCTCATCATGCGGGGCGGACGGCTGTTCGGGGAGGGCCCGGCCGCGACGGCCCTTGGCGCCGGAGCGGCCGCCGGACCCGCCCTTGCCCGAAGTGCCTTTTGTGGACGCCGAGTTGGCGGCGGCCTTGTTGATCGGGACCGGTTCGGCCGGGTGCCCGTCACGGTTCCCGTTCGCGGCCGGGGCGCGGCGGGGCGTGCGCCGCTCGCCCGCGCGGGAACGGTCGTCGTCGAAGGGGATGACCTTGGCGTCCGCCATCGTTGCCGCTCTCCTCAGTTCGCGCTCTGCGCCGGGGCCGTGCCTCGAGCGCCGGTGCCCGCGCCGCGCGCGCCCGTCAGGAACGGCAGGGCGGCGACCCGGTCGACCGCCGCCGCGACCAGCGCGGGCGCCAGCACCCCGAGGCCACGGCTGCGGACGAAGTCCTCGAAGGCCTCGGCCGTCGTGTACTTCGTCTCGTATCCAAGGGTTTCACGCATCTGTACCGTCGACACCACGCGGCCGTGCGTGAGCAGTCTCAGCTGCTCGGGGGAGAAATCGGTGATCCCGAGCGTGCGCAGCGCCGAACCGAGCCAGCTCACCGCGGGCGGCAGCATCGGCACCGTGGGCGTCCCGAGCCGCCGCGCGCACTGCGAGAGCAGCAGCACCCCGTCGCCCGCGATGTTGAAGGTGCCGCTGTTGAGCGTGCCCCGGCGCGGTTCGCGGGCGGCGCGCAGCAGGACCTCGACCACGTCGTCCTCGTGCACGAACTGCAGCCGCGGGTCGTAGCCGAACACGGTGGGCAGTACGGGCAGCGACAGGTACTCGGTGAGCGGCGTCTCCGCGCCGGGTCCGAGGATGTTCGCGAAGCGCAGTACGCACACCGCGACATCGGGGCGGCGGCGTGCGAAGCCGCGCACATAGCCCTCGACCTCGACGGTGTCCTTGGCGAAGCCGCCGCTGGGCAGCGACTTGGGCGAGGTGGTCTCGGTGAACACGGCCGGGTCGCGGGAGGCGGACCCGTACACATTGGTCGAGGACTTCACCACGAGCCGCTTCACACGCGGCGACTTCTGGCAGGCACCGAGCAGCTGCATGGTGCCGATAACGTTGGTCTCCTTGACCGTCGCCCGGCTGGTGCTGCCGAGGCCGGTGCCGGTCACGTCCATGTGCACGACCGTGTCCACGCCGTACTCGGTGAGCACCTTGGCGATGGTCGACTGCCGGATGTCCGCCTGGACGAACTCGGCGCCACCCAGATGGTGCCGGGGTGGTGCGGCGTCCACGGCGACGACCCGGTCGACTCCCGGCTCCCGCTGCACACGGCGTACGAAGCGGCCGCCCAGTTGCCGGGCCGCTCCCGTCACGAGTACGACATCGCCCACGCTCCGCGCCTGCCTTCCACCGTCGCCCCACCGTCACCGGCTGCCGCCCGCGACGCGCACCCGCGCGTACGCGGGACCTGCCGCACGCGCCACGGTAGCGGTTCGCCGTCCGGGCGCAATCGCCGCGCTGTACCGATTCCTCTCGGGAACCCGTTCGGTTCGCCCGGGCATCCGCCGTCCGCCGCACGGCCGGGCACCACGGGCCCGGGCCCGCCGGAAAACGGCCGCGGCCCCCTCACCACGAAGGCGAGAGGGCCGCGGAGCGCTTGTCGTACGCGTCGCTTACTTCTTGTTACGACGCTGAACGCGCGTGCGCTTCAGCAGCTTGCGGTGCTTCTTCTTAGCCATCCGCTTGCGCCGCTTCTTGATAACAGAGCCCACGACTACCCTCGCTCACTTCTTCTCACTCGGTGCTGGGCGACATGGGCCCACACGACCTACGAGGGGCTAGCCTACCCGCCCGAGCGCCGAGCCCGTAATCGAGGGGAAAGCCGCAGTCCTTCTCCAGGCCGCTCAGGCCGTCTCCACCCCCACATAGGACTCTCGGAGGTACTCGTGAACCGCTTGTTCCGGGACGCGGAAGGACCTTCCGACCCGGATCGCGGGCAGATGACCGCTGTGCACCAACCGGTACACGGTCATCTTGGACACTCGCATCACCGAGGCGACTTCCGCCACGGTAAGGAACCGAACCTCGTTCAGAGGCCTCTCGCCACCAGCCATGACACACCTGAACCTTCCGCACACGACGCGCCCCGGCTTCCCCTTCCGGTGACTCCTCGTCGTTGCGTGCTCACTCACCAGGTTAGGGGCGGGTGGTACGAGTGGGGAAGAGGAGGAGCGGAACCCCTTTATCGCGACAGGCGGGCCCGCGCCAACACATGTCGCACAAGTGGCCGGTAGTGATCGGAGCGAACTGCGTCGTCGAGCGGAACGACGACCGAAACGCGTCCCTCGGCCTCGGCGACGAACGGCGCCGGATCATCCGTATCGGCAAGTCCCATGGCATCAATGCCCAGTTGACCTGCTCCGCAGACCCAGCCGTGGTCCCCGACCACGAGTGCGGGAAGCACTTCACCGCCTCCGGCGAGCGCCGCGAGCGCCGTCCGCACCGGCAGGGGCGAGTGCGTGTGCGCTCCTGTTTCACTCCCCGCGCCTGCCGCACCCGTCTCCTCCGCCTCCCGCACCAGGGCTACCCCACGTACGTAATCGAGGCGGTGCAGACGTAGACCGAACCGCGTCGACAGGGGTACGGCCGCCCCCCGCGCCGGGGTGAGCACCGGACAGCCCGCCGCCCACAACGCCTCGGCCAAGGCGGCGTAGAAGCCGAGCAGCCGGTGCGGGTGACCGGTGCCGAACAACACCGGCGCCCCGCGCTCGGCGCATCGCGCGAGCCGGTCCGCGAAGGCGTCCAGGGCGGCCAGGGTGCGCTCGGGGTCGATCTCGTCGGGCCCGGTCCGCCGCGCGGGATCGCCGGAGACCCCGCACCGCTCGGCCATCAACGCCATCACCTGTCGCGGGCACCACTCCCGCACCGGGTCGAGCCCCAGCGTGACGCGCGGATCCCGGTCCGCGAACAACCGGTAGCTGCGCAGGCTGCGTTCACGCGAGGTCGCCACCGTCCCGGCCAGCCCGCTCCTCAGCAGATGCTCCCGCAGCGCCTGAGTACTCAGCACGCTGCGATCGTCGCGCAGACTTCCCGCCCCCGCGCCGCATTGCCCGAACTTGGCCCCGCCCGGCGGAGAGCGCGCACGGCAGTGCCACACCGGCGCGCGCTCCCCACCGCACTACCGGGGAGAGCCGCTAGGGCAACTAGGGCAACAGCCCCCGCAGCGGGAAGACTGCCTTACGCGTGGCCAGTACGGCCTGATCGGTGCGGTCGGCCGGGTCGTAGCCGCTCTCCCAGTCGGCGAACTCGACGGGCCAGGCGCCGTCCGTCATCCGCCGCGGCGCGGGCTGCCGCGTCCGCGCGTACACCTCGTGGCGCCACTCCTCCGGAATCTCGGTCTCCGGCGCGACGGGCCGCCCCGCGGCGATGCCCACCAGATGCGACCAGGACCGCGGCACCACGTCGACCACCGCGTATCCACCGCCGCCGAGCGCGATCCAGCGTCCGTCCGCGTGCTGGTGCGCCAACTCGTGCAGCGCCACCTGTACGGCGCGCTGCGCGTCCAGCGAGACGGCGAGATGGGCGAGCGGATCCTCGAAGTGGGTGTCGGCGCCGTGCTGGGTGACCAGGACCTGCGGCCGGAAGTCCGCGAGCAGTTCGGGCACCACGGCGTGGAACGCCCGCAGCCAGCCCGCGTCGGCGGTGCCCGCGGGCAGCGCCACGTTCACGGCCGTGCCCTCCGCCGCGTCCGCGCCGGTCTCCTGCGGCCAGCCGGT
The DNA here is from genome assembly GCF_013364195.1 of Streptomyces sp. NA04227. Classification (NCBI taxonomy): domain Bacteria; kingdom Bacillati; phylum Actinomycetota; class Actinomycetes; order Kitasatosporales; family Streptomycetaceae; genus Streptomyces; species Streptomyces sp. NA04227. Next base: position 4,725,633 of record NZ_CP054918.1, on the reverse strand, counting down.
CTGCGGGAAGAGCGTGCGCGGGTGCTCGTGCAGCGAGATCGTCAGTACGCGCGGGTCCTCCCAGAACGCCGCCTGTACGCCGTCGCCGTGGTGCACGTCGACGTCCACGTACGCCACGCGCTCCGCGCCCAGTTCGAGCAGCCGGGCGATCGCGAGCGAGGCGTCGTTGTAGATACAGAATCCCGAGGCGCCGCCGGGCATCGCGTGATGCAGTCCGCCCGCGAAGTTCACCGCGTGCAGCGCCTCCCCGCGCCACACCGCCTCCGCCGCACCCACCGACTGCCCCGCGATCAGCGCCGAGACCTCGTGCATCCCCGCGAACGCGGGATCGTCGACGGTACCGAGGCCGTACGCACTGTCCGCCGCGGCCGGGTCGGCCGAGGCCGCCTTGACCGCGTTCACGTAGTCCTCGCGGTGCACCAGTCTGAGCGTGGACTCGCCGGCCCGCTTGGCCTTCACCACCTCGACGGCACTGTCGAGTCCCAGGGCGCCGACCAGACTCCGGGTCAGCGCGAGCCGGATCGGGTCCATCGGGTGTCCAGGCCCGAAGTCGTACCCCGTTACCGTCTCGTCCCACATCAGCTGTGCGCGGCCACTCATGCCCGTCACCGTACCGGCCGGTCGGCTCACGCAGACAAGAGCGTGGCCGTCCTCACTCGCCACGCCGGGCCGCCCCGGACGGTTCAACGCTCCCCGAGGCCCAGCAGACGCGCCAACTCGCCCATACCGTCGAATAGTTGGGTGGCCCCTTCGAGCCGTTCCGACGGAGTCATCGCCGTGAATCCGAACACATCCATGCCGGCGGCCAGCGCGGCACGCACACCCAGTGGACTGTCCTCGACCACCGCGCACCGGTCCGGTGCCACACCCATACGTTCCGCCGCGTACAGGAAGAGGTCCGGCGCGGGCTTGCCCCGCCCCACGTCCTGCGAGCTGAAAACCCGCTCCCGGTCGAACCACTTGGCCAGGCCGGTACTGCGGTGCCCGACCCGGATCCGGTCATGACTCCCGGAAGAGGCGACGCAGTAGGCGGCGCCCTGGGCCGACAGCTGCTCCAGCAGCTCGGGCACCCCGGCCACCGGCTTCAGGTCCCGCTCGAAAGCGGCGAACACCCGCTGATGGAATATCTCGTCGAAGTCCTCCGGCAGCTTCTGCCCACTGCGCCGGAGAATCGTCTCGTGAATCCGGTGATTCGCCCCGCCCATGTAGTCCCGAAGCGATTCCTCGTACGTGGTCGGGTGCCCGAGTTCCGTGAGGTAGGCGGCGAGTATCCGATTCGACAGCGGCTCGCTGTCGACGAGCACTCCGTCGTTGTCGAAGATCACCAGTTCGTAGCGCATGGGCTCGACCCTACGGGAAGGGCCTGGAGAAGGGTCTGGAAATAGGTCCAGAAATGCGGAAAGCCCCCGTACCGTATCCCGGCACAGGGGCTCACACGCATTATTCTTCTAAAGTTAGTTCGGCGGCGTCCTACTCTCCCACAGGGTCCCCCCTGCAGTACCATCGGCGCTGTAAGGCTTAGCTTCCGGGTTCGGAATGTAACCGGGCGTTTCCCTCACGCTATGACCACCGAAACACTATGAAACACCAACCAGCATCACACCCCATGAACATGGGTGTGGAGGTTGTTCGTGGTTTCAGAACCAACACAGTGGACGCGAGCAACTGAGGACAAGCCCTCGGCCTATTAGTACCAGTCAACTCCACCCCTTACAGGGCTTCCATATCTGGCCTATCAACCCAGTCGTCTACTGGGAGCCTTACCCTCTCAAGGAGGTGGGAATACTCATCTCGAAGCAGGCTTCCCGCTTAGATGCTTTCAGCGGTTATCCCTCCCGAACGTAGCCAACCAGCCATGCCCTTGGCAGAACAACTGGCACACCAGAGGTTCGTCCGTCCCGGTCCTCTCGTACTAGGGACAGCCCTTCTCAATATTCCTACGCGCACAGCGGATAGGGACCGAACTGTCTCACGACGTTCTAAACCCAGCTCGCGTACCGCTTTAATGGGCGAACAGCCCAACCCTTGGGACCGACTCCAGCCCCAGGATGCGACGAGCCGACATCGAGGTGCCAAACCATCCCGTCGATATGGACTCTTGGGGAAGATCAGCCTGTTATCCCCGGGGTACCTTTTATCCGTTGAGCGACGGCGCTTCCACAAGCCACCGCCGGATCACTAGTCCCGACTTTCGTCCCTGCTCGACCCGTCGGTCTCACAGTCAAGCTCCCTTGTGCACTTACACTCAACACCTGATTACCAACCAGGCTGAGGGAACCTTTGGGCGCCTCCGTTACCCTTTAGGAGGCAACCGCCCCAGTTAAACTACCCATCAGACACTGTCCCTGATCCGGATCACGGACCCAGGTTAGACATCCAGCACGACCAGAGTGGTATTTCAACAACGACTCCCCCTGAACTGGCGTCCAGAGTTCACAGTCTCCCACCTATCCTACACAAGCCGAACCGAACACCAATATCAAACTGTAGTAAAGGTCCCGGGGTCTTTCCGTCCTGCTGCGCGAAACGAGCATCTTTACTCGTAGTGCAATTTCACCGGGCCTATGGTTGAGACAGTCGAGAAGTCGTTACGCCATTCGTGCAGGTCGGAACTTACCCGACAAGGAATTTCGCTACCTTAGGATGGTTATAGTTACCACCGCCGTTTACTGGCGCTTAAGTTCTCAGCTTCGCCACACCGAAATGTGACTAACCGGTCCCCTTAACGTTCCAGCACCGGGCAGGCGTCAGTCCGTATACATCGCCTTACGGCTTCGCACGGACCTGTGTTTTTAGTAAACAGTCGCTTCTCGCTGGTCTCTGCGGCCACCCCCAGCTCAGAGCGCGAAGCTCATCACCAGAAATGGCCCCCCTTCTCCCGAAGTTACGGGGGCATTTTGCCGAGTTCCTTAACCATAGTTCACCCGAACGCCTCGGTATTCTCTACCTGACCACCTGAGTCGGTTTAGGGTACGGGCCGCCATAAAACTCGCTAGAGGCTTTTCTCGACAGCATAGGATCATCCACTTCACCACAATCGGCTCGGCATCAGGTCTCACCCACGTGCCATCCGGATTTACCTAGATGACGGGCTACACCCTTACCCCGGGACAACCACCGCCCGGGATGGACTACCTTCCTGCGTCACCCCATCACTCACCTACTACCAGCTCGGGTCACCGGCTCCACCACTTTCCATTCCCCGAAGGGTCCGGAACGGCTTCACGGGCTTAGCATCACTGGATTCAATGTTTGACGCTCTACAGCGGGTACCGGAATATCAACCGGTTATCCATCGACTACGCCTGTCGGCCTCGCCTTAGGTCCCGACTTACCCTGGGCAGATCAGCTTGACCCAGGAACCCTTAGTCAATCGGCGCAAACGTTTCTCACGTTTGTATCGCTACTCATGCCTGCATTCTCACTCGTGAACCGTCCACCACTGCCTTCCGGCGCGGCTTCACCCGGCACACGACGCTCCCCTACCCATCACAGCCTCCGTTGGGAGTATTGCTGCAATGACACGACTTCGGCGGTACGCTTGAGCCCCGCTACATTGTCGGCGCGGAATCACTTGACCAGTGAGCTATTACGCACTCTTTCAAGGATGGCTGCTTCTAAGCCAACCTCCTGGTTGTCTCTGCGACTCCACATCCTTTCCCACTTAGCGTACGCTTAGGGGCCTTAGTCGATGCTCTGGGCTGTTTCCCTCTCGACCATGGAGCTTATCCCCCACAGTCTCACTGCCGCGCTCTCACTTACCGGCATTCGGAGTTTGGCTAAGGTCAGTAACCCGGTAGGGCCCATCGCCTATCCAGTGCTCTACCTCCGGCAAGAAACACACGACGCTGCACCTAAATGCATTTCGGGGAGAACCAGCTATCACGGAGTTTGATTGGCCTTTCACCCCTAACCACAGGTCATCCCCCAGGTTTTCAACCCTGGTGGGTTCGGTCCTCCACGAAGTCTTACCTCCGCTTCAACCTGCCCATGGCTAGATCACTCCGCTTCGGGTCTTGAGCGCGCTACTAAACCGCCCTATTCGGACTCGCTTTCGCTACGGCTTCCCCACACGGGTTAACCTCGCAACACACCGCAAACTCGCAGGCTCATTCTTCAAAAGGCACGCAGTCACGAGACACACAAAGTGTGTCCGACGCTCCCACGGCTTGTAGGCACACGGTTTCAGGTACTATTTCACTCCCCTCCCGGGGTACTTTTCACCATTCCCTCACGGTACTATCCGCTATCGGTCACCAGGGAATATTTAGGCTTAGCGGGTGGTCCCGCCAGATTCACACGGGATTTCTCGGGCCCCGTGCTACTTGGGTGTCTCTCAAACGAGCCGCTAATGTTTCAGCTACGGGGGTCTTACCCTCTACGCCGGACCTTTCGCATGTCCTTCGCCTACATCAACGGTTTCTGACTCGTCCTGCCGCCGGCAGACGACAGAAGAGAGATCCCACAACACCCCAAGCGCAACCCCTGCCGGGTCTCACACGCTTGAGGTTTAGCCTCATCCAGTTTCGCTCGCCACTACTCCCGGAATCACGGTTGTTTTCTCTTCCTGCGGGTACTGAGATGTTTCACTTCCCCGCGTTCCCTCCACATGCCCTATGTGTTCAGGCAAGGGTGACAGCCCATGACGACTGCCGGGTTTCCCCATTCGGACACCCCCGGATCACAGCTCGGTTGACAGCTCCCCGGGGCCTATCGTGGCCTCCCACGTCCTTCATCGGTTCCTGGTGCCAAGGCATCCACCGTGCGCCCTTAAAAACTTGGCCACAGATGCTCGCGTCCACTGTGCAGTTCTCAAACAACGACCAACCACCCACCACCCCGAACCAGAGTCCGAGTTCACTGGGGCCGGCATACCGAAGGGCGAGCTCACGCTCGCACCCTCAGACACCCAACAGCGCGCCCGGCACAGCCAGTTGACGATCTCCACGTTCCACGCTCCGAAGAGCAGTACTAGTGAACCCATCCAACTGTCTGTGCCGAATAGTCAACGTTCCACCCATGAGCGACCATCGCAGGACGTTCGCCTGCGTTATGGCTCTGGACCACCAAGCAAGCTTGGCGGCCTAGATGCTCCTTAGAAAGGAGGTGATCCAGCCGCACCTTCCGGTACGGCTACCTTGTTACGACTTCGTCCCAATCGCCAGTCCCACCTTCGACAGCTCCCTCCACAAGGGTTGGGCCACCGGCTTCGGGTGTTACCGACTTTCGTGACGTGACGGGCGGTGTGTACAAGGCCCGGGAACGTATTCACCGCAGCAATGCTGATCTGCGATTACTAGCGACTCCGACTTCATGGGGTCGAGTTGCAGACCCCAATCCGAACTGAGACCGGCTTTTTGAGATTCGCTCCACCTCGCGGTATCGCAGCTCATTGTACCGGCCATTGTAGCACGTGTGCAGCCCAAGACATAAGGGGCATGATGACTTGACGTCGTCCCCACCTTCCTCCGAGTTGACCCCGGCGGTCTCCCGTGAGTCCCCAGCACCACAAGGGCCTGCTGGCAACACGGGACAAGGGTTGCGCTCGTTGCGGGACTTAACCCAACATCTCACGACACGAGCTGACGACAGCCATGCACCACCTGTACACCGACCACAAGGGGGCGACCATCTCTGGCCGTTTCCGGTGTATGTCAAGCCTTGGTAAGGTTCTTCGCGTTGCGTCGAATTAAGCCACATGCTCCGCCGCTTGTGCGGGCCCCCGTCAATTCCTTTGAGTTTTAGCCTTGCGGCCGTACTCCCCAGGCGGGGCACTTAATGCGTTAGCTGCGGCACGGACAACGTGGAATGTTGCCCACACCTAGTGCCCACCGTTTACGGCGTGGACTACCAGGGTATCTAATCCTGTTCGCTCCCCACGCTTTCGCTCCTCAGCGTCAGTATCGGCCCAGAGATCCGCCTTCGCCACCGGTGTTCCTCCTGATATCTGCGCATTTCACCGCTACACCAGGAATTCCGATCTCCCCTACCGAACTCTAGCCTGCCCGTATCGACTGCAGACCCGGGGTTAAGCCCCGGGCTTTCACAACCGACGTGACAAGCCGCCTACGAGCTCTTTACGCCCAATAATTCCGGACAACGCTTGCGCCCTACGTATTACCGCGGCTGCTGGCACGTAGTTAGCCGGCGCTTCTTCTGCAGGTACCGTCACTTTCGCTTCTTCCCTGCTGAAAGAGGTTTACAACCCGAAGGCCGTCATCCCTCACGCGGCGTCGCTGCATCAGGCTTTCGCCCATTGTGCAATATTCCCCACTGCTGCCTCCCGTAGGAGTCTGGGCCGTGTCTCAGTCCCAGTGTGGCCGGTCGCCCTCTCAGGCCGGCTACCCGTCGTCGCCTTGGTGAGCCACTACCTCACCAACAAGCTGATAGGCCGCGGGCTCATCCTGCACCGCCGGAGCTTTCAACCCTCTCCCATGCGAGAGAGGGTGTTATCCGGTATTAGACCCCGTTTCCAGGGCTTGTCCCAGAGTGCAGGGCAGATTGCCCACGTGTTACTCACCCGTTCGCCACTAATCCACCACCGAAGCGGCTTCATCGTTCGACTTGCATGTGTTAAGCACGCCGCCAGCGTTCGTCCTGAGCCAGGATCAAACTCTCCGTGAATGTTTTCCCGTAATCGGGACGACACATCACGAGAGCGGTGCGAGAGCAAGGAATAATCGCTCTCGCACACAGCGTCCTCGCTGTGTTTTCTTCAAAGGAACCTCGCCCCAGCTGATGCTGGAGACGGGGTATCAACATATCTGGCGTTGACTTTTGGCACGCTGTTGAGTTCTCAAGGAACGGACGCTTCCTTTGTACTCACCCAAGCTACTTTCTCGGGCTTTCCTCCGGGCGCTTCCCTTCGGTGTTTCCAGATTAGCAGATCCGATTTCCGTTTCTGCCACCCTCCGGAGGAGGCTGCCGGTCTGTTCTTCGCTTTCGCGTTTCGCTTTCCGGCGGTGCCGACTCTATCAGAGGTTTTTCGCTCTGATTCCCCGTCAGCGGGGGCTGTCCGAACGGCTGTTGGGCCGCTCCGACGTGAGTGAGACCTTAGCGGAAGTATTCGTCCGGGCCTAATCGAGGGGATGCTCTTTCGAGCTCCTCGAACGGGTCGAACGAAGTTTCCTCATTACGCGGAGGGACATGAAAACGAGCCGACGACGGATCGTGGCTCGGTCTTGATGGGCTCTGCGGAATGGCTGTCCGGGGACCGACCGGAGTCGATGGCTCACGTCGGACAACTCGCAGTACATTACGGATGGCTGAAGAACATGTCAACTCGAGACGGGTCCACGTAGACGGTCCCCCATGGCTACGCATCCGCGCACCCAGCAGTGGGGCGCCGCCTGACGGCGGCGGCCCCGGTCTCGGCCTCGGTCAGCTGCTCCCGGAAGCGAGTTCGCGGCTGCGGTCGCGGGCCGCTTCGAGGGCGGCGATGAGGGCGGCCCGTACGCCGTGGTTCTCCAGTTCGCGGATGGCGTTGATGGTGGTGCCCGCGGGCGAGGTGACGTTCTCGCGCAGCTTGACCGGGTGTTCGCCGCTGTCGCGGAGCATCACGGCGGCGCCGATGGCGGCCTGGACGATGAGGTCGTGGGCCTTGTCGCGGGGCAGGCCGAGCAGGATGCCCGCGTCGGTCATGGCCTCGACGAGGAAGTAGAAGTACGCGGGTCCCGAGCCGGAGAGCGCGGTCGCGGCGTCCTGCTGCGACTCGGGGACACGCAGGGTCTTGCCGACCGCGCCGAAGATCTCCTCGGCGTGGGCGAGGTGGTCGCCGGTGGCGTGGCTGCCCGCGGAGATGACCGACATGGCCTCGTCTACCAGCGCCGGGGTGTTGGTCATGACCCGGACGACGGGCACGCCCGCCGGGAGGCGGTCCTCGAAGAAGGTGGTCGGGATGCCCGCGGCGCCGCTGATGACGAGGCGGTCGGCGGGGATGTGCGCGGACAGTTCCTGGAGCAGCGCGCCCATGTCCTGCGGCTTGACCGTGAGGATCAGCGTGTCGGCGGTCTTGGCCGCCTCCGCGTTGGTGACGACGGTGACGCCGTAGCGGGAGGTGAGCTCCGCCGCGCGTTCGCCGCGGCGGGCGGTGACCACCAGGTCGGAGGTTGCCCAGCCGGACCGGATCATGCCGCTGAGCAGGGCCTCGCCGATCTTGCCGGTGCCGAGTACCGCGACTTTCTGGCTCATGGGAGCGGTTCCTCTTCTCTCGTTGCGTCCCCGGGTGCGGCCCGGTCGCCCGGCCCCGCCCACCCGGTTCCCTCATCCTCGCACCGCGACGGACGCGCGGGCCGTCGTGTCCGAGGGCCGGGACGGGGGCGTACGAGAGAGACGACAAGAAGAGGGAGGGGGCGCCGCACCCGTCCGGCGGCCGTACTCAGGCCGTGCGGCGACGGAGGGTGGCCGCGCCGAGGGCGAGGACGAGGAGGGCGCAGGCGGCGACCACTACGGCGTCGCGTACGAAAGTGCCCGTGACGGTGCTGTGGCGCAGGACCTCGTTCATGCCGTCGACGGCGTACGACATGGGGAGCACGTCGGAGGCCGCCTCAAGAGCGGGGTGCATGGTGTCGCGGGCGGCGAACAGGCCGCAGAGGAGCAGCTGCGGGAAGATCACCGCGGGCATGAACTGGACGGCCTGGAACTCCGAGGCGGCGAACGCCGAGACGAACAGTCCGAGCGCGGTGCCGAGCAGCGCGTCGAGCAGGGCGACCAGGAGCAGCAACCAGGGCGAGCCGGTCACGTCGAGGCCGAGGGCCCACACGGCGAGGCCCGTCGCGAGCGCGGACTGTACGACGGCGAGGGCGCCGAAGGCGAGCGCGTATCCGGCGATCAGGTCGGCCTTGCCGAGCGGCATGGCGAGGAGGCGTTCGAGGGTGCCCGAGGTGCGCTCGCGCAGGGTGGCGATCGAGGTCACCAGGAACATCGTGATCAGCGGGAAGATGCCGAGCAGCGAGGCGCCGATGCCGTCGAAGGCGCGCGGGCTCGCGTCGAACACGTAGCGCAGGAGCAGGAGCATCACGCACGGCACGAGAAGCATCAGCGCGATCGAGCGCGGGTCGTGCCGGAGCTGGCGCAGGACGCGGGCCGCGGTGGCGAGGGTGCGGGAGAGATTCATGGGGTGGTCCTCGGGAGCGGGTGGGTGGGGGCGGTCTCGGTGGCGGTTCCCGTAGTGGTTTCGGTGGCGGTTCCCGTAGTGGTTCCGGTGGCGTCCGGGGTGGGGGCGGGGCCCGCGCTCGGGTCGGGGCCCGCGCTCGGGTCGGAGTCGGAGTCCGGGTGGGGGTCGGTGCCCGTGCGGGCCCGGGCCGCTGCCTCGGCTGCCTCGTCGACGAGGTGGAGGAAGGCCTGCTCGACGGTTTCCGAGCCGGTGCGGTGGCGCAGGGCGTCGGGGCTGTCCTCGGCGAGGAGTTCGCCGTCGCGCAGGAGGAGCAGGCGGTCGCAGCGTTCGGCCTCGTCCATGACATGGGAGGAGACGAGGACGGTCGTACCGCGCTCGGTGGCCAAGGAGCGGAACAGTCGCCACAGGTCGCGCCGGAGTACGGGGTCGAGGCCGACGGTCGGCTCGTCCAGGACCAGGAGTTCGGGGGCGCCGAGCAGGGCGACCGCCAGCGAGACCCGGCTGCGCTGGCCGCCGGAGAGGTTCCCGGCGAGCGAGTCGGCGTGGGAGCCGAGGTCGACATCGTCGATCGCGCGCGTGACCTGCTCCCGGCGCCCGGCCGCCGCGGCCCTGCCCGGCTGGAGCACGGCGGCGAAGTACTCCAGGTTCTGACGCACCGTCAAGTCCTCGTACACGGACGGGGCTTGAGTGACGTAGCCGATACGTGAGCGCAGTGCGGCGACCCCGGCCGGGCTGCCGAGCACCTCCAGCGTTCCGGCGACCTTGGCCTGCGTACCGACGATCGCCCGCATCAGGGTCGACTTTCCGCACCCGGAGGGCCCGAGCAGCCCGGTGATACGGCCGCGCGGGACGGCGAAGTCCAGACCGCGGAGGACGGTACGGGTGCCGCGGACCACGGTGAGGTCGCGGGCGCGGATGGCGGGTGGGCCGGTGTCCGGGCCACCCGCAGTATCGGCCCCACTCGCAGTATCGGCCCCAGTCCCAGCGTCAGTCTCGGTCCCGGCCTCGGGAGCACCTTCCCTCTTATTCATCATGTGATGAATAATGCGTCCGAAGGTCGGGAGACGTCAATGAGGGGAAGGGAGGGAAGTGGCGAGGGAGGGCGCGGAGGACGTCTGCGCACACGGGCCGACCAGGAAAAACGACGAGTGGCGGGCGACAGTGCTGCTGCCTGTCGCCCGCCACTCGTGAACTGCTCTGGACTGCTCTGCTCTTGAACTGCTCTGCTCTGAACTGCTGTGGACCGCGCCGAACCGCCATGGACTGCGGCTGCGCTCGCCGGAGCTCACCCCGCCGAGCTCACCCCCGCCGAGGTCACACCTCCCACGGCACCGTCCCGGTCAGGTGCACCGCGGCGCCACGTACCCGTCGCTGCCCGTCCTGACGTACGCGTCCGCGACGAACTCGCCGAGGGCGATGTTGTCCCACAGGTTCGTGGTGCCATAGGGGCCGGAGACCCACTGGCCCGGGGCCTGGCAGCGGATGCGGACCCTGCTGCCGGGCGGGAGGACGCGCACCACGCCGTACTGGGTGCCGGGGCCGCTGCGGACGTTGAGGGAGTAGCCCGGTGCGGTGGGGTAGGTGACGGCGGCGGCCGCGAGCGTCGTCGCACCGTCTGCCGGGCTCGCGCCGTCCGTCGGGTCCACGCCCGCAGGTGCCGCCACGACGTCCGTCCCGTCGGTGGCCGGATCGGCCGCTCTCGTCTCCGCTTCCGTTCTTGTCTTCACTTCCGTCGCTTCCGCCTGCGCACGGTCGACAGCCATGCCTGCTCCCCCTCCGGATCCCCCCACGGATCCCGTCCAGTGATCGCGGCGACCGGTCCCCGCGACCAATCACCCACCGCGGGCCGAATGGTCAACCCTCGGTACAGAGACGGCCCTTGGGCCGAAAAGGGCCGGTGCGGGCGTCACACGCGGAGGCTAGCAAGCCCTTGCAGCCCCGGACGAAGCATCGACTAGGCTCCGTGAGTCGCGCGCCGGAGGAACAGCACGGGGGTGGGTCCATGGCGCCACAGAGAAGCATCGGTACCGGAACGGACGCGAAGTCTCCCGAGTTCGCGGGCCGTTACCGGCTGGAGGCGCGCCTGGGTTCGGGCGGCATGGGTGTGGTGCACCTGGCCCGCAGCGACTCGGGGCTGAACCTCGCCGTGAAGGTCGTGCACACCGAGTTCGCCCGGGACCCCGAGTTCAGGCGGCGGTTCCGGCAGGAGGTGACGGCCGCCCGGCGCGTCAGCGGCGCCTTCACCGCGCCGGTCGTGGACGCCGATCCGGACGCCGAACGCCCGTGGATGGCCACCCTCTACATCCCGGGCCCGACCCTCGCCGAACAGGTCAAGCGGAACGGGCCGTTGGCGCCCGCGATGCTGCGGCGGCTGATGGCCGGGCTCGCGGAGGCGCTGCGGGACATCCACCGGGCCGGGGTGGTGCACCGCGACCTCAAGCCGAGCAATGTGCTGCTCGCGGACGACGGCCCGAAGGTCATCGACTTCGGGATCTCCCGCCCCAAGGACAGTGAACTGCGCACCGAGACGGGCAAGTTGATCGGCAGCCCGCCGTACATGGCACCCGAGCAGTTCCGGCGCCCCCGCGAGGTCGGCCCGGCCGCCGACATCTTCGCCCTCGGCTCCCTCATGGTGCACGCCGCCACCGGCAAGGCCCCCTGGGACTCCGACAGCCCCTATCTGGTCGCCTACCAGGTCGTGCACGACGAGGCCGACCTCTCCGCACTGCCCGAGTCCCTGGTCCCGCTGGTCGAGGCCTGTCTGTCCAAGGACCCCGAACACCGGCCCACCGCCGACGAGTTGATGTCCGACCTCCGGGGCATCGCCGCCTCCTACGACACCCAGGCCTTCATCCCCGCCCAGCGCACCGCCCGCCATCCGGACGGCGGCTCGGGGTCCTGGTCACCGGTGGAGGACGCGGGGGCCGAGGCGGGTGCGGGCGCGGGTGCGCACTCGGGCGGTACGGAATCGTCCCGTACCGAGTCTCCCCGTACGGACTCCTCGAGTACCGATTCTTCTCGTACGGGCAACTCCAGTACTGGGAAAGGCAGTTCGCGCGACGCGTCCCGTACGGACGACTCCCGTACGGACGACGCCGAGCCACCCTCCGTAAACACCGCCCACCCAACTCCCCGTAACAGAAAGGCGATTGTCCTCTCGGCGATCGCCGCCGCAGTCGCCGCCTGCGCGGTGGCGGGAAGTCTGCTGTGGCCGGGCGGGGAGAAGAACCAGACGGCGGACGGGCGGCCGGTGGGCGGGGAGCGGGCCGCGTTCGAGCCGTGGCACGAGGATCTGCCGGGCGGTTCGGCCGACGCGCTCGGCGCCACGCCGCTGTGCTCGTACGCCGAGGGTGCCGTCTACTGCACCCAGCCGGGGCTCCCGGGTGCCGCGCTCGACTCCCTTACGGGGAAGCTCCGTTGGGGGCCCGAGGCGAAGAACCCCTCCGGGCCGGACGCCACGGCCGACGCCGGCTCCACGCCCGTACTCGCGCCGCGCCTGATGGGCAGCCTCGTCTACACGCTGAGCGAGGACGGGCGGACGCTGCTCGCCCTGGACCGGGACACTGGTCAGGAACGGCGTGCCACCGCGCTCTCGTCGTACGGGGACTCGGGGGCGACCGGATCGTCCGGATCCTCTGCGTCGTACGGGACTTCGTTGCGGTTCGCGTCCGGCACGGTGGTGCTCGGCGGTGCGGACGGAACGGTCACCGGGATCGATCCGGTGACCGGGAAGCAGCGGTGGCGGCAGCCGGTGGCCGGTCAACTCGCCCCGGCGCTCTCCCTGTTCGGCGACAGCCAGAGTGCGGGCGGCGAGGTGGTGTTCGTGGCGCGGCAGTCGCGGGACGGGCTGAGCACCCGGGTGACCGCGCTCGACGCACGCTCCGGCGACCCGCGCTGGGAACACCCGTTCGCGGGGGTGGTCCGGCCGATCGGGGTGGACGCGAAGGGCGAGGCGGTGCTGATGCGGATCGGTACGGACGGCCGTACCGACGAGCTGGTGCGCTACCGCTCCGCCGACCGCTCCGAGCAGCGGGTACGGCTGAGGCTGCCGGTGGACGAGGCCACCGCCGCGGTGCACGGCGACCGCGCGTATCTGGTCGCCTCGGGTGGGGCGGTGGTCGCCGTGGACCTCGCGGCGGGCAGGCAGGTGTGGCGTACCGAGACCGCCGTCAGCGAGGGCTCGGCCCCGGTCGCCGACGCAGGGCAGGTGTACTTCTCGGCGCCCGACGGACGGCTGCTCGCCCTGGCCGCGGACGACGGCCATCCGCTCGGCCAGACCCGGGCCCGCGGCGCACTCGCCACGGACCGGGTGGTGGCGCGGGTGCCCACACCTGTTCTCGCCGGAGGACAGGTCTACGCGAGCGCCCCGGACGGCTCGGTCTTCGCGGTCAACAAAGCCAATCCGGCGGTGTGGTAGCCCAACAAGGCCCATCCGCTGGTGTGTTGAGCCGGACCGGACGAGTGTCGTCCCGGTCCGGCCCTGCCCAACCCGGCCCGGCTCAGCCCAACTTGGAAACGTCCCGCACCGCGCCCTTGTCCGCGCTGGTGGCCATCGCGGCGTAGGCGCGCAGGGCCGCGGAGACCTTGCGGTCGCGGTTCTTCGGCTCGTAGACGCCGCCGAGGGCTTCGCGGCGGGCGGCCAACTCGGTCTCGGGGACGAGGAGTTCGATGCTGCGGGACGGGATGTCAATACGGATCCGGTCGCCGTTCTCGACCAAGGCGATGGTGCCGCCGGAGGCCGCCTCCGGCGAGGCGTGGCCGATGGAGAGGCCCGAAGTGCCGCCGGAGAAGCGGCCGTCGGTGACCAGGGCGCAGACCTTGCCGAGGCCGCGGCCCTTGAGGAACGAGGTCGGGTAGAGCATCTCCTGCATGCCGGGGCCGCCCTTGGGGCCCTCGTAGCGGATGACGACGACGTCGCCCGCCGTGACCTCCTTGCGCAGGATCTTGTCGACGGCCTCGTCCTGCGACTCGCAGACCACCGCGGGGCCCTCGAAGGTCCAGATGGACTCGTCGACACCGGCCGTCTTCACGACACAGCCGTCCTCGGCGAGGTTGCCGCGCAGGACCGCGAGGCCGCCGTCGGCGGAGTAGGCGTGGGCGACGTCGCGGATGCAGCCCGCGGCGGCGTCGGTGTCGAGGGTGTCCCAGCGCTCGGACTGCGAGAAGGCCTCGGCGGTGCGCTTGCAGCCGGGGGCCGCGTGCCACAGCTCGACGGCCTCCGGCGTCGCGGCACCGCCGCGGATGTCCCAGTCGTCCAGCCACTGCTTGATGCCGGGCGAGTGGACGGTGTGCACGTCCTCGTTGAGCAGCCCGCCCCGGTACAGCTCGCCGAGGATGGCCGGGATGCCGCCCGCGCGGTGCACGTCCTCCATGTAGTACGTGGTGGTCGGGGCGACGTTGGGGGCGACCTTGGCGAGGCAGGGGACGCGGCGCGAGACGGCGTCGATGTCGGTGAGGTCGTAGCCCGCCTCCGCCTCCTGGGCGGCGGCGAGCAGGTGCAGGATCGTGTTGGTGGAGCCGCCCATGGCGATGTCGAGGGCCATGGCGTTCTCGAAGGCGGCGTGGGTGGCGATGTTGCGCGGCAGGACCGAGTCGTCGTCCTGCTCGTAGTAGCGCTTGGTCAGCTCGACGACCGTGGCGCCCGCGTTCTCGTAGAGGGCACGGCGGGCGGTGTGGGTGGCGAGGACGGAGCCGTTGCCCGGCAGCGAGAGGCCGATGGCCTCGGTGAGGCAGTTCATCGAGTTGGCGGTGAACATGCCGGAACAGGAGCCGCAGGTCGGGCAGGCGTTCTCCTCGATACGGAGGATGTCCTCGTCGGAGATGGACTCGTCGACCGCGTCGGTGATCGCGTTGATCAGGTCGAGCTTGCGGACGGTGCCGTCGACCAGGGTGGCCTTGCCCGCCTCCATCGGACCGCCGGAGACGAAGACGGTGGGGATGTTCAGGCGCAGGGCGGCCATCAGCATGCCCGGGGTGATCTTGTCGCAGTTGGAGATGCAGATCAGGGCGTCGGCGCAGTGCGCCTCGGTCATGTACTCGACGGAGTCGGCGATCAGGTCGCGCGAGGGCAGCGAGTAGAGCATGCCGCCGTGGCCCATCGCGATGCCGTCGTCGACGGCGATGGTGTTGAACTCGCGCGGCACCGCGCCCGCGGCCTTGATCGCCTCGGAGACGATCCGGCCGACCGGCGCGAGGTGGGTGTGGCCGGGCACGAACTCGGTGAAGGAGTTCGCGACCGCGACGATCGGCTTGCCGATGTCCCCGCTCGCTACGCCCGAGGCGCGCATGAGGGCACGGGCCCCCGCCATGTTGCGGCCGTGGGTGACAGTGCGGGACCTCAGCTCGGGCATCGTCGCTCGCTCCTTCTCGGCCGGGCCGCTCACGGACCGGCGGTCTTCGGCACGGCCCGGCGTACGGTCTCGCCGGGGCGTGGCGTGCTGCGGCAGGCACCGGGTGCGGGTCCGGAGGGGGTGGGCCCGTACGGTGGGAGCCTGTCGTTCGAGCGTACGCCGGTCCTCCAGGATCCGGACGCCTCGTCCGTGATATGGGACGGATGTCTCGCCCCGCGACCGGACCGGAGCGGCGGGCGAGGGCCGGTGCGGAACGGCCGCGGGAACGGCTTCACGACCGGCCGCGGGAACGGCTTTCGGAGCAGCCGTGGGAACGGCTGCGCGACGGGTCGCGGCGGGTACGGAGAGCGACGCGCACGCCACCCGCCTTGTACCGAAAACACCTATATTGCCGGTATGGACGATGCCGATCGGCTGCTGCGCGAGCTCGCGATTGACATGCGGGCGAACCAGGCCGAGGCGACCGGGCACATGATGGAACAGCTGGAGAGCGAGATCCCCGAGCTCGGCGATCCGGACGTCAACGCGGGCGCCCGGGACCTGGTCACCCAGACGGTCGGCATCTTCCTCGACCTCATCGAGAACGGCTTCGACTACGGCGAGGAGCCGCCCGCGCACCCCGTGGCGGCGGTCAAGCTCGCCCGTATGCTCGCCGACCGCGACATCCCGGTCAGCGCCATGCTCCGCTCCTACCGGCTCGGGCTCGCCGTCCTCACCCCGCTGCTGCTGGAGAACCTCGCCCGCCGCACCGAGGACCCCGCGGTGCTCACCTCGGCCACGATCAAGCTCGCGGCGGCCGGGCTGACCTGGATGGACGTCGCCTCCGAGCGCGCCTTCACCACGTACCAGGAGGAGCGCGAGCGCCGGGTGCAGCGGCAGCTGGAGCTGGTCACCGAGGCGAGCACCAGCATCGGCACCACGCTGGACATCGGCGACACCGCGCACGAGCTGGCCGACGTCGGCGTACGGCACTTCGCGGACCTGGTCGCCATCGACCTCCTGGAGGACGTGCTCGCGGGCGAGGCCAACGAGCCCGGCCCGGGGCCACTGGTCCTGCACCAGTTCGCGCTGTGCTCGGCGCACGATCCGCAGCTCACCGCGAGCGCCCAGCGGCTGAGCTACCCGGAAGGTTCGCCGCCGGAGCGGGCCATCCGCAGCGGCCAGTCGTCCCGGCACCGCCTGGACAACCCGCGCTCCCCCGACTGGCACCGCGCCGACCCGGTGACCACCCGCGCCTTCGAGGAGCACGACATCGGGTGGGTGCTGCTCATGCCGCTGCGGGCGCGCGGCTCGACCCTCGGCATCGCCCGCTTCTTCCGGCGCGGCGACCGGCCCGGCTACTCCGACGAGGACATGCTCCTGGTGCGCGACCTGGTCGCCCGCGCCGCCGTCTCCATCGACAACGCCCGCCGCTACACCCACGAGCGCGCCACCGCGCTGACCCTCCAGCGCGCCCTGCTCCCCCAGCACCCGCCCGAGCAGTCCGCGGTCGACGTCGCCTCGCGCTATCTGCCCGCCGGCTCGCACGCCGGCGTGGGCGGCGACTGGTACGACGTGATCCCGCTGTCGGGCGCCCGGGTGGCCCTGGTGGTGGGCGACGTGGTCGGGCACGGGCTGTACGCCTCGGCGACCATGGGGCGGCTGCGTACGGCGGTGCGCACCCTGGCCGATGTCGACCTGGCGCCCGACGAGCTGCTCACCCACCTCGACGACGTGGTGATCCGGCTCGGCGGCCAGGACACCGAGCACGGCCAGGAGTCCAGCGCGACCTGTCTGTACGCGGTCTACGACCCGGTCTCGCGGCAGTGCAGCGTGGCCAGCGCCGGTCATGTGACGCCCGCGGTGGTGAGCCCCGAGGGCGAGGTCAGCTTTCCCGACCTGCCGATCGGACCGCCGCTCGGCCTAGGCGGACTGCCCTTCGAGAAGTCCGAGCTGATGCTGCCGGAGGGCAGTCTGCTCACGCTGTACACGGACGGCCTGATCGAGGGCCGCCACCGGGACGTGGACACCGGGCTCGCCATCCTCACCGAGGTCCTGCGCGAGTCGGCGGCCCCCGGCCGCGGCGCGAGCCTGGAGCAGATCTGCGACGCCCTGACCGGCCGTCTCGTCTCGTCCCGGCCCACCGACGACATCGCCCTGTTGCTCGCCAGAACCAAGACACTCGACGCGGACCAGGTCTTCGTCATGGACCTGGCCGCCGACCCGTCCGTGGTCTCCGAGGCGCGCAAGGCCACCGTCGAGGTGCTCGACCGCTGGGGCCTGGCCGACACCGGGTACACCGCCGAGCTGGTGGTCAGCGAGCTGGTCACCAACGCCATCCGGTACGGCAGCAGCCCGATCAAGCTGCGCCTGATCCGCGACCGTGCCCTCATCTGCGAGGTCTCCGACGGCTCCAGCACCTCGCCGCATCTGCGCCGGGCCCGCGTCTACGACGAGGGCGGCCGCGGCCTGCTGCTCGTCGCCCAGCTCGCCCAGCGCTGGGGCACCCGCTACACCCGGGACGGGAAGATCATCTGGGCCGAACTCCCGTTGCTGCCGGACCTGTCGGCGTTGATGTCCACGTTCGAGGAGTGAGGGCCGCCGCGTTCGGGCCGTAGGTCGGCCTTCGGGGGAGTGAGGTCGCGTGCGAGCGCCCGGCGCGTGCGCCGCTACTCCCCCACCAGATGCCGCTGCACCACCGGCGCCACCCGCCGCACGATCTGTTCCGGGTCCGCCGAGGCCAGCGGCTCCACCTTGATCACGTACCGCAGCATGGCGATGCCGACGAGCTGGGCGGCCGCGAGTTCGGCGCGCAGTTCGGCGTCCTCACGGTCGAGCCGGGCGGCGATCCGGAGCAGCAACTGGGCCGCGATCAGGCGCCGGAAGACCGCGGCGGCCGCCTCGTTGGTGACGGCCGAGCGGACCACGGCGAGCAGCGGCGCGCGGGTCGCGGGGTTCTCCCAGATGCCGAAGACGAAGCGGGTGAGGCGCTCGCCGACCTCCTCGACGGGCCCGGCGGCCACCGCGTCCGGCGCCTCGAAGGCGGGCGCGAAGGACCGGGCGACGGCCGCCTCGAAGACCTGCTCCTTGGTGCCGAAGTAGTGGTGCACCAGGGCCGGGTCGACACCCGCGGCCTTGGCGATGCCGCGTACCGAGGCCTTCTCGTAGCCACGCTGGGCGAACTCGGCGCGGGCCGCCTCCAGGATCCGTTCCCTGGTGCCGGGGCCGTCGGCGGCTCCGGCCCGCGGCGGGCGGCCGCGGCGCCGCGGGGCGGGTTCGCTCATGAGCCGCGGACCGGCGCGGCCGAGGCCAGGTGGAGCCGGGTGAAGGCGAGCGCCTCGGCGAGGTCCGCCTCGCGCTCGGCGCTGGACATGGCCCGCCGGGTGTTGACCTCGACGACCACATGCCCGTCGAAGCCGCGCGCCGCGAGCCCTTCGAGCAGCTCGGCGCAGGGCTGGTTGCCGCGGCCCGGCACCAGGTGCTCGTCCTTGCCGGAGCCGGAGCCGTCGGCGAGGTGGACATGGCCGAGCCGGTCGCCCATCCGCTCCACCATCTCCAGCGCCTCGCAGCGCGCGGTCGCGGTGTGCGAGAGGTCGATGGTGAAGTGCCGGTAGTCGTGCCGGGTGACGTCCCAGTCGGGTGCGTACGCGAGCATCTCGCGGTCGCGGTAGCGCCAGGGGTACATGTTCTCGACGGCGAACCGGACGTCGGTCTCGTGCGCCATCCGCCAGATCCCGGAGACGAAGTCCCGCGCGTACTGCCGCTGCCAGCGGAACGGCGGATGCACCACGACGGTGCTCGCGCCCAGCTTCTCGGCGGCCGAGCGCGCCCGCTGGAGCTTGGTCCACGGGTCGGTGGACCAGACCCGCTGGGTGATCAGCAGGCAGGGCGCGTGCACCGCGAGGATCGGCACCCGGTGGTAGTCGCTGAGCCTGCGCAGGGCCTCGATGTCCTGGCTGACCGGGTCGGTCCAGACCATGATCTCGACGCCGTCGTACCCGAGGCGCGCGGCGATCTCGAAGGCCACCGACGTCGACTCCGGATAGACCGAGGCGGTCGACAGGGCGACCTTCGCGTCCGGGATGCGCACCGCTGGATCTGCCACGCATGACAGGGTACGGGCCCCCGTCGGGGTTCAGGTGTGACGCTCTCCATACGGGCCCCCGCGCCGGGCACCCCGTACCGGGCGCGTCACTGGCCGACGACTCCCGGCATGTGGTCGAGGTGACGCAGGATGACGCCCTCGCGCAGGGCCCACGGACAGATCTCCAGGGTGGGGATCCCGAACAGGTCCATCGCGGCCTCGGCGACCAGCGCGCCCGCGAGCAGCTGGCCGGAGCGCCCCTCGGAGACGCCCGGCAGTTTGGCGCGCTCCTCGGCCGTCATGGCCGCGAGCTCGGGTACCCAGGACTCCAGGGCGCCGTGGCGCAATTCACGCTGGACGTACAGGCCCTCCGCGGAGCGCGCGGCGCCGCCGATCCGGGCGAGCTGCTTGAAGGTCTTGGAGGTGGCGACCACATGGTCCGGGCGGCCGAGCCGGGTGAACTCGCCCACCACGCTCGCTATTTCGGCGCGTACGTGCCGCCGCAGCGCCCGTACCGCCTCGCCCTCCGGCGGGTCCCCCGGCAGCCAGCCCGCGGTCAGCCGGCCCGCGCCGAGCGGCAGTGAGACGGCGGCGTCGGGCTCCTCGTCGATGCCGTACGCGATCTCCAGCGAGCCGCCGCCGATGTCGAGCAGCAGCAGCCGTCCCGCCGACCAGCCGAACCAGCGGCGCGCGGCGAGGAAGGTCAGCCGGGCCTCCTCCGCGCCGGTCAGCACGGTCAGCTGGACGCCGGTCTCCTCCTTGACGCGGGCGAGCACCTCGTCGGCGTTGACGGCCTCGCGCACCGCGGAGGTGGCGAAGGTCAGCAGGTCCTCGACCACGCCCTTGTCCTCGGCGGCCTCCAGCGCCTGCCGCACCGCGGTGACCAACTGCTCGACGCCTTCCGGGCCGATCGCGCCGGCCGGGTCGAGAAGCTGGGCAAGGCGCAGTTCCACCTTGTGCGAGTGCGCGGGCAGCGGGCGGGCGCCCGGGTGTGCGTCGACCACAAGGAGGTGAACTGTGTTCGAACCCACGTCGAGGACTCCGAGTCTCATGTACGGCACGCTACTGCCCCTCGGGCGCTCGGCTGACCAGGGGCGGTGCGTTGCGCGCATACCCTTGAGGCGTACCAACGACGAAAATGGCCAAGCCGGGCAAGTCACCCATAGGTGATCCGGTCGCGCCGAAACGGCAAGGGGCACCGGGACCAGGGTTCCGGCACGGTGACGAAAGCGGGAAAGCCAGTGGGCGAGAAGCGCGACAAGCGCCAGAAGCCGGGCAAGGAGAAGGCGAAGGCGAAGACAAAGGTCAAGGTGAAGGGCAAGGAGAAGACCGAGGCGCACGCCGAGCCGCACGCCGAGGAGTCGCAGGCGTCCGCGGTCATGCCCGGGCCGCGTGCCCGTGCCGCCGGGACCGGCGAGGCCGACGAGCAGGGCCTCGACTTCCCGCGTGCCTGGGTCGAGTTCCCGGACCCCGCCGACGACGAACAGGTCTTCCGCTGCGACCTCACCTGGCTGACCTCGCGCTGGAACTGCGTCTTCGGCAGCGGCTGCCAGGGCATCCAGGCGGGCCGCGCGGACGACGGCTGCTGCACGCTCGGCGCGCACTTCTCGGACGAGGACGACCAGAAGCGGGTCGCCGGGCACGTGGCGCGGCTCACGCCCGACATCTGGCAGAACCACTCCGTCGGCACCGTCTCCAAGCACGCCTGGGTGCAGGAGGACGAGAACGACGGCGAGCTCCAGACCCGCCGTTACGAGGGCTCCTGCATCTTCCAGAACCGCCCCGGCTTCTCCGGCGGCGCGGGCTGCTCGCTGCACATCCTCGCCGTACGCGAGGGCCGCGAGCCGCTGGAGACCAAGCCGGACGTGTGCTGGCAGCTCCCGGTCCGCCGTACCTACGACTGGATCGAGCGTCCCGACGACACCAAGGTCCTGCAGATCTCCATCGGTGAGTACGACCGCAGGGGCTGGGGCCCCGGCGGCCACGACCTGCACTGGTGGTGCACCTCCGCGACCTCCGCACACGGCGCGGGCGACCCGGTCTACGTCTCCTACCGTCCCGAACTCGTCGAACTGATGGGCAAGGCCGGTTACGACCGCCTGGCCGAACTCTGCGAGCAACGCCTGGCGTCCACACTGCCGTTGGTGGCTCCGCATCCTGCCGATCCGGTGGGCTGACGGGACTGACGGGGGGCCGTGCCGTGAGGCCGTACGGCTCTACCGCGACGGTGATCCGTCCGTGGGAGACGGGGAGTCGGTCGGCTCGGCCGGGCCCGTGTTGGAGGCGGTGGGGGTCGGACTCGGGCTGCTCGGGGGCGGGGTGGACGGCTGGGTGGTGCCGGAGGGCGGCGGCGAGGTCGGCTCGGTGGGCGGTCGCGTCGGGGACGGCGTGTCCGGGGGAGTGCCGGTGTGCGGGGGCGGAGTGTTCGGCGGGGTGGGCCGGGTCGGCGTCGGGCGCCACCTGCCGTAGCCCTCGACGGAGATCAGCGCGCCCGAGGGGGCGAGGGCGACGGTGGCGCGCCAGTGGCCCGTGGGTTCGCGCACGCGGTCGACGTGGACCCGGATGGTGACCGATTCGCCGGGCTCCAGGGTTCCCGAGGTACGGCTGAGCAGCAGCCAGGGGGCGCTCGGTGCGGCGGTCCAGTGCACGGGTTCGCCGCCGGAGGCGCGCAGGGTGATCTCGGTGAGGCCGTTGCCGGACGTGGCGTCCACGCTCAGGCGGCCGGGCCCCGACTCGCTCTCGGAGGGACTCGCGCCGGAGCTGACCACCTCCACGGAGACATCGGGCGCGAGCCCGAGGCCGGGGAACGGGGAGCCGTCGGTACTGCGGGCGTTCCCGGCGTTCTCGTACTCGGCCGGGGTCTCGTCGGGCCCGCCGCGCTCGGCCGCCGCGGCCGAGGGTCCGTGGCTGCCCTCGCCGGTCAGCGGGGCGCCCCGGTAGGCGGCCCAGAGCGCGACCACCGGTGCGGCGATCACCGCGGCGACGACCGTACTCGTCAGGGCGCGCGCCCGCAGGCGCTCACGGCGCGCGGCGCGGTCCTTGGGGTCCATGGGGAATCCGCGCCGGTCGAAGCGGGGTTCGCCGAACCGTGACGCCCGGCGTGCGCGGTGTGCACGCGGGGCCCGCGCGGAGCCGGGGCGCGCGTACGCGCCGAGCACGGACAGCTCGGCACGCGGCGCGGCCACCATCGGCAGCGCCGGGTCCACGCTGGTGCCGGGCCACACCCCGGGTGCCGCGCGCTCGGCGGTACGGCGGCAGCGCGGGCAGTCGTCCACGTGCCGGACCAGTTCACGGCGCAGGGCGGTGCCGAGCAGGAGCTGGTGGTCGCCGGTGAGCCGGGCGACGGTCGGACAGGTGCCGCGTTCCACGACGGCGAGCGCGGCCCGGGTCCGCTCGACCTCGCAGGCGGCGGAGGCGAGCAGCTCGCGGGTGGCGATCCGGTCGAGCCCGAGCACGGCGGCCACCTCGTGCGGCGCCAGCCGGTGCCGTACGGAGAGTTCCAGCGCCTCCCGCTGCTCGGACGTCGTGCCCGCGGCCTCCGGCCAGGCGAGCAGGGCGAGTTCACGGCGCCGCAGGGATTCGGTCTCGGGCGAAGGGCCGCCGGCGAGCGGCGCGGATGCGTCGGCGGACTGCGAGGAGTGGTCCGCGCCGCCCGGTGAAGAGTCGTCACTGCTGTGGGCGGCGCGGGAGGTGTGGCGCGCGGCGGCGTGCGTGCCCTGGCGCTTGCGCCGGGCCTCGGCGAGGGCGCGCAGACAGGACCAGCGGGCCAGGGCGTAGAGCCAGGCACGGCGTTCGGAGGCGACGGCCGGGCCGCGGCGCCGCTCGGCCACCCGCAGCACGTCCGCCAGCGCGTCCAGGGCGAGATCGTGCTCGCACAGGACGGACAGGCAGTACGTGAAGAGCCCGTCGAGCTGTTCCCCGTCATAGACCGCCGGGTGCCGCCGCCCGTCGTACCGGCGCCCGGAATCGGACTGCTGGACCTCGGACTGCTGCCCCGCGGGCTCCTGCCCGCCACCGGTGCCGGACCGTTCCGCCTCATGAGCGGGCGCACCCGCCTCGTGAGCAGAGCCGCTGGCCTCCGCCCCACCGACCTCCCCGTCGCGCGCCGGAGTGCGGCGGCGCACGTCGCCGCGAGAGTGCGCCCGGTGCGCGCCGGTGGAGTGGGTCGGGGGCTGGTGCCTGCTGCTCATCACCTCAGCGACCGTAGGCCCGCCCCGGGGCGGCTTCGACCGTCTTGCGTACTTTTAATTCGTCCGGGTGAAGAGTTCCCTCGAAGGGGGACGCGAGCACCTCGCATTCGCCCCATTCCCACGGCATATTCCCGGCGTACGGCACCACAGCGCGCGCTCATCCGAACGTGTTCACGCCCCCAGCGCGCGCCACTCCGGCCGCACCTCGTGCCGTACCCGCCGCCGCACCTGCCGCCGCACGCCCTGCCTCAACTCCCGCTCCTTCCCCGGCCCGTGCCACCCATGTCGGTACCGACCGCTACGGTTCCCTCCATGGCTGCCCGTACGAAAACCGCCAAGGACCGGCCGTC
This sequence comes from Streptomyces sp. NA04227, assembly GCF_013364195.1. Classification (NCBI taxonomy): domain Bacteria; kingdom Bacillati; phylum Actinomycetota; class Actinomycetes; order Kitasatosporales; family Streptomycetaceae; genus Streptomyces; species Streptomyces sp. NA04227. The sequence continues at coordinate 4,701,565 of NZ_CP054918.1, read as the reverse complement.
CTACCGCTGTACCGAGTGCGGTTGGCAGACCGCGAAGTGGCTCGGCCGCTGCCCCGAGTGCCAGGCCTGGGGCACCGTCGAGGAATACGGCGCCCCGGCGGTGCGCACCACCGCACCGGGACGCGTCACCTCCTCCGCGCTGCCCATCGGCCAGGTCGACGGGTCGCGGGCGAGCGCGCGGAGCACCGGTGTGCCCGAGCTGGACCGAGTGCTCGGCGGCGGCCTGGTGCCGGGCGCCGTCGTCCTGCTCGCGGGCGAACCGGGTGTCGGCAAGTCCACCCTGCTCCTGGACGTCGCCGCGAAGGCGGCCGCCGAGGACCATCGCACGCTGTACATCACCGGCGAGGAGTCGGCGAGCCAGGTGCGGCTGCGCGCCGACCGCATCAAGGCCATCGACGACCACCTCTACCTGGCCGCCGAGACCGACCTGGCCGCCGTACTCGGGCACTTGGACGCGGTGAAGCCCTCGCTGCTGATCCTGGACTCGGTGCAGACCGTCGCCTCGCCGGAGATCGACGGCGCCCCCGGCGGCATGGCCCAGGTCCGCGAGGTCGCGGGCGCGCTGATCCGCGCGTCCAAGGAACGCGGCATGGCCACCCTCCTGGTCGGCCACGTCACCAAGGACGGCGCCATCGCGGGCCCGCGCCTGCTGGAGCACCTGGTGGACGTGGTGCTCCACTTCGAGGGCGACCGGCACGCCCGGCTCCGCCTGGTCCGCGGCGTCAAGAACCGCTACGGCACCACCGACGAGGTCGGCTGCTTCGAACTGCACGACGAGGGCATCACCGGCCTCGCCGACCCCTCCGGCCTGTTCCTCACCCGCCGCGCCGAGCCGGTGCCGGGCACCTGTCTGACGGTCACCCTGGAGGGCCGCCGCCCCCTGGTCGCCGAGGTCCAGGCGCTCACCGTCGACTCGCAGATCCCCTCGCCCCGCCGCACCACCTCGGGCCTGGAGACCTCACGCGTCTCGATGATGCTGGCCGTGCTCGAACAGCGCGGCCGGATCAGCGCCCTCGGCAAACGGGACATCTACTCCGCGACGGTCGGCGGCGTGAAGCTCTCCGAACCCGCCGCCGACCTGGCCGTGGCCCTCGCCCTGGCCAGCGCCGCCAGCGACACCCCACTGCCGAAGAACCTGGTCGCGATCGGCGAAGTGGGCCTCGCGGGCGAGGTGCGGCGGGTCACCGGCGTGCAGCGCAGACTCGCCGAGGCACACCGTCTCGGCTTCACCCACGCCCTCGTACCGGCCGACCCGGGGAGGATCCCGGCGGGCATGAAGGTCACGGAAGTCGCGGACATGGGGGATGCTCTGCGAGTACTTCCGCGTTCACGTCGAAGTAAGGCCCCGCAGGAGGAGAGCGAGCGCCGGTAGACTTTGCCCCGGTCTCGCCCGTCGCTCGCCGAGGGGCAGCCCAAGAACCTGCGACCCGAGGAGTGCAGTGGCAGCCAACGACCGGGCAGCGACTCCCGGCAAATCCGGCGGGATCTCCGCCGCCGATGGGCTGATGCGTGCCTCGCTGAGCGCCGTCGCACCGGGCACCGGGCTGCGTGACGGCCTGGAGCGGATCCTCCGGGGCAACACCGGAGGCCTCATCGTGCTCGGCTGGGACAAGACCGTCGAGTCCATGTGCACCGGCGGTTTCGTCCTCGATGTCGAGTTCACCGCGACCCGGCTGCGCGAGCTGTGCAAGCTCGACGGCGGCATCGTCCTCGACAAGGACATCACCAAGATCCTTCGGGCCGGTGTGCAACTGGTACCCGACCCGACCATCCCGACCGAGGAGACCGGCACCCGGCACCGCACCGCCGACCGTGTCTCCAAGCAGGTCGGCTTCCCGGTGGTCTCGGTCTCCCAGTCGATGCGCCTGATCGCCCTCTACGTCGACGGCCAGCGCCGCGTCCTGGAGGACTCCGCCGCGATCCTGTCCCGGGCCAACCAGGCCCTGGCCACCCTGGAGCGCTACAAGCTGCGCCTCGACGAGGTCGCGGGCACCCTCTCCGCCCTGGAGATCGAGGACCTGGTCACGGTCCGCGACGTCACCGCCGTCTCCCAGCGCCTGGAGATGGTCCGCCGGATCGCCACCGAGATCGCCGAGTACGTGGTCGAGCTCGGCACCGACGGCCGTCTGCTCGCCCTCCAGCTGGAGGAGCTGATCGCGGGCGTCGAACCGGACCGCGAACTCGTCGTACGCGACTACGTCCCCGAGCCCACCGCCCGCCGTTCCCGTACGGTCGACGAGGCCCTGTCCGAGCTGGACTCGCTGAGCCACGCCGAGCTGCTCGAACTGCCCACGGTCGCCCGCGCGTTGGGCTACACGGGCTCCCCCGAAGCCCTGGACTCGGCGGTCTCCCCGCGCGGCTTCCGCCTCTTGGCGAAGGTCCCGCGCCTGCCCGGCGCCATCATCGACCGCCTGGTGGAACACTTCGGCGGCCTGCAGAAGCTCCTCGCCGCCAGCGTCGACGACCTCCAGACGGTCGACGGCGTCGGCGAGGCCCGCGCCCGCAGTGTGCGTGAGGGGCTGTCGCGGCTGGCGGAGTCGTCGATTCTGGAGCGGTACGTCTAGGGGTACGTCCAGCGGTACGTACGAGGCCGCGCGGCAGGACCCCTTGCCGCCCGTTATGCCTGTGCCCCGGCCGCGGCTCGTCCGGGGCGCCGCACAATTCAGTCGTGCCGTCGGGATTCGGTCCCTAGGATCCTGCCCGTGCCAGCACCCTCCGGATTCCAGTACGAGCAGCGCGGCGACACGGTCGTCATCACGCACCATCACCGCACCGCCGCGACCCTGCGCGGCGGGCGGGCGCAGAAGTTCCTGGCCGAAGTGGGCTCCGGGGACCCCCAGTTGGTGATGGCGCGCTGGACCGGCGCGTATCGCTTCGGGAACGAGCGCACCGCACGTGAGCACCCGCGCAACCGGGGCGGCGGGAAGGGGAACGGCGGGCGGGGCGCGGGCCGCAGAGGCTGAACCCCACGGCCGCGAGCCCGCCCAAAACGCCACCCTTCCTCAGCTCCGCCGCTGGATGTCGGCCCCCTTGTCCCCGTACACGGTCCGCACCACCCGGGGCTCCAACAGAAACTCGTGGGGGAAGCCCAGCGGTACGGCGCTGAGCTCGTCCAGGCGGGTCAGGGCGGCCTCGTCCAGGTGCACGTCGAGGCAGCCGAGGTTGTCCTTGAGCTGGCTCTCCTTGGTGGCGCCGAGCAGTGGGACGATGTTGCCGGGGCGGGTGCGCAGCCAGGCGAGACAGACCTGGGCCGGACTCCAGCCGCCCTGTTCGGCGATCGCGCCCACCTCGGTGACGATACGGTCCTCGCGCTCGTTGCCCGAACTTCCGTCGCCGCCCTGCCCGTTGCCGCCGGACGGGTTGAACCGTCCGCTCTCGCCGCGCAGGTACTTACCCGTGAGACGGCCGCCGGCCAGCGGGCCCCAGACCATCACCGCCTGCTCGAACGCCCTTGCCTGCGGCAGGAGTTCACGTTCGGGGGAGCGGTCCAGGAGGTGGTAGCGGAGCTGGGAGCCCGCGAAGGAGGTCCAAGCCCGCAGCTCGGCAAGGGTGTTGGCCTGGGCGATCTCCCAGGCGGCCCAGTCGGAGACGCCGAGGTAGAGCACCTTTCCGGCGCGTACCAGGTCGTCGAGGGCACGCATCGTCTCCTCGACGGGGGTGTGGTTGTCCCGCGCGTGGACCCAGAGCACGTCGAGCCGGTCGGTGCGCAGCCTGCGCAGGCTCGCCTCCACCGACTGCACCAGGTTCTTGCGGTGGTTGCCGCCGGAGTTCGGGTCACCGGGACGGGTCGTACAGGTGTACTTGCTGGCGAGGACGTACTCCTCCCGGCGCCCTTCGAGCAGTTCGCCGAGCACGCTCTCCGAGGTGCCGCCCATGTAGATGTCGGCGGTGTCGACGAAGTTGCCGCCCGCCTCGGTGTAGAGGTCCAGAAGCCGCCCGCTCACCTCCTTCCCGACCGCTCCGGCCTCCTGGGTCCCGAACGTCATTGCGCCCAGGCCGAGTTCACTCACCCTGAGACCGGTCCTGCCGAAGAGCGTGTAGCGCACGATGTTCCTCTCGGAGCTGTGTACGGGAGCTGTGCACGGGAGCTGTGTACGGGAGCTGTGTGCCGAAGCTGTGCAAGGGAGTTGCGTTCGCGAGCACGCGGGGACGCGTGGCGAACCCTTCGCACGCTACGAGTTGGAGCGCTCTCCAAGGCAAGCCGGGCGAGGCGCCACGGATCCGGCGGACGCGTGGGGCGGCAAGGGCAACCACCTCACGCCGACCCCGCCCCGAACTCCTTTGGCGGAACCGTGACTTGGCGCTACGGTTCCAGTGCCGACATGACGTGATCCTGACCATGGCCCGTCGGCCCCTCCCCCCTCCCCCTCCCTCCACACCGATACGGAGCAGCACCTATGCCGGAGAACCAGACGGACGGTACGGAGCAGACTCCGCAGCAGGCGGGCGACAGCAAGGCGAGCGGTAGTGAGCGCTGGGGAGTCACCGAGTGGCTGGAAGCCGCCGTGATCCTGTTCGTCATCGGTGCGGCGCTGTGGCAGTGGCTGGGCTGACCGCCCTTCCGGCGGTCCAGAGCGTCCGTTTTCACCTCTCCAGCCGCCACAGCTGAACGGACCGGCCCCCCGCGGTGGCCACCATGCTGCCGTCGGGGCTGAAGGCGAACTCGTTGATGTAGCCGGGGTGGTTGACCTCGCCGAGGGAGTCGCCCGTGCGGGTGTCCCAGAAGCGCAGGGACACCGAGTCCGCGCTCGCGAGGATCTTGTTGTCGGGGCTGACGGCCAGGCACGTGAGGGGTTCCGTGTGTCCCGTGAGCTCGATGCTCTTGTCCGGGTCGTCCGCGTCGTTCCACAGGCGCACGGTCTTCTCGTAGCCGCCCGCGGCCGTGACCGTGCCGTCGGGGCTGTAGGCGACCGCGGTGACGGCGTCGTGGAAGGTGTCCTCGTCGCTCCAGGTCCACTGGCCGCCCAGGTCGTAGACCTTCACCGCGTGGTCGTAGCCGCCGCTCATGACCGTGTCGCCCTGGGGGCCGAAGGCGACGGACAGGACGTCGTCGGTGTGGTCGGTGAAGACGTCGAGCGGTTCGCCGTCCCCGGCGTCCCAGACCCGCACCTCGTTGCCCTGGCCACCGCTGACCAGCTTGTCCCCGGTGGCGCTGAAGGCCACCGAGTACACCGCCCCCTTGCTGCCGGTCAGTGCCCGGATCTCCTGGCCCGTCGCCACGTCCCACAGCCGGACCGTCCGGTCCGTGCTCGCGCTGGCCAGGACGGCGCCGTTCGGGCTGAAGGACACGCTGGTGAGGGAGTCGGTGTGGCCGGTCATGGTCCGGATCGGTTCGCCGGTGGCGACGTCCCACAGGCGCACGGTCTTGTCGTCGCCGCCTGCGCTGGCCAGCAGGGTGCCGTCGGGGCTGAAGGCGACGCCGGTGGTGAAGTCCGTGTGGCCCTCGAAGGTCCTCCTGAGGGTGAGTCGCACCTGGCCCGAACCCACCGTGTCCGGGTTCGAGGGGCTCGGCCGTGGCTCCGGCTCCGGGCTCGTCGCGGGCGCCGACGGGCGGGCGGCGTTCGTCGCCTCCGGCGTGGGCGCCGAGGAGGACGGGCGGCTCTCGGGCTTGGCGTCGTCGTCCCGAAGCCAGAGCGGAGTGGTCGCGGCGAGGATCACGAGCAGCGCCACCAGGCCCCACCACAGGGGCTTCGGTCCGCTCCGCGAACGGGGCCGGGCGCCGGTGCCCTGGCGGGCACGGTCCCGTGCCGCCGTGGCGAATCTCCGGACGAGCAACGGGTCTCCGGCCAGCCGCCGCGGCAGTGGCCCCTCCCCCGGGGCGAGCGCGCGGTTCCTGACCCAGGGCAGCCGTCCCAGGGCGTTCTGCCCGAACTGCTGGGGCTCCGGCGAGCCGCGAGCGAGCAGCGCGGCCCGCGTGGCCTGCCACACCTCGTCGAGGGTCAACTCGTCGTCCGCGCCCGGGATTCCGTACCGCAGGATGCCGATCAGCTCGCCGGTGAACTCCGGATACGCGCCGTCGTCCGGAGCGAACGACCGCTGGGTGCTGGACGCGGAGGTCAGCAGATAGCTGCCCTCGATGGCGGTGTCGTACAGCTCGCCCCGGCTGACGCGGTCGGTGCCCATGCTTCCGGCGAGCCCGCTGTAACAGCAGTCGATGATGACGATCCGGCGTCGCGCCCGGTGCCCGGCCATCAGGATCTGGCGGATGTCCTGGTAGGCGACGCCCCCGATCTGCGGGTGCTCGTCGTCGGCACCGGCCAGCGCCAGGTACAACTGCTGCGCCCCGCGATCGCGCAGGCCGTGTCCGGCGAAGTAGAGCAGCAGGGTGTCGGTGGTCTCGCGGACCGCGTCCTTGACGGCGGTCAGTACCTGGTCCCGGGTGGCGTCCGCGCCCAGTACGGTCACGTTGCGCGCCGGGATTCCCCAGACGTCCGGGTCACGCAGCAGCGCCACCAGGCGGTCCCGTCCACGGCGCACCGCGGGCAACGGTTCCAGCCGCAGGTAGGCGTCGATCCCGATCACCACCGCCCGGCTGTTCTCCGGGTCGGGGAGCGTCACCGCCCGTCCTCTCGCCCGTCCGGTTCCGCGTCACCGCCGCCGGGCTCCGGGGCGGCCAGTACCTCGGCGATCCGGGCCGCCGTCTCGGGCGAGGCGTCCCGCACGGTGACCCGTACCCCACGGCACTCGATGACCACGGGCACCGACCGCTGGCGGCGCGGCAGGGACGCCCGGAACGCCATGTGCGCGTAGACCAGACCCGCGGTGGAGAAGCCGGACGAGGTGAGGAGCTGGACCCAGGTCATCGGGTCGGCACTCATGGCGCCGCTCGGTCGCGTCTCGCGGTGCCGGATCCTGCCGATCTCCGCGTACCGCCCGACGTCGCGGTCCTCGGCCAGCCAATCCGCCAGTGCGCGGGTCAGTTCACCGCTCTCCGCCCCGTCGGCGGACTCCACGCGGACCCGGATCTCCATGCGCGCCCCCCGAAAGCCCATGCCCTGGGGGATTCTGCACCAGAACTTCCGCGGCGAACCCTGCTTTTCGCGACGTGCTGCGGTGTGACGGGGGGCTGGCGCTAGTCCGCCTTCAGTACGAACGAGGTCTGCGCCTTGGCCACACCGGGCGCCTTCGCCTCGGCGAGGTAAGTGCCGGGGGTCGCCGGGCCGTCCTTCGGCGTGGCGCACTCGGGGGCGCTGTGGTCGCGGTTCCAGGTGAGGGTGCGGGTGGCGCTGCCGTCGGCCGGTACGCGTACGGGGAAGGCGGCGTCGCCCTTGGGGCAGTCCTCGGAGGACCAAATGGCCACGTCGCCCTCGGTCTTGGTGATCGTGAGCACCGTCTTGCGGCCGCCGAGGTCGACCTTGCAGTCCTTGTCCGAGGAGTTCTTCGCGGTGATCTCGATGCGCGGCGTCTCGCCGGGCGCGTAGCGGTTGCTGGCACTGCGGAGCGTCAACTTCACCGCTTTCGCAGGGCAGTTGGCGAGCGAGCTGCCCTCGGGGAGACGGCCGTCGCCCGCGCCGCCCGCACCACCGCCGGAGCCGCCCGAGCCGCCTTCGTCACCGGAGCCCTCGCCGCCGGAACCGCCGTCCTCGCCACCGTCGCCCTCACCGCCGCCGGTGTCCGACTCGTCGCGCCCGCCCGGGTGTTGGCTGATCGCGGGTCCCGTACCGGAGGGGCCGGGCGTGATGGAACTCGCGGGTCCACCGCCCTTGCCGGGAGCGTCCGCCCCGGAGTCGTCGCTGCCCCCGCCGCTCGCGGCGACCGCCCAGATCACCAGGAGCGCGAGCACCACGACTAGGGCAAGCAGAATCGCCCTCCTTCGCCAGTAGATGGTCGAAGGCAACGGACCGACAGGATTGCGCAGAGATCCCACGCCCAAACTGTACGAGAGTCCGGGGCGTTGTCCGGCGCCACCCGCCACCGTAAGGACAACTTTTCCCGATCATCATTTTTCAAGCACAGGTGAACACCCGTACCAGCAAGGTCAGTTGGGGTGACTATGCGCCACTTCACCCTGTTTGTAAGGCAGTTCAGGCCCGCCGTATCTCCGAACCTCGCCCCTCCCCCTAACCACTACCCCTACCGTTCCCGCTCCCCCTCCGGGCGCCGGGACGGCCACTGCCAGGAGACGCCGTGTACGCCGGGGTCGCAGGCCGAGGGGAGGAAGTGCAGGCCGTGGAACGGGTCGACGCCGATGTGCCGTACCTTCTGGCGGCCGCCGTCGAGACGTTCGCGGTAGTAGGCGACGCAGTGCTCGGGGACCGCCTCCGGGTGGAACCGGATGTGCAGCAGGTAGTCCCGCATCCGCGTGACCATCCGGCGCTCGTGGTACGTACCCGGCGAGGCGCAGTCCTCCAGGTGCAGCGCGTACTCGACGAGCACGGTCTCGCCCTTGGCCAGCGGGCGGCCGAAGTGGATCTCGGCGACCAGGCTGTGCACGGAGCGGTCGAACCGCAGGCTGCCCAGCGCCCCGCAGTCCACCTGCATGTCCACGGCCGCGGGAAGCAGGTCGTCGAAGTTGTGCACCACGACGAGGCGGTCCACCCCGTCGCGCACCGCACGGCAGACGTGCGTCACGGCCTGCCGGTACTGGTAGCCCCGCCGGTCCAGGTGGATCGTCTCGCGCAGACTGACGGACCGCAGATCCGCGTTGTACTGCTCAAGCGGGCCGTCGATGAGGCGTTGCAGCGCGGAGTCGGGACCGTAGAACTCCTCGATCGCGCGGCTGTCGGGCTCCGGGAGCAGTGCGGCGCCGCGTCGCGGGGGCGGGGTGAGGAGCGAGACGAGGGCGCCCGCGTCCAGGCCGAGGATGTGCTCCAGTTCGTGCACGGCGCGCAGCGAGGACGGGCGTTCGGGCCTGCTGCGGCCCCGCTGCCAGTGGCTGAGCGTGACCGGGCTGAGCCGGATGCCGCGCGCCGCGAGCCGGTCCCGGATGCGTTCCAGGGTGAGCCCCTGCCTGCGTACCGCCGCCCGCAGCGTCTCGGCGAACTCGCGCCGCTCGACCGGGGGTTGCGGGGCGGGGGGACGGACGGCCGGAGCGGGGCCGGAGCAGACACTCTCACCGGTCGCGCCGTCGCCCGCCGTACCGACGACCGGGCTCCCCCCGCTCGGGTCCGCGCCGCCCGGGTCCGCGCCGCGGGGACTTGGGCCGCCCGGACCCTCCTCCCGTGACTGTCCCGCTCCGGCGGGGGTCGGCGCATGCTCGTCGTTGAATGGGGACACGGGTTTCTCCGGGCGGTGGGGGCAGTCCCTCGTTCTCCGCATGGTCGGTGCGACACAGGACCGGCGCCCATAAATGTGCGATCCCGGCCACCGGACTGACAAGCCCCCCAACGCCCGCGCTTTTAACAAATGGCCCCACATCAGTTAGCCGATGCGGGGGCCGGGGATGGATTCCGGGTGGCGCCGGGTCACCTTTTCCTCCCGTACCCCGACAAAAGACCGGCTGTTCATCCACCCGCCCCCTGCCGTGCGCGGCACGCCGGGCACCTCGTGCGAGACATGTCACCCGCCTTGCGACACACGTCACTTCGCCGCGCACGCCGCACACGCTGGTCAGCGGGCTTAACTTCCGCGAGGTCATCGGTTAAAAACCGGACGGCCGAGTTGTCTTGCTTTCCGTGCGGACCAGGACCAGATTCCCGGACGTGGCGCTCCCCACAAGCGCCACCGGGCCGAGACCGGCGAGCGGACGTGTCCTGCATACGCACTCCCCCAAGCTCTTCGAGCAGTTCGAGCAGGGGGTGCCCCCAGGGGCCGTGCACCGGACGACGTTTTTGAACGCCGCCCGCCGGTCCGCCCGTCCAGACCGGACGCCGCGGTGCCCGCGGGGGAGCCCCCGTGCCGTCCGCCCGCTGTCCGCCGCCCGCCCGGGCGCGCGGCGGCGGGCACTCACCTCCGCCTTCGACTGCCGGCTTCGACCGCCGACTCCGACTGCTCCGCCCGGGGTGTTGCCGCGCCCGCAGCGGCGTGCGTCTGACGTCCGGGCCGCCGCGCGTGGCAGGATCGGCCGTGCCATGACTGCGCCAACGAAGCCCTTGCAGAGCACAGCTGCCGAAACACCCAGCGCGCACCGCGCACTTCACGAACCAGTGATCACGTGGTTCGAGGACAACGCTCGCGACCTGCCGTGGCGGCGCCCCGAAGCGGGCGCCTGGGGAGTGATGGTCAGCGAGTTCATGTTGCAGCAGACCCCCGTCGCCAGGGTGCTGCCCGTGTACGAGCAATGGATGACCCGCTGGCCCCGCCCCGCCGACCTCGCCGAGGAGGCACCCGGCGAAGCCGTGCGCGCCTGGGGCCGCCTCGGCTACCCGCGGCGTGCGCTGCGGCTGCACGGGGCCGCGCTGGCCATAACGGAACGCCACGGCGGCGACGTACCCGCCCAGCACGCGCAGCTGCTCGCGCTGCCCGGCATCGGCGAGTACACGGCCGCGGCGGTGGCCTCCTTCGCGTACGGGCAGCGGCATGCCGTACTGGACACCAATGTGCGCCGGGTCTTCGCGCGTGCGGTGACCGGCAGCCAGTACCCGCCCAACGCGACCACGGCCGCCGAACGCCGCCTCGCCCGCGCGCTGCTGCCCGAGGACGAACACACCGCCTCCCGCTGGGCGGCCGCGTCGATGGAGCTGGGCGCGGTGGTGTGCACCGCGCGCAACGAGAACTGCGGCGGCTGCCCGATCTCCGAGCACTGCGCCTGGCGGCTGGCCGGAAAACCGGAACACGTCGGCCCGCCGCGGCGCACCCAGGCCTACGCGGGCACCGACCGCCAGGTGCGCGGCAAACTCCTCGCCGTACTGCGCGAGTCCTCCGGCCCGGTGCCGCGCCAGGTACTGGAACGCGTCTGGGACGACCGCATCCAGCGCGCCCGCGCACTCGACGGCCTGGTCGCCGACGGCCTGGTCGAACCCCTCCCGGGCGGCCTGTACCGCCTGCCGACCCGTACCCCTGGCGGCCCCGTCCGCTGAGCCGAAGGCCCCGGCCCGGCCTCCCTGAGGCCGGGCACCGGCCCGCGCTCAACCACTCGTCCCGCCTTCCCTTGCGGCCTCTTTTCGGCGTCGCCTTCGGTCTCTTCTCGGCTTCGCCTTCGCCTCGCGGCAGCATTTCCTTCACCGGCCCGCCGCATCCGGATTCCCTCCCTTTCCGTGTTTCCGGCGCCCCGTTTCCGGCTTCATCCGGTTTCCGCCTGCCGTTACACAACCGACGGCTGCCCGTGCGTCGGCCGCGCGCTCGTCCGCACAGCGCCGTGACAACGCCTCCGTAGCGTCCTTCCCGTACCGGCGAGGTACCAGCGATTCGGACGGCGAACCGGAGGGGTTTCAGTGGCGCAGGGAGAGGTGCTCGACTTCGAGGAGTACGTCCGCACGCGGCAGGACGCTCTGTTGCGCAGCGCCCGCCGGCTGGTGCCCGACCCGGTGGAGGCCCAGGACCTCCTGCAGACCGCTCTGGTCCGCACCTACGGGCGCTGGGACGGCATAGCCGACAAGCGGCTGGCGGACGCCTATCTGCGCCGCGTCATGATCAACACCCGTACGGAGTGGTGGCGCGCCCGCAAGCTGGAGGAGATCCCGACCGAGCAGCTGCCCGAGTCGAGCGTCGAGGACAGCAGCGAGCAGCAGGCCGACCGTGAGCTCCTGCGCGACGTGATGACGGTGCTCGCACCGAAGCAGCGCAGTGTCGTGGTGCTGCGACACTGGGAGCAGATGTCGACCCAGGAGACCGCTGCCGCGCTCGGCATGTCGGCGGGTACCGTCAAGAGCACGCTGCACCGCGCACTCGCCCGGCTCCGCGAGGAGCTGGAGCGCAGGGACGCCGGGGTGGGGCGCGAGCGGGGCGTCCGCGAGGAACACGGCGAACACTGCGACATCGGCAGTGTCGGGGATGAGGAAGCTGAACGGTGCGCGGCCTAGTACCGAAATCGGGAGTGGCGGCGAGTGCGACCACGGTCGTGCTCGCCGCTGTCGGCGTCCTGGTGACCGGCTGCGGCACCGACGGCACGGGCGTCCGTGACGAGGGTCCGGTGCGCAGCAGCAGCGAGCCCGTCTCGCGGTCCAGGACCCCGTCCTCCTCGAAGGTCGACGCGGTGGAACTGGTCCGCAGGGACCCGAAGGTCGACCGGCAGATCCGCCAGGACCTGGAGCCCTGCGGCGACGAGGGCAAGTACCCGGTCGACGTCAGCTACGGCAAGCTCACCGGCGGCCGCTCCGACGACGTCGTGGTCAACGTCATGACCTGTGGTGACGCGGTCGGCATCGGTACGTACGTCTACCGCTTCGTGGACGGTAAGTACGTCCACGTCTTCGAGACCGAGACGCCGCCGGTGTACGCGGAGATCGACAACGGCAAGCTCGTCGTGACCCAGCAGTTCTACGGAGAGAACGACCCGGTCTCCTACCCGTCCAGCGAAGAGGTCCTCACCTACGGGTGGGCCGACGGACGCTTCACGGTGCGGGGCAGAAGCCAGACCGACTACAGCAATGTGGTCGGCGACCCGCAGAACCCGGCCGGGAACTGACCCCGGTCACCGACCCGGACACAACCGCCCGGACCGACCCGACCCCGGAACAGAGAAGCAGAACGGCAGCCAGCGATGAACCAGCAGACGCACGTCCTGTTCGTCGAGGACGACGACGTCATCCGTGAGGCGACCCAACTCGCCCTGGAGCGGGACGGATTCAGCGTGACCGCGGTCGCCGACGGACTGCACGGTCTGGAGTCCTTCCGCGCGGTACGGCCCGACATCGCCCTGCTCGACGTGATGGTGCCGGGCCTGGACGGGGTGAGCCTGTGCCGCCGCATCCGGGACGAGTCCACGGTGCCGGTGATCATGCTCTCGGCGCGCGCCGACTCCATCGACGTCGTCCTCGGCCTGGAGGCGGGCGCCGACGACTACGTCACCAAGCCGTTCGACGGTGCCGTACTGGTCGCCCGTATCCGCGCCGTGCTGCGCCGCTTCGGGCACGCGGGCGGGGCCGCCGCCCGGGACACCGACCGGCCCGCCGAGGAACCGGCCGGGTCCGGGACGCTGCGCTTCGGCGAGCTGGAGATCGACACCGAGGGCATGGAGGTCCGGCGCGCGGGCGCGCTGGTCTCGCTGACACCGACCGAGATGCGACTGCTCCTGGAGTTCTCGCGGGCGCCAGGCACCGTACTGTCCCGGGACAAGCTCCTGGAACGCGTCTGGGACTACGGCTGGGGCGGTGACACCCGGGTCGTCGACGTCCATGTGCAGCGGCTGCGGACCAAGATCGGCCAGGACCGCATCGAGACGGTCCGCGGCTTCGGCTACAAGCTGCGGGGCTGAGCGGACGTGACACGTACCGAAGACGGCACCGGTGACGGCGACAGGCAGTCCGGCGTGAGGAGGCGCAGGTGAGGAAGATGCGGGGCCGGATCGCGGCCCGGGTACGCGCCTCGCTGCGCGGCGGGCTGCGCTGGAAGATGAGCGCGGCCATCGCGCTGGTCGGCGCCTTCGTGGCGCTGGCGCTCAGCCTGGTGGTGCACAACGCCGCCCAGGTGTCGATGCTGGACAACGCCCGCGACATGCAGGACGAGCGGATCCAGTACGCCCAGCGGATCTACGAGAACAGCGGCCGTGAGCAGTTCGGCGCCAGCATCGACGACAAGGCGATGCCCGGCGAGCTGCGCAAGCGCGCCGAGGCCGGGCGCCGGGTCACCTATGTCACGGCCTCCGGCGCGCCGGACATCTGGGCCGCCGTGCCGCTCGCCGACGGCCGCGTCCTGTCCGTGCACAGCCCCTTCCCCGACCGCAACGCGACCGTGCTCAACGACCTCGACCGCGCCCTGTGGATCGGCTCGCTCTCGGTCGTGCTCGGCGGCTGCGCGCTCGGCGTCCTCATCGGCGGCCAGCTCTCGCGCCGCCTGCGCAAGGCCGCCACCGCGGCGCGAGAGGTCGCGCAGGGCGAGTCCGAGGTACGGGTACGGGACGCCATAGGCGGAGTCGTACGCGACGAGACCGACGACCTGGCCCGTGCCGTTGACGGTATGGCCGACGCGCTACGGCAACGCCTGGAGGCCGAACGCCGGGTCACCGCCGACATCGCGCACGAGCTGCGCACCCCGGTGACCGGCCTGCTCACGGCCGCCGAACTGCTGCCGCCCGGCCGCCCGAGCGAACTGGTCAAGGACCGCGCGCAGGCGCTGCGCACACTCGTCGAGGACGTACTCGAAGTGGCCCGCCTGGACAGCGCGGCCGAACGGGCCGAGCTCCAGGGCATCCTGCTCGGCGAGTTCGTCTCCCGGCGGATCGGCACCTCCGACGCCAATGTCACCGTCCATGTCGTACGGGAGTCGGAGGTCGTCACCGACCCCCGGCGCCTGGAACGCATACTCGGCAACCTGCTCGCCAACGCGGCGCGGCACGGGGCGCCGCCGGTCGAGATCACCGTCGACGGGCGGATGGTGCGGGTGCAGGACCACGGTTCCGGTTTCCCCGAGGAACTGCTCGCCGAGGGCCCGAGCCGGTTCCGCACCGGCAGCAAGGACCGGGCGGGCCGCGGCCACGGCCTGGGACTCACCATCGCCGCCGGACAGGCCCGCGTCCTCGGCGCCGAGCTCACCTTCCGCAACGTACGACGGCCCGGCGCACCCGAGGACGCCCCCGCCCAGGGCGCGGTCGCGGTGCTGTTCCTGCCCGAGCACGCGCCGACGAGCACCGGGAGTTTCCCGATGCTGCCGCCGGCGGAGAAGTGCGGGAAGTCCGGGAAGTCTGGGACGTCTGGGACGTCTGGGACGTCTGGGACGTCTGGGAAGTCCGCTGCGGCGTCCGGCTCCCGCAAGGGGCAGAAGGACGGGCGGGACGGGCGGTTGAAGCGGAAGGGCGCGGACAACGGCGTGGGCCCGGGGGCGGGCACAGGTACGTCCGGTATGAAGTCGGCGCGGCCGGTGGCGGGGGCCACGAGGGAGGGGCGTAACGGGAGTACCGGGAGTCCCGGGAGTACCGGGACTACTGCGGCGCCGCCCGTACCCGACGGGTCTGCCGGGGCGATGGTGGACAGGGCCGCCGGCAGGACCGGAGACCGGGCCAGTCGGTAGTCCAGGTCAGGGCATCGACGTCAGGGCATCGACACTTCCGAGTGTCGAAAATGCGGCACCGGCTTCGTCCCAGGGGTACCAGTAGCCGGAACGGACTGCGCGACCGACCAAGGAGCACCCCCGTGACGATTCAGCGGATGGACAACGTAGGCATCGTCGTCGACGACCTGAAGGCTGCCGTCGCCTTCTTCACCGAGCTCGGCATGGAGCTGGAAGGCGAGGCGGAGATCGAGGGAATCGCGGCGGACCGGATGGTCGGCCTCGACGGTGTCCGCAGCGCCATCGCGATGATGCGCACCCCGGACGGCCACGGCAAGCTGGAGCTGACGAAGTTCCACGCCCCCGCGGCGATCACCACCGGACCGCTGAACCCGCCGCCCCACACGCTGGGCCTGCACCGTGTCATGTTCGCCGTCGACGACATCGACGACACGATCGCCCGCCTGCGCCGCCACGGCGCCGAACTCCTCGGCGAGGTGGCGGAGTACGAGAACGTCTACCGACTCTGCAACCTCCGCGGCCCCTCGGGAATCATCGTCGCTCTGGCCGAACGGATCGGGCCTCAGTAATCGCTCGTCGGACGGGCGCGTCCGATCGACCAGCCAGCCAGCCAGCCAGTCGAAGAGACGCGCCCTGGCCCAGCCCCCAACACCCCATGCTTCAGCCGGACTTCAAGGGTCCACGTGGTCCAGGTCCTCCACGCTGCCCAGGCTCAGTGCTCGCAGAGGGAGAACTCCCGCTCGTAGAGCTCCTCGTTGTGCTCGGCGACGAAGAACTTGCGTTCCCGCATCAGTTCCTCGCGGTAGCCCTTGGCCTGCTCCAGCGTCATGGTCGAGGTGTCGGACCACGGCTGTTGCGGCGGCACATCGGAGGTGGAGACGATCGTTTCCGACGGGTCGACCAGGAAGAACGCGAGGATCTTGCGGTGCCCCGGCCGGGTCGGGTCGGTCAGGCGGAACGAGCCGACGCGGTGCTGCAGGACGTTCGGGAACGCGAGGCAGCGACCGGCCGAGGTCGACACCGATCCGAGGTCCTGGTTCAGCTGGTCCTCGTCCTCCAGGCCGTAGACCTCACGCACACCGTTGTCGTCGTTCTGTTCGTAGCTCGGGTCGTCGAGTGCCGCCCGGAAGCCCAGCGTGCTCTCGGTGATGTTCTCGCTGTCCCAGTAGTAGATCCCGGTCGAGACGATCCGCTCGTTCAGCATCCCCTCGACGTGCCAGGAACCGCCGTCGTACTCCGGCTTGTCCGGGGTGAGTTGAATCGTGGCGAGCTTGACGATGACCTGGAGTCGACGGCCGCGCAGGTCTATTCGGGCGGAGTCCTCGGGCACCTCGGGCGGGGTGAAGTCCGGCGCGTCCGGGACGACCGGGCAGCGGTTCTCCCACCAGTCGTCCTGGGCCGCTTCATAGGTACGGACGGCTTCTTGGTAGGCCGCGTCATCGCTGTAGGAGTCCTTGTCCGGATACTCCGGCTCCGAGTCGTACCACCCGTAGGGATCGGCCTCGATCCGCAGCGGCCGCGGATGGCGCAGATCGGTGAGCACGTTCTCGAACAGCGGGCGCATACGCGCGAACAACTCCGGCAGTACGGCGGCCAGTTCGCGGTGATCCTCGGGGTGCACGTTGTTCACGTACGACCGGAAGACGACCTCGCCGTCCTCGCGGACGTCGACGTCCGTGGGCAGCCACTGGAACTTCTCCGAGAACTCGTACCGCGCGTAGCGGTTCGTCGGATTCCGCCAGGCCCGCTCGGGCCCGCCGCTCACCCCGTTCACCAGGCAGAACAGCGAGGGATGAACGAGATCGAGCACCTGCCCGTCGGACCCGGGGTGCCAGTCCTTCTCCGCCTCGGGAACCTCCTCCAGAACCCGGACCGCCTCCCGCAGCCGGGACCCGAGAGAGTCCTCGACCAGTGCGTCCGAGTGCCACACGCCGTCGACGGTGGACACCTCGATGCCGGTGCGCTCGTCCCGCAGCGCGGCGTAATGCGCGAGTTCGGCGAGTACGTAGCGCACCTGCGCTTCGGTGAGGCCTTGGGCGATCGCTTCCCGCGTCCACTTGGCGACGATGTCGGCGTCGTTCCTCTTCTCGAACCACCCCGGCTTCGCCCGTATGTGAGCGCTGCACTCCATCATCTGGAGTTCCCTCAGCGTTCGGGGTGTCGCGAACCCGGTGGAACGGGACGACTGAAAGGGCAGCGGGAAAGCGGTCAGGGCGGTCAACTCTCTTGTTCCTCACGGTCGGTGATCGATGGTGGGGAGAGTACTGGGGAGCACTGACAGAACCTGTGCGCGCTCTGGGCGGGCCGGGCTGTGCTGGGCTGGGCTGGTGGGCGCCGATCGGTTCACGCTTCTCTGAATTCAGGATCACGTGTACTTTCGTGCCGTGCTTTCCGTTGCCACCGACATCGAGGTGCTGGCCCGATTCGGCCGCGCGCTCGCCGACCCGATCCGCTGCCGCATCCTGCTCGCCCTGCGCGACGCCCCGGCCTACCCTGCCGACCTCGCCGACGCGCTCGACATCTCCCGCACCCGGCTGTCGAACCACCTGGCATGTCTGCGTGACTGCGGCCTGGTAGTCACCGCCCCCGACGGCCGCCGCACCCGCTACGAGCTCGCCGACGAACGCCTCGGCCACGCACTCGACGACCTGCGCACCGCCGTGGTCGCCGTCGAGACCGACCGCACCTGCCCCGACGCCGACGAGAAGGGCTGCTGCTGACATGACCGCCGAGATATCCGTATCCCTCGGCCCCTCCCCGGCCCGCCGCGACGCGCTTGCCCGCCGGATACGCCTCTTGGTCGCCGCGACGATCACCTACAACGTCATCGAAGCGATCGTCGCCCTCACCGCCGGCGCCCGCGCCTCCTCCACCGCCCTGATCGGCTTCGGCCTCGACTCCGTCATCGAGGTCTCCTCCGCCGCTGCGGTGGCCTGGCAGTTCTCCGCCCGCGACCACGCCGCACGCGAGGCGCGCGAGCAGCGCACCCTGCGGATCATCGCCGTCTCCTTCTTCGCCCTCGCCGCATACGTCACCTTCGACGCAGCCCGCGCCCTGACCGGCACCGGCGAGGCCGAACGCTCCGTCCTCGGCATCGTCATCGCCGCGCTCTCCCTCGCGGTCATGCCCTTCCTGTCCGCCGCCCAGCGTCGTACCGGCCGCGAACTCGGCTCCGCCTCCGCGGTCGCCGACTCCAAGCAGACCCTCCTGTGCACCTATCTGTCCGCCGTACTCCTGGTCGGCCTGCTCCTCAACGCCACTCTCGGCTGGTCCTGGGCCGACCCCATCGCCGCCCTCGTCATCGCCGCCATCGCCGTGAAGGAAGGCCGCGACGCCTGGCAGGGCAAGGGCTGCTGCGCACCCCCGGCCGCCGCCATGGGCGCCCCGCTGAACGAGACGGATGATGCGTGCGGCTGTCGGCCTGGCTGCGACTGCTGCGGCTAGCCCACGGTCCGTCACTGGGTCCAGCGGGTGCCCTTGGATAGCAATCGGCCCCGCCATACCTCCAACTCAGGGGCGCGACGGGGCCGTTGCGGCGCTCGGAAGGTCAGACAGTACCGAGGTGACCGGCTTTGACGCCTGCCACGAACGACGAGAACGCGTCAACGTGAACGCCCAGGACAGGACCGCTCGGGTTCTTGGAGTCACGGACGGGAACCATGCCGCACGAAGCGACGAGGTTGATGGAGACCTCGACGCACTGGCCCGCATTACCGCCGCTGTACGACGACTTCCGCCAGTCGGCACCGGGGAGATCGGTCGACCTCAGGCTCCTGTTGTTGACCACTTCCGCTTTCCTTCCAGGTGAGGCAAGAGCAGGCTGTTCGCAGACGCCTTGATCAGACCTCGAAGGTGGCAGCGAACGTAGCGAAACCAGCGAACGCGGCGGGTTCAACCAGCAGAGCCGGTCCGTCCGGTTCCTTCGAATCACGCACGGCGACAGCAGCAAGGGACGACCGACGAAGGTCGGCAATCTCGATGCACTGCTCTCCGCCGCTGGAGTACGAGGACTTGAACCATCGGGGAGATTCGATTGCCATTACGCGCCCCTTCCCATAGCCATCGGTCCCGCTGCACCCCCAACTCCGAGACGCGACGCGACCGTTGTAGTGCTCAGACGATCAGAAAGTGCCCAACTGCCCAGCCTTGACGCCCGCCACGAAGGACGAGAAGGCGTCGGCGGGGATGCCAAGGGCAGGGCCGTTGGGGTTCTTGGAGTCACGGACGGGGACCATGCCATGCGAAGCGACGAGGTTGGCAGCGACCTCGATACAGTTGTCTTCGCCGCCGCTGTACGAGGATTTGAACCAGTCCGCGCCAGTCAACTCATCGGCATGAACGAGCTTGGCACGGGACGGAGTTGAGCTGGTCACGAGTATTTCTCCTCCAGGATCGTTTTGATGACTTCCCGCGATGTGTCCGTGGGAAGGGCTGCGGCGACGATGCGTTCAAACGCATTCTCGAACACCTTCACATCGCTGCGATCTTCCATGAACGAGCCACCGCGGATGCTTTCAAGCTGGACGAGAGGCGGCCACGGGGGCGGGAACTCAACCAGGTTGAAGAGACCAAGAAGGCCGGGGTGGGAGGCCACCGGTGTCGGCATGACTTGGATGGTGATGTGGGGCCGGTCGGAGAGATACAACAGGTGTCGAAGCTGCTCCCTCATGGCTTCGGGGTTGTTCGGGAACTCATGCCGCAGGACCTCCTCGTTGATCACCGCATAGAACTTCAGCGGATTCGGGCGGCTCAGTACAGACTGGCGGGCCAACCGGACGTTGACTCGCGCCTCGATTTCCTCGGGGGTGCGAGTGGTGGTCGCCGCGATGACCTCACGTGCGTACGGGGCGACTTGGAGTAGGCCGGGCATGACAGTCGGGGCGTAGAAGCGGACTCCGACCGCGTCGGACTCGATGCTGATGTAGTCGGTGTACGCGTTGGCGAGCGTGTCGCCGTAGGGCGCCCACCAGCCTGCTTTGCCTGCGTCACGGGCCAGTCCCGCGATGGCGGTGATCAGGGACTCGTCGGTGACGCCATAGCCGCTCAGCAGCGGGGCGACGTCTTTCTGCGGAAGGTGTGCCCGCGCGTTCTCGATCTTGCTGAGTTTGGTGTGGTCGTCCCACCCCATGCGCGTGGAAGCCTCTTCGAGGGTCTGCCCGGCCTTGTTGCGGCAGTCACGGAGCAAAGCGCCAAGACGGCGGCGTCGAAGGGTGGGCTTCGCCCGCTGGTTCGGCATGTTCTGTTTCCTGCCTTCCGGGTGACGATCTGCCCTCTGTAGGTGCGCAGTTGGAACCGTCGGGTTGCATTCTGCCGCCCTGCGGGGCGCACGTCGATGGGCACAGAGGTTCAGTACGTGGGTTTTTAGGTGCACAGGTTGCGCACCCATGGTGCACACGTGCATTCTGCCAATGGCGGTGACTCCATGTCAGTCAGTCATCAACTGGCCGTAGTCGCTCGTCAGTTCAGCCGCGCCCTGTCACCACGCCCCTGGGCGACAAGACGCGCTCCCCACCCTGAGAGTGAGGCCGCGACATGACCACGATCACCCCAGCGCAGTCCACCGGGGACAGCAGTCCCGCCAAGGCAGTCACCTACCAATACCCCCGCCACCGCCGAAACGTCGCCCACGCCCGCGACGCCCTCCGCCGCCAACTCGCTCTCTGGCGCGTGAACGGTGAAGTAGCGGACACCGCAGTCCTGTTGCTCTCCGAACTGGCCACCAACGCGATCTGCGCGAAGACGACACCCGGCCGCGAGATCCTGGTCCGCTTCGAACTGAAGGGTCCGGAACTGCGTCTCGAAGTCTCGGACGCAAGCGACGAGAAGCCCCTGCCGAGGGAGGCGGGACCCGAGGAGGAGTCCGGCCGAGGGCTGGCCCTGGTGACCGCGCTCGCCGACTCCTGGGGCGTCGCACCACGTCTCGGGGTCGGCAAGACCGTATGGGCGTGCCTGCTGTTGGCGGAGGCGGCCACCCCGTGACGCTCACACACGAGACTCCTCTACGCGACCGGGTACGCGGCACCTACAGCGTCCGTCTCACGGCCCACACCCCCGGCGGCCTCCGCATCCCGCTCGGCGAGCACCGCACCAACTCCCCACGCGCAGCCCTGCGTTGGCTCCACGCACGCGCCCAGCACCTCGCGGACCAACTCGCCCCTCACTACGCCCACCCCGTACAGTCCTGGGCAGCCGACGCGGAAGAACACGCCTGGGCACTCGGCTGCGTAGCCCTCGGAGAGCCCTACCTCTTCTGCGCGAGAGACGAGGACGGCACCCGCTACGTCTTCACGGCACAGACCAGCACCTACCAACTGCCGTCCCCCGCACGGAAGTTCCCCTCGATAAGCACCACTTGGGGCAGAGGCGTCATGCGCCTTGTGAAGTAACCGCGCTGCCCGTCGCCAGCTGTCTTTAGTTCTGCGCTGCAGACACACGCCAAACTAAAAATCTCCTGTACTTACGCGACTCCGAAGCCGCCTCCTCAGCCCGCCGCTCCCCCTGCGGCCTCCCCCGAAGGCTGCTGCCCAGGAGCCGACCCCCGCAACGGCACCTCCTTCACAAAGAACGACGCCACAAGCACCACAACCGAGACAGCCGCCCCGAGCAGGAACGCGGCATGCGTGCCCGAGGACACCGCGTGCTGGTACGCCTCGCGCGCCACGTCGGGGAGCTTGGCCAGGCTGGCGGCGTCGAGTTGGGCCGACTGCTCGGTGACCTTGCCGCCGACGGCGCCCGCACGGTCGGTCATGACCTGCTCGACGCGGTCGTTGAACAGCACGCCCATGAGCGCGACACCGAAGGAGGAGCCGAGGGTGCGGGTCAGGGTGGCGGTCGACGAGGCGACGCCCATGTCCTTCATCTCCACGCTGTTCTGCGCGACGAGCATGGTGATCTGGGTCAGCGCACCGAGTCCCGCACCGAGCACGGCCATGTACAGGCTGGCGGTGAGGCGGCTGGTGCCGGTGTCCATCTGGGCGAGCAGCAGCGAGCCCGCGATCAGCAGGGCGCCGCCGGCCATCGGGAACACCCGGTACCTGCCGGTCTTGGTGGTCACCCGGCCGGCTATCAGCGAGACCACCAACATGCCGCTGAGCAGCGGGAGCAGGAGCAGACCCGAGTTGGTCGCGGAGGCTCCCTGCACCGACTGCTGGAACAGCGGCAGGAAGAGCACCGCGCCGAACATCACGAAGCCGGTGACGAAGCTGATCACGCTCATCAGCGCGAAGTTGCGGTTGCGGAAGAGGTGCAGCGGGATGATCGGCTGCACGGTCCGCTTCTGTACGAAGACGAAGCCGACCAGGGCGGTCACGCCGAGCGCGATCAGCTCCATGATCATCGGCGAGGACCAGGCGTACTCGGTGCCGCCCCAGGTGGTGACCAGGACGATGGCGGTGATGCCGACGGTCAGCAGTGCGGCGCCGAGGAAGTCGATCCGGCCCTCGGCGCGCTTCTTGGGCAGGTGCAGTACGGCCGAGACGGCGAAGAAGGCGACGGCACCCAGGGGCAGGTTGAGGTAGAAGGACCAGCGCCAGCCGAGGTGGTCGGTGATCGCGCCGCCGGCCAGCGGGCCGCCGACCATCGCGACGGCCATCACCGCGGCGAGCAGCCCCTGGTACTTGCCGCGCTCCCGGGGCGGTACGAGCTCGCCGATGATCGCCATGACTCCGACCATCAGGCCGCCCGCGCCCAGGCCCTGGACCGCGCGGAAGCCGATGAGCTGGCCCATGTCCTGGGCCATGCCGCTGAGTGCCGAGCCGATCAGGAAGACCACGATCGAGGTCAGGAACATGCCCTTGCGGCCGTACATGTCGCCGAGCTTGCCCCAGATCGGGGTGGAGGCCGCGGTCGCCAGGGTGTAGGAGGTCACCACCCACGACAGGTGCTCCATGCCGCCGAGTTCGCCGACGATCGTGGGCATCGCGGTGCCGACGATCATGTTGTCCAGCATCGAGAGCATGATCGCGATCATCAGCGCGAGCAGGACGACGTACATGTTGCGGGGCTTTTCCCCGTCCGGTGCCGGGGCCCGCCCCGCCACCGGGGCCTGCTGCTGTGTCTGAGCCATCTTCCGCTCCCCCCTGGGCGGCGGACGCGGGCCCGAGGGACGCAGCGTGCACGCACTTGCCGACTTACTTGCCGCCCGGCTAGTTGATTGCACGGTGAACGTAGCGGCCCAACTTGCCGGGCGTCAAGTAAGTTGGATTCCGGCCGTACGCTCAGGGTCCGCCCCGCACCGCAGGCCGTACGTACCGCCCGAAGACCCAGCACCCGAGGAGCAGCCAGGATGGGCACCCACCCGCAGCGCCGCACGGACACGCGGCAGCGCATCCAGGACGTGGCCCTCGAACTCTTCGCCGAGCAGGGCTACGAGAAGACCTCACTCCGGGAGATCGCCCAGCTCCTGGACGTCACCAAGGCGGCGCTCTACTACCACTTCAAGACCAAGGAAGACATCCTGATCAGCGTCTTCCAGGATCTGACGGGCCCGATCGACGAGCTGGTCGCCTGGGGCAAGACCCAGGAGCCGACCCTGGAGTTCAAGAAGGAGCTGCTGCGCCGCTACAGCGCGGCGCTCAACGACGCGGCCCCCCTCTTCCGCTTCATGCAGGAGAACCAGGCCGCGCTGCGGGACCTGAAGATCGGCGAGATCTTCAAGGACCGGGTACGCGCGCTGCTCGGCGTACTGCGCGACGAGCAGGCGCCGCTGACCGACCAGGTCCGCTGCGTCAGCGCGCTGTACACGCTGCACGCCTCGATGTTCCTGCTGACGGACGTCGAAGGCGACCCCGAGGACAAGCGGAGCGCTTCCCTCGAGGTCGCCATCGATCTGGTGACTCAGGCGCACGAGCACGCCTGAGCGCACCCTGCCCTGTTGCTGCTGTGAAGGTGTTGTTCCCGCCCCCGGGCTACGGACGTATCCGTGCCCGGGCGCCGGTCCCCGCCTGCTCGCGGGCGGGCAGGCCGGTCAGAGCGACAGACCCTCGCCGCGCAGGAACTGGACCGGGTTGACGGCGGTGCCGTAGTTCGGGGTGGTCCGGACCTCGAAGTGCAGGTGGGGACCGCTGGAGTTGCCGGTGTTGCCGGACTTGGCGATGTGCTCGCCGGTCTTGACGGTCTCACCGATGCTCACGTCGATCCGCGACAGGTGCGCGTACTGCGAGTAGGTGCCGTTGCCGTGCTTGATCACGATCGCGTTGCCGTACGCCGGGCCGTCGCCGCCGCCGTTGGGACCGGCCTTGACCACGGTGCCGCCGTGCACGGACTTGACGTCGGTGCCGACCGGAACGGCGAAGTCCTGGCCGGAGTGCTTCTGCGACCACATGTTGCCGCCGAGACCGAAGCTCGCGGACAGCTCGTACTTCTTGACCGGGCTGACCCAGGAAGCGGGCTTCTTGGGCGCGGCCTTCTTCGGGGCCGACTTCCGCTCGGCCTTGCGCTCGGCCTTCTTCTCGCCTCGCTCGGACTTCGCGTCCTTCTTGGCCTTCGCGGCCTTCTCGGCCTTCTGACCGGCCTTGGCCTGGGCCTCGGCCTGCTCCTTCACCGCGGTGGCGGTGGAGGTCGCAGCGGTCACGTCCTTGGCACCGTCGTCGGCCGCGACAGCGATACCGGCGCCCATGGCGGCGGTGACGCCCATACCGGCGGCGAGTACGGCCGCACGGGTACGGATCGGGGTCGAACCAATGCCGGGGAACATGGCGCGCTTCGTCATTCGGGCTTACCTCCTGCATGAGCGGACCCGGTGCGAATGCCTCGTACCGGGCAGGGCCCAACCTTGGTAACCCAGACCGGACATCCGACTCAAACGTGTGATCTACGATGCCGAGCCGTAGCAGAAGGGGATGATTTACGCCCCTTGACAGGCGCTTTGGTTCATCGGGCAACAAAGCCCGGTGCTGTCCTCGGGACCTTGCTGCGTCGCACGTCAGAGCTGTGCGATCCGGATGTGCCAGTCGTCCCGAGGCGCTCCGGGACTTCCGGACCCAAGGTCCCGAGGCCCCGCGGGCCGAAGGTCCCGGCCCTCGAATGACCCTCATCCACTACCGCGCCTAGTGGACTCCGAGGGGCCTGTGCCGCTTGTCACTGGGCACCTTGATCAACAGGGGGCGGGGAGTGACCGGGGCCACCTGGAATCGGGGGGCGGGGAGGGCGTTCCGAAGACGATCCGGAGGCGTTCCGGGGGCTTGCGGAGTCCGTCCGGAGTCATTGCGCTCTCCTTCCGGGGGAGGAGAGCGGGGTTCGCCGGGTGGAGGGGCAGCGCCCGTGGTCGGCGCCGGGGTGGAGAGGCGGGCGCCGAGCTGGCGCAGGGAGGAAGAGAGGGCGGGGGGCGAGCGGCGCGGTCAGCGCAGTCGTACGCCCGCTTCCTCCGCGTACTTCGCGTGGTCGCCGAGGACCAGGACGCCGAAGGCGGTGCCGGTGAAGACCTTCACCGCGTGCAGGGCGCCGCCCTTGCGGCGGGGGCGGGCTGCCGCGGGGTCCGCCGTGCAGCCCGTGCGGCGGGCCGGGTACGGGGCGGCGGAGACGGAGGCGATGCTGGCGCTGGTCATGACTCCATCCTCGGATCCGTGACGTGCGCGGACATCGCCTCGCGGGCTGATTCGACGGCCCGGCCGACTCGTCCCCCGGGCCGGTGTCCCTCCACCCAGCGGCCGAGGGCGCCCCTAGGGTCCGCGCGCCCCCTTGTGCCACCACGAATCCATCCCCCGAAAAACAGTTGGCAGCCTCTCCGTCGCCTGTCCTAGAATCGCCGACTTCCCCGCCTCCCTAGCGGAGCGCCGCCACCCGGACGGAAACCGGGCGGCAGCTCACGGCGGTGCCCACCCCGGGACCACCCGATGGGCACCCCTAGGGGCCGACCGCACGTACGCCGAGCACCACCGTCGGCATCGGCCCCGAGCCCGTACGTCCCTCACGAGCGGACCGCGCCCGGTATCCCAGGGCCGCGGCCCGCTGCCCTGCGCGCTTACGGAGGCCCCAGCACCGTGCCCGGTACCGGCAACCCCATCGACCCCGCCCTCGACGACCCCCTCGGCCGCGAGCGCGACCACCTCGCCTCCTCCCGCGCCGCGCTGCGCGCGATGCGCGAGGACGTCGAGGGCCTGGACATCCGCGACGTCACCGCGAACTGGGTCAACGCCGCGGTCCTCCAGCGCCAGATCACCGACCGCATCAAGGCACTCGCCGACCTCGCCCACACCCCGCTCTTCTTCGGCCGGCTCGACTACCTCCACGCACCCGGCACCTGCCCCGCCGAACGCACCGCCGTCGCTGACGACACGGACGCCGACGACGACACCCGGCTCTACATCGGGCGACGCCACGTGCACGACGCGGCGGGCGACCCGATGGTGATCGACTGGCGGGCGCCGGTCTCGCAGCCGTTCTACCGGGCCTCGAAGAAGGACCCGATGGACGTCGCACTGCGGCGCCGCTTCGGGTACACGGGCGGCGACCTCACCGCGTACGAGGACGAGCACCTGATGGACCCGGCCGAGGAGGCGCGGACCAGCAAGCTGCTCCAGGCGGAGATCGAGCGGCCGCGCGTCGGACCGATGCGCGACATCGTGGCGACCATCCAGCCGGAGCAGGACGAGATCGTCCGCAGCGACCTCGGCGGCACCGTCTGTGTGCAGGGCGGCCCCGGTACCGGAAAGACGGCGGTCGGGCTGCACCGGGTGGCCTATCTCCTCTACGCCCACCGCGAGCGGCTCGCCCGTACCGGCACCCTGGTCATCGGGCCGAACCGGTCCTTCCTCCAGTACATCGAGCAAGTCCTGCCCGCACTCGGCGAGTTGGAGGTCCAGCAGGCCACCGTGGACGAGCTGGTCACCAAGATCGCGAAGGTCGAGGTGCGCGGCACCGACAGCGCGGCGACCGCGCTGGTGAAGGGCGACGCCCGGATGGCGGAGGTGCTGCGGCGCGCGGTGCGCTCCCACGTCACGCCGCCCACCGAGCCCCTCGTGGTGGTCAGGGGCTCGCGCCGCTGGCGCATCCCCGCCTACGAAGTCGAGGAAATCGTCCGGGAGTTGCTCGACCGCGACATCCGCTACGGGGCGGCGCGCGCCGCGCTGCCGCAGCGCCTGGCCCACGCCGTCCTGGTACGGATGGAGCAGCAGGGCGAGGCGCCCGACGACCGGGTGCAGGACTCGGTGGCCCGCAACGCGGCGGTGAAGGCGGCGGTCAAGGAGATCTGGCCGGTCGTCGACCCGGCCAAGCTGGTACTGCGCCTGCTCGCCGAACCGGAGTTCCTGGCCGAGCACGCCGAGGGCCTGCTGAGCGCCGAGGAGCAGCGGGCGCTGCTGTGGGAGCGCCCCGCGCGCAGCGTCCGTACGGCCAAGTGGTCGGCCGCCGACACCGTACTCATCGACGAGGCAGCCGACTTGGTCGAGCGCACGCCCTCGCTCGGCCATGTGGTGCTCGACGAGGCGCAGGACCTCTCGCCCATGCAGTACCGGGCCGTGGGGCGCCGTTGCAGCACCGGCTCCGCGACCGTGCTCGGCGACCTGGCACAGGGCACCACCCCCTGGGCCACGCGGACTTGGGACGAGGCCCTGGCACACCTCGGCCAATCAGGCGCGCTGATCGAGGAGTTGACGGCGGGCTTCCGCGTACCGCGTGAGGTCATCGCCTACGCCTCGCGCCTGCTGCCCTCCATCGCCCCCGACCTCGCCGAGGTCAACTCGGTGCGGGAATCGCCGGGTTCACTGTCGGTACGACGGGTGACCGTCGCCTCGGACGACGCCGCCATCGCGGACGACGACGCCACCTCGCTCACCGGCCCCCTCTCCGCCGCGCACCTGGACGCACTCGACGCCGAGGTGCTCGCCGCCTGTGCCGAAGCGCTGGGCCACGAGGGCTCCACGGGGCTCATCGCGGCCGACGCCCGCATCCCCCGCCTGGCAACTGCCTTGGAACAGGCGGGAATCCCGTACCTCTCCCCCGGCGAGGAGACCACCCCTGACGTCCGTCTGACGCTGGTCCCGGCCTCCCTCGCCAAGGGCCTGGAGTACGACTTCGTGGTGCTCGACGAGCCCGCCGCCGTGGTCGCGGGCGAGCCCGACCAGCGCACCGGCCTGCGCCGTCTGTACGTCGCCCTGACCCGGGCGGTGTCCGGCCTCGCCGTACGCCATCTCGCCGAACTGCCGCCGCAGCTCCTGCTCCCGGAGGACGGGGAGGAGCCGCGAGGAGGGGAGCGCCTCGGGTCGGTCGCGGTGAACGCCGTCTGAGGCAGGCCCGACAGAGTCCATCGTCTGATGCGGACCACCTCGCCCCGAACCCCGCCGGAGTCCGCCGTCTGATGCGGACCCGACGGGATCCGCCTCGGCCGCTCAAGTGTCCAGCGTGCGGCGCCAGTTGAGGACCGTGTCGGTGTGCACCGGTCCGTCCCAGCCGTGGGGGCGGGCCGCGGTGCCGATGTGGAAGCCGTTGACACCGGCGGCGAGGAGGCGGGGCATGTGGTCGAGGCGCAGGCCGCCGCCGACCAGGATGTGCTGCTCGTAGCCGGGTTCGCCGCGCTGCATGGCCTCCGCGAGCAGGACGGACATGCCGTCGTCGACGCCGGTCGGCGAGCCGGCGGTCAGATAGGTGTCGAGCCCGGGCAGCGGTGCGACGGCGACGCGCAGGGCGTGCCGGTCGACGGCCTGGTCCAGGGCGCGGTGGAACGTCCAGCGGCAGCCGTCGAGTTCGGCGAGCAGGAGGTCGAGCGCCTTCAGGTCCGGTCCGCCCGTGGCGTCGAGGAACCCGAGCACGAACTCCTCGGCGCCCACGGCACGCAACTCCCTTGCCCGCGCGACGAGTTCGTCCTGCTCGCGGGAGTCACCCACACCGAAGCCGGGCCGCAGCCGCAGCATCACACGGACCGGGATCCGGACCGCCTCGCGCACGGCCGCGAAGGTCTCGCGGGAGGGGGTCAGACCGTCGGCGGCCATGTCGGTCACCAGCTCCAGCCGGTCCGCGCCGCCGCGTTCGGCGGCGCGGGCGTCGGTCGCGTCGAGGGCGATCACCTCGAGGACGGCACTGCTGCTCATGGCACTCCACTGCTTCCGGGCTGCCGAACTGTCTCGGCGGCGAACTGCGCGGTCACCGGCCCGCGCACCCGCCGCCCCCGCGGCTTTCGCGGGTCCTGCGGGTGCAGGGGTCTGTCGCTCCCGGCCCTCCGAGCGCACGGCCACGCCGTGCGTCCGAGTCCGTGATCACCACACGAATAGGTCTAGTCCAGTACGGCAACCGGAAACAAGCACCGAATGGTCAAAGCCCCCGGCGGACAAAAGTACGAAACCGGGGCGCGAGGGAAAATTCCCGCGCCCCGGCACTCCCGTACGCCCTCATGCGCCCGCGCGCACGCGTACGCCGCGCGCGGCTCGCACGCCCAAGCACACCCGCACGCACCCCCACCAGGGCAACACCCAAGCCCAAGCCCAAGCAGGGGGTGCTGGAAGGGAGTTGGCCTTCTCAGCCGAAGATGAAGAGCTCCGCTTCCCTCGCCCCCACCAGTTCGTACCGCGTGCCGGTCAGCGGGCGTCCCGCGTAGAGCCGTACGAGCGTGGCGGCGTCGCCCAGGTAGCGGGCGGGCGGGCGTTCACCGGTGGGCTCGCCGAGGAGCAGGGGTTCGTCGTGGTCGTCCAGGTCGGCGTGGAGCGGGACGTGCTTCCTCTCGCGGGAGCTGCGTCCCAGCAGGCGCAGGGCGGCGGGCAGTCCCGCGCCCGCGTACGCCCCGGGTTCGCCGAAGGCCTCGCGTACATCGCCCGCGTGGATCCACTCGCCGAGGGCGATGATGTCCATCGCCCCGTCCGACGCGGCGACGACGGGACCGGCCTCGGTCATCCCCTGTTCCAGTTCGTCGAGAATGCGGGCGAGAGGCCAGTCGGCCCGCTCGGCGATGTCACGGTCGTTGCCCTCGGGCGTGAACACCCCTTCCTCGTAACGGTTTTCCACCACCCGCATCAGGGCGGAGGAGCAGTGCGCGAGCACATGGCGCACGGTCCAGCCGGGACAACAGGTGCGCAGGGCGAAGTCGTTCTCGGGTCGTTCGCGCAGCAATGGCAGCAGCGCGTCGCGCTCGGTCCGCAGGAGCCGGCCGGGAAGTTCGGGGTCACGTTCTTCGTGTACGGCGACAGCAGCAGTCATACGGCCACGCTAGGGCCTGTCGAGGAGGGGGCCCGGCGGGGGCGCGGCGCCGTGCCTCACAATGGCGCCATGCCCGCACTGCCCGAGCACCCCGCCCACGAGGACCTGCGCCGCCGCCTGGCCGCGACCCTGAACGCCGTCGCCGTGACCGGCCGGGACGCCCCGGCCCCCGAGGCGTACGCCGAGGACCTGCTCGCCCGCTGGGCGGAGCCGCAGCGCCGCTACCACACCACGGATCACCTGGTGGCGGTGCTCGCGCACATCGACGTGCTCGCTCCCTTCGCCGAGAACGCCGAACTCGTACGGCTCGCCGCGTGGTTCCACGACGCCGTCTACCATCCGGACCGCGCGCACAACGAGGACCGCAGCGCCCGCCTCGCCGAACGCGCCCTGCCCGAGGCCGGGTTGAGTACGCCGGACACGGCGGAGGTGGCCCGTCTCGTACGGCTCACCGTCGGCCACGACCCGGAGCCGGGCGACCGCAACGGCGAGGTGCTGTGCGACGCCGACCTCGCGATCCTGGCCTCGTCCCCCGAGGCGTACGCCGTCTACGCCGCCGCCGTCCGCGAGGAGTACGCCTTCGTCCCCGAGGACGCCTTCCGCGACGGCCGCGCCGCCATCCTGGACCAACTCCTCACGCTGCCACGTCTGTTCAGGACCGAGTACGGCGCCGCGCACTGGGAGGAGGCGGCCCGCCGCAACCTCCGCGGCGAGCTGGATCTTCTGCGGGCGGGGCACCGCGAGGGCTGAACCGGGCCGGCCCCGCCCGAACCCTTGACGCGACCAACCCGTTCTGCTGGTCTAGTCCATGGGCAGTAACGACCCTGCCGGGCACGGGAGTTGAACCGACTCCGCATGCCGCCGGGGCCCGCTGCCATGAACCACGCGCCTCTTCGCCCCACCTTCGGGACACCGCCCCTCGTGGGCTCCACCCTGCCCTTTCCGTGCGCACACGCGCGGCGTTCGCGCGGCACGCGACGGCAGGAAGACCTGATGTGAAGGAGTACCGCATGCGTTCCAGCAGGAAATTCGCCGTTCTCGCCGGTGCCGCGCTCGCCCCGGTCCTCGCCGTGAGCCTCCCCGCGGGCCAGGCCTCGGCACACGGCTACATCTCCGACCCGCCCAGCCGGCAGGCCCAGTGCGCCGCCGGAGTCGTCCCGTGCGGCGAGATCAAGTACGAGCCCCAGAGCGTCGAGGGACCCAAGGGCCTGACCAGTTGCAGCGGCGGCAACAGCCGCTTCGCCGAACTCGACGACGACTCCAAGGGCTGGAAGGTCAGCGAGGTCGGCACGTCCCAGTCCTTCCAATGGACCCTGACCGCGCCGCACAACACCAGCACCTGGCAGTACTTCATCGGCGACCGCAAGATCGCCGAGTTCGACGACGGCGGCGCCCAGCCCGGCACCACGGTCACCCACCAGGTCGACTTCGGTGACCTGCGCGGCCCGCAAAAGATCCTCGCGGTCTGGAACATCTCCAACACCGTGAACGCCTTCTACGCCTGCATCGACGTGAACATCGGCGGCTGATCGGGCAGTTCACGTCTCCGAACCGCTCCCCACCCCACCTGCCGCGGCCGTCGCCCACACGGCGGTCGCGGTGGGGGGACGGAACTCGGCGCTCACGGGTGCGGTGGTTCGCAGGTCTCCACCTTTGACGGGAACGGACGCGTCAAGCCTCAACTCCCGCCCCGCAAAGGCCGGTTACCCCAGGCCCGTTACCCCACGCTGCCCTTCCGCCTGCGCAGCCCCGCCTTCAGCAGGATCCGTACGATCTCCCGGCTGGAGATCTCCACCGCTCCGGCGTCGACCGCGTCGCGGTAGCGGTACGCGGGGATGTCGTAGTGGTCCCGCTCGAAGGCACGCCGCGGGGCGCCGATCCCGGCGGCGAAGGCGTGCAGTTCCTCGTACGAGACGTCGCTGACAAGGTGGGACCAGAGGCGGCCGTGACCCGGCCAGGTGGGCGGGTCGATGTACAGCGTCACGTCGCCCTCGCCCCGAAGCCGGGCAGGGTGCCGAGCGAACCGACCCGGGCGACCTGCACCACGGCCTTGCCGCAGACCCAGTGCGGGTCGGCGCCGAGTTCGGGCTCCACGTCGAGGGCGTGCGGATCACCGGAGCCGCAGACGGGGCACAGCGGCCAGCGCCCGTAGCGCTCCAGGAGCGCGTCCTGGACGTCCTGCGCGACCAGACCGGCGACGTACTCCGCGCCCTCCGGCCACTGCTCGACCCACCAGCGCCGATGCGTGATCGACTCCTCGACCAGGGACACGACATCCGCGTCGGCCACGGTGCAGGCCGCGAGATCGGCGAGGACGAGCGCGCGGGCCGCGTGCAGGGCCTGTTCGAGCGGGGGCACCGGACGCTCCGGGCCACCTGGGATACCTGAGCTGTCGGGGCCGCCGGGGCTGTCAGCGTTGCCCTGGCCGCCGGGGCGCTCGGGACGGTCGGGGTAGGTCATGCGTCCATTGTGCGCCCGGCCGAAGGCGCACAAGCCGGAGCACCCTGGACGCCGGGCGCCGGGCCGGTTCCGTACATCGGCCAACCGGGCGGCGCCTGCGGCGATTCGGCCACGAACGCTGCGCGCCGGGACGCACGGACCGGACGTCCCTCTCCCCAGCGCCTGCGGAGAATCGGCCGCCCCCTCCCCCGTACGTGGAGTCGTTCGGCACACCATTCCCCTGACTCGTTCCGCACATCCGTAACTGGCGCGATACCACTTCATAGGAACGATTTAAGGACCGAGAGAAGAGCGGAATATCAAGGGGGCGCGAAAAAGAAAACACGACCCCGCAATGCGTGAACTCAATACGTGGGCTCGATACGCGGACTCGGTACACGGGGTACGGCGAACTCCGGCGGACTCCGGCGCATTCGGAGAGCGCACTGCCAGCGCGCGAGAAGGAAAGGTTTCCGCAGTTCAGAACACCTGACAGAACATCTGACAGAAGCCCACGCGAATAACACCGAGGGAATCGAAAGCGCCAGACAAAAGCGAGGTATTCACGCCTGAGACGGAAGAGCGTGACTCCCGCGTTTTCACCGAAGCCGAGCGACGCATCTTTCCGGTGTCAGCCGAAAACCCGTATCGCCGACAGGCAGCAGACGACGAACGCAGACCGCCGCCCGTGGACAGACGGCCGTAGACCGACAACCAAGACCGACGAAGAAGGACCGCCGAGCAAAGACCAAGGCACGAACACCGAGGCAGGAAGACCGACGGAGGAACTCGCCTCATGGGCAACAGCAACACCCGGGACAGCCTTCGCAGGGATCGACGACCCGGCCGTACGAACGGCTACAGCGCCCCCTTCGCCCGCAGCCACCACAACCCCCGTCGCCGAACCGGCACCCGAGCCCGCACCGCCAACACCGGCACCGGCACCGGCACCGGCACCGACGAGCCCGCGCGACCATCCACCCCCTCAACCGCCTCCCAACCCACCAAGTCCACCAAAACCACTGAACTCGCCGACCGCACAAGCGTCCACGACGCCCCCTGAACTCACCGGCCAGCACGGCCCACGTGCCCCGGTGACCCGGTGTCCCGGGAGCCGGCCCCGCGTCAGACCGGCTCCCGGGACCGACCCGGGCGTAGGCGGATGCGACCAGACAACGGACGTGGGTGAACGCAAGAGGCGGCACCTGAGGTGACCCCCGGGGGCAGCTCCCGAAGTGGCCCCCGAGGCGGCCCCACAGACGGCTGGTGCCCGAGCGCCCTCGGCCTGCGCGCTCGCCTCCCGGCACCGGCCTGCCCCGCCCCGCTCCTCCCCCAGGGAGCGGGGTGGGGCACCTGCCCACTTCCCCGGACAGGTGCCCCGCGGGGCCGGACCGCGCCACCGCGCGCCGGGCGAGCGCGCCCACCCGGCACCTCGCCCTCCGTCGCGCCCCGGCACCCCCGGCGCCTCGGAACCTCTTGACCACTCGCCCCGCCGAAAATAGCTTTCATATGTGACCCGAGACCTGAAGGAAACTTTCGGCACCGGGCCGGACCAGCCGTCGGCAGGCTCGTCGGCGGGTACGGCAGCGGGCTCATCGGCGGGTACGGCGGCAGCCGGTGGTACGCCGCGCCTGGCCACGCAGGCCTGGGAGGGCCCGCCATCGGCGGCGCTCGCGGCCAAGGTCCGTACCCTCGCGCCGTCGATGACCCGCTCCATGCAGCGCGTCGCCGAGGCCGTGGCAGGCGATCCGGCGGGCTGCGCCGCGCTCACGGTGACCGGGCTCGCCGAGCTGACCGGCACCAGCGAGGCCACCGTCGTCCGTACCGCCCGGCTGCTCGGCTACCCCGGCTACCGCGACCTGAGGCTCGCCCTCGCCGGGTTCGCCGCCCAGCAGCAGTCGGGCCGCGCCCCGGCGGTGACGGCGGACATCGCCGTCGACGACCCGATCGCGGACGTGGTCGCCAAGCTCGCGCACGACGAACAGCAGACCCTCGCCGACACCGCGGCCGCCCTGGACACCGTGCAGCTCGGCGCGGCCGTGAACGCACTCGCCGGCGCACGGCGGGTGGACATCTACGGCATCGGCGCCTCCGCCCTGGTCGGCCAGGACCTCGCGCAGAAGCTGCTGCGCATCGGCCTGATCGCGCACGCGCACAATGACACCCATCTGGCGATCACCACGGCGGTCCAGCTCCGCGCCAAGGACGTGGCGATCGCGATCACGCACTCGGGCTCCACCGGCGACGTCATAGAACCCCTGCGCGTCGCCTTCGAGCACGGCGCCACCACCCTCGCGATCACCGGCCATCCCGGCGGCCCCGTCTCGCAGTACGCGGACCACGTGCTGACCACGTCGACGGCCCGCGAGAGCGAGCTGCGCCCGGCGGCGATGTCCTCGCGTACGAGTCAACTCCTCGTGGTGGACTGCCTGTTCGTGGGCGTGGCCCAGCGTACGTACCGGACCGCGGGCCCCGCCCTGTCCGCCTCGTACGAGGCCCTGGCCCACCGGCACCGCCCCCGCCAGGTACCGCGCTGACCCGCAGCCGGCACCGTCCGGGCCCCACACCACTCGCGCCGACACGGCACGTATCCCCGACACCGCACGCACCGCAGGAAAGAGCCGCCCCGTCATGACCTCCCCCGTCGGCCCCTCCGCCGACTCCCCCACCGGCCCCGCCACCGACTCGACCACCGGTTCCGCCGCGCCCGGGCCGGGCTCTACCGCCCCCTACCAGCGGCTCACCGCCGAACTCGCCCACCTCACCACGGAGCAGTTCCGGCCCGAACTGGCCGAGATCGACCGGCTGGAGACGCTGGAGATCGCCCGGATCATGAACGGCGAGGACGCGAGCGTCGCCGGTGCCGTGGCCCGGCAACTGCCGGCGATCGCCGCCGCCATCGACGCGGCCGCCGCCCGGATGTCCCGCGGCGGACGGCTCGTCTACGCGGGCGCGGGCACCGCCGGACGGCTGGGTGTTCTGGACGCGAGCGAGTGCCCGCCGACCTTCAACACCGACCCCGCGGACGTGGTGGGCCTGATCGCGGGCGGCCCGACCGCGATGGTGGCGGCCGTCGAAGGCGCCGAGGACTCAACGGAGTTGGCCGCCGCGGACCTCGAAGGCCTCGCCCTGACGGCGGACGACGTGGTGGTGGGCATCTCCGCCTCCGGACGCACGCCGTACGCGATCGGCGCCGTGCAGTACGCGCGCTCGCTCGGCGCGCTGACGCTCGGCCTGTCCTGCAACGCGGGCAGCCCGCTCGCGGCGGCCGCCGAGCACGGCATCGAGGTCGTCGTGGGGCCCGAACTCCTCACCGGCTCCACCCGGTTGAAGGGCGGCACGGCCCAGAAGCTCGTCCTCAACATGCTCTCGACCATCACCATGATCCGCCTCGGCAAGACCTACGGAAACCTGATGGTCGACGTCCGCGCCTCCAACGAGAAGCTGCGCGCCCGCTCCCGCCGCATCGTCGCGCTCGCCACCGGCGCCACGGAAGCGGAGATCGAAACGGCTCTCACGGCCACCGACGGCGAGGTCAAGGACGCCATCCTGACCATCCTCGGCGGAGTGGACGGCCGCACCGCCCGACGGCTCCTGACGGAGCACCATGGGCATTTGCGGGAGGCGTTGGCGGGGGCGCGGGGCGAGGGGTGACGGACAAGGAGTGGTGACGCGCGCGGCCGGGCGCCGGGCACACCACCCGGCGCTCCCGGATGCGTCGACTCAGCGGCTCAGTGCGGGAACTTCTCCGTCGGCAGGGTCGCGTGGAACGGCTCCGGCAGCGTCAACGGCCGCCCGAACGGCGTGGCGTCCGCGTGCTTGTACGTACCGTTCTGCGGGTCGCTGAACAGCGTCACCATGGGGCCGCGCTCGTCGTAGCGGTCGACCAGGAGATAGAGCGGCACGGGGGCGTGGGCGTAGGCCCAGAGCTTCTTGGTGCGGTCGTGGCGGGCGTTGCTCTTGGAGGTGATCTCGACGACGAGGAGCGCTTCGGCGGCATCGACCGGGTCATCGCGTTCGTGTCCCGGACCGAGAACGATGTCGCAGGGCACCACCATCAAGTGCGGGACGAAGAGCTTGCCCAGCGCCGGGAAGGCCGTACTCAGCCTCTGGTAGATCCCGAGGTCCTCCGGGAGGCACTGGCAGAGCCGCCGCTGAAGGGATTCCACGATGATGTGGTGGCCCCCGCGCGGCGGCGGCAGCAAGGCGATCCTTCCGTCATCGATCTCGGCGCGCCAACCCTGCGGCACGTCCAAACCGCGCCACGTACGAAGCAGGTACTCCCACTCGGGGCCGGAGCCGGACCGCCCATGGTGACCGCTCTCGGTCGTCGAGACGGTCATGCCGAGCCTTTCTGCCGCCGGATGAGCCCGGGCGGGCCCGCATGGGAGACAACGTAGATCGACGCCCGACGGCCGTTCTGCCAGGTGTTCCCATGCCCCACGATCGAGTGAACAAGGCGGCGATCGGGAACTTGGACGCTGTGGGCCGCGTGCCCCGGGAAGGCGCATCGTCTTCCCGGAAGGAACAGCCCCATGAGCCACACCCGTTGGAAACTCGCTCGCGACCGCGCGGCGGCCGCGGGCCTGGCGGAATCCGACGAGGCCGCCGCCGACCGGGCCGAGATCCGGCTCGCCATGGCCTTCGCCAAGGCCGTGTACGACCGGCGCAAGGAACTCAGTCTGTCCCAGGCTCAGGTGGCCGAACGGTCCGGGCTCACCCAGGCCAAGATCTCCCGGATCGAGGGTGCCGATGCCGTCCCCACCCTGTCCCTGCTGCGGCGCCTCGCCGCCGCCCTGGACGCCTCGCTGACCATCGGGCTCGGCGAGGACCACGAGGAGGTCGCCTTCGTCGCGCACTCGGCGGCCTGAGGCCGGCGGACGAAGCCACGCCAACCCCCAACGCCAAAGGCGGCACCCCCCAAAGGAGATGCCGCCTTCGCGAGACCCGAAAGCCTCAACAGACTGCCCGATCGTGACCGGCCCAGGGGCCGGGCCGCGATCAGAAGTCCATGTCACCGCCGGGCATGCCGCCCGGAGCGCCCGCCGGGGCGGCCTTCTCCGGCTTGTCGGCGATGACGGCCTCGGTGGTCAGGAAGAGCGCGGCGATGGACGCGGCGTTCTGCAGCGCGGAGCGCGTGACCTTGGCCGGGTCGATGATGCCCTCGGCGACCAGGTCGACGTACTCGCCGGTCGCGGCGTTCAGGCCGTGACCCGGGGTCAGGTTGCGCACCTTCTCCACGACGACGCCGCCCTCGAGACCGGCGTTGACCGCGATCTGCTTCAGCGGGGCCTCCAGGGCCAGCTTCACAGCGGCGGCACCGGTGGCCTCGTCACCGTCGAGCTCGAGCTTCTCGAAGACCTGGGAGGCCTGGAGCAGGGCCACGCCACCACCGGCGACGATGCCCTCCTCGACGGCCGCCTTGGCGTTGCGCACGGCGTCCTCGATGCGGTGCTTGCGCTCCTTGAGCTCCACCTCGGTGGCGGCACCGGCCTTGATGACCGCAACACCGCCGGCGAGCTTCGCCAGGCGCTCCTGCAGCTTCTCGCGGTCGTAGTCGCTGTCCGAGTTCTCGATCTCGGCGCGGATCTGGTTGACCCGGCCGGCGACCTGGTCGGCGGAGCCGGAGCCGTCGACGATGGTGGTCTCGTCCTTGGTGATGACGACCTTGCGGGCGCGGCCCAGGAGCTCCAGACCGGCGTTCTCCAGCTTGAGGCCGACCTCCTCGGAGATAACCTCGCCACCGGTGAGGATGGCGATGTCGCCGAGCATGGCCTTGCGGCGGTCACCGAAGCCCGGGGCCTTGACGGCGACGGACTTGAAGGTGCCGCGGATCTTGTTGACGACCAGGGTCGACAGGGCCTCGCCCTCGACGTCCTCGGCGATGATCAGCAGCGGCTTGCCGGACTGCATGACCTTCTCCAGGAGCGGCAGCAGGTCCTTGACGTTGCCGATCTTGGAGTTGGCGATCAGGATGTACGGGTCGTCGAGCGACGCCTCCATACGCTCCATGTCCGTGGCGAAGTACGCCGAGATGTAGCCCTTGTCGAAGCGCATACCCTCGGTGAGTTCCAGCTCCAGACCGAAGGTCTGGGACTCCTCGACGGTGATGACGCCTTCCTTGCCGACCTTGTCCATCGCCTCGGCGATGAGCTCGCCGATCTGGGTGTCGGCGGCGGAGATGGAGGCGGTGGAGGCGATCTGCTCCTTGGTCTCCACGTCCTTGGCCTGCTCGAGCAGGGCGGCGGAGACGGCCTCGACGGCCTTCTCGATGCCACGCTTCAGGGCCATCGGGTTGGCGCCGGCGGCGACGTTGCGCAGGCCCTCGCGGACCAGCGCCTGGGCGAGGACGGTCGCGGTCGTCGTACCGTCACCGGCGACGTCGTCGGTCTTCTTCGCGACTTCCTTGACCAGCTCGGCGCCGATCTTCTCGTACGGGTCCTCGAGCTCGATCTCCTTGGCGATGGAAACACCATCGTTGGTGATCGTGGGGGCGCCCCACTTCTTCTCGAGGACGACGTTGCGGCCCTTGGGGCCGAGGGTCACCTTGACGGCGTCGGCGAGCTGGTTCATGCCGCGCTCGAGGCCGCGCCGTGCCTCCTCGTCGAACGCGATGATCTTGGCCATGTGAAGTGGTCCTCCCGGACAGGGTCTCCCCCGGTGACCCCCGGGGAAGCGTGGATACTTCGGACCGCGCTGGCGCCCGCGACGGACGGCCCGTACCCGGTGGTTCCTTGCCCCACCCGGCCTCGGACCTCACCGACTCGGTCCTGCTTTTTGTCACTCTCACCTTCAGAGTGCTAACGCCAATGATTAGCACTCTCCCCCTTCGAGTGCAAGGTTGCCTGTCGGCTCCGGCCCCTTCGGAGGGCCCCTTCACCTCGCGCGGTCGCCCCCCGGAGAGGACCGCCGGGACGACGCACGGGAGCGCCCCCGACCCGTCGCCCGCCGGACACACAAAAACCCACCCCCGGCCTCCCGGGGGTGGGTTCCTGCGCGTACTTTCGTGATGTCTCGTGACGTCGCCGCGTCAGGTCGGCGTCTCAGCCGGCCGCGAGACGGACCATGTCCGCCTGCGGGCCCTTCTGGCCCTGCGAGATCTCGAACTCGACTCGCTGACCTTCTTCCAGGGTGCGGTAGCCGTCCATCTGAATCGCGCTGTAGTGGACGAAAACATCCGCACCACCGTCGACCGCGATGAAGCCGTAGCCCTTCTCCGCGTTGAACCACTTGACGGTGCCCTGAGCCATGCCTAACTCCCCTATTACTGGCCCTTGCACAGGACCGCACTTCGCGGACCCGGGTCAGACCCCACCACCCGCCAACGGGGGGCGTAACGCGTCGACCGCGGCTGAATGTATCTGCACAACTGCCCTCTGCAACAGGTCAGTTGGACGAGAAATCTTGGCGCGACCAAGGGGAGTAAGCAGGGGAAATGCCGGAATTCAGGGCAAGTCGGGCCGCGCAAAATTGGGGCAACTTCGCAAATCGGCGCGACAGTTTGGCCACTTATTGCCGCCCTCCGGCGAGAACACATATGCACGTGGCACAAACGAGAGACGGCGTTCCCCAACTCTACTCCCTTCAACCCTGCAGAATTGCCCCCTCCGCTTTCGTCAGCGGAGGGGGCAATCGGTGAAGAGAAGGTCCGCGGCGCCGTATCCGGTTCCGCGTCACACGCCGTGCGGCCGGACGTCAACAGCCGTACACCACCGGCCCGTACGAACCGGACAAGCCGCGCGTAGCGACGGCGAGGCGGTTTTTCAGCAGCCGCCCGCGACGGCCGGGATGATCGAGACTCCGGCGCCGTCCGGCGTCGCGGTGTCCAGGCCCTGCTCGAAGCGGACGTCGTCGTCGTTGACGTAGACGTTGACGAAGCGGCGCAGCTTGCCCTGGTCGTCGAGGACGCGGGCGGCGATGCCGGTGTGGTTCTTCTCCAGGTCGGCGATGACCTGGGCGAGGGTGGCGCCCTCGGCGGCGACCTCGGCCGCACCGCCGGTGTAGGTGCGCAGGATGGTCGGGATGCGGACCGTGACGCTCATGGATCGGGCCTTTCTTCGGTCTTCGGGACTTCCGGGGCGGCGGAAGGGGTCAGTGGTCCAGGCCCGCGGCGCGGAAGGCGTCCAGGCTGGGGCGGATGGTGGCGGTGGGGCCGGTGGTCGGCGCGACCGCGTCGAGGGTCTTGAGGCCGTCGCCGGTGTTGAGGACCACGGTGGTGAGGGACGGGTCGAGGAGCCCGGCCTCGATCAGCTTCTTGGTGACGCCGACCGTCACACCGCCCGCGGTCTCGGCGAAGATGCCCTCGGTCTGCGCGAGCAGCTTGATGGCCTCGACGATCTGCTCGTCGTTCACGTCCTCCACGGCGCCACCGGTGCGGCGGGCGATGTCCAGGACGTACGGGCCGTCGGCCGGGTTGCCGATGGCCAGCGACTTGGCGATGGTGTTCGGCTTCTGCGGCTTGACCACGTCGTGGCCGCCCTTGAAGGCCACCGACACCGGGGAGCAGCCCTCGGCCTGGGCGCCGAAGATCTTGTACGGCTTGTCCTCGACCAGGCCGAGCTTGATCAGCTCCTGCAGACCCTTGTCGATCTTGGTGAGCTGCGAGCCGGAGGCGATCGGCACCACGATCTGGTCGGGCAGCCGCCAGCCGAGCTGTTCGCAGATCTCGTACGCGAGGGTCTTGGAACCCTCGCCGTAGTACGGGCGCAGGTTGACGTTGACGAAGCCCCAGCCCTCGCCGAGCGGGTCGCCGATGAGCTCGGAGCAGAAGCGGTTGACGTCGTCGTAGTTGCCCTCGATACCGACGAGCTCGCCGCCGTAGACCGCGGCCATGACCACCTTGCCCTGCTCCAGGTCGTGCGGGATGAACACGCAGGAGCGGAAGCCGGCCCGGGCGGCGGCGGCGCCGACGGCCCCTGCCAGGTTGCCGGTGGAGGAGCAGGACAGGGTGGTGAAGCCGAAGGCGCGGGCGGCCTCGACGGCGATGGCGACGACACGGTCCTTGAAGGAGTGCGTCGGGTTGCCGGAGTCGTCCTTGACGAACAGGCCGCCGGTGACGCCGAGTTCACGGGCCAGGTTGTCGGCCTTGACCAGCTTGGTGAAGCCCGGGTTCAGGCTGGGCTTGTCGGCGACGTCGGCCGGTACGGGAAGCAGGGGGGCGTAACGCCAGATGCTGTTGGGGCCGGACTCGATGCGCGCGCGCAGTGCCTCGGGGTCGCCGACGGGAAGGTCGTATGCGATTTCCAGCGGACCGAAACAGCTCGCGCAGGCGAAGATGGGGCCCAGTTCGAAGCGCTCGCCGCATTCGCGACAGGACAGCGCGGCGGCGGGACCGAGATCGACGGTCGAGTTGGTGGCAACAGTCTGCACAGCCATGGTGGCGAGGCCCTCTCTCCTCATCTTCCTCGCGACGCGTTTCGCCACGAGACGGAATTGGCACCTTCCCGAGCCGGTGGCCTCACCGCGTGTTCACGCACGGTGATGAGTAAGCCGCTTGCGCGGCGGGCCGGCTGGAGGGTTGCCGGGGCTTCAACGGGCCGTATCCCTCTGCCCCTCTGGATGAGCGGTATGGCGCAGGGAAGGCCATTGGCACGACCCTGGGCGTTTGTCCGCGGCGACCCCCGACATGCGATGGTCATCCGCGTTGTTCAAGACTGTAACCGAAGGCCAGGACAGTTGAGACAGTCGTCCGAACCGCGAGATGTAAATCACCGTAATCCGCACTGCCGTGACCATGGCCCGGCAGCCGCGGGCAGGGTCGCCGCCGGGAGAGCGGCGCGGCAGTGAGGGGACGCAGACCGTGCTCGAAGAGGTCGAGACCTGGCTGGCCAGACGCTC
Source organism: Streptomyces sp. NA04227 (assembly GCF_013364195.1). Classification (NCBI taxonomy): domain Bacteria; kingdom Bacillati; phylum Actinomycetota; class Actinomycetes; order Kitasatosporales; family Streptomycetaceae; genus Streptomyces; species Streptomyces sp. NA04227. The sequence goes on along the minus strand of NZ_CP054918.1, from coordinate 4,659,121 downwards.
CTGGTCGGTGTCCGAGCGCCCGCTGCCGTCACTCCTCGCGGCCAAACGGGCCACCGGCACCCGGATCAGCGTGGTGCTGCCCGCCCTGGACGAGGAGGAGACGGTCGGCGAGATCGTCTCGGTGATCAGGGCTGAGCTGATGCGTCCCGCGGCGCCGCTGGTGGACGAGCTGGTCGTGATCGACTCGGGTTCGACCGACGCCACCGGGCCGGTCGCCGCGGACGCGGGCGCCCGGGTGGTGCACCGCGACGAGATCCTGCCCCGGCTGCCCACCCTGCCCGGCAAGGGCGAGGTGCTGTGGCGCTCGCTGCTCGTCACCGAGGGGGACATCGTCTGCTTCGTGGACGCCGATCTGCGCGAGTTCTCCGCGGACTTCGTGACCGGCATCGTGGGCCCGCTGCTCACCGAGCCCGACGTCCAGTTCGTGAAGGCGATGTACGACCGGCCGTTCGCGGGCGGCGGCATGGAGCCCGGCGAGCAGGGCGGCCGGGTCACCGAGCTGATGGCACGGCCGCTCCTGAACATGCACTGGCCGCTGCTCGCGGGGTTCGTGCAGCCGCTCGGCGGCGAGTACGCGGCCCGCAGGTCCCTGCTCGAACAGCTCCCGTTCCCGGTCGGCTACGGCGTGGAGCTCGGCCTGCTCGTCGACGCGCTGCACACGGTCGGCCTGGACGCCCTCGCCCAGGTCGACGTCGGCGTGCGCCGCCATCGCCACCAGGGCGGCCAGGCCCTCGGCCGGATGGCCGCCGCGATCTACCGCACCGCCCAGCTCCGGCTGGCCCGCGGCCAGCTCCTGCGGCCCGAACTGACCCAGTTCGTACGCGGCGAGAAGGGCTTCGAACCGCGCACCTTTCCGGTGGACACGGAGGAGCGGCCGCCGATGCGGTCGATCGCGGAGTACCTGCGACGGAGCGTGGCATAGGGGAGGGAGGTACTACGGAGGTACGCACGGCCGTGCGCCCCGCCTGCTCCCGCGTGCCCCCGCCCGATGCCCCACCCGCGCCCGCCCGAAGTTTGCCCGTAACGGGACTCGGCTAGGTTCGCCCCATGGCTTCCATGCAGGGTGCACAGGTCCTCGTCGCCTCCAACCGCGGCCCCGTCTCGTACACGAGTGGAGTGGACGGTGAGCTGACCGCCAAGCGGGGCGGCGGCGGGCTCGTCTCGGGTCTCTCCGCGATCGGCGCCGACGCGGAGGCGGTGTGGGTGTGCGCGGCGCTCGGGGAGGGCGACCGGGAAGCGGTACGGCGCGGTGGCGGGAAGCTGGATCCCGCCGACACCGGTGGACAGCACGTCCGGATGCTGGACATCCCGGCCGAGGTGCACGCCGACGCGTACAACGGCATCGCCAACTCGGTGCTCTGGTTCGTGCACCACATGCTCTACCAGACGCCCCTGGAGCCGGTGTTCGACGCCGAGTTCCGGGAGCAGTGGGCCTCCTACGAGACGTACAACCGCGCTTTCGCCGAAGCGCTGGCCGAGGAGGCGGCCGAGGGGGCGGCGGTGCTGATCCAGGACTACCACCTGGCGCTGGCCCCGGCGATGCTCCGCGCACTACGGCCCGACCTGCGCATCGGCCACTTCTCGCACACGCCCTGGGCCCCGGTGGACTACTTCCGGCTGCTGCCCGACGACATCGCCGAGCAGTTGCTGCGCGGCATCCTGGGCGCCGACCGCGCCGCCTTCCTCACCCGCCGCTGGGCCGACGCCTTCGAGGACTGCGCGGACCGGTACCTCGGCGGCACCGGGAGCACCCGGATCGGTGTGCACGGCCTCGGCGCGGACGCGGCGTTCCTGCGCGAGCGCGCCCACCGCGAGGACGTGGCCGAGCGCCTGGCCGCGCTGCGCGAGCAGATCGGCGGTGCGGACCGCAAGGCGATCGTCCGCGTCGACCGCACCGAACTCTCCAAGAACATCGTCCGCGGCCTGCTCGCCTACCGGCAGCTCCTCACCGACCGGCCCGAGTGGCGCGAGCGCGTCGTCCACCTCGCCTTCGCCTACCCCTCCCGGCAGGACCTCGCGGTCTACCGCGACTACACCGACGAGGTCAGCCGGGTCGCCGGGGACATCAACTCCCAGTTCGGTACGCCGCGTTGGACCCCGGTGGTGCTGCATGTGAAGGACGACTTCGCGCGCTCGCTCGCCGCGTACCGGCTCGCGGACGTCGCCCTGGTCAACCCGGTGCGCGACGGCATGAACCTGGTGGCCAAGGAGGTCCCGGTACTCGCCGAGAACGGCTGCGCCCTGGTGCTCTCGCGCGAGGCCGGTGCACACGAGGAGATGGGCGAGGACGCGCTCACCGTCAATCCGTACGACGTGAGCGGCACCGCCGAGGCCCTGCACCGCGCGCTGAGCATGCCCGCGGCCGAACGCGCGGACCGCACCCGGCGGCTGGTCGCGGCGGCGACGGCGCTGCCGCCGCAGGAGTGGTTCCTGGCGCAGTTGCGGGAGTTGAGGGACGCGCCGCGCGCGACGGGATGACCGTCGAGGGCTCAACGCACGGGATGGCGCCGCGAGTTGGGCCGCTCAGCGTTTCCAGGTGGGGCAGTACTCCAGGTGGAAGTCGTCCCAGCCGTGGTCGTGCAGGTCGTTCCAGTAGTAGAGCCCGCGGCAGACGTGGTAGTTGCAGGCGCCCGAGATCTGGAGCTGGGTCGCCGCGTGCGGCGGGCCCTCGCGGGTCACCTCGAAGAACTCCTTCGCGCCCTCGCGCAGCGCCGTCGTGGTGCCGGTGAGGAACAGCGTCTCGGCGAAGCGGTGTTGGTGCAGTACGTCCTCGCCCGCGGAGTCGGAGATGTGCACGGGATCCCGGTCCTCGGGCGGCACCCGTTCCGGGAGATCGGTCCCCGGCACACTCGCCGTACGCAGCTCGCGCGGCGCGTTCGCCGCCCGCAGCCGCTCGCGCAGTCGTTTCCAGCGCGAGGGGCGGAACTGCACGGCCCGGTGGGCGAGTACGAGGTCGACGGGCTTCTCGTCACGCCAGCCGCCCCCGGGCGGCTCCTCGTCGGCCGTCGCGCGCATCGGCAGATGGACCAGTGTGTGCGGAGAGCGGGCGGCGAGCAGCCACAGGGTGCCGATACGACGGCCGTCGGAGCGGTCGACGAACATGTCGTAGTTGTCGCTGCGGTGGTAGAGCGCGCCGTTCCTCAGCGGTCCGGCGGGGCTGATCACCCGGTGCTCCACCCCGTCGAGCCGCACCTTCTGCACCGAGATCTTCACCCGCAGGTCCTCGCGTGTCAGCGCGGCCCTCGACGCGGACATCCGTCCACCTCTCCCCCTCTGTCGACTCAACTCCCTTTCTAGAGGGTGAAGTTGATGGCAGGGAAGCGAATAAACGAGGCCCGCCCCGGCGCTCGGCGACGAGCTGCGGCGGGACGGGCCTGTGGCCGTCGGGCTGCGGGGGAGTCAGCCGACGGCCTCCCTCAGGGGCCGTTGCGGGGCGTCCCCCTCGGGCGATCGGGCGCCATCAGCCGACGGCCTTCCAGTGGTCGTACTCGCTGACCATTTGGTACGTACGGTCCGGGCAGTGGAACGCGCTGTCCGGCTGGTCGTAGTGGGTGTCGGAGTTCTGCTCACTCGCCGCCGCCCAACCCCCGTCCACACGTACCGAGATGTCGTGCGACTCGAAGGTCAGCCCGGCCATGGCGTGGCAGGAGTAGGCGGTACCGGACGGGTCGGTGGTCGAGTACAGCTCGTAGATGTCCCAGCCGTCGGTACGGCCCTGGGTCTGCCCGGACTGGGTGAACAGCTCGTCCCAGGTGCCGGTGGTGTGGTTGTACAGGGCTGCGGTCCAGGTGCCGGTGCCCGCGTCGGTACGGACAACACGCCCTGTGTACGCGGCAGTTGAACCGTCGGTGTAGGTGCCGAGGAAGGCGTCGTCGATCGGCACCGCGGCCTCGAAGGTGACCGAGCGGCACCAGTCCCAGGCCGAGACGGTGGCACGGCCCTGGGTGTAGACGGTGACCAGCTCGACGCAGGAGCCGCCCGCCGGGTACAGGGTCGGCGTGTAGATGGTCGTGCTGCCCTCGGTGACCTCGACGTCCCGGGACACGGACTGGGTGGCGCAGGCCCCGTCGCTGCCGTCGAACTCCTTGAAGGCGGTGCCCTGGGCGGGGTGCAGGTCCACCTTCACACGGCTGTCGTCGCCGGGAGCGCCGATGGGGCCCTTGCCGGGCAGTCCGCGCGCCGTACGGTGCCGCTCGGCCTGCGCGTCGAGCCGCCGGTGCACCTCGGCACGCGGCAGCGCACCCCGCACCCGGCGACCGGAAGCGGCGGCGTCGGCGGTGCACAGGTTGGCGGCTCGCGGCTCAACTCCCCTATGCGACGGGGCATTTACGGGTTGCGACACGGGGGCCGGTGCGGCGGAGGCACCGGTGGCTCCGGTGGCGGCGAGCCCGCAGCAGGCGAGCAGCAGGGCCGCCCCGGCGGCGAGCACCGGGGACCGGCGCCGGGCAGGTCTCTCCGGATTTCCGGCAGGGGTCATGAGCGCGCGTTCCTCTCGGGGTGGGGGGTAGAGGAAGACGAGAAGTGCGGGGGAACACGCGGCACCCTGCTCATGCCGGAACGCCAGGTCAAGAGAAACGGGAATTTCACAGGGGGCGAGCCGTGGGGGTTGGCCGAGAACGGCTCGAAGACCGGCTCAATTACCTACTGGGAGGCGCCAAACCCCTTACAACGTAAGGGAGTTGACCCACCTGCGCCTCGGATACCGGTGGCCGGTCCCGTCGGCCCGGTCCCGGCGGGCCGCCCCGCCGACCGAGACCAGCCGACCGGCCCCGGCGACCGGGAGCGACACCCCGTAGCGAGTTGTCGCCCCCCGTGCCGGTTGGCCCGCGGCCACCCGTTGGCCCGCGGCCGCCCGTTGGCCCGCGGCCGCCCGTTCACCAGGTCTTGCCCGCCGGTTCCCGGGTGATGTGGTTGATCCGGTTGAAGAAATTGGTCATCGCGATGAGCAGAGTGATCGAACTCAGCTGCTTCTCGTCGAAGTGGTCGGCGGCGGCGTCCCAGATCGCGTCGGACACGCCGGGCGCGCCGTCCTGGATCCGGGTGGCGGCCTCGGCCAGCGCGAGCGCGGCCCGCTCCTCCTCGCTGAACAGCGGCGTCTCGCGCCACGCGGCCACTCCGTGCAGCCGCTCGTCACTCTCGCCGTGCTTCTTCGCGGAGGCTATCCCCCCGTACACACACGGGCCGCAGCCGTTGATCTGGCTGACGCGGAGGTGGACCAGTTCGAGCAGCGGGCCGTCGGCGCCGCCCGCCTCGATCGCCTTGGTGAGGTACTGGATCGCGGTGGCCACGTCGGGGGTCACCGGGCTCTTCATGCGTGCTTCCATGACGCGTTCTCCTCATCGGTTACCTGTGCCTGTCGGGGCACGTCATCACCCATGACGGAGCGGAACCGAGGAAGGTAACAACATGTCCGACCCCAGCCCGAAAGACCCGGTGGCGGAGGCGTTCGAGGCCCAGCGCGGGCGGCTGCGCGCGGTGGCGTACCGCATGCTCGGCTCGCACGCGGACGCCGAGGACGCGGTCCAGGAGGCCTGGCTGCGGCTGGCCCGCCAGGACGCGGCGAGCATCGACAACCTGGCGGGCTGGCTGACCACGGTGGTGGGCCGGATCAGCCTCGACATCCTGCGTTCGCGCCAGTCCCACCCCGAGGCGTCCTACGACGAAGGACTGAACGAACTCGTGGTGACCGCCGACGACAGCCCCACGCCGGACGCCGACGCCGAACTCGCCGACTCGGTGGGGATCGCCCTCCTGGTCGTCCTGGAGTCGCTCAAGCCGAGCGAGCGCCTCGCGTTCGTCCTGCACGACCTGTTCGCGGTCCCGTTCAACGAGATCGGCCGCATCCTCGGCAAGTCCACCGACGCCACCAAGATGCTCGCCAGCCGCGCCCGCCGGAAGGTCCGGGCGACCGAACGTCCGCAGGCCGCCGTGCACGAACAGCGCGAGGTGGTCCGGGCCTTCCTGGCCGCGGCGCGCGGCGGCGACTTCGACGGACTGCTGCGGGTGCTCGACCCCGAGGTGCGCCTGACCGTCGACGGCGCCGACGGACAGGTCGTCACCCTCGGCGCCACCGCGGTCGCCTCCGGTGCCCGGATCTACTCCCAGCTGGCCCGCCAGCGCCTGGTCCTCATCGACGGACTGCCCGGAATCGCGTCCTACGGCGCGGACGGAACGCCGATGGGCCTCATGGCCTTCACCGTGGCCGACGGGCGGATCGTCGAGATGGCGGGCGTCGCCGACCCCGGGCGGCTCGCGACGATGGACCTGCCGCAGGCACCGGAGGCACCGCAGGCGGATCCCACGGAGGCCGATTAGCGGAGGCCGGGACAGCGGGGGGCCCGCCGCCTGCTCCGGCGTCGCCCCTCGGCTCACCGGATCACCGGCTCACCTCAGCTCGGCCGCCTCCGCGATCGCCCTCAGCAGGGCGACCACACCCTGCGGCCCGTCCACCACCACGTCGGCGCGCTCCGCGAGTTGGGGCACCTCGCTGCTTCCGCTGCACACCAGGAGGCCGAACACCCCCTGTGTGCGCAGCTCTTCGACCGCTTCGAAGGCGGCGAGGTCGCCCAGGTCGTCGCCCGCGAAGAGGACGGCGGCCACGTCGGTCTCGCGTACGTACTCACGCAGGGCGACGCCCTTGTCCATGCCCGCCGGGCGCAACTCCAGTACGAGACGGCCGGGTTCGAGGACCAGGCCGTGCCGCTCGGCGAGCGCGCCGAGCGGCTCGCGCAGGGTGTCGAAGGCCGCCTGCGGATCACTAGCCCGGCGCGTGTGCACGGCCACCGCGCGCCCTTTCTCCTCGATCCAGGTGCCGTTGCTCTCGCCGACACCCAACTCGTCGAGCAGTGTGGGGAGTTCCTCGCGCGCCGCCGCGACGCCCGGATCCACGGGCGGGGCCTCGACGCTGCGGGTGACGGCGTCCCAGCGCTCGGCGCCGTAGTGGCCGAGGACCACCAGGTGTTCCAGGCCCTCGGCGCCGGAGAAGCCGCCGTAGCGGACCGCGACGTCCGCGGGGCGTCCGGTGATCACGGCGATCCGGTGGACCAGCGGGGCGAGGACGGCGAGGGCGGGCACGGCCTCGGGGTGGGCGCGTGCCTGTTCCGGGTCGGGGACGATCGGGGCGAGGGTTCCGTCGAAGTCGAGGGCGATCAGCGCCCGGGCCGGGCGGGCGAGGATGGCGTCGAGAGCGTCACGTCCGGCGGCGGTTGCCGGAGTCGGCAAGAGGTCCTGTTGGCTGCCCATGCCCGGACACTATCCAGCCGGGGCGGCCCTCACCCGTCCCGGGACGCGACGGGCCGCCGATCGTGGTGTCATCGAAAGCGGGGGCAGCCAGCCCCTCGAAGCCCTCAGAGGGGAGGAAACATGCGAGCCCGAGACATCATGAGCAGTGGTGTGCAGTGCGTGGGCGCCCATGAATCGCTCCAGGACGCGGCCCGGATGATGCGGGACCTGGGCGTGGGATGCGTCCCGATCTGCGGCGACAACAACCGGCTCAAGGGCCTGATCACCGACCGGGACATCGTGGTCAACTGCTGCGCCGACGGCGTGGACCCCGCGAGCGTGCAGGCCGGGTCGCTGGGCGGCGAACTGCACTGGGTGGACGCGACGGCCGACGCCTCCGAGGTTCTGGAGAAGATGGAGAGCAACCACATCAAGCGGCTCCCGGTGATCGACGTGAAGGGCGGCCACCGGCTGGTCGGCATGATCAGCGAGGCCGACCTCGCCAAGAACCTCACCGACGAGCAGATCGCCCACTTCGCCAAGGACGTGTACGCGACGGCCTGACGCCGCCCACACACTCCGCGGGCACCCGGCACCACCCTGCCGGACAGTGCCGGGTGTCACCGCCGCCCGCTACCGTTCGGAACATGGCGGCGGACGAACGGGACACGAACGAGGACGCGGGACGGCAACCCCCCGCGCCCCCGTCGTCCCCGTACAGCTCCACGCCCCCGCCCCGTACCGAACTCTCCGCCCGCGAACGAGCCGTACTCGCCCTGGAGCGGCGGAACTGGCCCGCGCCGGGGGCCAAGGAACGTGCCATACGCGAGGAGTTGGGGCTCGCGCCGGTCCGCTACTACCAGTTGCTCAACGCGCTGCTCGACGACACCCTCGCGCTCGCACACGATCCGGTCACCGTGAACCGGCTGCGCAGAGTGCGCGAGAATCGGCGCGCCGAGCGCTGAAACGGGGCCGTGACCGGGGCGCCGCCGCCCGCTCCCGTACGCTCCCGTGCGCACAGGACCTCTACGTACGCGCCCTTGTATTGAGAAGACGCTCCGCGTAGGTGGACTAGACCTCTCGCGAGTGAGAGGCGAGACTGTCCCCGTGGAACACGTCATCGCCCTCGATGTGGGCGGCACCGGTATGAAGGCCGCCCTGGTCGGGGCGGACGGCGCGCTGCTGCATTCCGCGCGCCGGGACACTGGACGCGAGCGCGGCGCCCAGGCCGTCGTCGAGTCGATCCTCGACTTCGCCGCCGACCTGCGCGCGCTCGGCGAGGAGAGGTTCGGCCGGTCCGCGGTGGCCGCCGGGGTGGCCGTGCCGGGCATCATCGACGCCGAGCGCGGGATCGCCGTGTACGCGGCGAACCTCGGCTGGCGCGATCTGCCGCTGCGCGAGCTGCTCAGCCGCCGTCTGGACGGAGTGCCGGTGGCGCTCGGCCACGACGTACGCTCCGGCGGCCTGGCCGAGGGCCGGGTCGGCGCGGGCCGGGGCGCGGACCGCTTCCTGTTCGTGCCGCTCGGCACCGGGATCGCGGGCGCCATCGGGATCGGCGGCCGGATCGAGCCGGGCGCGCACGGATACGCGGGCGAGATCGGCCATATCGTCGTGCGCCCCGAGGGCCCCGTCTGCGGCTGCGGACGCCGCGGCTGCCTGGAGCGGCTCGCCTCCGCCTCCGCCGTGAGCGCCGCCTGGGCGCGCGCCTCGGACCGGCCGGACGCGGACGCGGCGGACTGCGCCAAGGCCGTCGACGGCGGCGACCCGCGGGCGCTCGCCGTCTGGCAGGAGGCCGTCGACGCGCTCGCCGACGGGCTGCTCACCGCGCTCACCCTGCTCGACCCGAGCACCCTGATCATCGGCGGCGGCCTTGCCCAGGCGGGCGAGACCCTGTTCGGCCCGCTGCGCTCCGCGCTCAACAGCCGCGTCACCTTCGAGCGGATGCCCGACCTGGTGCCCGCGGCCCTCGGCGACCGCGCCGGTGCGCTGGGCGCCGGACTCCTCGCCTGGGACCTGCTCGCCGAGGCGCCCGGCCACGGCGCCACCACACCCGACTCCACGGAGGTAACCGCCTGATGGCCGCCGAACAGCTGGTGCTCACCGGTGCCCACGTCGTCCTGCCCACGGGCACCGTCCACGACGGCCGCGTCGTCGTGGCGGGCGGCAGGATCGCGGAGCCCTCGGCCGGAAGCGGCCCGGACGCGCGCGTGCTCGACCTGACCGGGCACTGGCTGGTGCCCGGCTTCGTCGACCTGCACAACCATGGCGGCGGCGGCGCCTCGTTCACCGCCGGGGACGCCGAGGAGATCCTGCGCGGCGTACAGACCCACCGCCTGCACGGCACCACCACGACCGTCGCCTCCACCGTCACCGGCGACATGGACGTCCTCATGCGGCAGGCCGGGCTCCTGGCGGAGCTGGCCGAGCAGGGCGACATCGCCGGTATCCACTTCGAGGGCCCGTTCATCTCACCCTGCCGCAAGGGCGCCCACGCCGAGCAGTTGCTGCGCGCGCCCGACCCGGCCGAGGTCCGCAAGCTGGTCGACGCCGCCCGCGGCCGGGCCCGCATGCTCACCCTGGCCACCGAACTCCCGGGCGGCCTGGACTCCGTACGGCTGCTCGTGGACCAGGGCGTGATCGCCGCCGTCGGACACACCGACGCCACCTACGAGCAGACCGTGGCCGCCATCGACGCGGGCGCGACCGTGGCCACCCACCTGTTCAACGCGATGCCGACGCTCGCCCACCGCGCGCCGGGACCGGTCGCCGCGCTCCTGGAGGACGAGCGGGTCACCGTCGAGCTGATCAACGACGGCGTCCACCTGCACCCCGCCGCGCTCCGGCTCGCCTTCCGCTCCGCCGGTGACGGCCGGGTCGCCTTCATCACCGACGCCATGGACGCGGCCGGTTTCGGCGACGGCACCTACCGGCTCGGCCCCCTGGAGGTCGTGGTCCAGGGCGGCGTGGCACGCCTCGCCGAGGGCGACTCCATCGCGGGCTCCACTCTGACCCTGGACCGCGCCTTCCACCGCGCGGTCACGGTGGACGGCCTGCCCGTCGAGTCCGTTGTACGGGCCCTGTCGGCCAACCCGGCCGCGCTGCTCGGGATCGACGACCGGGTGGGCTCCCTGGAACCGGGCAAGGACGCCGACCTGCTCGTCCTGGACGCCGGGTTCGCGCTGCGCGGAGTGATGCGCAAGGGCGAGTGGGTGCGGGAGCCCGAACTCGACGCAGGGGAACGGTAGTTCGACGCCCGGGAGCCGGAACTCGGCTGAGCTGATGTGCGGGGCACCGGGCCGCACACCGACATGAGCACCGGCGCACAAAGGCGTGGCGCCCGGCGAACACACCCGGCAGACGTCTCGGGTCCCGGCCCACGGACACCTGCCGCCACGCGGTGCCGCCCGGCCCCAAGGGCTGGGCCGGACGCCGCGACTTTGACATGATCCAGGGGCCCGGGCGGGGCGGTGCGACTGGTTCCCGGCCGGGAGCCACGACCCGGCTCCGACAGGGCAGCCGCCACGCTTTGGGGGAGACTCCGGTGATCCTCACGGTCACACCGAACACCGCGCTCGACATCACCTACCACGTACCGTCGCTGACTCCGCACGGCTCACACCGCGTCCGCGAGGTCGTCGAACGGCCGGGCGGCAAGGGCCTGAACGTGGCCCGGGTGCTCGCCGCACTCGGCCACGAGGTCACCGTCACCGGACTCGTCGGCGGCACCACCGGCCAGTCCCTGCGCGAGCAGCTCGACGGCACCGAGGGCCTGACCGACGCACTGGTCCCCGTCTCCGGCGCCACCCGCCGCACCATCGCCGTCGTCGACGCGGCCACCGGCGACACCACCCAGCTCAACGAGCCCGGCCCGGTGGTCACCCCCGCCGAGTGGTCCGACTTCACCGAGGCCTACGAGCGACTGCTGCCGTCCTGCTCGGCGGTGGCCCTGTGCGGCAGCCTCCCGCCCGGCGTCCCGGTCAACGCCTACGCGTACCTGGTCCGTGCGGCCCGCAACGCCTCGGTCCCCGTACTCCTCGACACCAGCGGCGAGCCCCTGCGCCGCGCGATCGCCGCCCGCCCCGACATCATCAAGCCCAACTCCGAGGAACTCGCCGAACTCACCGGCTCCCACGAGCCCGCCGAGGCCATCCGCGACGCCCGCCGCCGCGGCGCCCACGCGGTCATCGCCTCCCTCGGCGCCGACGGCGTGCACGCGGTCACCCACGAGGGCAACTGGCGCGCCACCCCGCCCGAACGCGTGAAGGGCAACCCCACCGGCGCGGGCGACTCCGCCGTGGCCGGCCTGCTCTCCGGCCTGGTCGAGGGCCTGGACTGGCCGGAACGGCTGGTACGGGCGGTGGCGCTGTCGGCGGCGACGGTACTGGCGCCGGTGGCGGGGGAGTTCGACGCGGAGGCGTATGCGGAGTTGCGGGGGAAGGTGCGGGTCACGGGAGGGCCGTGGGAGGACGAGGGGGCGGCGGCCGAAGGGTGAGGCCGGTGATCCCGGGATCGTGAAACCCAGGATCGCGGGTCCCCGGATCGCGAGTCCCCGGACCGTGAATCCCAGCCCTGTGCCCTGTTCGTTGCCCGGTCTACTCCTTGACCAGCCCTACTTCTTGACCTTGCCCGCCTTCAGCCACACCTGGTCCAGGTTGGCGTCGCAGGTGTCTCCGGGCTGGCAGGAGATGGTGAAGGTGTTGGTGCCCTTGTTGAGGTCGACGTAGACGAAGGTCTTGGTCCAGCCCTTCTCCCAGTCGCCTTCCTCGGCACCGGAGAAGTTGTCCATGTTGATGCCGCCGGTGAAGGGCTTGCTGTTGACCGTGAGGCTCGGCTTGGCGGCGTGGCCGGGGACTCCGTACCGCACGAAGAGGGTGTAGGCGCCCGCCTTGGGAATGTCGTTGACGGTCCAACTGACCTGCGCGCCGGGGGTGTTGAGCCCGGCGACGTAGACGCCACCGCCCGCCTGCGCCCCCGGGATGTCGGACGCCGTGACCGTCCCACCCGTGAGCGTCAGCGTCTTCGCGTCCACCTTCGGCAGGTCCAGCGGCTTGTCCGGCTTCTTGGTGGGCTCGGAGGGCTCCACGCTCTGTCCGGCCGAGGCGTCGTCCGTCGGCTTGTCGTTGGCCTTGTCGTCGTCGGAGCCGCCGGACAGGACGGCCACGCCGATGCCTATGACGACCGCCGCGACCACCGCGACGGCGCCGATCAGCAGGCCGCGCGTATTGGGGCCGCGGCCGCGGGAGCCGCGGTCGTCGTAGCCGTGCTCGTGTGCCGGGGCGCCGCCGCCGGGCAGCGTCTCGGGGGCGCTGTAGTGCGGGCTCGGGTTGTGGTACTGCTGCGGCGAGGGCTGGCCGTACGCCTGTCCGTGGCCCTGGTCCTGCTGCGGGGGCCGCCCCTGGGCGCCGCCCTGCTGCTGGCCCTGCTGCTGCCCGTACTGCCGCTCCCCGACCGTACGGACGCGGTTGTACGAGCGGGGGCCCGGGTAGCCGTAGCCGCCACCGGTGGGCGGTGTGGCACCGGAGGCCTGCCCGTCGGCGTAGAGATAGCCGAACGGGTCGTCGTCCTCTGGCCGGCTCGCGCCGTCGTTGCCGGGCGTCATTCCCCGTCTCACTCCTTGGGGCAGGGGGCGTTGGGTGCGTGCGGGCGAGCCTACCCGCTCCGGGTGACCCAATCGGGTGGCCTCGGCCTCATCCGGCCGCCCGACCTGGGCTCAGCCCGCCCGCCTGTGCTGTTTCGCACGTGCCCGCTTCTCGACGTACATCCGCTGATCCGCCGATTTGAGCACTTCGTCCGCCGTCATTCCGCAGTGCGCCCAGCCGATGCCGATGCTGGCGCCGACCCGGACGGCACGGCCGTCGACGCGGATCGGCGGGACGATCGCGTTGCGCAGCCGGACCGCGAGGTCCTGGGCGTCGGCGCGGCCGAGGCCGTCCGCGAGGACCACGAACTCGTCGCCGCCGAGCCGGGCCACGGTGTCGCCGTCCCGGACGCCCTGGGTCAGCCTGCGGGCGACCTCGATGAGGACGGCGTCGCCGGTGTGGTGGCCGAAGCGGTCATTGATCGACTTGAAACCGTCGAGGTCGCAGAAGAGGACCGCGAGCCCCTTCGCCCCGTCGTCGGCCACGTCGTCCGGGGCCACGGTGTGCACATGGTGGTCGTGCAGCCCGACGCCCGGCAGGTGTTCGTCGGGCAGGTCGAGCCCGGCCAGATGCGGCTCGGGGAAGGTCACGCCCACGGCCGGGTCGCCGTACGCGGCGGCCATCGAGTCGATCGACTCGGCCAGGGTGCCCTCGCCGGGCTGCGGGCGGCTGCACAGGCGGGCGCCGAGCCGGGCGCGCAGTTCGGCCGAGTTGGGCAGTCCGGTCAGGGAGTCGTGCGAGGCGCGGTGCGCGAGCTGGAGTTCGCGCCGCTTGCGCTCCTCTATGTCCTCGACGTGGGTGAGCAGGAAGCGCGGGCCGTCGGTCGCGTCGGCCACCACCGAGTTGCGCAGCGAGACCCAGAGGTACGACTCGTCGCGCCGCTTGAGCCGCAGCTCGGCCCGGCCGCCCTCGGCGGAGGTGCGCAGCAGGATCCCGATGTCCTCGGGATGGACCAGATCGGAGAAGGAGTAGCGGCGCATCGCCGAGGCGGAGCGCCCGAGCAGCCGGGACAGGGCGTCGTTGGTGCGCAGGATCCGGCCGTGCTGGTCCCCGCCCATCTCGGCGATCGCCATCCCGGAGGGCGCGTACTCGAAGGCCTGGCGGAACGACTCCTCACTGGCCCTGAGCGCCTGCTGCTCGCGTTCCAGGCGGACCAGTGCGCGTTGCATGTTTGCTCGCAGGCGTGCGTTGCTGATCGCAATCGCGGCCTGGAACGCGTACATCTGCAGGGCCTCACGGCCCCAGGCGCCCGGACGGCGTCCGTTGCGCGGCCGGTCGACGGATATGACGCCGATCAGCTCACCGCCGGAGGAACTGGGCGAGTAGAGCGGCGCGAAGAGGCGGTCCGAGGGGTGCCACTCGTCCTCGAAGCGCGGCTCGGGACCGTCGGTGTGCCACTGGGGTACGTCGTCGCCGTCGAGGACCCAGCCCTCGGCGTGCGGGATGAAGCGCAGATCGCCCCAGGCCTCGCCCATGGTCAGGCGGCGCTCCCAGGAGGCGCGCGGGCCCACCCGGCCGGTGATGAGCGCCTCGGCGGCGGGATTGCCCGAGAGGGCTGCCACCACCAGGTCCCCGTCGGGCCGTACCAGGTTCACGGCGGCCAACTCGTAGCCGAGCCCCTCGACCACCCCGTCGGCGACCGACTGCAGGGTGTCCGCGAGGCTGCGCGCGGTGTTCATCTCCGCCATGACCTGGTGCAGCTGCCGCAGGGACGCAAGACGGACGTACGGCTCCGACTCGGCGTCCATGCTCACTCTCCCCGAGACCTCGACAGCAAACTCCAGGGTCGTCTTCGGCGTTCGTACAGCGGCGTCCCCGCCACTGAATCACAGCGCGCTGCCCAGTCGGTACACAGGGTCAACAATTAATCGCTCCTGTGACTCAAGTCACAAGAGTCGGACGGGTGTTGACGGAGGCTCTCACACCTGCCGCAAATGTTTCCACATAGCAAATCCGTGACGGGTGATGCCAACCGATACGCCCGCTTTGGGTCCGGAGACCTAGTCCCGTCCTCGGACCGGCGCCCGATGCGCGCGGCCCGGGTGCCCGCCTAACGTCGAACACGTGCTCAAGCCGCTGAAGACATCGACCCTCCCGCCCCTTCCTTCACCACGCCCTCTTGACGGGCATCCTGAAGGGGTGACAGACGACGAGTTCCGCGCCGCCATGTCCCGGCTCGCCGCCGGTGTGGTCCTGCTGACCGCGCACGAGGCGCAGCCGGACCCCGAGGGGCCGCGGGGCGAGGACATCGGCATGACGGCCACCGCCTTCCTGTCCGTCTCCCTCGACCCGCCGCTCGTCCTCGTCAGCCTGCGCGAGGGCTCCCGCATGGACGACCTGCTCGCCGAGCAGCCGCTGTGGGCGGTCTCCGTACTCTCCGAGAGCCAGCGCCACATCGCGGGCCGGTTCGCCATGAAGGGCCGCGTCAGCGACCGTCTCCTGTTCGAGGACATCCCCTGGGTACGCGGCGAGGTCTCCGGCGCCCCGCTGATCGGCGGCGCCCTGTCGACCGTGGAGTGCCGTACGGAGCAGCGGGTCGTGGCGGGCGATCACACCCTCGTGGTCGGGCGCGTACTGAGCGCCTCGGTACCGAGCGAGGGCGGCGGCCCGCTCACCTATTTCAAGGGCCGTTACCGGCAGTTGGGGTGAGGGCGGCACCAACCGCCCTACCAGTCCCGCCCGTTGCGCCCGCGCTTGGTCTCGGACCGCTGCTTCTTCTGGCGCAGCCGACGCTCGTTGATGCCGCGCGGCACCCGGGTGGGGCGGCGCGGCTTGGGCGGGGGTGCGGTCGCCTCGGCGAGCAGGGCGGCCATCCGGACCGCCGCCGCTTCCCGGTTGCGCCACTGCGAACGGTGCTCCGAGGAGCGCACGGTCACCACACCGTCCACCAGACGGTCGGCCAGCCTGGCGAGGGCACGTTCCTTCCAGACCTCGGGCAGCGCGCCGGTCGCCGCGAGGTCGAAGCGGAGCTCCACCTGGGTGTCGCTGGTGTTGACGTGCTGTCCGCCGGGCCCCGAGGACCTGGAGAAACGCCACATCAACTCGGCCTCGGGCAACGAGACCGCACCACGGATGAGGTGCCGGCCGGGGGCGGATCCCCCGGTGCCCCCTGCTGGTCTGGACATGACCCCATGGTCCCGTGTCCGCACTCGGGCGTCATCCCCTTTTCGCGTACGCGGGCCGGGCGTCGAGCCGGTCGTCGAGCCAGTGTTCGAGCCGCTCCTCGGATCGGTCGTCGGACCGCTCAACGGACCGGCCGTCCGATCGCTTGTCGGACCGCTCGTCGGACCGGTCAGTGGTACGCGTGGACGACCGCGTGGCCCTTGCCGCGGCCGATCATCCACTTGTTGACCGGGGTGGTGATCAGGAACGCGACCGCGAACCCGCCGAGGAGCGCGCCCCAGAACAGTCCGTCGCTCAGGTGGGCGTCCATCGCGCCGGGCACGAGGGCGATGATGCCGTTGTCGACCAGCTCCATGACGGCGATGGAGACCGTGTCCGCGGCCAGGGCGATCTTGACGGCGGTCCTGAGGTCCAGACCGGCCCGGCGGACGGCGAACAGGGTGAACGAGTAGCCGAACAGGAACGCCAGGGCGATCGCGAGCGCCATCGTCTCGACGTTGCCCCACAACAGGGCCGTACCGATCACCATGCCGAGGATCTCGCCGATGGCGCACCCGGTGAGGCAGTGCAGCGTCGCCTTCGCCGCCATCGACCACGACGCTCCGCCGTGGTGGCCGCCCGATTCGCCCGCGTGCGGGCCGTGGCCCGGGTGGGCGTCGTGTGCCGCGTGCTCGTGCGCCGCGGTGTGGTGGTGCGTGCCGTGCTCCATGACCGTCATCCCATTCCGTCCCGCTGAGTCCACTGTCCTGCCGCTTGCCCTGCCGTTCGACTGTTCGGCTGTTCGGCCGTCCTGTCGTGGTTCCGACACCAAGAACGGTATACCCCCTGGGGGTATTCCACCAGCAGACCGCCGCGAGCTCGCGGTTTACGTCAGATACCCCTGGGGGGAATGAGGCCGAGTCCGTGGCGCCGGGTCGGCAACCGGCGAAAGCGCCTTCGGTAGGGCAACCGGGTAAAGAAAGTAAAGAGGCTGGAACCTCCCGGTCCACCCTCTGCGTTCATAGGGGTACCGGTAGCTTCGTGCCCAGTACGGAGCCCCACTTCACCACAGAGGAAGGCACTACCCCATGGCTGTAAGCCTGTCCAAGGGCGGCAACGTCTCGCTCACCAAGGAGGCACCGGGTCTGACCGCCGTCACGGTGGGCCTCGGCTGGGACGTCCGCACCACCACCGGCACCGACTTCGACCTCGACGCGTCGGCCATCGCGGTCAACACGCAGGGCAAGGTCTACTCGGACGCCCACTTCGTCTTCTTCAACAACAAGCAGACGCCGGACCAGACGATCGTCCACACCGGCGACAACCGCACCGGTGAGGGCGCGGGCGACGACGAGGCCATCAACGTCAACCTCGCGGGCCTGCCCGCCGACGTCGACAAGATCGTCTTCCCGGTCTCGATCTACGACGCCGAGTCGCGCAGCCAGAACTTCGGCCAGGTGCGCAACGCGTACATCCGCATCCTCAACCAGGCCGGCGGCGCCGAGATCGCCCGCTACGACCTGAGCGAGGACGCCGCCACCGAGACCGCCATGGTCTTCGGCGAGCTGTACCGCAACGGCGCCGAGTGGAAGTTCCGCGCCGTCGGCCAGGGCTACGCCGCGGGCCTCGCGGGCATCGCCCAGGACTTCGGCGTCAACGTCTGACGGACGCCGGGTCACTCTCCGACGTACGCGGGACCGCGGATGCGGCGTCCGACGTAGCGCCGGTTTTCGGCGGGGGTACGGGACTTCGGTTCCGTACCCCCGCCGCACCTTTTCGCCGTACGCCGCCCCGGTCGCGTCCCGTACGCGGCCCCTCCCGGCCCTACCGTGTCCGCATGATCGTCGAACCGCTGTCGCCCGCGGAACACGCCCTGCCCGGCGAGCTGCTGACCGAACTCACCGCGCTCTACGCCTCGAACAGCGAGTTCTTCGCGCTCAGCGGTGACTTCCCGGACCCGGACCGGATCACCCCGGACCAGCTCGCGACCGCGCTCGCCGATGAACTCGCCCGGCCCGGCGCCGGTGCGCTGCTCGCCCGCAGCGCCGGACGCCTGGTCGCCTTCGCCCTCACGCTCGACACGCATCCCGAGCCCGCCGACGACCCGGACCCGTGGATCGGCCTGCTCCTCGTGCACGGCAGGGAGCAGCGCGCGGGCTACGGCCGCCACCTGGCCACCTGGACCGAGAATCACTACCGCGCCACCGGCCGCACCGGCCTGCGCCTGGCCGTACTCGACAACAACCCCGCCGCCCTGGCCTTCTGGACCGCCCTCGACTACCGGGTCCTCGGCCACCGCGCGGACCGCGCCCACGGCCGCCCGTGCACGGTCCTGCGCAAGGAACTCTGAGGACGACCTCCGCGACAGGTGCTTCGGCGACAGGGGCGGTGCCTCACTCCGGCAGCTTCGGTTTGCCCTTCCCGTACAGCCACCGCTTCCAGACCTCGCGCAGTTCCGCGCGGGCCCCGGGCCCCGCCAGCTTCTCCACGTACGCCGTGAACTGGGCGGTGTCCGCGTTGCCGTGGCGGTGCGCCGCGGGCCAGCCGGTGAGCAGGGCGCGGAAGGTGCTCTCGCCCACGACCTGCCGGACCCGGTGCAGGACCATCGCCCCGCCCTCGTAGGAGGGCGCGTCGGAGAGGTGGTCGGGGCCGGACGGCCGGGCGGGCGGGAACTTCCAGAGGTTGACCGCCTCGTCGGCGGTCTCGAAGTAACTGCCGTCGTGGACCGCCTCGAAGGACTCCTGTGCGCTGATCCCGTCGAAGTCCTCCTGCCACAGCCACTCGGCATACGTGGCGAAGCCCTCGTTGAGCCACATGTCCCGCCACGACCTGGGGCTGACGCTGTTCCCGAACCACTGGTGCGCGATCTCGTGCACGTGCAGCAGGACGTCGGGCGGCCCCGGGTACACGGGCCGTGTCTGGGTCTCCAGCGCGTACGAGGCGTCGCCCACGCGCTCCACGATGCCGCCGGTCGTGGCGAACGGATACGGCCCGAAGTTCCGCTCCGCCCACTCGAGTACCTCGGGCAGCCGGCGCATCGATGCCTCCCCGGCCGGGCCGGTGGCCGGGTCCACCGCGGTCCAGGCGCGCAGTACGCGCGGGGCCGCGCCGCCCTCGGTCCGCTTCCCGAGTCGGATCGGGTACGCCTTCATGGTGAAGTCCCCGATGGCCACGGTCGCGGCATAGCTCGGCATGGGCTCGCGGTTGCGCCAGCGGAAGGTGGTCCGCCCGTCCGGGTCCCCGCTGCGGCCGCGCAGCTCGCCGTTGGACACGGCGGTCAGGCCCTTGGGCACCGTGACCTCGATGTCGTACGAGGCCTTGTCGCCGGGATGGTGGTTGCCCGGAAACCAGACCGCGCTGCCGACCGGCTCACCGAGGACCACGGCACCGTCCTCGGTACGGACCCAGCCCTCCTCGGAACCGTCCTTGTCGGTGAGCGTGCGGGGCGTGCCGGAGTAGCGGACCTCGGTGGTGAACCGGTCCCCGCGGGGGATCGGCGCCGCCGGGCGGACCGTCAGCTCCTGGCCCCGGCGGCTGAAGCGGGCGCGCTCGCCGTCCACCCGTACCTCCTCGACCCGCAGCCCGCGCAGGTCGAGATGGAAGGAGCGCAGATCGTGCTCGGCGCGGGCCCTGACGGTGGCCTTCGCGCGCAGCTCGTTCACCCGGGGCGTGCAGTCGAGCTTCAGCGCGTAGTGCAGCACGTCGAAGCCGCCGTTCCCGGCCTGCGGCAGATACGGGTCCCCCACCCCGGCGGCCCCCGCCCGCGCCTTGACCCGGTCGCTCCCGCTCGCCCCGCCCCCGCACGCGCTCAGCCCCGCCGAGGAACCGAGCAGGACGAGTACGGCGAGCAGGGCACGTCCGGAGGGCGAACGGCGGGTCCGCGCGGACGTCAGGTTGCGGGCCTCTCCGGCCTTGGTCTGCGGGCGTCGGTGCACGTCAGGATCGTAAGGGCGCCCCCGAGGCGCCGCGCGGCGTCGACTCCGGCCGATGGTCCCTGCCGCCCGTCCCGGCACTCCGGCCGCCGGCCCGTGCCGCCCGTCCCGGTACTCCGTGCGAAGCCCGCCCGCACACATGCGACCATCGTCGACGTGCTCGACATCGGCTACGCCCTCTCCACCCGGTTCCCGGATCCTCCGCAGACCGACTACCGCCGCGCCGACGTACGGGCCCTGCGCCACGACCTCTTCTCGGGCGACGTCTATCTCGCGGACACCAAGGCGGACCGGGAACTGTCCACAGCCTGGGGATGGGTGCCCGTACTCGACTTCGCCTGGGCGCTGTGCGACATCGTCGAGCAACTCGACCGGGATCCCCTGGGCAGCCGCGCGGCCCGGCCCCAGTACGCGGAGTTCGACTTCACCGAGTCGAGCGACCGGCTGTACTTCCGGCGGCGCTTCGGCTGGGTCGACATCGAGGCGGACTTCGCCCCGGCCGACGAGCCCGCGCTGAGCTTCGCGTACGCCGAACTCCGCCGCGAGAGCCGGGACTTCCTCCAGGACGTCCTCGCCGATCTGTGCGACCTGCACGAGGACCTCGGCGAGAACCCGGCGATCTGGGACCTCCAGGCACGCTTCCCGCGCGTCTGACTCCGAGTCGGCGCGCCTCTCTGGGCCCGCCCCCTCGGCCCCTCCCCCTCCTTCGTCAGGCCTCCGCCACCCGCACCCCCAACTGCGCCGCGAACACCGGTGCCAGGTCCAGGAGTTGGGTGGGGCTGACCACGGCGCCCGAGAGGGATTCCACACCGCGGGCGATGCCGAGTTCCGCTGCCGTGCGCAGGTCGACGTCGGTGAGGCGGGCGGCGGTGAAGTCGGCGTCGCGCAGTACGCAGTCGACGAACTCGACGCGTTCCAGGGTGGCGCCCTGGAAGTCCGGCTCGACCAGTACGCAGCCCTCGAAGACGACGTCGCGCAGGCGGGCGCCGCGCAGGTTCGGGACGTCGAGCTTGCCGCCGCGCAGCCACACGCGCTCCAGCGAGGCACCGTGCAACTGGACGCCCCCCAGGCGCGGTTCGCCCACTTCGACGTCCCGGAGGCCCGCCTCCGCCAGGTCCGTACCGACGCCCCGTACGCCGGTGAGACGCGAGTCGATCAGACGCGCCTTGCGCAGCCGGGTCTCGTCCAGACCGCAGTCGGTGAGCGCGCAGTCCAAAAAGCGCGCGCCGCCGCCGTCCTGGCCGGAGAGGTCGAGTCCGGCGAAGTCGACCCCGTCGTAGTCCCCGTCGGGCCGCAGCGCGCCCTCCGCGAAACCGACGAGCGGCGGAATCCGCACTTCGGGCCGCCGGGCCGCCTTCACGACCTTCACGACTTTCCCCGCCTTCGCCGTTTTCCCTTCCGTCTTCTCATCCGTCATTGCCTCACCGCCTTACCCGTTCCATGCCGCCATGGTGCACCCCGCCACTGACAACGCCCCGGCTCGCCAAATGCCCCGGCCCCGAAAGGCCTTGACCTGAACCGAACTTGAGGTTGAACAGTTGTTCCGGCAAGAGAAGAGCAGTGAAGTGAAGCAGCACGGACGGAGAGAACCGGACATGTACGCGATCAGGCTCCACGACTTCGGTCCCGCCGAGAACCTCCGCCACGAGCGGGTCGCCGACCCCGAGCCGGGTCCCGGGCAGGTCCTGGTCACCGTGGCCGCCGCAGGTGTGCACCTGCTCGACACGGCGATCCGTAGCGGTGTGCGGGGGCCGCTCCCGCAACTGCCGGAGCTGCCCACGATTCCCGGCCGTGAGATCGCCGGAACCGTGACCGGGCTCGGTGCCGGGACCGACCCGTCCTGGCTCGGCAAGCAGGTCGTCGCGCACCTCGGTTTCGCCCCGGGCGGCTACGCCGAGCTGGCCGTCACCGAGGCGGACCGGCTGCACGAGATCCCGTCCGGCCTCGACCCGGCGGGGGCCGTCGCCCTCATCGGCACCGGGCGGACCGCCATGGGCATCGTGCAGTTCGCCGAGCCCGGCCCGGACGACGTGGTCCTGGTGCCCGCGGCGGCCGGCGGGCTCGGCACGCTGCTCGTGCAGTACGCGAAGAACGCCGGGGCGCGGGTGGTCGGCCTCGCGGGCGGGCCCCGTAAAACGGCGCTCGTGGCGGCGAACGGCGCCGACATCGCCGTCGACTACACCCGGCCCGAGTGGCCGCGCGAACTGCGCGCCGAACTGGGCACCAGCGGCGTGACCCTCCTCTACGACGGTGTCGGCGGGGACGCCGCACGGGCCGCCGTCGACCTGCTCGTACCCGGCGGGCGGCATCTGGTCTTCGGCTGGTCCGCCGAGGGCATCGGCGCCGAGGACGCCGGGCTCGCGCTCGACGAGGAGTACCTGAGCGCCCGCGGCATCACCTCCGAGCAGGTGCTCGGCCCGAAGATGCTGAGCCTCACGGGCACCGACAACCCGATCCGCACCCTCGAACTGCGCGCCCTCGACCACGGCGCCGCCGGACGCCTGCGCCCCGCCGTCCAGCGCTACCCCCTCGCCGAGGCCGCCCGCGCCCACCACGACCTGGAGCACCGCGCGACCGTCGGCAAGGTCGTCCTGGAACCGGGGCCGCGACCGGAGTCCACACCGGAACCGGACACCGACCCGTCACGCAGCTGACCCAGCCGCCCGCCCCTCCGGACCCCCACCGGAGGGGCGCCTCCGGACCCCCACCGGAGGGGCGCCTCCGGACTCCCACCGAACCCCCACCGGGCCCCCTCCGGACTCCCTCCCGCCCCTCGGGACCCCCTCCGAAAGGCTCCCTCCCCGCCACCCCGACCAGGCCCCGCATCCCCGGATGCGCCCCGTACCGTCCCGTGTTGTCCTGTCCGTGTGTCTGCCACTCGAACGGATGAGCAAGCACCGCAGCCCACCCAGGACGTCCACCGCTGGTGGGCGCTGGTCGTCATCGCGCTCGCGCAGCTCATGGTGGTGCTCGACGCCACGATCGTGAACATCGCGCTGCCCTCGGCCCAGCGCGAGCTGGGCATCTCCGACGGCAACCGGCAGTGGGTCATCACGGCCTACACGCTCGCCTTCGGCGGACTGCTGCTGCTCGGTGGCCGTATCGCCGACTACGTCGGCCGCAAACGCACCTTCGTCTTCGGACTGATCGGCTTCGCCGCCGCCTCGGCGATCGGCGGGGCGGCCAGCAGCGCGGGGATGCTGTTCGGCGCGCGCGCCTTGCAGGGCGCCTTCGCCGCCGTCCTCGCGCCGTCCGCGCTGTCCCTGCTCACCACGACGTTCACCGACCCCAAGGAACGCGGCAAGGCCTTCGGGATCTACGGCGCCATCGCGGGCGGCGGCGCGGCGATCGGCCTGATCATGGGCGGCGTACTGACCGAGTACCTCGACTGGCGCTGGTGCCTGTACGTGAACATCCCGATCGCGGCCATCGCCGCCCTCGGCGCGGTGACCCTGCTGCACGACCGGCCCGGCCACCGCGAGGCACGCCTCGACGTACCCGGAGTGCTGCTCGGCTGCGGCGGTCTGGTCTGCCTGGTCTACGGCTTCAGCGAGGCCGAGTCGCACGGCTGGTCGGACGGCCTGGTGCTCGGGCTGCTCGGCACGGCGGCCGTGCTGCTCGCGAGCTTCGTGTGGTGGCAGACCAGGGCGCGCAACCCGCTGCTGCCGCTGCACATCATCCGCGACCGCAACCGCGCGGGCAGCTTCCTGACCATGGCCCTCGCCATGATCGGCCTGTTCGGCCTGTTCCTGTTCATGACCTTCTACCTGCAGACGATCCTCGGCTACTCGCCGCTGAAGTCCGGCGTCGCCTTCCTGCCCATGACGGCGGCCATCATCATCGGCTCCACCCAGATCAGCGCCCGGCTGCTGCACCACGTCCCGCCGCGCATGCTCATGGTCCCCGGCATGCTCCTCGGCTCCGCCGGGCTCGCCCTCCTCACCCGGCTCACGGTGCACAGCGACTACACGAGCCACGTCCTGCCGCCGATGCTCCTGATCGGCCTCGGCATGGGTCTGACCTTCATGCCGGTGATGGCCACCGCCACCCAGGGGGTACGCCCGCAGGACTCCGGGGTGACCTCGGCGACCGTCAACACGGCCCAGCAGGTGGGCGGTTCGATCGGCACCTCGCTCCTCAACACCATCGCCACCACCACCTCCAGCCACTGGATCGCCGCCCATCTGCCCGCCGACCCCGCCGAGCGGCGCCGCGTCGGCCGGGAGATCGCACGCGAGGGCGTGGTCCACGGCTACACCGTCGCCCTGTGGTGGGCCTCGGGAGTCCTGCTCCTGGCCGCCGTCGTCGCGGGCACCCTCGTCACCCGCCAGGCACCGAAGCACGACGGAGAGGGCGAGGCGGGGGCGCTGTCGGGGATGGCCTGAGGACGGACCGGACCGAACGGACCGAGCCGACCGAACGGCACGAGGGGCGCGCACGGAAAGCCCGTACGCGCCCCTCGGTCACTCGGTCACTCGGTCACCTCGGCCTCATCGGTCACCTCAGGACCCGTACGGCGCCTCCGCCTTCTCCGCCGCGTAGGTCAGCATCGGCTTGACTTGGTCCCAGAAGCCGTCCTGGCAGGTGTACTTCGGGTGGAAGCCGCCGCAGGTGCCGCCGCTCGGGCCGACCTCCCAGGTGAAGCTCGGGACGCCGAGGTCGTCGTAGAGCGAGTCGTCGTGCGAGCCGCTGACCTCGTAGAGGATCTCGCCGGGCTGGCCGTACTCCCAGCCGCCCGCGAGGGTGGCCATTTCCTTGCCCATGGCGCGCAGGGCGGCGTCGTTGCCGGTGGACTGCCCGGCGCCCCAGGGGAACAGGACCATGTTCGAGTAGCTGTGCATGGTGACGAACATGCCCTTGGTGCCGGCGTCGGCGGCGGTGCCGTCGCCCTCGGCGCGGGTGTCCGGGAACAGGTTCCGGTACAGGCCGTGCAGTGCCTTGTTCTCGACCTCGGACTCCGAGGACAGGCCCTTGAAGGTCTGATTGCACGGGTCGGAGCTGGTGCCCGGGCCGCCCCAGTGGCTGAAGTTGTTGCGGTTGAGGTCGATGCCGTCGCCGGAGAAGGAGTTCTCGGCGCAGCCGCCGGACGGACTCCCGGTGTCGTTGGCGGACTTGCGGTGCCACTGCAGGCCGGAGCTGCCGCCCATGAAGCCCTGCTGGACCATGTCCACGCCGTCCGGGTTGCCGATCGGCACCACCCAGATCTCACGCGAGTCGAGCAGCTTGGTGACGGTCTCGTCCTTGCCGTAGCCGTTCACCAGGTGGTCGATCCACCGGTAGGCCATCTCGCCGGTGGTCAGCTCGCGGGCGTGCACCTGGGCCTGGACGAGGAAGCGCGGCTTCGTCGAACCGGGCTTCAGCTCGCAGTCGCCGTCCCCCTTCTTGGTCAGGCAGATCGCCTTGAGGTCGTAGCCGTTCTGCGCGCCGCTGGACTTGCGCCACGAGTCGCCGAAGTCGACCACGGTGGCCAGGTCGGCGTGGTCCTGCGCGACCTTGTCCAGGTGCGCGTACTGGGCGTTCACGGTGCGGTAGCCGCCGTAGTACGTCTCCTCGGCGACCTTGCGCGTCAGGTGCGGGGCCTGGCCGCTGCGCTTGGGCGACTCCTTGGGAGCCGCCGCCATCCGCTGTTCCAGGGTGGCCTTCAGACCGGCGTCCTTCAGCGTCGCGGCGGTACGCGCGTCGCCGAGTACGAACAGGTCGTTCCCGTCGCGGTCCTCCAGGAGGTCGAACGTGGCGAGCTGTGCGGGCGGGAGCTTCGCCCCGTCGGCGATCCGGTAGACGTAGGCGGCGTGGTCGCCGGCGGCGGCGCTGCTGCCCGCGCTGCCGCGACCGCCGCTGTCACCGTCCGAGCCGGTGGCCACGCCGGGCCCGGCTCCCAGTACCGCGGCCGCGGTGGCGGTGAGCGCCACGACGGACCCGTAGAGAAGTTTCTTCACGACGACCTCGCTTCGACCTTGTGGGGGAAAGGTGAATCAGCGTGATTGTCAGACGCATGTCAAGCGGTGTCCAGAGTTACTACGGGATACGGGGGACGACGGTGACCGAATACGCTCGGCCGGCTCAACGGACGGCCGCACGGGAGCAGTTGACGCTCGGTGACCGCCGCCCTGTCCGCCGCCCCGCCCTCCGACCCGCTGCCACCGGTCTGCCGCCCCTCCGCCCCCACCGCGCATAGGCTGCCGCACACCCGACATACCGTCACGAAAGGACCGAAAGTGGCCTCTCGCCTCAACCCGTACATCAGCTTCTCCGGCGACGCGAAGCAAGCCATGGAGTTCTACCAGGGCATCTTCGGCGGCGAACTGTCCCTCAACACCTACGGCAGCGTCGGCCCCGAGGCGCCTCCCGGCTACGACGACAAGATCATGCACGCCATGCTTGAGACCCCGAAGGGCTTCACGCTGATGGGCGCCGACAGCCCGCCCGGCATGGAGAGCACGCAGGGCAACAACATCACGGTGAGCGTGAGCGGCGACGACGCGGCCGACCTGCGCGGCTACTGGGAGAAGCTGTCCGACGGCGGCACGGTGAGCGTCCCCCTGGACAAGCAGATGTGGGGCGATGTCTTCGGCATGTGCACCGACAAGTTCGGCATCACATGGATGGTCGACATCACCGAGCAGCAGGGCTGACCGAGCTCGCCGGTCCTGACCAGGCCCACCAGTCCCGATCAGGGCCCAACTCCCGTGTGCGCCGGGCGCTTCCGCCCGGCGCACATCTGTCTCTCCGCATCCCTCGCGCCCCTTGGCACATCTCCGCGCCCCGGGCATCCGGGTGAATCGCCAACCATGCCGCATGAATATGCGGAGGTAACGGCAATTATCCAGACGGTTCCCCACCAAGTGTTCAGCCATTCGAATACGGCCCTCGTTCACGGCGCTGGTTCGCAGCCCTACGCGAAAGGCCTGATCCGGTGCGCCCAGTGCCGCGCGCCGACGTGGGCAACCAGTTCTTCCCTCACGAGAGTTGTCAGGAGATCAACGACGTGTTCACGCAGACAACCGAGTCGCCGCGCGGCCTTCTCGAAATGTGCATGGGCCCCTGGGCGTTCAAGGCGCTCGCGGTCGCCCACGACTTCGACCTCTTCACGCTCTTCGCCGAGCGCGGGCCCCTGACGGTGCGCGAGGTGGCCGACCACCTGGGCTGCGCGCGCCGTCCGGTCGAGATGCTGCTCACCGCGAACGCCTCGCTGGGCCTGCTCGAAGTACGGGACGGCACGTTCGGCAACGCCCCGGTCGCCGACGCGTTCCTGGTGAAGGGCAAGGAGCAGTACTTCGGCGGCTTCATCCACCAGGTGAACCGCCGCTCGTACGACGGCTGGGGCCGACTCGACGAAGCCGTCCGGTCCAACCAGCCGGTGACCTGGGACCCGGCCGCCCAGAAGACGGCGTTCGAGTCCGACCCCGAGCGGGTCCGCATGATGCAGGGCGCCATGCACTCGCTCTCCCGCCACTCGGCCTCCGTGATCGCGGGCGTACTCGACCTGTCCGACAGCAAGCGGCTGCTCGACGTCGGCGGCAGCATCTGCGCGTACGCCATCGAATTCGCCCGGAAGAACCCGCAGTTGGAGATCGGCGTCTACGACCTGCCCGCCGTCTGCGAGCTGGCGGAGGCGAAGATCGACGAGGCCGACCTGCGCGACCGCGTCTCCGCGATCCCCGGCGACTTCCTCACCCGGGAACTGCCCGAGGGCTACGACACCGTCTTCCTCTCCATGATCCTGCACGACTGGCAGCCCCAGGAGTGCCGGTCCCTGCTGCGCAAGGCCCACCGTGCGCTGGCTCCGGGCGGGCGGATCATCATCAACGAACTGCTCGTCGACGACGACAAGTCCGGGCCGTACGACGCCGCGATGATGAGCCTCAACATGCTGGTGAACACGGTGGGCCGCAACTACACGGCCGCCGAGTACGCCGCCTGGCTGGTCGAGGCCGGGTTCAGCGAGCCCGAGCGGCTGCCGGTGGACACCGTCTCCTCGAACGGCCTGCTCATCGCCACCCGCCTGGCATCCGGCGACTCCACCCGGGCGACGGCATGACCGCCTCTCCGCAGACGAGCACCCCGCAGACCGACGTACCGCAGACAGACACACCGCAGACCGGCACCTGCCCCTACGCCGCCGCCCCCGCCGAGGACGGCATCGGCGCCCCGGCCCAGGGCCTCGAACGACTCGACTTCGACCCCCTGCTCGCCGCCTCCGTACGGCACCCCACCCCGATGCGGATGCGCCTGCCGTACGGCGAGGGCCCGGCCTGGCTCGCGGGCAAGTACGCGGACGTCGTCAAGGTGACCGCCGACGAACGTTTCCGCCGCGGCACCCGGGTCGACGTGGCGCGCATGGCCCCCAGCCTCATCGCGGAGGACACCTGGCTCACCCGCACCGACCCGCCCGACCACACCCGGCTGCGCAGCGCGGTGGCGGCGGTCTTCGGTGCGAAGGCCATGGAGAAGCGGCGGGCGGGGGCGGAGCGTACGGCCAAGGACCTGCTGGCGAAGATGCTCGAACGGGAGCGGCCCGCCGATCTCGTCGCGGAGGTCCTCAAACCGCTGTCCGACGGTCTGGTCCACGACGTGGTGGGGATCCCGGCGAGTCACCGGACGCGCGTCATCGGCTGGACGCGCCGGTTCCTCTCCGGCGCGCACGACCACGACTGCACGATGACGGCCAAGAACGCGGTCATCGACAACATCGCCGCCCTCGTCGAACTGCGGCGGAACGATCTCGGCGACGACGTGATCAGCCATCTCATCCGCGCCGAGGACGACGGACTGGTCACACGCGGGGAACTCCTGGGCGTGGCGGTCCAGTTCCACCAGTTCTCCGCGATGCGCTTCTCCGCCGCCCAGGTCGCCTACCTCCTGCTCACCGAGGAAGGACTGCTCGGGCGCCTGCGCGCGGAGCCCCACATGGTCCCGGCGGCGGTCGAGGAACTCCTCCGCGTGATGCCGATCATCGGCGCCGCGGGCGGCGGCCCGCGCGTGACGTCCTGCGCGGTGGAGGTCGGCGGATCGGTCATCCCGCCGCGGAGCACGGTCTACTCGTCCTACGTCGCCGCCAACCGCGACCCGGCGGTGTACGAGGACCCCGACCGCGTCGACATCGACCGCCGCGCGAAACGGCATCTGACCTTCGGCTACGGCCCGCACCACTGCCCCGCCGCGCCCCTCGGACGTCTCGCCCTGCAAGCCCTGGTCGGCGCCCTCGCCGAGCAGCCGCACGCACTGTCGGTCGTGTCCGAGCAGGTGCGGTGGGCCTCCGGCGGGGCGTTCCGTGGCCCGGTGAAGCTGCCGGTGACCTGGCGGTCCGGCTGATCCTGGGCCCGCTCAACTGGCCTGCGGGAACCGGCAATGAGTCCATAAGCAGATCCAACTGACCTCGTACACACATGAGTTCTGGAGAAGACAGATGAATGGTGTCCAATTCGCCTCCGGCGCGCGGTGGGAGAAGCACGACGATCTCTACGCCACCCCGCCGCCGTGGGACATCGGCCGTCCGCAGCCCGCGTTCCTCGCGCTGGCCGAGGCGGGTGCGCTCCGGGGCCGGGTACTGGACGTCGGCTGCGGTACCGGTGAGCACGTACTCATGTGCGCGGAGCGGGAGTTGACGGCCACCGGCATCGATCTCGCGCCGCGGGCGCTGGAGCAGGCGGACGAGAAGGCGCGCGACCGCGGCCTGGTGGCACGCTTCCTGCTGCACGACGCGCTGAGCCTGCCCGCGCTCGGGGAATCCTTCGACACGATCCTGGACTGCGGGCTGTTCCACATGCTCGGCGACGAGGAGCGCGCGCGTTTCGTCGCCGGTCTGCACACCGTGCTCCGGCCCGGCGGAAGCCTCTTCCTGATGTGCTTCAGCGACCGCCTCACCGTGGACAGCCCCACGCGGAAGGTCTCGCGGGAGGAGATCGAGGACGCGTTCGCCGACGGCTGGCGGACCGACACGATCGAGCCCGTCGACCTGCACGCCACGTTTGCCCCGGGCGTCTTCCCGGCCTGGCTGGCCACCCTCACCAGAATCTGACTCCGTACCGTTCGGGAGAGTTGACGTTTCATGGCGACGTTGTGCAAACCGTCGGTATCCGTGCCCGAGCATGTGATCACGCTGGAGGAAACCCTCGGCCTGGCCCGCAGACGGCATACCGACCATCCTCAACTGCCCCTGGCACTACGCCTGATCGAGAACACCGGAGTGCGGACCAGGCACCTCGT
The DNA here is from genome assembly GCF_013364195.1 of Streptomyces sp. NA04227. NCBI lineage: Bacteria > Bacillati > Actinomycetota > Actinomycetes > Kitasatosporales > Streptomycetaceae > Streptomyces > Streptomyces sp. NA04227. The sequence continues at coordinate 4,629,021 of NZ_CP054918.1, read as the reverse complement.
ACGGCCGATCGAGGAGACCCTGAGGCACCCGGGCTTCGCCGCGCGCAACAAGGCCTACGAGGAGGAGGCGAAGGCGCGCGTCCCGGCGGTCGTGGAGGAGGCGCTGCGCAACGCAGGAGTGGGCGCCTCGGACATCGGCGTCATCATCTACGTCTCCTGCACCGGCTTCATGATGCCGTCGCTGACCTCGTGGCTGATCAACACCATGCAATTCGCCCCCACCACACGGCAGTTGCCGATCGCCCAGCTCGGCTGCGCCGCGGGCGGCGCGGCGATCAACCGCGCCCACGACTTCTGCACCAGCTACCCGGAGTCCAACGCACTGATCGTGGCCTGCGAGTTCTGCTCGCTCTGCTACCAGCCCACCGACCTCGGCGTCGGCTCCCTCCTGTCCAACGGCCTGTTCGGCGACGCGGTGGCCGCCACGGTGGTACGCGGACAGGGCGGCACCGGCGTCCGCCTGGAACGCAACGGCTCCTACCTGGTGCCCGGCACCGAATCCTGGATCGCCTACGACGTCCGCGAGACCGGATTCCACTTCCTGCTGGACAAGCGTGTGCCGGGCACCATGGAGGCCCTCGCGCCCGCACTGCGCTCCCTCGCGGAACTGCACGGCTGGAACGCCTCCGCACTGGACTTCTACATCGTGCACGCGGGCGGACCGAGAATCCTCGACGACCTCGAACGGATCCTCGGCATCCCGGCGAAGGCGTTCCGGTTCAGCAAGGCCACGCTGACCCAGTACGGCAACATCGCCAGCGCCACCGTCCTGGACGCCCTGCGCCGCCTGTTCGAGGAGGGCGGCGCCCCGCACCGGGCCAGCGGACTTCTCGCCGGATTCGGCCCCGGCATCACCGCCGAAATGGCGCTCGGCCGCTGGAGCAGTGCGGACGCCGTCGACAGCGCGGACGCGGTCGACCGGGACCTGAGCGGGGTGGCGGCGCTCACGCGGGAGGACCTCACCCTGTCGTAGGGCCGGGCGAGTTGAAGGCGTACGCCCTCAACCGCCCACGCCCACCGCCCCGCTCAAGAAACCTTCCACTGCCCCGTCTGCTGCGCGAAGCCGGAGTTCATCGCGAACTGCACGGTGGTGATCTTCGAGGAGGTGGGGATCTCGAAGACGATCCAGCCGAGGGCCTTCTCACCCGGCGGGACATTGGCGTCCGAGGTCATCGAGGGCCCCGCGGAGATCTCGCCGAACCAGGCATCGAAGCGCTGCCCCTGGACGTCGGCCACCTGCGCGCCGTTGCCGGGGCTGTCCGCGTAGACCTTGGTGCCGGTGTTCTTGAGCTCGAACTGCGCGGCCACCCACTTCTTGCCGGACTGGGGCTGGTTGAACTCGTCCGCACCCTTCGCGGGGTCGAGGAACTTCTTCACGGTCACCGCGAGCTGTTCGCCGTTCTCGAAGCCCTTGACGGTGATGGTGTCACCGACCGCCGCGACCTGCGGCTTGTCGGCGTCCTCGGCCTCCTCGGCGTCCTGCCCGGTCTCGTCCTTGTCCGCCTCGCCCGAATCCTTCGCGCCGGAGTCCTTCGCGCCCGAAGCGTTCCCGCCTTTGTCCTTCTCGGCCTCGTCCTTGGCCGTGCCGCTGTCGGCCGAGCGAGTGTCGGGCTTGGTGGTGACCTCGTCATCGTCGCCGGAGCAGGCCGTGGCGGTCACGGTCAGCGTGGCGGTGAGCAGCGCGGCGGCGATGGTTATGCGTCTCATCTGAGTTCCCCTGTGCCTTCTGTGATGAGGGGGCGGCGATTGTGTGACGAACATGTGGGGGGTTCGGTTGTACGCCGCACCGGACTTCTCACGGAAGGCGGCGCGCGGGAAGCGGAACGACTTCCCGTACGCACGCCCAAATGGCCCCTTCGCGCGGTGAGTTCGAGGGGGCCGGACGCAGGGGAACCCTCGCGAAGTCGCGTACGTTCGGCACCGCGCTCCTGGTCGGTGTCGCGGTGGTGACGCTCCTGCACCTGCTGACGAAGGGGAGGTGAGAGCGGCGCCGGGGCATACGGGTACCCCGTCGCCGCTCTCGGGCGCCGGCCCACCCGGGGGTGTGGGCCGCAGCGCCGGTCAGGAACCGCCGCACCTCGTCACGAAGTCGGCGATCGCGTCCTCCATCTGCCGCAGCCCCGGGTCCTCCAGCGGCAGGTGCCCGGCGTTGTCGAGCATCACCGTGGTCACCGGGACCTTGGTGATCCGCGACAGCACGAGCTCGCTCAGGTGCAGGGGCGTCCAGCGGTCCTCGGCGGGCTGGGTGAGCAGGACCGGGCAGGCGTCGAAGTCCTCCGGCTCGACGGCCGGGGTGTAGGTGCCGTACGAGGCGAGGAAACGGAACGAGACCCAAGTGGCCGCCGCCGTACGGTCCTTGAGGAGGACCTTCCGCATCGCCTCGCGGTTGTTGGCGAGTGCGCTCATCTTGCCCGCCAGACTCATCGGCACCTTGATCCGGCCGGCCGGGGTCCCGGCGAGCGCGCTCATGAGCGGAATGCCGAGCCGGGCGCCGACCAGGTCGTGCGCGGTCTCGTCGCGTACCCGCTGGATGCGCTGATCCAGGAAGGTCATGCCCACGATGCCGCTCAGACTGCCCTTGGGCGCCTTCGCCGCGACGTGGTAGGTGAGCATGCCGCCCGCGCTGAGGCCGTAGAGCACGACCGGGCGGTCGTCGCCCGACCGCTCGTGGGCCACGAAGTCGACGACGAGATCGACCCAGTCGTCGTACGAGGGGGTGGTGCCGGGCCTGACCCCCGTCATCCCGTAGCCGAGGTTGTCCAGCGCGACGACCTCGAAACCGCGCGCGGCGAGCCGGGCGCCCAGGATCAGCGTCATCTGCCGCCCGTTGGTACCGACTCCGTGGTGCAGGATCACCTTGGCCGGTGCGTCCGCGTCGCGGTAACGGTCGAGGTGGACCTGGTGACCGCGCCAGTCCCAGAACTCCTCCCGGGGCGCGGCCGCGTCGGTCAGCCGGAGGCGCTCCGGTAGGTACCGCCGCAGGTCACGCCATGCCTGCTGGTCCCGGTAGTAGCGGGGTGTGGTGGCCGTGGCCATCATGCTCTTCCTTTCGTACCGGCTCGGACGTTTGCGACTCTTCCTCCGGCTCTTCCTCCGACTCTTCCTCCGGCGCTTCCTCCGACTACTTCTGCTGCTCGGCGCGGCCGGAGAAGTTCTCCATGGTGCGGTGGACGCCGAAGACGCGGCCGATGACGAAGTCCCGCAGCCCGACCGGAAGCAGCCCCTTGGCGACTTCGTTCAGGAGAACGGTCCTGGGCAGGACGACGAAGGCGTCGCCCTTCTTCATCCGCTTCCACACGGTGTCGACGACGTACCGCGGGTCGAGCAGCGGCAGGAACGGCGCGGCCTTGGCGCCCTCGAACATGCCGGTCCTGATGTAGTACGGGCAGACCGTGGTCACCTTGACGTGCCGGTGCCCGGCCTGGGCGAGCTCCAGCCGGACCGAGTCGGACCAGCCGACCGCGGCCCACTTCGAGCCGCAGTAGGCCGCGGTGCGCGGGTTGGACGTCAGTCCCGCGGCGGAGGCCATATTGATGATCCGGCACTCGGTACCGGAGGCGATCATGCCGGGCAGGAACTCCCGGGCTGTGAACATCGGCGCGAGGGTGTTGATGTCGATCGTGAACCGGGTGTCCCGCACACTGTCGGTCTCCCAGAAGTACTTGTTGCCCCGGACCACACCGGCGTTGTTGAAGAGCACCTCGACGGTGCCGACCTCGGCGATGACCTGCCGTACCTCGATCCCACGAGGGAGATCAGCGCGAAGCAGGAGTTCACGGTGGTCCGCAACCTGCTCGACGCGCTCGGCGACCCGCCGGGGCTCGGCCTGGAGATCGGCATCCGGTACCGGCTCACCGCCTACGGCATCTGGGGCTTCGCCCTCCTCAGCAGCCCCACCCTGCGCAGCGCGATCGAGGTCGGGCTGCGCTACATCGACCTCACCTTCTCCTTCTGCCGCATCGACATGCGGCAGGACGTACGGGAGGGCAGGGACGAGATACTGCTGGTCCTCTCGGCGCCCGACGTCCCGCCCGAGCTGCGGCGGTTCTTCGTCGAGCGGGACGCGGGCGCGATGCAGACCCTGCGCCAGGAGATCATCGCGACACCGATGACCCTGCTCCGGAGCGAGTTCGCCTTCCCCGCCCCGCCGCCGGACGTCCAGGCACGCTACGACGAACTACTCGGCCAGCACGTACGGTTCGGGGCAGCGGAGAACGCGGTCGCCATCGACCCCGCCCTGCTCGACCTCCCCCTGCCCCTGGCCAACGCCGACACCGCGGCCCTCACCCGGACCGAGTGCCGCAACCTCCTGGCCCGGCGCCACACCCGTACCGGACTCGCCGGCCAGGTCCGCGACGCACTCCTGGTGGAACTCCCCGAACCCCCCAACGCCGAACGGGTCGCCGCGAGCCTGCACATGAGCGCCCGCACCCTGCGCCACCGCCTCGCCGCCGAGGGCACCTCCTTCCGCACCCTCCTCGACGAGGTCCGCGAACACCTTGCCGAGGAACTCCTGGTCACCGGCGGCCTCACGGTCGCAGAAATCGCGGGGCGCCTCGGCTATCGCGACCTCACCGGGTTCTCGCATGCTTTCCGGCGGTGGAAGGGGGTGGGGCCGCAGGCGTTTCGTACGCGTCGGCGGGGTGGGAGTGGGCTGCGGGCGGGGGCGTAGCCGAGGGACTCGGGCACCGCGCGGCATGTACGTCTGTGCGTGCGTGGGCACCGGCCGGGAAGCGGCAGCCCCGCACCTCGCACGACCTGCGAGGACGGGGCTGTGTGCCGAGGTGGTCCAAGAGCCCCCTGTCGGACTCGAACCGACGACCTTCGCTTTACAAGAGCGGTGCTCTACCAGCTGAGCTAAGGAGGCCTGAGCGCGCCCGCGGAACCGCGGCGCGGCGATCGCACCAACCTTACACAGGCCGCTGTTCCCGGGACCACACCGATTTCCCGGCACGGGGCAGGACCGTCGACGGCACCGGGGCAGGACCGTCGACGGCAGGGACGCCTGGTCACCGGCAGCACGAGCCCAGGCCCACCGGCGGACCGGACACCCGATCACCGACGGCGCGCGGCGGACGGGCCCCCGCGTTCCCCCTCTCCCTACCTCCCCGTATCGCCCCCCGCACCTCTCCGTACTCCCCTGCCGCCCCCTACTGACATCCCCGCACTTCCGGGGTACTGTCACCGCAAGTCCAAGCTATTGGACTACACCACTCTCAGCGTGAGCAGCCGGTCCTCGCGACCGGCCCGCTACGGCTCGGGGGTGGTGACCACCTTTACTCGGATCGTCCGGCACGTTCCTGCCGGTGAAGGGGGCCCATAACCATGGCCACTGTGACGTTCGACAAGGCGACCCGTGTGTACCCGGGTGCCGACAAGCCCGCCGTCGACGGGCTCGACATCGACATCGAGGACGGCGAGTTCCTCGTCCTCGTCGGCCCCTCGGGCTGTGGAAAGTCGACCTCCCTGCGGATGCTCGCGGGTCTGGAGGACGTGAACGGCGGCGCGATCCGCATCGGTACGCGCGATGTGACGCACCTGCCGCCCAAGGACCGGGACATCGCGATGGTGTTCCAGAACTACGCGCTCTACCCGCACATGACCGTCGCGGACAACATGGGCTTCGCCCTGAAGATCGCGGGCGTGCCGAAGGCCGAGATCCGCAAGAAGGTCGAGGACGCGGCGCGCATCCTGGACCTCACCGAGTACCTGGGCCGCAAGCCCAAGGCGCTCTCCGGCGGTCAGCGTCAGCGTGTGGCCATGGGCCGCGCCATCGTGCGTGAGCCGCAGGTCTTCCTCATGGACGAGCCGCTGTCGAACCTCGACGCCAAGCTCCGTGTCTCCACGCGTACCCAGATCGCCTCGCTGCAGCGGCGCCTGGGCATCACCACCGTCTACGTCACCCACGACCAGGTCGAGGCCATGACCATGGGCGACCGGGTCGCCGTGCTCAAGGACGGCCTGCTCCAGCAGATCGACTCGCCGCGCAACATGTACGACCGCCCGGCGAACCTCTTCGTCGCGGGCTTCATCGGCTCCCCGGCGATGAACCTGGTCGAGGTCCCGATCACCGACGGCGGCGTGAAGTTCGGCAACTCCGTGGTGCCGGTCAGCCGCGAGGCGCTGGCCGCCGCCGCGGACCGCGGCGACACCACCGTCACGGTCGGCGTGCGCCCGGAGCACTTCGACGTGGTCGAGCTCGGTGGCGCGGCGGCCAAGTCGCTCTCCAAGGAGGACAGCTCGGAGACCGCGGGCCTGGCCGTCCAGGTCAACGTCGTCGAGGAGCTGGGCGCGGACGGCTACGTCTACGGCAGCGCCCGCGTCGGCGGCTCCGACAAGGACCTCGTGGTCCGCGTCGGCGGCCGGGACGTCCCGGAGAAGGGCGCCGAACTGCACATCGTCCCGCGCCCGGGCGAGACGCACGTCTTCTCCACCTCCACCGGCGAGCGCCTCAGCGACTGACGCGCACGATCCCGCCGTTCTCCGCAGCACCGCAGCACCGCAGCACCGCTACGGCAGTACGGCACCACTGCAATACGGCAGCACGCCCCCCGCACTCCACAGTGCGGGGGGCGTCCCGTTTCCCGCACCCCCACCCCGCCGCACCCGGCCCCCGCCCGGCGTGGTCACCCCGTCGCCCGCCCCGTCCCGCCGTGCCCCGTCCCCGTCACCCCTCCCCACCCGCCGACACCCCCCACCAAAGACCCCTCCATAACGGTCGATTCACCCCAACCCGTCAATACGGCGGAACAATTTCCCCGACTCCCGTCGCTCGACAGAGTGACTAAATGTCGCCATATCACTACTGCCCGCTACGCTCGCTGGCGTGACACGCCTCCACAAGCCGCAGCACCGTCGCAGCCCTGCCCTCGGCATCGGCCGCACGCTCGCTCTCGTACTCCCGGTCGTCCTGGTGCTCTCCGGGACCCTCGCCGTCGCCCGCGTCAACTGGTCGGGCAGCGGCTCGGATTCGATGCTGACCACCTCCGCGTCGGACGTCTCCACCCGTGCGGACTCCCGCGCGCCACAGGACGTACTGCGGGACCGGCTGCTCCTCGAACTCCAGGAGGAGGACCCGGGTGTGGCCCTCACCCACCTCCAGGAGGAGATCCACCGCAGCCCCTCGCTCGCCCGGCACTGCGTGGAGGTGGCCCGCTCGCTCGGCCGCGCCGCCGTGCAGAAGTACGGCGCCGTGAAGGCGCAGTCCTACGCGCGGCCGGTCTGCGACACCTCCTTCGCCGCCGGGGTCGCGGCGCAGGACGACTGACGCCCCGGGCACAACCGGCCGACCGGCACGGCCGCCACTCACGAAGCTGAGCGTGGCGGCCACGCACCCTGCTCAACTTCGTGAGTGCCGCCGTCCGGCGTGCGCCACGTACAGTGCGGGACATGAGCGATCCGAACGCCGCCTCGCGTCCCACGCAGGCCGTAGTCCTGGCCGGTGGCCAGGGCTCGCGGCTGCGCCCGTACACCGACGACCGCCCCAAGCCCATGGTGGAGATCCCGGGCACCGGAACGCCGATCATCGGCCACCAGCTCGCCTGGCTGGCCGAGGAGGGCGTGACCGACGCGGTGGTCTCCTGCGGGCACCTCGCGGAAGTCCTCCAGGAGTGGCTGGAGTCGGCGGATCTGCCGCTGCGGGTGACCACGGTGGTCGAGAAGGAACCGCTCGGCCGGGGCGGCGGCCTCAAGTTCGCCGCCGCGCACCTGCCGCACGCCGACCGGCCCTGGTACGCCACCAACGGCGACATCTGGACCCGCTTCTCGCTGCGCGAGATGGCCGCTTTCCACGCCGAGCGCGACGCGAAGGCCACCCTGGCGCTTGCCCGGCCGCGCATCCCCTGGGGCGCCGTCGAGACGGACGCCTTCGGGCACATCACCGACTTCATCGAGGCGCCGCCGTCCCCGTATCTGATCAACGCCGGGGTGTACGTCTTCTCGGCGTCCTTCACCGCGCTGCTGCCCGACCGCGGCGACCACGAGCGCACCACCTTCCCGAGGCTCGCCCGCGAGCGCAGCCTCGCCGGTTTCCCCATCCCGCACGGTGCCTACTGGCGCGCCATCGACACCGCCAAGGACCTCACCGAAGCGGCCAAGGAGCTTGCGGCACTGGCACGTTGAGCACCTGGGTCCCGTAACCGCGCCCGGCCCTTCGGCCGCGCTCCCCGGCTCCCCGCACCCGGACTCCACGAGCGTCGCGGTGCTGCGCGGTTCTGCGCACCCCGGATTTGCGGTTTTCCGCAGTCCGCCCGGGTGTGCGGCTGGCTTAGCGTCTGCGGCATGAACCTGCTGCTGCGCCGGTGGTCCCGGCTCGTACTCGGGGTCCTGCTCGGCGCCCTGACGGCCCCGGTGGAGCTGCTCTTCGTCCTCGTCGGCGGCGGATGGCTGGGGCTCGCCCCGGGCCGAGGCACCGGCGGCAGTGGCAGTGGCAACGGGGCCTGGGTGCACCGGAGCGCGCAGTGGCTGGCGGTCCGGGAGCAGCGGCGGATCGGGCGGTACCACGAGACCGAGACGCCGGTGCCTCGGCTGCGTGCCGGGGGCCGGGCGCTGGCCTATCTGGCGGTGCGCTGGATGCTCGGGCTGCTCGGCGGCGCGGTGCTGCTCACGGTGCTGTTGTCGCTGGGGTACTCCTCGTTCCTGCTCTGGGGCTGGTTCGTGATCGGCCGCCTGAACCACCCCGGCACGGTGCTTCTCACCGCGTTCACGGGGCTGTTCGCGCTGTTCCTCTCCGCCCAGGGAGTACGCCAAGTCGCCGTCTGGGACGAGCAGTTGCTACGGAACCGGCTCGGTCCCGACGATCGGCAGCTCCTTGAACGCCGCATCGGCGAGCTCGCCGCGACGCGTGCCGGGGTGATCGAGGCGGTGGACGACGAACGGCGCCGTATCGAGCGGGACTTGCACGACGGCGTGCAGCAACGGCTGGTCGCGCTCGGCATGTTGATCGGCCGGGCCCGCCGCGCCACCGACCCCGCCAAGTCGGACGCCCTGCTGCGCCAGGCCCACGAGGAGTCCCGCGAGGCCCTGACCGAACTGCGGGAGGTCGCCTGGCGGGTCTATCCGGCCGCCCTCGACGACTCGGGCCTGACCGCGGCACTGGAATCCGTCGCGGAACGCTCCGGCATCCCGGTCGACCTCACCACCGACCTCCTGGGTCAACTCGCCCCCAGTACGCAGACGGTGGCGTACTTCGTGGTCGCCGAAGCCGTCACCAACGCGGCCAAGCACTCCGGCGCCACCCGGGTGACCGCACGGGTGGTCCAGGAGGACCGGACCCTGCACATCCGTGTACGGGACGACGGTTCCGGTGGCGCCGACCCCACCGGCGGCGGGCTGACCGGCCTGGCCCGCCGGGTCGCCGCTCTCGACGGCCGGTTCGCGGTGGACAGCCCGGCGGGCGGCCCGACGGTACTCACGGCCGAGGTGCCGTGCGGGGCCACGGCATCCAACCGTGCTGACAGCACCCCAACTCGCAGCACCCCAACTTGACGTAGAACAAGGGCTGTTGACGAGTCTCCTCGCCAACAGCCCTTGAACTGAACGGATCTGTCGCCTAACCCAGCAACCCGCCCACCAGCGAACCCGATTCGCCACTCCCGGAGTCGCCACCGCCACCGCTACCGCTACCACTGCCGCTGCCGTCGTCGGCGCTTCCGTCCGTGCCCCCGGTGCTCGTTCCGGTGCCGGGGTCCGAGGAGCCGGAGCCGTCGGCGGGCGGGACGGGCGGCGGGGCCTCCGGCTGCGGAGCCTGCTCGGGCTCGTCGGCGCCGGAGGGCTGCGTGGCCTCGTCGGCGGAGCCCTCGGTGTTCTCCGTGGGGTCGGCGGCGGACGCTTCCGGCTGAGCCTCTTCCGCCTCGTCGGGGCCCGAACTCTCCTTGTTCTGCGGCTTCTTGCGGGATTCCTGGGGCACCGGGGAGCCGGGGAGTTCGTTGCGGGGGGTCTCGCCGGGGCCGGGGACGGTGACCCGGTCGGCGTCGCGCACGGCCCCGCCGAGCAGGGCGCCGACGAGCATCGTGAGGCCGACGGTGAAGGTGGCGAGGAGGGCGCCGCGGCGGAGCACCCGGCGGCGCAGGTCCCACAGTTCGGCACGCGGGCCGAGGGTGCGCCAGGCCTCCGAACTGAGCCTGCCGTCGGCCGAGTAGACCGGCGCCCCGGCGATGATCAGGGGCGACCAGGCGGCCAGGTAGATGATGTCGGGCGCGTCGTAGGCGGGCACGGTGCGCCAGCTCACGGTGACCAGCAGGGCGGCCGACAGGAGGGCGCCGATGGCGGCGGCGAAGCGCTGCCAGAGGCCGAGGATGGTCAGCACACCGACGAAGACCTGGAGGAAGGCGATGGTGAGTCCGGCGCCGACCGGGTGGTGCAGGGCGAAGTCCCGCAGCGGCTCGGCGAGCGGCCAAGGGTCAAGCGACTGAAGCCACTTGACCATCGAGCCGCGCTCGCCGCCGTCGAAGTAGACGGGGTCGCACAGCTTGCCCATCCCCGCGTATACGGAGATGAGCCCGAGGAACACGCGCAGCGGCAGCAGGACGACGCCGAGGTTCATCCGGCGCCCGGGGTAGTACGCGTGCCGCACCGGCCGGGCGCCGCGCCGCTGCGCGGAGGTGTCGTGTCCGGTCCCCGGCGGCGCCGCGGCCGGATCGACGATCCGCTCCAGGACGAAGGTGTCGTCGTCGACGAACAGGCCCTCGGTGTACGGGAGTTGCTCGGCGGTGTCCTCGTCGGGGCAGAACAGCGGGCTGCCGACGAGTCCTTCGCTGCGCGAGCGCGGTACGTCGGCGACGGGGTGCGGGGTGACCACGGTCGGAACGGTGGCCCCGGCGGTGCGGTTGCCGAGTCCGGTGTCCTCCGCCGAGGTGTCGAACAGGTCGGCGCCTTGGAGGGTTGCGCCCCCGAACGTCCCGTCCTGCGGGGCGACTTCGGGCGCGCCCGGCGTACCCGCCCGGCCTCCCGTCTCCGTCGCACGGCGGCTGCGGGGCTCGGCCGTCTCGCGCCGCTCGGACTCCACGAGCCGGGTCCCGGCCTCCCAGGCGGGGGCGCCCGGGCGCGCGTAGGCGTTCTCCGCGTGCTCGGACTCGGCGGGTGCGGCACCGGCGTAGGCGCCGTGCCGGTCGTGCGGGTAACCGGCGTTCTCGTAGCCGGAGTTGACGTAGCCGCTGTCCGCCTCCCGCATGTGCGGCAGCAGGTTCTCCTGGGCGAGCGGCTGCCGCGGCGAGTTCACCACCGGGGCCTGGGCCTCGGCCTGGCCGCCCCGGCCCTGTCCGTGGCGCGGCAGGACACGTGCCCCGCCGGTGCCCTCGGGTCCGGGCGAGTGCCGGGTGCCGGAGAACGGGGGTTCGGTGGTGCGGGCGTTGTCGCGTACGGCCTGGAGCAGGCTTCTGGCACCAGGGGCGGACCCGCCCGTCCAGACCACGGGCCGACGGCGCCCGGTCCCTCCGCCGGTGCCCGGCGCCGGGCGGCTGGCCGCCACGTATGCGCTCAACTGCCGTGCCAGACGCGGCGATCGCGTCGTCGGCACAGCCGTCAGTTGTACGCGGAAGCTGGCGTGGTTGACGACGACCTGGGCCGGGTCGCACGGCACCTTGGCCATGCTGAACGCAGGTGCGTCGTCGAACCCCGAGGAGCGGCCCCCCGTGGAGGTGCGGGCTGTTCTGGTGTCCACACTCAACTAACCGAGTGACGCTTGCTTAGGACACTGCCTTGACCCACAAAATGTCCGGGCCCCGTCAAATCACTCCGGTCCGGCCCGAAACGGTCACTTCCGGCCCGGTGTCACGGTCGGCCCGGCACCCGGGCCGACCGACGTGCGGACCGTCGCACTCAGCTCCTGCGCCGCGCCGCCTCGTACAGGACGATGCCCGCCGCGACACCGGCGTTGAGGGACTCGGTGCCGCCCGGCATCGGGATCCGTACCCGGAAGTCGCAGGTCTCGCCGACCAGCCGGGACAGCCCCTTGCCCTCGCTGCCGACCACGATCACGACCGGCCCGCCGAGGGCTTCGAGCTCGCCGAGCTCGGCCTCGCCGTCGGCGGCCAGGCCGACCACGGTGATGCCCGCCTTCCGGTACGCCTCCAGGGCGCGCGTCAGATTCGTGGCACGGGCGACGGGCGTACGGGCGGCGGCGCCGGCCGAGGTCTTCCAGGCACCGGCCGTCATTCCGGCGGCGCGGCGCTCCGGGACGACCACGCCGTGGCCGCCGAAGGCGGAGACGGAGCGGACGACGGCGCCGAGGTTGCGCGGGTCGGTGACGCCGTCGAGGGCGACGATGAGCGGGTCGGCGCCCTCGTCGTACGCGGCGGCGGCGAGGTCCTCGGGGTGCGCGTACTCGTACGGCGGGACCTGGAGGACCAGGCCCTGGTGGTTGAGGTTGTTCGTCATGCGGTCGAGCTCGGGGCGGGGCGCCTCCATCAGGTGCACGCCGCCGCGCTCGCCCGCGAGCTGGAGCGCCTCGCGCACCCGCTCGTCGTTGTCGATGAACTGCTGGACGTACAGCGCGTTGGCGGGCACGCCCTCGCGCAGCGCCTCGACGACGGAGTTGCGCCCGACGACGAGTTCGGAGGACGACTTGCCGCCGCGCCCGCGGGGCGCCGGACGGCTGCCCTGGGCGCGGCGCGCCTTGGCGTTCGCGGCGCGCTGCTTGGCGTGCCCCTTGCGCATCTCGGCGGGCGGCGTGGGGCCCTTGCCCTCCAGGCTGCGGCGCCGGTTGCCGCCGCTGCCGACCTGCGCGCCCTTCTTACCGGACATGCGTCGGTTGTTAGCGGCCATGACTTACTGCTCCTGTGCTGCTTCGGCGAAAGGTGCTCTGTGCGCACCTGATGCATGGGGGTGCGCGAGGGGCGTGCGCGTCCTCGCGTACCTATGGAAGTGTGCCGCCCGGACGGCCGGGCGGCACCTTGCTGTCGGAACTCGCTGGCGGAACCCGGCGGAACCCGGGCCCGGACTCAGCGGGCGCCGAGCGTCCAGCGGGGGCCTTCCGGGCTGTCCTCGATGACGAGTCCGGACTGTCCGAGCTGGTCGCGGATGGCGTCCGCGGTGGCCCAGTCCTTGCGTGCCCGCGCGGCCTCGCGCTGCTGAAGCACCAGGGAGACCAGGCTGTCGACGACGCCGTGCAGTTCCTCGCTGCGGTCGCTCTCGCCGGACCAGTGCGCGTCCAGCGGGTCGAGGCCGAGCACCCGCAGCATGGCCCGCACCTCGGCTAGCCGGGCCACGGCGGATTCCTTGTCGTCGGCCGCCAGGGCGCTGTTGCCCTGCCGGACCGTGGTGTGCACGATGGCGAGCGCCTGCGGCACGCCGAGGTCCTCGTCCATCGCCTCGGCGAAGGCGGGCGGCACGTCGTCGGCGGGCTCGACCGTCTTGCCCGCCTTCTCGGTGACGCGCTGCACGAAGCCCTCGATCCGCGCGAACGCCGACTCGGCCTCGCGCAGGGCCTCCTCGCTGTACTCGATCATCGAGCGGTAGTGCGCGCTGCCCAGGTAGTAGCGCAGCACGATGGGCCGCCACCGCTGGACCATGTCGGACACCAGGACCGAGTTGTCCAGCGACTTGGACATCTTCTCGCCGCTCATGGTGACCCAGGCGTTGTGCACCCAGTACCGCGCGAACTCGTCGCCGAAGGCCTTGGCCTGGACGATCTCGTTCTCGTGGTGCGGGAAGATCAGGTCGATCCCGCCGCCGTGGATGTCGAAGACCTCGCCGAGGTACTTGTGCGCCATGGCCGAGCACTCCAGGTGCCAGCCGGGACGGCCGCGGCCCCACGGGGTCTCCCAGGAGGGCTCGCCCGGCTTCGCCGTCTTCCACATCGCGAAGTCGCGCGGGTCGCGCTTGCCCGTCTCGCCCACCGAGGACGGCTGTTCGAGGTTGTCCAGCTTCTGGTTGGACAGTTCGAGGTAGCCCGGGAAGGACTTCACGTCGAAGTAGACGTTGCCCTCGGACTCGTAGGCGTGACCGCGTTCGATCAGGCCGCGCATCATCTCGACCATCTCGGTGACATGGCCGGTGGCGCGCGGCTCGTAGGTGGGCGGCAGGCAGCCGAGCGCGGCGTACCCGTCGTTGAAGGCACGCTCGTTGGCGTAGCCGATGGACCACCAGGGCAGCTGGTGCGCGTTCGCCTTGTTGATGATCTTGTCGTCGATGTCCGTGACGTTCCGGACGAAGGTGACCTCGTAGCCGCGGTGCGCGAACCAGCGGCGCATGATGTCGAAGTTCAGCCCCGAGCGGATGTGCCCGATGTGCGGTGCGGCCTGCACGGTGGCGCCACAGAGGTAGATCGAGACACAACCCGGCACGAGCGGGGTGAAGTCACGGATCTGCCGGGCGCTGGTGTCGTACAGACGAATGGTCACCCCACCAGGGTAGTGGGCCCGAGGGAGTGCCTTGTTCCCCCTTGGGCCCACCCGTGGCAAGTACGCCCGGAATCGTGACATCAGGGCACGGATCCGGCGCGCGGTGACCGGGAGCCGACTCTCGGAGGCTGCCGGATCTCAGAGGCTGCCGAGGACCCGCTGCGGGGTGACGCGTACGACGACCCGCTCGGAGTCGGTGGCCGCGTGCGCGTTGAAGTCGGCGTACGCCTTGCCCGTGTACTTGACCGACAGCTCGTCGATGAGCTCCTGCCCGCCCTCGGTGGTCATGAGCGCCTCGCCCCTGATCTCGGCGTAGGTGTAGGGGGAGTCGGCGGGCTGCAGCACGATCGAGACCCGCGGGTCGCGCTCCATGTTCTTCGTCTTGCGGCGGTTCACGGTGGTGGAGAACAGCACGTCGTTGCCGTCCCTCTTCACCCACACCGGGGAGACCTGCGGACTCCCGTCGGGCTGGACGGTGGCCACGGTTATGAACACCGGGGTGTCGAGAAGTTCCTTGAGCTTGCTGGACAGTTCGGCGGGCATATCGGCCTTCCTGTACGCGGCGGCGGGTGCACCCGTCACCTGCTTCGGTTCCGGCTTCGGCCTACCGCTCTACCCGATGCCGCCCCGCCCGCGCTGCCGAACCGGCAATTCCGGCCGGGACAGCGCGGGCGGGGCGGGTATGGGGCTCTTGCGCGCGTACGAGGGGGCGGCTCAGCCGTCGGTGCGGACGACCAGCGCGGTGGCGATCGCGGCGAGGCCGTCGCCGCGGCCGGGGAAACCGAGCCCGTCAGTGGTGGCGCCGGAGACGGAGACGGGGGCGCCCGCCGCCTCGGACAACACCCGCTGCGCTTCTTCGCGCCGTTTGCCGATCTTCGGCCGCGGACCCACCACCTGTACGGCGACGTTGCCGACGGTGAACCCGGCCTCCCGCACGATGCGTGCCGCCTCCGCGAGCAGGGTGAGCCCGGAGGCGCCGGACCACTCGGGGCGTCCGGTGCCGAAGTGGGCGCCGAGGTCACCGAGTCCGGCCGCGGAGAACAGTGCGTTGCAGGCGGCATGTGCCACCACGTCCGCGTCCGAGTGCCCGGCGAGCCCGGGGCCCTCGCCCTCCCAGAGCAGGCCCGCGCACCACAGCTCGCGGCCCTCCTCGAAGGCGTGGATGTCGGTGCCGATGCCCACCTGGGGCAGTACGGGCAGCTCAGAAGCCACGGTTCGCCTTCCTGCGCGCGAGGACCGCCTCGGCGAGGACCAGGTCCAGCGGGCGGGTCACCTTGAACGCCTCCTCGTGACCGGGCACCACGACCACCGGCAGTCCGAGCCGCTCGACCATCCCGGCGTCGTCGGTGGCACCCTCGCCGGCGAGCGTGACGCTCTCGTGGGCGCGGACCAGCGTGGCGCGGTCGAAGCCCTGCGGGGTCTGCACGGCGCGCAGCCGCGCCCGCTCCGGAGTGGCGAGTACGGGTTCGGGCTCGCCCTTCGGGCCCGGCTCGACCTCCTTGACCGTGTCGGCGAGCGGCAGCGCGGGGACCACGGCGGGGGCTCCGGCGCGGACCGTCTCGATGACGGCGTCGACGGTGTCCACCGGCACGAGCGGCCGGGCGGCGTCGTGCACCAGGACGATCTCGACGTCCGCGGGGACCGCCGCCAGACCGAGCCGTACGGACTCCTGGCGGGTCGCGCCGCCGCGGACGACGAGGAACTCGGTGCGGCCTCCGCCGTCGAGGGCATGGGCGTCGAGCAGGGACCTGACCTCGGCCTCGCCGTCGGGCGGGGCGACGATCACCACGGTGGACACGGCCCGGGACGCGGCCAGCGCGCGGGCCGCGTGGATGAGCATCGGGGTGCCGTTGAGCGCCCGCAGCGCCTTGGGGGCGCCGGGGCCGAGACGTACCCCGCGGCCTGCGGCGGGGATGACGGCGGCGGTGCGGGGCAGCGTGCTGCCCGCTGACCCGTCCGCGGCGGACGGACGAGGTTCGTTCTCGGCGTACTCGGCAGTCATCGCATCCGTTCAGGTTTGTGTGCTCGGCCGACATGGGTATGGCATGGGTGCCCCCGGACAACACCCGGGGAGTGCCGGGCGCGCACTTGGACCGGACCCTTCCGTGACCACGGTCGAGTCGCCGCCCCGGCACGCGGAGTCGGGAATTCCCGGCCGCGGATACGGCGGGCAGTGGTTCGCCGGGCCCGCCGGGTTTGCCCGTCCGGCGCACCCTTGTCGGCCCGTCGCGGTGACGTCCGGTACGAGGGCTTGAGCACTGGTCGTCGACAGCGGTGATCAGCGTACAAAAATGCCGCAGCGCCCGGCGACTGTCATGACGTCATCGGGCACCGCGGCAATTTTGCGGCGTTTCTTCTCCGGGCGTTCACTCACCGGCACTCCCGTCGACAGCGATGCCGGACGAACGGCCTCGTACAGGACGCTCGGGGGCAGGGCCTCTTGGACCGGACTGCGCGGGGGTGAACTCTCGGCGGGCCGAACCACGGCGGAAAGCGCTGTGTACTGCGCGTTCTCCCCGTTTCCGTGGTGCGGTGTTCAGCGCGTTCTCCGGGAACTCGGAGAAATCAGGAGGCGAGGACCTCGTCGAGCAGCGCTTCCGCCTTGTCCTCGTTGGTGTTCTCAGCGAGTGCCAGCTCGCTCACCAGAATCTGCCGTGCCTTGGCGAGCATGCGCTTCTCGCCCGCGGACAGACCGCGCTCGCGCTCACGACGCCACAGGTCACGTACAACTTCCGCGACCTTGATGACATCGCCGGAGGCGAGCTTCTCGAGATTTGCCTTGTAACGACGCGACCAGTTCGTGGGTTCTTCGGCGTACGGTGCACGCAGCACCTCGAAGACCCGGTCCAGCCCGTCCTGACCGACCACATCACGCACGCCGACGAACTCCGCATTGTCCGCTGGCACACGCACCGTCAGATCGCCCTGGGCGACCTTCAGCACCAAGTAGGTCTTGTCCACGCCTTTGATCTGACGAGTTTCAATTGCCTCGATCAGCGCGGCCCCGTGATGGGGATAGACCACGGTGTCGCCAACCTTGAACGTCATGTGACAGGTACCCCTTCCGTGGCTATCCAGAGTAACACGTCACCGGCACGTTCTGAATGGCGTTTTCGCAGGTCAGGGCGCATCTCGGGGCTTGACAACAGCGACTGGAACGTGCTTCGCGGGCTCCTCGGAGCGGGGTATGCGCAGGTCGGAGCCGATGTTCCCGGGACGGGAAACGCGCGCGTTACAGCGCGAAGAACTTCTCCTCAAGCCGCCGAACGTCCCGTTATGCCTGTTTTGCTCCGACCAATCGGCCGTACTCCGTTCGGTGACCGGAGACACGTTCGAGAACATTGCATGGGCAACGCGGAAACGTGCACGCGGGTCCCGGCCACAGGAATCCGGCCACCTGCGGAAGGGCCGGAGAGCCGTACCGTCACAGGCGCGGGTGACGGTTTCACTGTTTGCCACAGAGATCACCGAGGACCGCCCGGGGCCATCGGCCGGGCACCCGCGGGCCACCCCGCCGAGATCGTTTCCGGCCTACCGCCTGTCCGGATTTCTCGGACGATCTTCTTCTCGCCCTCTTCGCACTCCCCTTCCCACTCTCCCGTGATCTCCTTCCCGTCTTCGCGTGTTCTCCTCGCCCCTCCTCACCGAATACGGAATTCGATCACCGAACCGCTCCCGTATCGCCTCCCCAATCGACTCCCGTATCGCGCGGTGTCACGCTCCGCGGAAGTCCTCCCGTATCCCGTCCGTATCCGGTCCGTATCCCGTATCGCTTTCCGGAATCCGTGGCAGAGGTCTCCACGGCCATTACGTGAATTCCGTACGTGGGGCGAATGTGGCGGAAGTGACGGCCGGGCGCCGGGGTCCGCCGGGCGGTGCCGGCGCGGGCGCCGAGCGGGGCAGGGGGCGGCGCGGGAGGCGGGTCGGGTGCGGCCGCCGTGGGACGGGTCGGTAACCTAAGCGCGCTGCTACAGCCCGGGGTGGTCACAGGGCTCCCCCGGATCTCGTTCCGTCACCGTCCGGACCCGCCCGTCCGAACCGCAAAAGGAGTTGCCGCCGTCGTGAGCCTCCAGCCCAGCCTTCGACGCGGCGCACTCGCCGCCACCGCTGTCGCCTTCTCCGTGGCCGCGCTCGGCGCCTGCGCCGCCGGCAACAACGCGCCGACGCTGGAAATCAAGCCGGACAACGCGTACGCCCAGGTCGAAGACATCAAGGTGCAGAACGCGCTGGTCATCACCCAGCCGCACCACGACGTGAAGGGCCCGACGGCCGTCTCGGCGACGCTGTTCAACAACGGCGACACCGACCAGGTCCTGCAGTCCGTCACCGTGGACGGCCAGAAGGCCGAGCTGAAGGCCGCCAAGGGCAAGGCCCTGGAGAAGGGCGGCCTGGTCGTCCCGGCGCACGGCTCGATCGTGCTCGGCGGCAAGAACAACGCCGTCGCGACCCTGGCCACGCTGCCGAAGGGCCTCACGCTCGGCGACGTCGCCCCGACCGCCTTCACCTTCAGCAAGACCGGTGACGTGAAGCTGGACAGCTTCGTCGTCCCGGCCGACGGCAGCTTCACCGAGTGGGGACCCGAGGTCGTTCCGGCCCCGTCCGAGTCCGGCAAGCCCTCGGACGCGCCGGGCGACCACCAGGCCAGCCCGTCCGCTCCCGCAGGTGACGACCACGCCGGTGACGAGCACGGCGGTGGCGAGCAAGGCGGCGAAGCGGGCCACGAAGGCGGCGAGGAAGGCCACGAGGGCGGCGAGGTCGCCCCGGGCGAGTCCGCTCCCAACGGGCACTGAGCAACCGGCCGCGCCGAAGCGGCCGCGGCACCCTCATCAAACCGGCCGCTCCCCGCTGTTGTCGCAACAGCGGGGAGCGGCCGTTCCTGCGCAGGACAGCGGTGTGCAGCGGTGTCCTACGACGGCGGCGTACAGCGGTGTGCGGTGGCGTGCGACGCACGAAGGGCGAGACCGCGAAGGTCCCGCCCTTTCGTCGTGCCGTCCGCGCCGCGCCCGTGCGGGCGGGGCGGTGGGGCGGCCTACGGCTCGAACTTGTAGCCCAG
Source organism: Streptomyces sp. NA04227 (assembly GCF_013364195.1). Lineage (NCBI taxonomy): Bacteria > Bacillati > Actinomycetota > Actinomycetes > Kitasatosporales > Streptomycetaceae > Streptomyces > Streptomyces sp. NA04227. The sequence continues at coordinate 4,609,629 of NZ_CP054918.1, read as the reverse complement.
ACCGCGCACCGTGACCAGGTATCGCGGGGCGCCCGGGTCCGGCTCGATCTTGGCGCGGAGCCGCTTCACGTGGACGTCCAGGGTCTTGGTGTCACCGACGTAGTCGGCGCCCCAGACCCGGTCGATGAGCTGCATACGGGTCAGCACCCGGCCCGCGTTGCGCAGCAGCATCTCCAGGAGGTCGAACTCCTTGAGCGGGAGGTCCACCTTGGAACCGGCGACGGTGACCACGTGGCGGTCGACGTCCATCCGGACCGGGCCCGCCTCCAGCGCGGCCGGGGCCACCTCCTCCGGCTCGCCGCGGCGGCGCAGGACGGCCCGGATACGGGCGACCAGCTCACGCGAGGAGAAGGGCTTGGTGACGTAGTCGTCGGCTCCTATTTCGAGGCCCACGACCTTGTCGATCTCGCTGTCCTTGGCGGTGACCATGATCACCGGGACGTTGGACCGGCCGCGCAGCTGGCGGCAGACCTCGGTGCCGGGCAGGCCCGGAAGCATCAGGTCGAGCAGGACGAGGTCGGCTCCGTTGCGCTCGAACTCGTCGAGTCCGTCGGGGCCCGTGGTCGCGATGGCGACCTCGAACCCCTCCTTGCGGAGCATGTAGGACAGGGCGTCGCTGAAGGATTCCTCATCCTCGACGACAAGCACTCGGGTCACGGAAGGACCTCCGGGGCAGGAAGTGGTTCGTACGGGGAAGAGACGCTGTTCTCGGCGGTCTCGGCTGGATCGTTCGACGACGTGGACCCCGCTGGGTCCGTGTCACCGGGGCCGTCTGTCTGCTCGGCACCCGGATCCCGGTCGGATCCGTGGTCGATGCCGCGCTCCCTGCTCCGGTCGCGGGCGGCGCCCGCCACCGGCAGTCGCAGGGTGAACGTGGAGCCCTGTCCTTCGGAGCTCCACACGGTGACCTCCCCGCCGTGCGAGGCGGCCACGTGCTTCACGATGGCGAGACCGAGCCCGGTGCCTCCGGTGGCACGGGAGCGGGCGGGGTCCACCCGGTAGAAGCGCTCGAAGATGCGCTCCTTGTCCCGGTCGGAGATGCCGATGCCCTGGTCGGTCACCGAGATCTCGATGTTCTCGCTGCCGTTGACCACGACCGTACGCGCCGCGATACCCACGCGCGTACGGGCCGGGCTGTAGTTGACGGCGTTCTCGACGAGGTTGCCGAGGGCCGCGGCGAGCTGGCCGCGGTGGCCCCAGACGTGCAGGTCCGAGCCGCCGGAGCGGCGCTCGCCGTCGTTGTCGTCCAGGGTCCCCTCGGGACCGCCGCCGACGGAGGCGGCCATCGTGATGTGCTTGGTTCCCGCCTGGTGGCGGCAGCGGTCCATCGCCTCGGTGACGAGTTCGTCCACGCGTACCGGCTCGGCGTCCTCGAGGGGGTCGTCGTTCTGGACCCGGGAGAGGTCGATGAGCTCCTGCACCAGGTTGGTCAGCCGGGTCGCCTCTATCTGCATGCGGCCCGCGAAGCGCTCGACGGCCTCGGGGTCGTCCGAGGCGTCCATGACGGCCTCGGAGAGCAGGGAGAGCGCACCGACCGGGGTCTTGAGTTCATGGGAGACGTTCGCGACGAAGTCCCGGCGTACCGCCTCTATCCGGCGGGCCTCGGTGAGGTCCTCGACCAGCAGCAGTACGAGCCGGGAGCCCAGCGGCGCGACCCGCGCGGAGACCGCCAGGGCCTCGCCCCGGCCGGTGCCGCGGCGTGGCAGGTCGAGTTCGACCTGGCGTATCTCGCCGTCGCGGCGGGTGTCGCGGGCCATCTGCAGCATCGGGTCGACCGCGAGCTTTCCGCCCCGCACCAGACCGAGCGCGTACGCGGCCGAGCTGGCCTTGACCACGCTGTCGGCCTCGTCGAGCACGACCGCCGAGGAGCGCAGCACGGAGAGCACCGTGTCCACGCCGGGTGGCAGTACGGGGTCTGTGTGCAGGGAGGTCCGGGTGGGCCGCTTCTGGTCGCGCTCGCTCCAGCGGAACGCCAGCATGGCGATGACACCGGTACACACCCCGGCGATCGCTGCCGCTGCGGCGACCGCCGCGTTCACGTCCATGGCTCAAGGTTATGCGGGGCATAACCCCCCTCCACAGCCGTCCGAGTGTCAACTCGAACACTCGTCGCCCAGATTTCACCGAGAGGTCTATGCTGGTTCATTTCAGCCACGGGGGCGGGATGACGATCATACGGGGGTGGAACGCAGCAATGAGGCGGTTCACGACCCCCTCGTCCCACCGATGCCCCCAAACGGCGGCGGACTCCGGAAGCACGGAACACCGTCGCCCAGAGTTCACCGGGCCAGGGGCGCCTGTTAACCCGCGGTGCCGGAAACGGATGCGTACGCACCGGAACGTGGCACCGTGGGCCCGCACCGCAGGCGGCCCCCGCAACCGGCCCAGACATCGAGAGAGGGACAGCATGCGCGACGCGTACCACGAGGAACTCGACTCGATCGGGGACAGCCTCGTCGAGATGGCCCGCCTGGTCGGCTCCGCCATCGGGCGCGCCACGACGGGCATACTCGACGCCGATCTCAAGCTCGCGGAGACCGTCATCGCCGCGGACCAGAAGGTCGACGACCTCCAGCACGACCTGGAGGCGCGTGCCATCGCCCTGCTCGCCCGGCAGCAGCCGGTGGCCACCGATCTGCGCATCGTGGTGACCTCGCTGCGGATGAGCGCGGACCTGGAGCGCTCCGGCGACCTGGCCCAGCACGTGGCCAAGCTCGCCCGGCTGCGCTTCCCCGAGCGCGCGGTGCCGCAGGACCTGCACGCCACGATCCTCCAGATGGGCCAGCTCGCCCAGCGCCTGATGGCCAAGGCCGCGGACGTCATCATCACCAAGGACGTCGACCTCGCCCTGCAGCTGGAGCAGGACGACGACGAGATGGACACGCTGCACCGCGCGCTGTTCCAGCACCTGATGGACGACCGGTGGCAGCACGGCATCGAGACGGCGGTCGACGTGACCCTGCTCGGCCGCTACTACGAGCGCTTCGCCGACCACGCGGTCTCCGTCGCCAAGCGCGTCGTCTACCTGGTCACCGGCGAGCACGCGGACGAGATCCAGGCGACGGGCGCGGTCGCCGAAGAGGCCTGACCCGTACCCGGCCGGGATCCCGTACCGGGGCCCCGACCGACTCCGCCCGCCGCACCGGGGAAACGTTCCGGGGGCGGCGCTCGTACGCGAACCGGGGACGGCGCTCGTGAGCGAACCGCCGCAGCGGTCGCCGTGGCGACGGCCACCGTGACCGCCGTGGCAGTGGTTCAGAGCGCCGTTCCCCTGTTCTGTTCCGGGGATGTTCCGTTCCGGGGCCTGGGCGATACGCGCCCCGGAAGCCCGTGGTGTCGCTCGGCTCGTCTCGCCCCCTCTTTCGTGTCGCCGTCCCGCTCGCTCGTCCCGCTGGCCCGCTCGACTCGTCCCGCTCAGCCGCAGCAGCCGCCGCACTGGCACGGCCCGCCGGACTGACAGCCGCAACCGCAGCCGGAGCCGCAGCCACAGGCGCCGAGCAGGACGAGTACGGGAAGAGCCGCCCTCTCGGCGGTCTCGATCGAGGTCTCCGGCTTGGTCGGCTCGGCCATGATGTCCCCTCCTCGAAGGCGGCCTGCCGTTCGGCAGCCGCTGCCCCCTTGCATGCCCACTCCGAAGGGCGCATCAACGGCGCACACGGGCAAACCGATTCGCGCTCCGGCGCATGTACGCCCCGGCGCGCAGGAGTACCACCCGGCTCGCAGGGGTGCGCGTGCGCGGGCATGGGCGTACGGCACCCCCGGGTCGGGCGGCGGACCAGCTCGGCCAACCCCTAGCTCAGCGGACGCGACGAATGTCCCGAAGCCTGGTCGATCTCGTCGTGCGCCTTGGTCAGCAGCTTCATGGCGAGTTCGTTGAGTGCCCTGGCACCGGCGATCTCCTCGCCGACTCTCGCCTGGTTCTCGTCCGCCGGGTGCCGGCTCGCGTAGCCGTGCGCCCGGACCTCGGACCCGTCGGGCAACCGCACAAGACATGCGGCGCGCGTCCGGTGCTGATCCTCTTCGAATTCCAGCTCGACATGCCATCCGACAGCAGCCTTCAGCATGGCGCTCACCTCCAGAACCACTGCTACCAGCGTGCACCCGGCGAGCGGTGGGTGCACGGCGCGGACCGGCAGTGCTTCGAAGCGGAGACGCTCGTTCCCCGGCCGCTTGCGCGCCCTCTGCAGCAACAAGCCCCCTGTCAGCGGAGAAACCACTGACAGAGGGCTTGTTCGCGAGCGTGCGAGCGAGCGTGAGTGCGTGCGCGCCCAGGTGCCTGCTTGGCGCCTACGTGCCTACGTGGCGCCTACTTCTTCTTGCCCTGGTTCTTGACCGCCTCGATCGCCGCCGCCGCCGCGTCCGGGTCGAGGTACGTACCGCCCGGGTTGAGGGGCTTGAAGTCGGCGTCGAGCTCGTACTTCAGGGGGATGCCGGTGGGGATGTTGAGGCCCGCGATGTCGGCGTCCGAGATGCCGTCGAGGTGCTTGACCAGGGCGCGCAGCGAGTTGCCATGGGCGGCGACCAGGACGGTGCGGCCGGTCAGCAGGTCCGGGACGATGCTGTCGTACCAGTACGGCAGCATGCGCGTGACGACGTCCTTGAGGCACTCGGTGCGCGGGCGCAGCTCCGGCGGGATGGTCGCGTAGCGCGGGTCGTCGCTCTGCGAGAACTCGGTGCCGTCCTCGAGCGCGGGCGGCGGGGTGTCGTAGGAGCGGCGCCACAGCATGAACTGCTCCTCGCCGAACTCGGCGAGGGTCTGGGCCTTGTCCTTGCCCTGGAGCGCACCGTAGTGGCGCTCGTTCAGGCGCCAGGAGCGGCGGACCGGGATCCAGAGGCGGTCGGCGGACTCCAGGGCGAGCTGCGCGGTACGGATGGCGCGCTTCTGGAGGGAAGTGTGCAGCACGTCGGGGAGCAGGCCGGCGTCCTTGAGCAGCTCACCGCCGCGGACCGCCTCCTTCTCGCCCTTCTCGGTGAGATTGACGTCCACCCAGCCGGTGAACAGGTTCTTCGCGTTCCACTCGCTCTCGCCGTGACGGAGCAGAATCAGCTTGTACGGTGCGTCGGCCATGCGTCCGAGACTAATCGACCCCCTGAACGGGCCGCGCGGCCCCTCCGCGCCGGCTGCCCGTACCCGAGGGCCGCGCGAAATTCGATGGCGCCCCGCGACCCCCATTTCGTAATGTGTGCAAGGCAGTTGGGCCTCTTACCCAGCAGCTCCAGGGGGGACGGGAAATGGCGATCACCGGTGGCACCGGTATGCGGCACAGAGTCCGCGTGGCGGTCGGGGAAAGCGTCGGCGGGCTGCCCCGAGAGTTCTGGTGGCTGTGGACGAGCACGCTCGTCAACCGCCTGGGCTCGTTCGTCGTCACCTTCATGTCGCTGTATCTCGTGGTGGAGCGCGGTTATTCGGCCTCGTTCGCGGGGCTCGTCGCGGCCCTGTACGGGCTCGGCGGCGTCATCTCCTCGATCGTCGGCGGGGTGCTCGCCGACCGGGTCGGGCGCCGTCCGACCCTGCTGATCGCCCAGGTCGCGACCGCGGCGAGCGTGGCCGTGCTCGGTTTTATGACGCATCCCGTGGGGATCGCCGCGATGGCCTTCCTGGTGGGCGCCGCCTCGAACGGTTCACGGCCCGCGACGCAGGCGATGATGGCCGATCTCGTACCGCCGAAGGACCGCGTCCGCGCCTTCTCCCTCAACTACTGGGCGCTCAACTTCGGCTTCGCCGTCTCGGCCGCGGGCGCGGGCTTCATCGCGGACATCAGCTACCACGCCTGCTTCCTCCTGGAAGCGGCCATGACGCTGATCTGTGCGGTGCTCGTCTTCCTCCGCATCCCGGAGACGCGGCCGCAGCCCGCCCCGGGCGAGGAGGCCGGGGCCCTCGGCGGTACGAAGAGCGACGAGCGCGCGGTCGGCCTCCGTACCGTCCTGGGCGACGGACGCTTCATGGGCGTCGTCGGCCTGTGCTTCCTGATGGCGCTGATGTTCCAGCAGGGGTCGGTGGGTCTGCCGGTGTCGATGGGCAACTCCGGGTTCACCCCGGCCGACTACGGCCTGGCGATCGCGGTGAACGGTGTGCTGATCGTCCTCCTCCAGATCCCCGTCACCCGCTACATCGAGCACCGCGACCCACGGCGGCTGCTCGTCCTGTCCGCACTGGTCACGGGGTACGGATTCGCCCTTACGGCGTTCGCGGGCTCGATCGGCGCCTTCGCGCTGACGGTCTGTGTGTGGACCCTCGCCGAGATGATCAACGCCCCGACGCAGAGCAGCCTCGTGGTGCGGCTCTCACCGGTGCACGGCCGCGGCCGCTACCAGGGCGTGTACACGATGTCCTGGTCGGTGGCCGGTCTCGTCGCCCCGCTCGGCTCCGGCCTGGTCATCGACCACTTCGGCTCGGACTGGCTCTGGCTGGGCTGCGCGGTACTGGGCACCCTCACGGCAGCCGGTTACTGGCTCCTGATGCGCGATCTGCCCTCGGGCACCGAACCCGTCGCGCCCCGTACGACCGAACCCGTCGCGCCCCGTACGAAGGTCGCGCCTTCGCCGGTCGCGCGCGAGGTCACGCCGCTTCCGGCCGACTCGGGCTCGCGGATGCCCTGCTAGGCCGTGTCCGCAAAGTCCCGCCTGCGGCTGGGCCTGAAAGCCCTCGTTCGGATCTTGTCGGATGTGCCCGCACCGGCGCCCGATCTTGGGTCAGCCGCCTGAGCCCGGCCTGGGCCTCAGCCGCCGGTGTCCGCGCATTCGCTGTTGTCGCCGCCGCTGCGGCACCCGGCCTCGCCGGTGAACGCGGGGGCGGGAGCGGGGTGGTCGGTCCGGTCCTCTTGCCGCTGGATCGCGACCCCGCCGACGACTCCCGCCACCACCACGACAGCCATGAAGCACTGGGTCCACACCGTCACCAGAGCACGGGACCGGAACGCGATCACGGCCGCCACCACGGCCAGGGCCCCCACCACGCCGGCAGCGACGAGATAGCCCCACAACGGGTCGGGGCTCACCGTCCTGGCCGGGTCGAGACTCCATCCGGTCACCATCCACATGCCCAAGATCACCAGCAGGGCGAGCACTTCAAGGAGCAGCAGCCCCACGGCGGCCCCCACGTCGGCGCCCCGACCAGCGCGGGGCCGTACGGAATCGTCGAACGCCGCGGGCGCGGTGGGAAGGGCCATGCCCACCATCCTGGCCGGGGAGCAGGGCAGGCACATGAGTACCCGTACCCAAAGGCCAAAGGATCCCAAAGGCACGGCTCTCCCCTACGGCCAGCCTGCCGGCACGGCCTCAGCCCGACTCCTCGTAGACCACGGACCAAGGGCGGGGCGGCCCGTCCGGCGGGCGGGGGCCCTCGTCACGGCGCAAGGTCGTCGCACGGTCGCGGGCGAGCACGTCGGCCGCGAGGTCCGCGAAGTGGGGGGCGGCCGGGTGGGCGGACCGGTCGGCGGGCCAGGCCCCGGCGGTGCGCTGGGTGAGGGGGCGGCCTGCCAGTGGCCGCCAGGCGACGCGGGGCTCCTTGCGGGCCACCGGGCCCTGGTCGAAGGCGATGCCGTGGCCCGCGTGGACGAGGGCCAGCAGGAACTCGGGGTTGGAGGCGTGCCGAAGGCGGCCCGGCACGAAGCCCTCGGCGCGGCAGGTGTCGAGGATTCGGTCGTACCAGCCGGGGGCCTGGGCACGCGGGAAGAGCACGAGGTCGTGGCCGGACAGTTCGGCGAGCGCGACCTCGGGGAGCCGGGCCAGGGGTGAGGTGCGGGGCAGGACGACGCCGAGTTCCATGCACACCTCCGGGCCGAGACTCAGATCGGTGGCGTCCACGGGCTGGTGGACGAGGCCGACGTCGAGCCCGCCGGAGGCAAGCAGCCGCAACTGCTCCTCGGTGGTGAGCTCCTGGAGATCGACGGACAGGCCCGGGGAGTGCTCCGTGCAGGCGGCGAGCAGCGCGGCCAGCGTGGCGACCGTGGTGTCGGGGGGCACGCCCGCGCGCAGGGTGCCAAGGCCGCCGCTCCCGGCGCGGCGGGCCAGTGTCCGCAACCGCTCCTCGCGGGCGAGGAGTTCGCGGGATTCGTCCAGCAACACCATGCCGACGGCGGTCAGTTGGACCTGGCGGTGCGACCGGTCGAACAATTCGGCACCGAGATCCTTTTCCAGTCTGCGTATCGCCTGGCTGAGGGGCGGCTGGGCCATGCCGAGCCGCTCGGCGGCCCGGCTGAAGTGCAGTTCGTCGGCGACGGCGACGAAGATGCGCAGGTGGCGCAAGAGATCCACAGCCAGGGACTTTACGGGAGGGGCGAATTGATGGTCGAGGAGCGGATCCGCGAGGTCTTCGCGAGGGCGGGCGCCGAGGGGTTACTGCACGCGGTCCCCGTCGTCGGGAGGCCACAGGCCGAGGAGGGTGCGGAGGTGGCCGTCGGCGCGGACGAGCCCGTCGTGATCGCCTCGGTCTTCAAGGTGCTGCTGGTCCTGGAGTTCGCCCGGCAGGTGGCCGCGGGCCAGCTCGACCCCCGTGAGCGGGTACGGGTGACGGCGGCCGACCGGCTCGGCGGCTGGGGCACGGCAGGCTGTGCGGACGACGTCGAGCTGTCGCTGCGCGATCTGGCGTTCTTCGCGATCTCGGTGAGCGACAACTCGGCGGCGGATCTGCTGCTGGCCCGGGTCGGCCTGGACACGGTGCGGCTTCTCGCCGGGGAACTCGGGCTCGACCGGACCCGGATCGTGGGCGGTCCTCGTGACGTACTGGAATCGATGCTCGCCGAGGTCGGCGCACGCGACGAGGCGGAGTTCGCCCTGCGTTACCCGGCGCTCCCGGACGAGCGCAAGAGACGGCTGAGCGTGCTGGATCCCGCGCGGACCAACTCCAGTACGCCCCGTGAGATCACCGGGCTGCTGCGTCTGATCTGGCGTGACGAGGCGGGGCCGGCGGCCGCCTGCGCGCAGGTACGCGAACTGATGGCCCGCCAGGTGTTCCGGCACCGGCTGGTGTCGGGGTTTCCGGACGAGGTGACGGTCGGGGCGAAGACCGGAACCCTGCCCGGGCTGCACATGGAGGCGGGGGTCGTCGGATATCCCGACGGCAGCCGCTACGCGGTCTCCGTCTTCGCCCGTACGCGGGAGCTGGCCGCCTCGCGACCGGCGGTGGACGCGGCGATCGGCGCCACGGCCCGGATCGCGGTCGACTTTCTGCGCAGCAAAGGCGTCTGACCTGGCCTCATACCGTCGCGCATATCAGACCCCCGGAGTTTTGATCTTGGACGACGGGGATCGCGCCCTGATCTGCTGACGCCATGAGCGACGACACAGACGCACAGCGCCCGAAGCGGCGCGTCCAGGGGTTCGGCCGGCGTTCGGTGCTGCGCGGCGCCGCGCTCGGCGCGGCCGTCCCGCTGATCTCCTCCACGACCACCGCCTCCGCGACTACCGCCTCCGTGACCACCGCCTCCGCGGTGACGCCCCGAAGGGCCCCGGCGGCCGGTTCGGCGTCCTTCCGCTGGCTGGGCACCTCCGGCTGGCGCATCGACGTCGACGGGCGGACGGTGCTCTTCGACCCGTACCTCACCCGGTTCAGGACCGGCCTGTTCGACGGGGGCTTCGAGCCGCGTACGCCGCTCACGTCCGATCCCGAGGTGGTACGGGAACACATCGGCTCCCCCGAGCTCGTCCTGGTCAGCCACTCGCACTGGGACCACATCGCCGATGTGCCGCACATCGCCAAGACCACCGGCGCCCGGGTCGTCGGCACCGAGACGACCTTCCACCTGCTGGTCGCGTTCGGTGTCGACCCGGGGCAGATCTCGGTGGTGAAGGGCGGCGAGGTACTGGACTTCGGCGGATTCACCGTCGAGGTCGTCTCCAGCCTGCACAGCCGCAACAAGAAGCACTCCTACTTCGCCCCGGGCACACTCAACGCGCCGCCCACGGCGGTCCCGAAAACCATCTCCGACCTGCCGGAGGGCGACACACTCGCCTTCCAGCTGACGGCCGCGAACGGCCCCTCGGCCTTCCTGATGGGCGCGAGCGACTTCTCGGAACGGGCCGTGCGGGGGCTGAACCCCGACCTCGCGATGCTCGCGGTGCCGTCCAGCGCCTCGACGTCCCGCTATGTGCCCCGGCTCCTTGAGGCACTGGGCCACCCCGGGGTCGTCGTGCCCGTCCACTGGGACAACTTCGAGAAACCGCTGAGCGAGCCCCCGCACCGCGACCCGGTGATGGACCTGGACGGGTTCGTCGCCCAGGTCGAGCAAGAGTCTCCGACGAGCCGGATCGTCGTCCCGGACTACCGCACCACGTACGGCGCGGACATGCGGCCGACCCGGCCCTGAGGCGGACCCGGCCCTGAGGCGGATCCGGCGCTCTCTCACCCGATCAGAGCGTTTCGCGGGTGCCCCGCCGGGCGCTTCCTCTCCGACGGGGCTTGGCTGGAAGCGGGCGTCGTCACGAGGCCCACAGAAACGTGACCCGGCCCGGCCTGACCACTGAACGGCCGCGCCGGGTCACGCACGTCCGACGCGGCTGCTTCCCGTACTTCCCCGTACTTACCTGTGCTGCTCTGTACTTCCCCGCACTTCTCAGCTTCTGCCTCTGCTTCCGCCGCTACTTCTTCCCGGCGCCCGTCAGATGTGCGAAGGCGTCCAGGTTGCGGGTGGACTCGCCCCGGGAGATCCGCCACTCGTACTCGCGGCGGATGGCCGAGGAGAAGCCGAGTTCGAGGAGGGTGTTGAAGCTGCCGTCGGCCGCTTCGAGTACCGAGCCGAGCAGCCGGTCGATCTCGTCGGCGGTCACGGCGGACCGCGCCAGCTTGCCGGAAAGGTAGACGTCGCCGAGCCGGTCGACCGCGTAACTCACGCCGTACAGCTTGAGGTTGCGTTCGAGCAGCCAGCGGTAGACGCCCTCGTGGTTCTCGTCGGGGCGGCGGATCACAAAGGCGTTCACGGACAGCGAGTGGCGTCCGAGGAGCAGCGAGACGGTGGTCGAGAGCTTGCGGGTGCCGGGCAGTTTGAGGACGTAGTTGCCCGGCTCCGGGGACTCCCAGTCGAGCTCGGCCTCGTTCAGTGCCTGCTCGATGATCGACGCTGCGTCAGCCATGGTGCGAGCGTACGCGACGGCGATGTTCCTGCATGGCGGCGGTGTACACCTCGGCGGTGGCCGCCGCCGCGCTGCCCCAGCCGAAGCTCTCGGCGTGCCGGGCGGCGCGCTCGCCCATGATCGCGGTCAGGCTGCCGGGGGCGTCCGGACCTGGCCGGTGGCTGTCGGCGAACCGCCCGAGCACCGCGGCGTAGTCACCCGGGTCGTGCCCCTCGACGAGGAATCCGGTCTCACCGTCCCGCACAGCCACCGGCAGACCGCCGACGCGGGCCGCGAGTACCGGCGTCCCGGCGGCCTGCGCCTCTATGGCGACCAGACCGAAGGACTCGCTGTACGAGGGCATGACGAGGACGGACGCCGCGCGGAACCAGTCGGCGAGCCGGTCCTGGCCGACCGGTGGACGGAACCGGACGACATCGGCGATACCGAGGCGGGCGGCGAGTTTCTGGAGTCCCTCGGGCTTGGCGAGCCCGCTGCCGCTGGGACCGCCGACCACCGGAACCACGAGGCGTGAACGCAATTCAGGGCGGCGCTCAAGGAGTACCGCAACGGCGCGCAGCAGCACGTCCGGCGCCTTCAGCGGCTGTATGCGCCCCGCGAACAAGGGGATCAGCGCATCGCGCGGCAGTCCGAGCCGGGCGCGGGCGGCGGCACGTCCGTCGGCCACCCGGAAGCGGTCGAGGTTGACGCCCGGGTGCACGACGGCGACCTTCGCGGGGTCGGCCTCGTAGTGGTGCACCAGCTCGGCGGACTCCTCGGCCGTGTTGGCGATCAGACGGTCGGCGGCGCGCACGATCTGGGTCTCGCCGATGACGCGCGCGGCGGGCTCGGGCCGGTCACCCTCGGCCAGCGCCGCGTTCTTGACCTTCGCCATGGTGTGCATGGCGTGCACCAGCGGGACGCCCCAGCGCTCGGCGGCCAGCCAGCCGACGTGCCCGGACAGCCAGTAGTGGGAGTGCACCAGGTCGTAGTGGCCGGGCCGGTTGCCCGCCCAGGCCTGCATCACCCCGTGCGTGAAGGCACAGAGCTGTGCGGGCAGCTCCTCCTTGGCGAGCCCCTCGTACGGGCCCGCGTCCACATGTCGTACGAGCACGCCGGGCGCGAGCGCCACCGTGGGCGGGAGGCCGCCGGTGCTGGCGCGGGTGAAGATCTCCACCTCGATGTTGACGTCGGCGAGCCGTTTGGCGAGCTCGACGATGTAGACGTTCATGCCGCCCGCGTCGCCGGTGCCCGGCTGGTGCAGGGGCGAGGTGTGCACACTGAGCATGGCGATCCGGCGCGGCTTGCGGTGCAGCCGCAGCCGCGAGGCCGTGGGAGTACGACGCCGGCTCCCGTACTGGCTCACGTGGCGGTCCTCCTCGGGTACGACTCCCCGGTCCCCGCCGTCGGCTCGCCTCCGGGCAGGACTGAGGGGAGACGTTCAGGTCTCCGGAACCGAGAACACCCCGGGCCCCGCACACATTTCCACTTTGCTGAATCATTACCTTTTCGTATCCGCGCCGGACCCACGCTCCCGCCCTGTGCGGGCGGGTCTCGGCCCCGCCGCACCACCGCCACCGCACCCGTTCGCCCCGGTTCCGGTCCCGCCCCCTCCCCCGCCCGGCGCCGCATACCCTCGTACGCATGGCCTCCCGCACCGCCGATCCCCGCCTGCCCGCACCCGCGGCGCAGGCGCGGCGGCCCGTGTCCGGGGCCCGCCCGGTGGGCACGGTGACCCGCGGGACCACCAACCCGAACCGGCTGCGCCGCATGGACCGCTGGATCGCGGCGGTGCACGGGGCCGCGCTGCGCCGCGCGGAGGACCCGCTCGCGGTCGACCTCGGCTACGGCGCCGCCCCCTGGACCGCCGTCGAACTCCTCACCCGGCTCCGCTCGGTGGCCCCGCGCACCCGCGTCACGGGCATAGAGATCGAGGCGGACCGGGTCGCGGCCGCCCGCCCCTGCGCCCGCGAAGGCCTCGACTTCGTACGCGGCGGCTTCGAGGTCCCGGTGACCGGGCGCCCGACGCTGATCCGGGCGGCGAACGTCCTGCGCCAGTACGAGGAGGCCGAGGTCACCGCGGCCTGGGCCCGGCTCTGCGCACGCCTGGCCCCCGCGGACCCGGCGACGGGGAGCGGGGGCGGGCTGCTGGTCGAGGGGACCTGCGACGAGATCGGGCGTCGGCACGTCTGGGTCGCGCTCGGCCCCGAGGGCCCCCGGACGGTCACCTTCGCGGCCCGGCTGGCCTCCCTGGACCAGCCCTCCGACCTGGCCGAACGACTACCGAAGGCACTCATCCACCGCAACGTCCCCGGCGAACCGGTGCACGCCTTCCTGCGCGACTTCGACCGCGCCTGGGCGGCCGCCGCGCCGTTCGCCTCCTACGGCGCCCGGCAGCGCTGGATCCGTACGGCCACCGCGCTCGCGGCCGACTGGCCGATTGTCGACGGTACGAGCCGGTGGCGGCAGGGCGAAGTCACCGTCCGCTGGGAGGCGTTGGCGCCCCGCGCCTGAACGGGTCACCGGGACGCGTCACCGGGGCGTGTCGCCGGAACGCGTCGCCGGAAGCGTCTACCGGCAGGACTTAACAAGCGGATGCCGTCACCGAGTTGACGGCGCCTCGCCCAGCACTCATACGGTTCACGGTAGTTCGCACCCCACCAGCAGAGCCCCTTTTGGGTGACGTAGGAACGATCTGCGTCACCGGTTCGTCGATCACTGCGAGAAGCGGCGCGAGCGTTCGGCGACCTCGATGCGGATGAGGGGCGAGCGGTCGCGCGGAGACAACGGGAGCGACCGGGAGGTCCGGGCAAGCGGGGACAAGCAGGGGCAGGGCAACCCCTGTTGGATTCGCGCGGCGCGTGGCACCATCCCGTAAGCGCACGCAAGTTACTGACGGTTAACCAGCTTTTTTCGGCAACGCCCGACAGGGCCGATGGGAGGCGGACGTGACAGGCAAGCAGAGGTCGAGCTGGGCAGCCATGACGCTGATATGCACCATCGGCGCACTGTCCGTACCGGCCACGGCGCATGCGGCGACTCAGCACGAGCCCGCACTGATCCCGTCGAAGGCCGCGAAGCCGTCACCGCCGTCGAAGCCCGGGGAACCCTCGAAGCCGCCCAAGCCCTCGAAGTCCCCCAACTCCGGCCACACACCCGGTAGTTCGGCCGACAAGCCGGAGCCCACGGACGGCTCGCCGCCGGAACCGGACGTCGAGTCGGCCCGTCTGGACGCCGTACGCAAGAAGCTCGACAAGCTGTACCACGAGGCCGGGGTGGCCACCGACGCGTACAACTCGGCCGAGGAGAAGGCGGATCAGCAGTCCCGCCGGATCATCACGCTCGCGGAGCGGATCATCACGGGCCAGTCGCGGCTCGACCAGCTGCGGGCCAGAGTGGGCGCCGCCGCCCGCGCCCAGTACCGCGGCGGCGGCCTGCCCGACGAGGCGAAGCTGATCCTCAGCGACGACCCGAGCAGCTTCCTGGAGGGCACCGACCGGCTCCGTCAGGGCCAGCAGGGGACCAAGGGCCTGCTCGCCGAACTGAACCGCACCCAGAAGGAGTTGCGCGACTACACCAAGGACGCGCAGCAGCAGTGGAAGAAGCTGGAGAGCAACCGCAAGGCCAAGGCGGCGGCCCAGCAGAAGGTCAAGAAGCGGATCGCCGAGGCCGAGAAGCTCGAATCGAAGCTGGAGAAGGAGGAACGCGAGCGTCTGAAGGCCCTGGAGAAGGCGGCCCAGTCCAAGGCGCAGGCGGCCTGGCTCGATTCGGGAATCCTGGACGAGATCAAGGGCAAGGCGAGCGCCTCCGGCAAGAAGGCCCTCGACTACGCCTCCGAACAACTCGGCAAGCCCTACCAGTGGGGCGCCGAAGGCCCCAAGACCTACGACTGCTCCGGCCTCACCTCGCAGGCCTGGCTCTCCGCGGGCCACGCGATACCGCGCACCTCACAGGAGCAGTGGCGTCAACTCCCCCGTATCGACATACGCGACATGCGCCCGGGCGACCTGATCATTTATCACGACGACGCCAGCCACGTCGGGATGTACATAGGCAACGGCTCGATCATCCACGCCCCTCGGCCGGGGCGGCACGTGACCGTCGCGGGGGCGGGCTCGATGTCGATACTCGGGGTGGTACGTCCGGACAAGTAGGGAGACGTACGGCCGGACGAACAGCGAGGCGACGGGCGACGGCTCCTCGTCCGGAACCGGATGCCCGCTCCCCTCGTCGACGAAACACGAGCGCCGCCCCCAAAAAGGGCACCTGCACCAAACCAGCCCAGCCCAGCCCCAGGAGTCCACGCCAGAGCGAGCACACCACCCACTCCGGAAAAGTCGCCCAATTCCCACCCATTCCGCCGGAATTCCTGGCCTCCCCACCCTCCCCACCCCTCACTTCCCACTCCCCACAAATGACTCATCCAGGGTGACGCGGGGCACTTCCGAGGAGTGGGTCAAACGTGCCGAGGCGTGAGCTTTCTCATCTTCGCCGGGGCAAGACGGCCTCAACTTCCCAGGTGGCGGGGGCATATGACACTGACTGTTTTCCCCGCGCCATTCCCCTGCGCCATCGCCTGACGCTATGGTCCCCGTCGGCGGAAGGTCACCTGGCCTCCGCTCCGCCCTCGGGGGGAGGGAAGGAACCGACGATGCCCGTACCCGTACCGCGGCAGAGGCAGGTCCCGGCCGCGGAAGGCGGTTCGGCGTCCTCCGTGCCCGCACCCCCGACCGCCCCGTCCGGCACGCTCACGCTGCTGCTGATCGACGCCGACCCGGCCGGTCCGCTGAGCGTTCCCGAGCCCACGGACGCCGACGGACGCCCCGTCCGGGTCCGTACCGCCCGCAACCTCACCGAGGCCGAGCGGCTGCTGACCGACGACGTGGACTGCATCCTGCTCGACCTGGCCCTGCCGGTCCCCGCGGGCCAGCAGGCCGAGGCAGAGGCCGCCGGGGAGCTGGTGACGCTCAAGCACGTGCTCCGGCTGGCACCCCTGCACGCGGTCCTCGCCCTCACTTCCTCCGGCGACGCCGAGCGCGGAGCGGAAGCGGTACGGGTCGGGGCCCAGGACTATCTCGTACGGGAAGAGCTGGACGAGCGGCTGCTGAGCCGGGCGGTCCGGTACGCCGTGGAGCGCAAGCGCGCGGACATGGCACAGCGCCAGCTCACCGAGTCCCGGCTGCGCGCCGAGGAGAACGCCCGCCTGGAGCGCGGCCTGCTGCCGACCCCGCTGCTCGACGGCTCCGCCCTGCGCTTCACCGCGCACTACCGCCCCGGCCGCTCCCGCGCCCTGCTCGGCGGCGACTTCTACGACGTGGTGCGCACCCCGGACGGCACGGTGCACGCGATGATCGGCGACGTGTGCGGGCACGGCCCCGACGAGGCGGCGCTCGGCGTGGAGCTGCGCATCGCCTGGCGGGCGCTGACGCTGGCGGGCCTGTGCGGCGACACCCTGCTGTCCACGCTCCAGGAGGTCCTGGAGCACGAGCGCGCGGACGACGAGATCTTCGCGACGCTGTGCACCATCGACATCGCCCCCGACGGCCGCCGCGCGGGCCTCTGCCTGGCGGGTCACCCGGCCCCCCTGCTCTCCCGCCCCGGCCGCCCGGCCACCCTGCTCCCGTACGACAACGGCGGCCCGGCCCTCGGACTGCTGCCGCAGGCCCGCTGGTCGCGGCGGCAGGTGGAACTCGGCGCCGAGTGGAACCTGATGCTGTACACGGACGGTCTGATCGAGGGCCGCATCGGCCAGGGCCGCCAACGACTCGGCCAGGACGGCATGGTCGCGCTGGTCGACCGACGCCTCTCCGCGGGCCTGAGCGGCGACGAACTGCTCGAATCAACGGTGAACGAGGTCCGCGACCTCAACGGCGGCGACCTCACCGACGACGTGGCGGTGGTCCTGCTCTCCCGCCCGCAGGGGAACGCCGTGAGCCCGGAACGGACGAGGACCGAGCAGCAGGGCGCACCGGCCAACTGAGGCCGGTGGCGCGTGCGACCTGAAGCCGGTGGCGCGTGCGACCTGAAGCCGGTGGCAGGTACGGCCTGAAGCCGGTGGCAGGTACGCCTCGGCGCCTCCCGCAGTACGAGCCCAGCGCCTCCCGCAGTACGAGCCCAGCACCTCCCGCAGTACGGCTCGGCGTGCTCCCGCGCTACGGGTTCAGCGCCCGCCGTTGTACGGCCCGTACGGTCCGTCGCTGCTGGAGCCTCGGCGGCGGCCGCCACCGCCGGACACGGCGCGGACCGCGGGCCGGACGTCGACGATGTAGACGATGGTGGCGATGAGACCGATGATCGGCAGGAACGACAGGATGCCGAAGATCCAGTTCACCACGAACGCGAGCCCGAGGACGATCAGCCAGAACGGCTTGGTCTGCTTGTCGGCCGCGCGATAGGCGTCCTCACGACGGATGGCGGCGTCGACCAGCGCGAAGCCGCTGAACAGGATCAGGGCCGTGCTCAACAGCCACATGAATCCCGCGAACCCCTGCATCAGCACAACGTCCACCACCAGACTCGGTTCCTACATGTGCGGCCACGGTACCGGTTACCCGGTCAAACGGACCGGACACCCGACAAGTGCCCGGCCCGTACCGAAGGCCTCACTCGCCGGACGGCGAGGACTTCTTGGTCCCGCCCTTCGTCTCCCCCGCGGCCGGGCTCTTGGCCCCGTTCTTCGCGGGGCTCCCGTTCTTCGGGGACGTGGCGGAGGACGCGGAGTTCCTGGCGGTGGTGTTCCCGGCCGCGGTCTTCGACGTGGCCGCCTTGCGGGGCGCCGGAGTGGCCTTGCGCGTGACGGTCTTCTTGGCCGGGGCCGTCGCGGCGGGCTTGGCCGTACCGGAGGCCTTGGCGGGCTTGGGCCCGGTCTTGGCGGTGGACTTGGCGGCGGGCTTCTCGTCCTCGACCACGACGGGCTCCGGCTCGACCACGACCGCGATCTCGGTGAGGTCCTCGGCGGCGTCACCGCGCCAGGTACGGACGGTCTGCTCGCCGTGCTCGGCGACCTTCTCGTAGGCCTCGCGCGCCTTGACCGCGTACTCGAAGGCGACACCCACACCGCGCAGCGCGGCACCCTGAGCCGTCTCGCCCAGCTTCTTGACGTCGGAGTCGAGGGCGCCGAGCAGCTCGGTCACCTTGGTCTGGAGGGTGTCCTGCGCCTCCTTGGCCCGGCTCGCGGCCTTCTCCTGCACGGCCTTCGGGTCGGTGGTACGCACCGACTCGATACGCGAGGGCGCCTCGGCCACGATCTGGTCGATGAGACCGGGCACCTTGCGCGCCCGCTGGAGGGCAAGGTCGGCGGAACCCGCCACGAAGTACAGCGGCTTCGGGTCGGTCAGGGTCCTGCGCAGGTCGTCGGCGATCGCCATGTCTGTGTCCTCCTTGTTCACTTCAGCTGTCGGTGGGTGTGGCATCACTTGCTGTCGGGGGCTCCGGCGGGCGGGTGCCCGTCGGCCGGGGCGGCGGGTTTGTCCGTACTGTCCGCACTATCCGCACCGTCTGAACCGCCCGCGCTATCCGGACTATCCGCACCCTCGGGATTGTCCATGTCGTCCGGGTTTCCGAGGCCCTCGGAACGGCCGGTACCGCCGAGATTTTCGGATTCCACCGCGTTTTCCTTGCGGAAGGACTCGTAGATCTGGAGCAGTACCTGCTTCTGCCGCTCGTTCAGGGACGGGTCGGCGAGGATGACGGCACGCGTCTCCAGCTCGACCCGCTCCTTCTCGTCGAGGATCCCGGCGCGCACGTACAGCGTCTCGGCGGAGATCCGCAGCGCCTTGGCGACCTGCTGCAACACCTCCGCGCTCGGCTTGCGCAGCCCGCGCTCGATCTGGCTCAGATACGGATTCGACACCCCGGCCGCCTCCGCGAGCTGCCGCAACGACAACTGCGCACTGCGCCGCTGCTCCCGCAGGTACTCGCCGAGACCGCCGACGTTGAGTGAGGCCATGCGAACAGAGTGCACCCCTCGCGCTAACTATTGCAAGCAGACGCTTGCAATAGTGTGCGGGTTCACTCGGAGGGCGGGGAGCGGGGCACGGCCGGCGCCGCCGTTGTTCATCCGACCGACGTGAGGCCGAGTCGCTCGCGGAGGTCCGCGGGTTCGCGATAGTGCAGACCGCTCATCCCGAGCGCGACCGCGGCTTCGACGTTCTCCAGTCGGTCGTCCACGAAGAGGCAACGGTCCACGGCAACCTCCGCCCTCTGGGCAGCGATCTCGTAGATCTTCCCGTCCGGCTTGGCCACCCCCACCCGGGCGCTGCTGACGACATGGTCCGCGAGATCCGTCAGCCCCAGCGACACCAGGTCGTCCTCAAGCTCCACGGTCGCATTGGTGACCAGTACCAAGGGCACGCGCGTCCGCACCTGACGGAGCATGGCGACCACGACCTCGTCGGCCCGGAACGGCGCCTGGGCGAGCGCTGTCGCCAGCTCATGTGCCCGAGCCTTCGGCACCCGGTCCGCGAGGCCCTCCACGATCGCTTCCACCCACTGCTGCTTGGTGATCGCGCCGAGGAGAAAGGGCAGATCGATCTCCGGCGTGTACGCCACCTCCGCGGTTGTCCCCTCCGCCAGTCCCGCGCCGCGCTCCAGGGCTGCCAGCTCGGTCAGGTCGTAGAAGCGGATCACATTGTCGAGGTCGCACAGCACGGCGTCGAAGGGCATCCGGGGCGGCTTGGAAGTCGTCACCGGCCTTGGATAGCACGGCGGCCGGGCACCGGGAGCGGACGACGACAAGTGCCCGCACCCGACGGGGGTTCGGGTGCGGGCACGGCAGGGTGGCCGCGGCAGGCGCGGCCGACGGCGGCGGGGCGCTGCTCAGTGGCGCCCGTGCACCGTGTCCGAAACGCCGCCGAACAGGCGGGCGATCAGTCGGAAGGGCAGCGTCACGACGGTGGCGACGGCGCCTCCGATGGCGCGGAAGACATCCGCGATGGCCCTCAGCATCATGAACCTCCGTTCTCTGGCGTCCGGTCGTACGCCCGCCCCCGTCTTTCGTGGGACGCGCGGCCCGGACTGCTGCACCTGATGTACGGCCGTTCACTGAACACGTGCCCGGAGGGGGCGGGGGCAAACGACCTGGACGACGAGGACCGTCCCGGCCCGACGCAGCCCGGCCGTTCACGCTGCCCGGCGGTACTCGTCCTGCGGAACCGCCCCTTCCCTGTACGTGATCGGTAACAGACTGATGGGCGCAGGTGCGTTGAGGGCGATTTGTGGTGCAGGCTCTGCCTGTCGTCGGGCGGAGAGCGGAGAGCGGAGAGCGGAGAGCGGAGAGCGGCGGGAACGATCGCGTACGGCCGTCCTCGCACCACCGACCCGCCTGGCCACCGACCACCGGGGCTGCCACCCACCACCGGCTGCCACCCACCCTGCACGACCGACCACGTGCAGCCGACCCGACGACCGACCACGTACCGCCGACCGACCACGGGGGACCCACCATGAACGCACCCGTCCGCAAGAACCACCCAATGCCCGAGAGCCCGAAGGGCGCCAGGAATTCCAAGAGCCCCGGGAATCGCAGGGGTTGGAGGTCCTACGCACTCGGGGCCACCGCGATCGCGGCGCTGCTCTCGTCGACGGCGTGCGAGTCGGACACCGAGGGGACGGCCGACTCCAAGCCGTCGGACCGGCCGACCGCGTCGAGTTCGGCGAAGCCGGGTGGGACGGATTCCGCGAAGCCGGGCGGTGGTTCGGGCGAGAGCGACGGCAAGGACAGCGGCAGCGGAAGCACCGGTGGCTCCGGAAAGGGCGGCAACGGGGAGGGCGGCGACAGCGCGGGCAGCGAGAACGGCGCCAACGCCCCTTGTACCACCGAGCAGTTGGCGGTTTCCGCCACGAAGGAGCCCGCGGACAGCAAGGAGGCCAGGCACCTTCTCCTCACCGTCCAGAACGCGGGCGACAAGAAGTGCGACCTGTTCCACTACCCGCACGTACAGCTCGGTGCCAATGCCCAGAGCACGGTTCCCGTGATCAAGGACAGTTCCCCGGACCCGGGTGAGCCGGTCACCCTCGCCCCGGGCGACGAGGCGCACGCCGCGCTGCTCGTGAGCGGCGGCGGCAGGGACGAGTACGAGGCAAAGAGCATCAGCCTCACCCTGCACGGCAGCAAGTCCGGTACCAAGGCGGGCAGTCCGGTCGATGTCCCCATGCCCGTCGACACGCTGTACGCGGACGACGGCCAGCTCGTCACGTACTGGACGACCGCTTCCGGCATGGCCCTCGACTTCATCATGTCGAAGTGATGGATCGCGGGTGACGGATCGCGGGTGACCGATCACGGGTGACGATCGCGCGCGAAACGACTGACCGCGACCGCCGACCGGACAGGGCAGACGAGGCGGACGGGGCGGGCGGGACGGACCGGAGAGGTCGCCGCCCGCCCGTCTCTCACCCTCCGGCCGTCCCGAACCACCGCCCCAACTCCCGTTCCAGCTCTCCCTGTTCTTCTCCCACCCACGCCACATGTCCGTCCGGACGCAGCAGTACCGCGGGGGCGTTCAGTTCATCGAGTTCGTCGCTTACGTCGACGACGTGGTCCACCCGGTCCGACCAGCCCGCCGTCGAGAGGCGTCCGGTCTGGTCGAGCAGCAGTCCGCGGCCGCCGTGCGTCAGCTCGTAGAGGCGCCCGCGCTTGAGCCGTACGTCCCGCAGCCGGCGGCCGAGGAGGGGGTGGCCCTCGCCGAAGTCGTAGCGGACGTCGACCGCGGTGACCAGGCCGGTCAGGTAGCGGTTCACGTCGTCGAACTCCAGGAGTTCCGCGAAGAGTTCGCGCAGCGCCCGGGCACGTGCGTCGTCTTCCATGAGGGCGGACTGGGCGCGGGTGTTGGCGAGCACCTTGGTGCCCACCGGGTGCCGTTCCTCGTGATAGCTGTCCAACAGGCCTTGCGGGGCCCACCCGTTGACCTCGGCGGCGAGTTTCCAGCCGAGGTTGAAGGCATCCTGGACGCCGAGGTTGAGTCCCTGACCGCCCGCGGGGAGGTGGATGTGCGCCGCGTCGCCCGCCAGCAGCACCCGGCCGACCCGGTAGCGCTCGGCCTGCCTGCTGGCGTCGCCGAACCGGGACAGCCAGCGCGGCGAGTGCGCGCCGAAGTCGGTTCCGGCCAGTTCCCGCAGCCGGGCCTTGAACTCCTCCAGGGTGGGCGTGACCGCACGTTCCCCGGCCACCTCCGCGGCGGGCGCGATGAGTCGGTACACGCCGTCCGCCACGGGGAAGAAGCCGAACCGAGGGTGGAGCTTGTTGACCTCGGCCGTGACGGCGGCCAGTGTTTCCGGGGTCGCGGTCACCTCCACATCGGCCAACATCGTCTCGAACCGGGCGGGTTCACCGGGGAATCCGACGCCGAGCAGCTTGCGCACGGTGCTGCGGCCGCCGTCACAGCCGACCAGGTACCGCGCGCGCAGCCGCGAGCCGTCGGCGAGTTCGACGCTCACGCCCTCCTCGTCCTGGCTCAGCCCCACCAGCTCGCAGCCGCGCCGGAGTTCGGTGCCGAGTTCGAGCGCGTGCTCGGTGAGGACCCGCTCGGTGACCACCTGCGGCATCGCGAGACCGTACGGGTGGGCGGTGTCCATCCCCTCCGGCCACGACGTCACGAGCGTGGCGAACAGACCGCCGACCGAGAACCGCTCACCGACCTCGTGGAACCGGTCGAGCAGTCCGCGCTGGTCCATCACCTCGACACTGCGTACGTGCAGACCGCGCCCGCGCGACTCCCCGCTCGGCTCGGTCAGCCTCTCCAGCACGACCGTCCGCACCCCGGCCAGCCGCAACTCCGCGGCCAGCATCAGCCCGGTCGGCCCGCCACCCACAACGATCACATCGGTCAACGCAATTCCCTACTTTTCGCCCTGGAATCCGGTTACGGCTGGGAATTCTGCGGCACAACGGGGGCCTTGCCACAAGCCCCCGGGTGCGCTATACGTTGAGAGTGGCAAGGAGCGGCTGACCTCCTTGCCTTTGTTTTTTCTCCCGCTCTCCTTCCCTCTCACTCCCACTCTTCTCCCGTCCCGGGTCCCAACTCGGCGGCCCTGCAATGCTTTTGACCGTCCTTCCGGTTGCCTTGTCCGGGACGGGAGTTGTGCGTTCGGTGCGGTGTGGGGATGTCGCCGTGGATCGTGTCGCATGGACTGTGGGACTGCCTGGAGCCGCCCTTGCCGCAGCGTGAGCGCGGGTTCCGGTACCCGGGCCGCAAGCCGTTGCCGGACCGGGAAGTGCGCCCTGGCCCTGGCAGGAATGCGACACCAACCGCGGAGCGCGAGGGTGCTGTCGCAGTTCTGCCAGCCGACCGGGGACACCGCCTGCTGAGCTGTTCGCCAAGGCACTGCTCAGCACAGGACGGAGCTCATGTCCCCCACCACTGCCCACCCGGTCGACCGCGAAGCTCTGCCGACCCAATCGCCGCTGATCGGCTGGCTGGCCGTGGTCTCGGTGATGCTGGGAATCTTCGCCATCGTCACCACTGAGATCCTGCCTATCGGCCTGCTGACCTCGATCGGCTCCAGTTTCACCGTCTCGGACGGTGTGGCCGGGCTGATGATGACCATGCCGGGTCTTCTCGCGGCGGTCTCCGCTCCTCTGGTCACCGTGGCCACGGCACGTATCGACCGTCGCCTGATGCTGTGCGTCTTCATGCTCCTGCTGGGCCTGGCGAATTTCGTCGCTGCCGCGGCACCCGACTACTGGCTCCTGCTGGCCTCCAGGGTCATGGTGGGGATCACGATCGGTGGGTTCTGGTCGATAGGCGCCGGCCTGGCCGAACGGTTGGTGCCGCCGGCCTCGGTCGGCAAGGCGACCGCCGTGATCTTCTCCGCTGTCCCGTTGGGATCCGTCCTCGGGGTACCGGCCGGCACCCTCCTCGGAGATCTCGCGGGGTGGCGTACGGCATTCGCGGTCATGGGTGCGCTGACGGTCGGAGTGCTGATCTTGCTGCTCCTGGTCCTGCCCCCGCTGCCTCCGGTCCAGGCCACCCGGCTGAGCGATCTCAGGGGCACGTTCCGCAGTAGCAACACCCGCTTCGCGCTCCTGCTGACGTTCCTGATCGTGCTCGCCCACTTCGGGACGTACACCTATGTGACGCCGTTCCTGGAACAGGTCACCCATGCCGGCGACGGCCTGATCACCACGTTCCTGTTGCTCTACGGCGCTGCCGGTCTCCTCGGCAACTTTCTCGGGGGTGCTCGGGTGGCACAGCATCCGCGGACCGTGTTCGGACTCGCGGCCGGGCTCATCGCGGCGGCGACTCTTCTGCTCCCCACAGTGGGCCGCTACGAGGCCGGTGCTGTTGCCCTCCTGATCGTGTGGGGCGTCGGCTACGGCGCGGTGCCGGTCGCCTCGCAGACCTGGTTCTCCAAGGCGGCGCCGTCCGCCCCCGAAGCGGCATCGGTTCTGTTCACGGCTTCCTTCCAGGCCACGATCTCCATCGGCGCGCTGCTGGGGGGAATGGTCCTGGACCGCACCTCTCCCTCCGCGGTCATGGTGCTCGGCGGCTGCACCGCGGTATTCATGGCCCTGGCAGTGGGAACCCACTTCGCCAGGCGTCTCACCTGGCCGGGAAGCGCGGACGCGCCCGAGTAGCTCGGCGAGCACGGTCTCATCCGACACAACCACGCTGACGTGCCCGGTCGTTGCCGGACCACGTAGGGGATCTTGAGGCCACGAGCAGCCCATGGCAGGCTCATGCCGCATGATCGATGAGTTCGCGAAGGACAACCTGCACGGGAGACTGCGGCGGGACCGCGAGGCGCTGCTCTGGAAACTCGACGGCTTGTCCGAATACGACGTCCGTCGGCCTCTGACAGCGACCGGGACCAACCTCCTCGGCCTGGTCAAACACGTGGCCACCGTCGAGGCCAGGTACTTCGGCGAGGTCTTCGACCGCCCTTCCCCGGAACCGCTGCCCCGGTGGCAGGACTCCGACGGCAGCGATCAGTGGGCGGCCGAGGACGAGACCCGCGAGCAGATCATCGGGTTCTACCGGCGTACGTGGGAACACTCGGACGCGACGATCAACGAGCTTCCCCTCGACGCCCCCGGCCACGTGCCGTGGTGGCGGGAGCCTTGTCCGAACACGAACCTGTTCGCCGTCATGACCCATGTCCTCGGCGAGTGCAACCGGCATGCCGGGCACGCCGACATCCTGCGCGAGGGCCTCGACGGCCGGACCGGGGTGCGCCCCGAACACGAGCAGCGGATCGACGAGGAAGCCCGTGCGGCCCACCGCGCGAAGATCGAGCAGGCCGCCAGGTCGGCCGCACCGATCAAGGCTTGAGGACTTCGAGGTTGTCTCACGTGACTTGCCACGTGAGACAACCTCTTGCTACTCGCTCAGATCACGCCCGGCCTCACCGGCACCCGCAAGCGCCCCGCCCCGCGACGTCCCGCGACGTCCCGCGACGCCCCGGCCCCGCCGCCTACCGCACCAACACCGCCGGTTCATCCAGCCGAGTCAGCTTCTGCGGGTTCCTCACCACGTAGATGCGGGCGATGCGGCCGTTCTCCAACTCCAGGCTGACAGTGCTGGGTTCGCCGTCGAATTCCATGCGGGCCGCGGGTTCGCCGTTGAGCCAGACGGCTGCCGTACGGAAATCGGTGACCACTTGGTGTGCGCGGGCGAGCAGCGGTACGACCGAGTCGGTGCCGTGCAGGGGGACCAGGGAGGCGGCGGCGAGGCCGCCCCCGTCGGCGATGAGGACGACGTCCGGCGACATCATCTCCATCAGCTCGTCCAGCCGTCCGGTCCGCAGGGCGGCCAGGAACCGTTCCACCACGGCCTGTTGTTCGGAAGGTGTCACCCGCATCCGCGGCCGTCGGGCGGCCACGTGCTCGCGGGCCCGGCGCGCGATCTGCCGTACCGCCGCCTGGGTCTTGCCGAGGGCCTCGGCGATCTCCGGGTACGGCATCTCGAAGACCTCACGGAGGACGAACACCGCGCGCTCCGCGGGGCCGAGGGTCTCCAGGACGGTCAGCATCGCGATCGAGACGCTCTCCGCGAGCTCTACGTCCTCGGCGACGTCGGGGCTGGTCAGCAGCGGTTCCGGCAGCCATTCGCCCACGTAGTCCTCGCGGCGGCGGGCCACCGTCCGCAGGCGGTTGAGCGCTTGGCGCGTGACGATCCGTACGAGGTACGCGCGCGGGTCCCGCACCTGCGTGCGGTCGGCATCGGCCCACCGCAGCCAGGACTCCTGCACCACGTCCTCCGCGTCGGCCGCCGAGCCGAGCATCTCGTACGCGACCGTGAAGAGCAGTGCGCGATGGGCGACGAACGGGTCGCCGGGGAGTTCCCCTTCCGTCAGGCGTGGCGCCATGGTCATCTCTCCTTGTACGTGCCGTCCGTGCGGTACGGGCATGCCGTCCGTGTGGTGCGTGCCGTGCGTGCCCACGTGCCGGTTCGGCATGGAGACACCGGCCGGGTCGTGGGTGTGACAGGTGCCTCAGCCCCTGTGCAGGGACGCGAACACCTCGCGCCGGACGGCCCAGGCGTCCGCGACCGGGCCCATGTGCCCGAGCTTTTCGGGGTTGATCACCGACCGGATGGTCTGGATCCGTCCGTCGAGCACCTCCAGGACGAGGGCGTTGATGACCCTGCCGTCCCGGTCGCGGAGGACCGCGCCCGGCTGGCCGTTGACCCGGACAGGGGCCATCGTGACGCCGACCGCGAGGAGTTGCGGGAAGGTGGTGGCGAGCACCCGGGCCACGTGCTCGGCGCCGTGGATGCCCCGGGCCCACTGCGGGGCCTTGCCACCGCCGTCGCCGACCATGTGCACATCGGCCGCGAGCAGTTCCCGCAGTGACGCGACGTCCCCTTCCCGGAAGGCGCCGAAGAACCGTTCGGCCAGTGCCTCGCGCTCCTGCCGGTCGGCCTCGAACCGGGGCCTCCCGGCCTCCATGTGCCGACGGGCCCGTACCGCGAGCTGACGGCACGCCGCCTCCGACCGCCCCACCGCCGAGGCGATCTCGGGGAAGCCGAAGCCGAACACCTCGCGCAGGACGAAGACCGCGCGCTCCAGCGGGGACAGCCGCTCGAGCAGCAGCAACGCCGCCATCGACAGCGAGTCCGCCAGCTCCGCCGAGCGCTCCGGGTCCTCGTACGGGTCGGTCAGCAGCGGCTCGGGGAACCACGGACCGACGTACTGCTCCCGTCTCAGACGGGCCGAGCGCAGGACGTCGATCGAGACGCGGGTGACCACGGCCGCGAGGAAGGACTTGGTCGACACCGGCCGGGTCGGTGAGGCCTCCAGGCGCAGCCAGCTCTCCTGGACCGCGTCCTCGGCCTCGCTCACGCTGCCGAGGATCCGGTAGGCGATCGAGAACAGCAGCGGCCGCAGCTCCTCGAACTCCTCGGCCCGGTTCACGCGAGGCTCCTGCGGAAGCCCTCCCGCCAGGACGGGTAGCGCAGTTCCCAGCCGAGTTCCCGCTTGGCCTTGGCGTTGGAGAAGCCGCGCCCCTCGGTCATCATCTTCACCGCCATCTCCCCGGCCAGCAGCCGCGCCAGCCACACCGGGACCCGCCGCGGCGGCTTCGCGCCCGCGCACCGGGCCAGATGGGGCAACCACTCGGCGGCCGGGGCCGGTTCGTCGTCGACGATGTTGAACACGCCCGTCGCGCGCTGCTCCACGGCGAGCAGGGTGGCGCGCGCCGCGTCGTCCAAGTGGATCCACGAGCTGTACCCGGCGGCGTCCCCCACCAGCGGGAACTGCCGCTTGCGCACCAGCTCGACCTGGTCGTCGGTGGCGCCGGGTCCGTAGAGCCCGCCGTAACGCAGGACCGCGCCGCCGAACTCGAGGACCGAGTCCTCGACGTGGCGGATCGCGTCGGCGCCCGGTTGCGCCGCCGTGCCCGTCTCGGCGTCCAACGGGTCCTCCTCGGTCTTCACCCAGCCGCCCTGGCGGATGCCGTTCCAGGAACCGTAGCTCTGCGCGACGACATGGGGGACGCCGGTCGCCTCGGCGGCGGCGAGCAGATGGTCGGTGCCCTCGGTGCGCAGCCGGATGGTGGTGGCGAACCAGCGGTCCGGATGCTTGAGATCCGGCTTGCCCGCGTGGACCGGGGAGATCGCGGTCATCTGGTGCACGATCACCTCCGGCCGGGCCGCGGCCACCGCCTCGCCCACCGACATCGCGTCGAGCCCGTCCATGACGACGCCGTCCGCGCCCAGTTCCCTCAGCAGGCCCAGCTTGGCCTCGCTCGTCGTCGTAGCCGTCACCCGATGGCCTCCGGCGACGAGTTGCGGCACCAGACGCCGCCCCAGAACTCCGGTCCCACCTGCCACGAACACCCGCATGACATGCACCTTTCCGCTTCCCTGTCGAGCCTTCGCCCCCGAGACGAGACAGCCCGGGCGACTGTGACATGGGTGAGCGGATTGATCGCGGGCGCGTGAGAGGTACTGCGGGTTCGCGAGGTGCGGTGCGCGGTGCGCGGTCCTACGCGTCCCGGGGCGCGGCCGCCGGGGCCGTGTCCGCCGCCGCGAGCCGCCGCAGACCTTCCTCCGAGGGGCTGCCGGGCCGGGCGGTCCAGATGACGACGTGCTGGTCGGGGACGCCGGGGCTGGCCAGGGTGTCCCAGTCCAGGGCGAGGGTCCCGACCTCCGGGTGGTGGAAGATCTTGCTGCCGGTGCCCTGGGTGGCGACCTCGTGCCCGTGCCACCAGCGCTGGAAGTCGGCGTGGTCGGCCATCCGGGCCAGCAGGTCGTGCAGCCGCGGTTCGTCCGGGCGGCGTGCGGAGTGCATGCGCAGGTATGCCACGCAGTCGTGGGCGCCGGTCGGCCAGTCGTCGTAACGGCTGCGCAGCACAGGGTCGTTGAACAGCAGCCAGACGTAGTTCCGGTTCTCCTCCGGGACTTGGCCGAAGTCGGTGAGCAGGGCCGCGGCCAGACGGTTCCAGGCCAGGACGTCCATGGTGTCGGACAGCACGACCGCCGGGGATCCGGGCAGCTGGTCGAGGAGTTTGCGGGTGTGCGGGGCGACGGTCCGCTCCGGGTACGTGTGCCGCTCGTCCGGCGACCGCCCGGCCAGGTGGAAGAGGTACGTGCGCTGGTCGGCGGTGAGCCGCAGCGCCCGGACGATCGACTCCAGGACGGGCACGGAAGCCTGCATCCGCCCCTGCTCGACCCGCGTGTAGTAGTCCGTACTGATCGACGCGAGCAGCGCGACCTCCTCGCGGCGCAGACCCGCCACCCGCCGCGGGGTACCCGTGTCGGGCAGCCCCGCCCGCCGGGGATCCAGCGCGGCCCTGCGGGCCTTGAGGAAGGTGCCCAGTTCCTTCGGGTCGCCACCCGTACCACTGCTCATACGCTCAGTGTGGCAGCGGCCCGCACGCGGCGTGGCCGTTCCGGCAACAGACTGTCAACTACCGGTCATGTTTGGGTGACTGGGCGGGTGAGGGCGGACGGGGCCGACGTGGGGGCGGGGACGAGCGCGCGGGTGAGAGCGGGGCGGCCGCCGCGCCCGCCCAGGAGGCGAGGATGCGCAGGGCGTCGTGCGAGGGGGAGCCCGGTTCGGCCGACCACACGACCAGTTGCTGGTCGCTGTCGCCCGCGGCGGCGAGGGTGTCCCAGTCGAGGGTCAGCTCACCGGCGACCGGGTGCCTGAGCACCTTCGTACCGGCGTCGCGCACCGCGACCTGATCGGCGGCCCACCAACGGCGGAAATCCGCGTCCTGGACCGAGAGTTCACCGACCAGAGC
Source organism: Streptomyces sp. NA04227 (assembly GCF_013364195.1). NCBI lineage: Bacteria > Bacillati > Actinomycetota > Actinomycetes > Kitasatosporales > Streptomycetaceae > Streptomyces > Streptomyces sp. NA04227. Next base: position 4,579,895 of record NZ_CP054918.1, on the reverse strand, counting down.
GGCAAGCCGCCGACTGCCGGAATCACGCGCGGCCGCCCTGCGCAACTGCGCCACACACATACGCGCGACGCTCTCCCAGTCGGCATACAACTCCCGCATTTCCGGGGCGGTGAACATCAGCCGGAGATAGTTCCGGCGCCTTTCCGGAATGCGGGAGAAGTCGGTGACCAGTGCGGCCGCGAGCGGATTCCACGCGAGAATGTCCATCCGGCGGCCGAGAATGATTCCCGGCGTGGTGCGCAGGTCGTCGAGCAGGCGCCGCAGCCGGGGCTGGGCCTGCTGTACGGCACGCCGGAGGGGCCGCTCCGAGAGCGTTCCGGCGAGGGCGAACAGACAGGCGCGCTGGTCGTCGTCGAGGTGCAGAACACGGGTGAGCGTCGTCAACACCGCGGCGGACGCGGGGATGCGCCCCTGTTCGAGGCGCGTGTAGTAGTCGGTACTGATCGAGGCGAGTGCGGCGACCTCTTCGCGGCGCAGTCCGCTGACCCGGCGGCGGCCCCCGGTCTCGGGCAGCCCGACAGTGCCGGGACTCAGCTCGCCCCGGCGGGCCTTGAGGAAGGCCCCGAGCTCGCCGGGGCGTGCGCTGCTGGTCATGGCACCCAGTCTCGAACGGACGCGAGCGCGCTGGGAGGGAGAGTTTTATCCCTGGATGAACGCGCCCCGGGATGGAAGTCTCCACTGCTGGGGGAGCACCCCATGTGCCAGGGTGGCGAACACGGGGAAAGGCGCACAGAGTTCTGCACGGGACAGGGAATGCGGAACAGGGAACGCCGACCACGGAGTCGGAGTTCGGGTCGATTTCCGCGACCGGCGCGGGAAACCCGTCTACGCGCGACAACTCGCCAAAGGCGCACAGCAGCGTCTGGGAATGCCGAGGAAAGCCGAGAGATGACCGAGGAACGGCCCGCCCGGAACGGCCGGTGCGGCAGGGCGGAAACGTACGGACGACCGTACGGAAGGGAGTCGGGTCGCATGTCCCGCATCGACCGGGTACTCGTCGTCGGCGCCACCGGCCGCACGGGACAGCGCGTGGTCGCCTCGGCGGTCGCGCACGGCCTCACGCCGGTGGCACTCGCCCGCAACGCGTCCCATGCGCGCAGAACGCTGCCCGGGACCGAGGTCGTGGTCGGTGATCTCACGCTGCCGGACACGCTCACGGCCGCCGTCCGGGACATCGACGCGGTGATCTTCGTCCATGGCTCCGACGACGACTCCCGCCCCGACTCGTTCGAGCGGATCGACTACGGCGGTGTCCTCAACGTCCTGCGTGCGCTGGGCGATCGGCGCCCCCGGATCGTGCTCCAGACCTCGGTCCTCGTGACCCGGCGCGACCACGCGTTCAACCACGGCGGAAACGCCCTGGACTGGAAGCGCAGGTCGGAGCGGCTGGTCCGGCTGAGCGGAGCCCCGTACACGATCGTGCGCCCCGGATGGCTCGACGGCGGCCAGGGCCCCGCGCCCCAACTGCGCGTAGAACAGGGCGACTCGGGCGAGGACTTCGTCAGCCGTGCGGCGCTCGGCCCGCTCCTGGTGGAGGCGCTGCTCGACGACGCCGCGCTCGGCAAGACCTTCGAGCTGTTCTCCGCGCCCGGCCTCGCGACCACCGACTTCACCACCCTGTTCAGGGAGGCCAAGCCCGACGAACCCGGCGCACTCGACGGCATCGCCGACACCGCCAACCTGCCCCTGAACACCGAACCTCCCCACGTCCAGGAGGAGTTGGCGGAACTCCGCCCCTCCTGAGCCCGCGCTCCCCTTCCCTCCCTCCCCAAATACGCCGAGAGGCCGCCCCGCCTGCCATGCACCCAAGCACCCACTTTTTTGTGGGTACTTGGCAGTGATCGGGCGGCCGGGAGAACCTGATGACGGCCCCGGGGGACGGGACACGGACGGACGAGATACGGACGGACGAGATACAGAGGGCGAGATACGGAGGGACGGGGCACCCCAGGGCCGGACCGGGCCACAACCGGACCGGGCGCAGACCGAGCGCAGACCGGGCCCGAACCGGGCGCAGGCACGACACCAGGTCAGGAGACCGACTGCCGCTCCTCCGCCATCCGCTCCATGCGGCGGTGCCCCCAGTCCGCCACCGGGCCCAATGCGTCGGCGAGTTCACGGCCGAAGTCGGTCAGTGAGTACTCGGTCTTCAGCGGCAGCACATCGTGCACCTCCCGGTGCACGAGTCCATCGGACTCCATCTCGCGGAGTGCCTGGGTGAGCACCTTCTCGCTGAGGCCCGGCATCCGCCGACGCAGTTCACCGGGACGCTGCGGACCGTCCTCCAGCCGCCAGAGCAGACCGGTCTTCCACTTGCCGTCGATCACGGCGACCGCGGCGGTCACTCCACAGACGTCCATGTCCTGAGCACGACTGCGTGTCACGTACACCCCATTTGTCACTGTTCGCACTTCACTTGTCACCTGCGGCGCGAGTGCCGACGGCCGACATCCTCGGGACGGTCGCCGGCACTCACCTACAGCCCAACCACATACGGGAGTTGAACCATGCCCATGCAGCACTCCGAAACCGAAACCGAATCCCAGACCGGGATCGAGGCCGGGACCGGGAGCGTGACCGTCCTCGGGCTCGGTCCGATGGGCCGTGCGCTGGCCTCCGCGTTCCTCGATGCCGGGCTGCGGACCACGGTGTGGAACCGGACGCCGGGACGCGACCGGGAACTGGTCGCACGCGGCGCGAGGGGCGCGGCATCGGCGGCGGAGGCGGTCACCGCGAGCGAACTGACCGTGGTCTGCGTCGTCAACTACGGTGCGGTGGAAGGCATTCTGCGAGACGGCCCGGTCGCCGACGCCCTCAAGGGCCGTACGGTCGTCAACCTCTCCTCCGGCGCCCCGGAGGGGGCACGGGGTACGGCGGACTGGGCGGCCGCACACGGCATCCGCTTCCTGGACGGCGCGATCATGACGCCGACGACCACGATCGGCACACCCGCCGGGGTGTTCCTCTACGCGGGCCCGGAGGACCTCTACCGGGAGCACCGGCCGGTACTGGACGCCCTGAACGGCACCCACACCCACCTCGGCGAGGAGATCGGCCGGGCTGCCGCGTACGACATCGCGCTGCTCGACATCTTCTGGACCGCCTCGGCGGGCTTCGCACACGCCCTGGCGGTGGCGCGCGCGGAGGGCATCACCGGACGCGAGCTGACCCCCTATGCCCAGGGCATCGCCGCGATCCTGCCGCCGATCTTCGAGGGCTGGGCCGCGAACCTGGACGACGGCGACTTCTCCGGCGAGGACAATCCGCTGACCTCGGCCGTCTCGTCCATGGCCCACATCGCGGAAACCTCCGAGGCCCACGGCATCGACGCGAGTCTCATGCGCGCGGTCGAAGCCGGCGCCCGCCGCACCGTCGAGCTCGGCCACGGTACGGACGGGTTCCACCGGATCGCGGAGGTCCTGGGCAGGGACTGAGGGGGCGTACCGGGGGCGTGCGGAGAAGGCCCCTGCCGTCCACCGGTCCACCCGTCGGGCCGACGGGTGGACGGGCCGACGCCCACCTCTACCCCTCTGCGCCCAACCTCCGCTCGACGCCCAAACTCCTCCGCAGGAAGTCGAGTTGATGGGTGAGGAGGTTCTCGGCGATGCGTTCGTCGGTGGGCAGGTGGGTGGTACGGGGCAGGGGCAGGACCTCGTGCGGGCGGCCCGCGGCGAGCAGGGCGGCCGAGAGGCGGAGGGTGTGGGCGGCGAAGACGTTGTCGTCGGCCAGTCCGTGGACCAGCAGCAGCGGCCGGGTGAGCCGGGCGGCGTCGTGCACCGGCGAGCAGTGGTCGTACGCCTCCGGGTGCTCGTCGGGGTGGCCGAGGTGCCGCTCGCGCCAGTGCGTGTCGTACAAGCGCTGGTCGGTGACCGGGGCGCCCGCGACAGCGGCGTGGAACACGTCGGGACGGCGCAGTACGGCAAGCGCCGCCAGATAGCCGCCGAACGACCAGCCACGGATACCGACGCGCCCGGTGTCGAGTTCCGGCCGCAGCCGGGCCGCCTCGGCGAGCGCCTCCACCTGGTCGTCGAGGACCGGTGTCGCGATGTCCAGGTGAACGGCACGCTCCCAGCCCGGACCACGGCCCGGCGTACCGCGCCCGTCCACGGCGAGCACCGCGAACCCGTGGTCCGCGAACCACTGCGAGACATACGTCCACCAGGCCTGCTCCGCCCGGACCTTGCACAGCGCCGGGCCTCCGTACGGGTCCATCAGCACGGGCAACGGGGCGTCACCGGGCCGGTGCCAGGACGGCAGGAAGAGGTGACCGCGCAACGCCTTCGGGCCGAGCTTCAGCAGCTCCATCCTCGGCTGGAGGAGCGGGAGTTCGGCCCGTGAGGCGATGACCGAGGGGGCGGTGACCGAGGGAGCGGTGACCGAGGGGGCGGTCGCGGCGGTGACACCCGTGGCGGAGGCGGGCCTGAGGGTGCTGACCGTGGTCACGGCGCCGGAGCGGTTGGGTGTACGGCTGGTGAGAACCAACGTGCCCGCGCGAAGGCTGCCGGTGTGCACTCCGGGTTCGGCGTCCGGGCTCAACTGACGTACACCCGCGCCCGGTTCGTACGTCCACAGGTGCATCTCGGTCGGCTCGTACGAGGCCGTGAACAGGACCTGCTCCCCGTCCACGCCCAGAACTTCGGCGAGTTGCAGCCCGGGCGGCGTGACGGGGTGGCCGTCGACGGCGAGGAAGCGGGTGCCGTAGGCAGAGGCTTCGGCGTTGCCGCCGCCGTTGCCTACGGAGCCGTCATGGCTGCCATGACTGCCATGACTGCCATGACTGTCGTACGCCGTGACCACGCGGCCGGAGGCGGTGCGTGCCGGAAGACCGGGAACAAGCTGGATCCATGCGTCGTCGTGCTGTTCGGCGAGGGTCCGGGTGGCCCCGGTCCGCGCATCGATGCCGAGCAGGCGCAGGTGCCGCTGGCTGCGCGACTGCACGGCCGCGTAGGGCCCGTTGACGTCCCAGCCCGCGGCGGTCAGGTACTCGAACTCCGCGGTGTCCCAATCCACTTGGCGCCGAGCAGGTGCCGAAGGCGGCGTGAGCGGTGTCGGCGGAAGTCCGGTGCCCTGCTGCGGTTCGGCGCTCGCGATCCACAGGGTCACGTCCGCGTTGGCGGTGCCCGCCGCCGGGTACGGGAACGAGACCGGTGGGCGGGCGGGGTCCGCGGGGTCGGCGACATACCAGCGCTGGACAGGGGCGGTGTCCACGCGGGCATAGAGGAGGTGCGACCCGTCCGGGGACCACCAGTGGCCACGGTGCCGGTCCATGGACTCGGCGGCCACGTGCTCCGGCAGCCCGAGCATCACCTCGGGCCCGTCCGGTTCGGCCACGGCACGGTCCCGCGTACCCTCGGCCTCGATCACCCGCAGGGCGCCCCCGGAGACGTAGGCGATCCGCGCACCCGTGGGGTCCGGGCGCGGGTCCAACACCGGTCGCCGGGTGGGGAGTTCCTGTGGGGGCCGTCCGTCGGCGGGACGGTACGTCCACAGCCTGCCGGACAGCGCGAAGACGACCAGGGAGCAGTCGCGGTCGGTCGCGTACGACACGATGCCCGACGACATCTGCCGCGCCCGCTCACGCAACACCCGCTCCTCGTCGGAGAGTTGCTCCTCCGCGTCCGCGAGCAGCGACAACGGGTCCACCAGCAGCCGTTCCTCACCCGTCACGCGGTCGAAGGACCACAGCCCCGAGGCGGGATCGTCACCCGCGCGCGTACGCAGGAAGTAGACCGTTCCGCCGTCCGGCGACACCGTGAAGCCCCCGGGAACACCCAGACCGAAGCGCCGAGTTCGGGCGAGCTGGCGGGGCACCGGAGGCACGTGATCAAGAGTCGGCATGAACACCAGCGTGCCATTCGGGGTCCGGGAGCACTCCCCGGATCCGCGCGGGCCCCGTCCCCGACGGCCTGGCAGACTGACAGCCCGGGGCGGGCCGGAGTGGCAGTGGAGGGGGACCTGGTGGGCTTGGAGATCGAGAGCCGGCCGTCGGAGCTGCCGTACATCGAGCGGGTGTGGCGCAGCCGCAGCGGCGACGTCGGCCGGATGATGTCGGTCGCGACCTCGCACTGGGAGCTGGTGTTCTGGGAGCACCAGGGTCACATGCAGGCGGCCGTGCTGGGTCCGGAGGCGAAGGCGACCCACGCCCCGGTCCCCGGGGACACCGTCTTCTTCGGCATCAGTTTCGCGCTGGGCACGTCAATGCCGCACATCCCGGTCAGCGGGCTGGTGGGCGGCAACGCGGCGATACCCGACGTGACGCGACGTTCGCTGTGGCTGAAGGGGTCCGCCTGGCACGTTCCCGACTACGACAACGCCGAGGCGTTCGTACGGCGGATGGTGCGCGAGGGCATCGTGGACCTGGACCCGGTCGTGCCCGCCGTGCTCGGCGGCACGGGCCGCCCGGACGTCTCCGACCGCACCCTGCAACGACGCTTCGTCGCCGCCACCGGCCTGACCCAGGGCGCCATCCGGCAGATCCACCGCGCCCGACAGGCGGCGGTACTGGTCCAGGAGCGGGTGCCCGCCCAGGAGGTCGTGCACCGGCTCGGGTACTTCGACCAGCCGCACCTGGCACGGTCGTTGAAGCGGTACGTGGGGAGGACCGCGACCCAGCTGAGCGCACCGGACGCCACGGAACCGCTGTCGCTTCTGTACAAGACCGGGCCCCTGGCCCCTGCCTAATGTTTCCGACGTAAGCCGACGGGGTCGGCGAGCCCCGGCCGGGGCGAGGACAGGACCCCCGGAATCGTTGTGGAGGAATCATGCGCAAGGTTGTCTCGGGTCTGTTCGTCTCACTCGACGGTGTCGCCCAGTCGCCGAACGAGTGGCAGTTCGCCTTCGACGAGGAAATGGGGGCGGCACTGGCCGAGACGCTGGAGACGGCCGACACGATCCTGCTGGGCGCGAAGACGTTCACCGAGTGGGCCGGGTACTGGCCGACGGTCACCAGCGGCGAGGACGCCGGATTCGCGAAGTGGATCAACGAATCGCCCAAGTACGTCGTCTCCTCCACCCTGGACAGCGTCGACGACTGGTCGAACAGCACGCTGGTCAAGGGCGATCTGAAGGCCGCGGTCGGCGAACTCAAGGCGGGCGAGGGCAAGGACATCACCGTCGCGGGCAGTCCGACGCTGGTGCGCTCGCTCCTGGAGCAGGACCTGCTGGACGAGCTGGTGCTGCTGATCCACCCGGTGGTGGCCGGGGAGGGCCGCAAGAAGCTGTTCGCCGACGATGCCGCGCTGAAGAAGCTGGAGCTGGTGAGCGCCAAGCCGACGAGCAGCGGAGTGATCATCGCGACGTACCGTCCGGTGCGCTGAGCCGCTGCGAACCCGGTCGCGGGAGTCGGCCCACGGTCCTGGCGGGGGTCGGCCCCACTGTCCCGGCGGCCGGGGCGTGGGGCCGCCACGGCGCAGGGCCACGGCGTGCCGCTGTCGGCGAGTGCCGTCAAGCCTCCGCGCGCCGGAACTACGGGGCCGCACGCGGGACTTGCGCCCCGGCCGCCTCCCCCGCTGCCTCCTCGAGGAGCCCGACGAACTCACGGGTGAGCACCGAAGGTGTCCTGCGGTGCAGCACGCTGATCTCGCGGGCGGGGCGCAGGCCGCGCAGGCTCCCCACGACGAGGCCGGAGGGCGGGGTGCGGCCGAGTGCCGTGGCGGGGACGAGGGCGACGCCGAGGCCTGCGGCGACCAGCGCCGAGATCACGTGGTAGTCGGCGGACTCGTAGGCCACGTGGAGTTCGAGGTTCGCGTCCCGTGCCAGCCGGTTCAGGAGCGACCGGTTGGGTACGCCCTCGGCGCCCGCGATCCAGGTATCCGCCGCCAGTGCGCTCAGCGCGATTCCCTGGCGCGAGAGGGCGCGGGCGCCCAGCGGGTGTCCTTCCGGCAGGACCAGGTTCAACGGGTCCTGGAGCAACGGGCGCCGTTCCAGGCCCGGGTGGGGTACGGCGGGCAGGCCCGGGTAGCGGTGGGTGACCAGGAGGTCCAGTTCGCCGGAGGACACCAGGCCGTAGCCGTCCGGGGGTTCGATGTCGACGAGGGTCAACTCGGCCTGGGGGTGGCGTCGTTGGAGGGCGCGCAGGGCGCCGGGTACCAGTTCCTTGGCGGCGGTGGCGAAGGCGCCGAGGGACAGGCGCTGCGGTCCCGCGCCCGCGACCTCCCGTACCGCGTTCCAGGCGTCCCGCAGCTCGCCGAGCACCCGTTCGCCATGGGCCACGAGCACTGCCCCGGCCGGGGTGAGCGTGACGCCGGACGCACCGCGGTCCAGGAGCTGGGTGCCGACCTCCTTCTCCAGCTTCGACAGCTGCTGGGACAGCGCCGAGGGCGTGAACGCCAGCGCGCGAGCGGCCTGCGCGATCGACCCGGCGTGCGCCACCTCCACAAGCACCCGGACGCGATTCGCATCCAGCCGGACGGCACCAGCACCAGCACCAGCACCAGCACCAGCACCAGCGGACGGGACAGGAAGCTCGGCGTTCACACCACCATCGTAGGAGACAGGTGGTTAGCAAACTTGATGGCAGGCAAAGAATCATTACTTGTGCTGAAGGGAGCTGCAGGCGAAGCATGGAGCGCATGACCGCTTCGAGCTCTGCTCCCCGCCCTGGTACCGCCCCCGTCCCCGTCCCCGGCACGGGCCCCGGCCACGACTCCCTCCCCAGCTCCACGGACCTCATGGACGTCACCCCCGCGGACCTCACGGATGTGACCCCCGCCGACGTCGTCCGCGCCGCCGACCGCATCCGGCCGTACGCGCGGCGCACCCCGCTCCTGGAGGTCGAAGTCGACGGGCGCCGTGCGCTGTTGAAGCTGGAGCACCTTCAGCTCAGCGGCTCGTTCAAGCTGCGCGGCGCGCTGAACGCGCTGCTCTCCGGGGGCCGGGACGAGCACATCGTGACCGCGTCGGGCGGTAATCACGGTCTCGCGGTGGCCACCGCCGCCGCGCGACTCGGGATGGCGGCCACCGTTTTCGTGCCCACCAGCACCCCGTCGGGCAAGGCACGCCGTATCGAGTCCATGGGCGCGCGGCTGGAACGTCGGGGCGGTCACTTCGCCGAAGCGGCCGTACCGGCGCAGGAGTTCGCCGCACGGCCGGGGCACCGCTTCGTGCACCCGTACGACGAGCCGCAGGTGGTGGCGGGCCAGGGCACGCTGATGGCCGAGATCGTGGCGGACCGGCCGGAGGTCGACACGGTGGCCGTCGCCGCGGGCGGGGGCGGGCTGGCAGCGGGCACCGCGCTCGCGGCCGGGGGCCGCCGCACGGTGGTCGTCGAACCCGAGGGCTGCCGTTCGCTGCACGACGCCCTGGCCGCCGGACATCCCGTCGATTCGCCCGTCGACACGGGCTCGGCCGCCGCCTCCGCACTGGGCGCCAGCCGGATCGGCGACCTCCCGTACGCGATTCTCGCGGCCCGCTCTCCCCTGCTCACCCTCGTCGACGACAAGCAGATCCTCGCCGCCCGCGACCGCCTCTGGGAGGAGTTCCGTATCGCCGCCGAACCGGCCGCCGCCCTCCCCTTCGCCGCCTGGCTCGCGGGCCATGTGCCCGGCGAACTTCCGTGCCTGGTGGTGTGCGGGGCGAACACGGACTGGGAGGCGCGGTAGGGCGCCGAGTTCTCCAACTCGCCCTGTAACTCACCCTGCCGGGAAGGCAATTCGTCCTGGCTAGAGGTCAACTCATGGAGATCTGGGGTCGATTCACTTAAGGCGAGAACACCCCCGCCCCAGTTGGATGCCAACTCGCCTGCATCGGCTACCCGTTGACCAGTTATTGCTTTACGAAGGCGTCGGTGCGCGCCGAGGGCCGGTGTTGCTCCGTGCGGCGGAGTACCGGCCCTCGGCGCCTTCCGGCCCGATGCGGGAGAGGGGGGGTGCCCGCACCGGGCGGGTCTCAGTGCCTGCGGTGCGCGGCGGCGGTGCGGCGGCGGCGCATCAGCAGGGCTCCGGCGAGGAGCAGACCGGTGCCGAGGACGGCCGCGCCGGTGACCTGGGCGCCGGTGGAGGCGAGGTCGCCGTCGCCGTCCCCGCTCTCGCGCTGGCCCTGCGCGGCCGGAGCCGCGGCCGGGGAAGGCACGTCGCCGATCGCGGAACGGTCGTCCTCGCCCGGACCGCCCTTTCCGTGCTCACCGGCGGGGTTCTCCGGCTTCGTCGACGGGGCGGCCGGAGCGGCGGCGTCCTTCGCGGGCGCCTTGCCGCCGAGCTGGACCCGTACCTCGGCCCCTCCGGCAGTGGCCTTGCGCACCTGGACGGAGATCCTGGACGCGGAGTCGGAGAGGGTCTTGCCCACGGGCAGCGAGGCCGTGTCGCTCTTGCCGGCCCGCGCACGGTCGCCGATCAGGACCGCCTTGTTGTACTCGCCCTTGGGCACCCGGTAGACGTTCACGCCGCGCGGGGTGTCGACGTCCGGCGTGGCGGCGTCCTTGTTGCGGTACTCCACGACGATCCGGTCACCGCTCTTGCCCAGCGGCAGGTCGATCGCGCGGGTCCCGGAGCTGCCCGCGGCGTGCACGGGAGTGAGCCGGACGGTGCCGGTGGACTTCGGGGTGGCCGTCTGCGCCTTGCTCAGCCACTTCCGGGACAGCAGTTCGGGGGCGCTCAGGCCCTTCTTCTCGCCGCCCCCGCCCATCGGGGTGCGCTGGCTGTACTCGTCGGTGCGGCACCGGGTGAAGCTGCCCCGCGTACAGATCTGCCGCTCCTGGTGCGCGAACCCGAGGTTGTGGCCGAACTCGTGGAAGATCGCCGCCTTGTCCGCGACCGCGCCCTCGTGGAACCAGCTGTTCTCGCCCGGCATGCTCGCCAGTCCCCACCACCCCTCGCAGTGGTCGGAGTTCATCACGATCGAGACGTGGTCAAAGGCCACCCCGGCTATCGCCTTACGGGCCAGCTCGGCCATCTTGTCGTTGTCGCAGGCGGCCGAGTCGTCCATGTCCAGGGTGAACGGGCCGAAGACACCGTCCCCTTCGGCGGGGACCACCGACATCCGGCCGTCCGAGTTCTCCGCGTAGTACGTGGCGAGAGAGTCGGTGGGGCCGAAGAAGTTCCGCGCCGCGTCCTGGTGGGCCTTCTCGGGGTCCGCCAACTTCTTGTTGCGGAAGTCGACGAGAACGACGGCATGCCGGTCGGTCTCCTTCGCGGCGGCCTCACCGGGGTCGGCGGCCGAGGCCGTGACCGGGAACGCGGCGGCCGTCAGGGCCACGACCCCGGCGGCGGCGAGCAGGGAGACGGTGGCGCGTCCGCGCGTCGGCGGTACGGCGAGGCGGGAGGAGGCGGGGGCTTCTGCGACTGCGCGGGTGGGGCGGCGCGATGTCATGAGGTCTCCTTCGTTACGGGTGTGCCCTCACTACTCGGAGACCGCGCAGGCAGGACCGGATAACAGAAAGTCCGCGGAGGTTCATTCGCCCGTGCTGTCGACGGTGTCTGTCGACGTGCCTCGCGACGGTGCTGGACGGCCGAAGCCGACGGTCCCGTGAGGGTCCGTCGGCTCCGTGAGAGTCCGTCGGCTCCGTGCCGCCGGAACAGCCGGTTCGCCGAGCGCCGAGGTCAGACGGTCGCCCGCACCCGTGCCTCGCTACCGCTGCCGGTCCCGGCGTCCTGCCGTACGACACGTCGGCGCCGGGACGGAATCCCCGCCGTCGGATTGGCCACACCCCAGGCCGCGCCCTTGCAGATCAACTCCTTGTAGAGGACGGCCACCCGCCCCGTCAGAGCCCTGTCGACCGCGCGGTCGTCGGCGGTGACGAACTGGATCAGCCCCTCCTTGCGGCCGAGGGAGATGCACTGCTGGAAGTAACGGACGGAGACCCGGGGGATCTTGGTGTCCGCGAGCCGGGCGGCGATGGCGTCGGCGGCCTGCCAGGCCATCGGTACGCCCGAGGCGCAGGACATCCGCAGGGGCTTGCCGCCCGGGCCCATCGCCAGGGCCGCGTCGCCCACGGCGTACACGTCCGGATGCGAGACCGAACGCATCGTGGGGTCGACCACGATCCGGCCACGGTCGGTGACCTCCAGCGTGGTGGCGCGGGCGATCGGGTGGACGGCGAACCCGGCGGTCCAGACCGTGACCTCGGCGGGAATGGCCGAGCCGTCGGCCGTCGTCACGCCGTCCGCCTCCACGGCGGTGACCGCGGTGTGCTCGTGGACCGTGATGCCGAGTTCGGCCACCACCTTCCGCAGGTGGGCGCGGCCCTTCTCGGAGAGCCAGTCGCCGAGGGCGCCGTGCGCGGCCAGTGCGACGTCGAGGTCCGGCCGGGCCTCGGCGATCTCGGTCGCGGCCTCCAGACCGGTCAGCCCGCCACCGACCACGACCACGCGCCCGGCGGCGTCCAGCCCGGCCAGACGTTCCCGCAGGCGGAGCGCGCCGGGACGGCTCGCGAGCTGGTGGGCGTACTCGGCGGTGCCGGGCACACCCTGGTCGTTCCAGCCGCTGCCGAGGGCGTAGACGAGAGTGTCGTACGCCAGCTCCTCGGGCTCACCCGGCTCACCCGGCTCACCCGGCTCACCCGATTCCGCCTGCTCGGAGCCCCTCACGGCGGTGAGCGTGACCGTCTTGCGATCCACGTCCACGGAGCTGACCTTCGCGAGCTTCAGCTCCACGCCCGTACCCGCCAGGATCTCGCTGAACGGCCGGGGCCTGAGCTCCTGGCCGACCGCGAGCTGGTGCATCCGGACGCGCTCGACGAAGTCGGGTTCGGCGTTGACGAGGGTGAGGGTGACGTCCTCGCGGTGCAGCCGCCTGGCGAGGCGGCCGGCGGCGACGGCTCCGGTGTATCCGGCTCCGAGGACGACGATGCGGTGCTTCATGTGCCTGCTCCTGACTGCGCGGTTACCGCCGTTGTCGTGCGCGGTTTCGCCCCTTGAACCGGACGGCCCGGCGTTTCCTGACAGGGTCGGGGTGTGAAGCACGTCATAGCGAGCCGGACGGGCGACGGTCGGCGGGGAGCCACTCGGAAGAGGGACGGTGAGCCGGAGGAGGGACGGCGAGGGGGACGCCGCGTGGAAGCGGGTCGCCGCGCGGAAGGCCGCCGGGGGCGGTCGTCGATCCCGACGACCCCGATCGGAAGACGTCGATCGGAAGACGCCGATCAGGAAGGCCCCAACCGGCAAGGCGTCACAGGGTGTAGAGCGGGGGCTCCCGGTGATCCGCGGCCGCCCACCGTTCGGTCGCGCGGACGAGCTTGTCGGGGTTGACCTGGTTGCGGACCGCGGCGATGCCGTCCGCGGTGACGTCCAGGCAGGTGATGCCGACGACGACGCCGTCCACGACCGCCACCGCGGCGGCCCCACCGTTGACGATCGCGGCATAGAACCCCGGTGCCCCGCCGATAACGGCCCGCTTGGCGTCGCTCGGCTGGAAAACACCGCGCAGGAAGCCGGCGACCGCGAGCGCGCCCTGGACCACTCGCGCGCGAGCCGGGACCTTGCCGCCGCCGTCACCGAACGACACGGCGTCCTCGGTGAGCAGCCGTACGAGGGGTTCGGTGTGGCCGCTGGTCGCCGCGGCCAGGAACTCCTCGACGATCCGCTGTGCGGCGGCCTCGTCGATCCGGGTGCGCGACTTGCCGTCCGCGACGTGCTTCTTGGCCCGGTGGAAGATCTGCTGGCTCGCGGCCTCGGTGATGTCGAGTATCTCGGCGATCTCCCGGTGCGGGTAGTCGAAGGCCTCACGCAGCACGTACACCGCCCGCTCGTTGGGCGACAACCGCTCAAGCAGTACGAGAACGGCGTACGACACCGACTCCCGCTGCTCGGCCGTGTCGGCGGGACCGAGCATCGGGTCCCCGGCGAGCAGCGGCTCGGGCAGCCACGCACCCACGTACGTCTCCCGGCGGGCGCGCGCCGAAGTGAGCTGATTGAGGCAGAAGTTGGTGAGCACCTTCGTCAACCAGGCCTCGGGCACCTCGATCCGCCCGACGTCGGCCGCCTGCCAGCGCAGGAACGTCTCCTGCACCGCGTCCTCCGCCTCACTCGCCGAACCGAGCAGCCGGTAGGCGATGGCCTCCAGCCGGGGCCTGGCAGCCTCGAACCGGTCCACGTCACTCGCGATCAGCGCCATGCTGGCGATCCTAGAGCTCCTGAATTGCTGACCCCCGTCGAGGAGGGAGTACGCGCCCAAATCCCGCCAGACACCTGCTTCTTGCGCCGCATCGCCATGGAACCGGCAGCTGCCCTCCCCTTCGCAACCCGGCTCCCGGGCCATGTACCCGACGAACTGCCGTGCCTGATGGCATGCAGGGCGAATACGTACTGCGCTCAGGCAGACGGGTCCAGGGCAACGACATCCGGTCGTCGGCCGACAGCCGAGTACTGGACTCCTTCCGGGGAGCTCCGCCGGACAGAAACGGAATCGAGTACATGTCCGCCCTCGTCGACTCGCTACTCTCGGTGTACAGCAACTGACTCTGCGCCATTGAGGGATGCACGCCCATGGCTCCGTCGCCGTCTGACCGGGAGGGGACCGGTGAGCCCGCACCAGAAGAAGCAGATCGAGAAGGAACTCAAGACCGCTCGGAAAGCCGGGTTCGAGGTCAAGGAAGTCCACAATGGGCACGTCTGGGGCTACGTCATCTGCTGTACCTGCGGCGGCAGGGAAACCGTCAACTGCACGCCCCGCAGCGCCGACGACGCCGCCAAGCGCATCGCACGGTTCGTACGCAGCCACAAGCACTAGGAACTAGGAGGAACCCGGTGACCACACCCGACGTGCCCGACACGATCCCCGCCGTTCGCGCGGCGCTCCCCAAGTACCGCCGCGAGCAGTTCGACATCGAGATCAACTCGGCCACCAGCCGCAATATCCACGCCATGCTGATCAAGTGGATGCTCGAAGCACGGCCGGACGCGGACGTGGAGCGAGCCGTCGCCGAACTCACGGCGGATGAGCAACGTGCCGTCGACGCCATGCCTCGCTGGGAGTTCACCCTCGTCCTCGACCGCACGCTCACCGAGTGGGACACCGAGCCCTTCGCCCGGCTCGGCGAAGACCTCGGCGACTACGCCAACGGGTCCATCGGTGTCACCTGGGGCGGCACCGGCCCCTCGGAGTCGCACTGCGTCACCCACGGCGTATCGCTCCTCGACGCCGCTTCACGCGCGGCGCAGGCAATCCACCGGCACACCGGCGCCCGCGCGGTACGCATCGAGGTGGACGAAGAACACCGCGGGGACCTGGCAGGGCTCGCCCGCGTCGAGTGACATCTGGCCGGCGGACGAGTCAGGCACACGGTGGGACGGCACGGATTACCGTGCCGCCCACTCACGCTCCAGGATCGAGTGCACCACCGAATCGCGCCACACCCCGCCCTTCTGTACGTGCTCGCGAATACGCCCCTCCTCCACCATCCCTGCCCGGTTCATGGTCACGGCCGAGGCCACGTTGGCCGGTGAGCGAGCGCCCCAGACGCGGTGCAGGCCCAAGTCGTCGAAGGCGAGTCCGAGCAGCAGCCGAACCGTCTCCAGGCCGTACCCGGCCCGCCACACCTCGGGACGCAGCGCGAACCCCATCGTGGCCCCCGACGGTTGATGAGGATCGGTGGCCAACCTGCCGAACCCGATGACCTCGTCCGCCCCGATGATCTCGTCCGCGTCTCGCCTTACGACGGCCAGCGCGTACTCGCTTCGGGGAACGGCACGGGACGAGGCGATGGAACGGGAGACGATGTCGCGTACTTCGGAGACCGATCTCGGCTCGAAGGACAGGTGCTCCGTCGCCTCCGGGCTTCCGTAGACCGCGAACACGGCGTCCACGTCGTCCGTCGTCAGCTCACGCAGCAGCAGACGGCTGCTCGCTCGGTTCACTGGGTGCACGGTTTGGCAACCTATCGTGTTGCCGCTATGAGAGCGCAGGCCTGGGAGGGCTGTAGGTCTGGATCTCCTGCCGGAGGTCAACAGCGAGGGCCGCACTGCTCATGGTGCCCTTCGCAAGCACGTCACGAACACGATGAACCGAGACGACGATTCCGTTGTTGCGGAGCCCGGCAGGGAGGTCGAGAACAGGCCGTACGGCGTCGGCCGCACCATCCAGATCGTCAGAGAAGAGCCTGGTCAGGGCGAGATTGCAGCGGGAACCCGCCTCGTCTCCGAAAGCCCAGTCGGGCGCGGTCCGATCGCTGAATCCGGCAACGGCAGCCTCTGCCTGAGAACAGAGGGCCGAACCCCCGTTCTGGAGCAGCACCTCGGCTTCGACCATGTAGTACGCCTGCTTCATGACGGAGTGCGTGAGAAGTCCGCCATAGGCGTCGAGGTCATCGAACTGGACCTGTTCGCGCAGGTCCACTGCTCGTCGACGCGCAGCGGCTGCCGTCTCCTCATCGCCGAGGAGTGCAGCTGCCCGTGCCTGGAGTCCTTGGAGCCAAATGCCCACGGTTCCTCGTCGGTCTGCGGCAGCGACCGAGCCCTGCCGAGCGAAGTGCAGTGCATCCTCAGGGCGGTTGGCCCAGTAGGCGATCAGAGACTTCAGCCCGTCCACCATGGCGATGAGACCGCTGTGTTCCGCATGCCTCGCACAGAAAGCGGCAGTGCGGGCCTGCGCCATGGCAGCCTTCGGGTCGCCCAAGTCGTGGGAGCCCTTGGCCATGAGGAAGGACAGCACCGCCGCGATGAAGTTGAGATCCCGCAGTTGCGAGGGCCGAGCCCGGCCACCTTCCAGGAGCCGGAACGCATCCTCCTGGGCACTGGCGAGATCGGCCCAGATCGTGGAGAGAGGGACCCGCGGGTAATCATCGACCAGGCGCTTCACCTCGTCCGTAAGGAACCCCATCGCCTCGTCCCCGACGTGACAGCGTTCTGCCCCGAGGGCGAAGTCGATTGCGCGGCGTGCAGCCATGGCACCCGTCCTTTTCATCTCGTTCAGCCCCATGCCGACGTCGGCGGAGGCCTCTTGGATAGGGGAACTGAACATCGCGTCGGAGACAGGTGAAGGTTCGTCCTCCGGCTCGCTCCACAATCGCTCGATGCTGTAGCCGAACATGTGGATCAGCACTCGCCGGGCATCTCGCTGCGGACGGTGCTTGCCGTAGTACCAGTTCTCGAATGTGGCCTTGGACGGGGCGAGCGTCGCTAACGACGGATTTCCTTCAAGCTCGGCCAAGCGGCGGGCAGCTCTTTCGAAGTGCGTGCAGAAGGTTTCGCGATCGCGCCACTCACGCTGGTCGAGCAGCTTACGGAGAAGCGTGAACACTGTGCCTCCTCGCTGGTGTGGTCAGTCAGCTCTTGCACCGACGTTAGAACTGCTACCCCTCCTATGCGGCACGAACAGCGCAGCCGCACTGCCCTTGATGTGGTTTCTAGGAACAGCCCCACCGCTGTTGAAACCTGCCGAGCTCTGTTTGAGGAGGTTTTCCGGCTAGCTATGGCCGTGCGTTGAGATCACGCTCTTAGGCATCCGATAGCTGAGAGTGCCGACACGCGCACCAAGCGTGCGGGAGGGAGCAGGGTGTGAAACCGCACGGCACGATGCCTCAAGTCGCATCGAGCACACCGGTCTTGCAACGTGAAGGGTTGAGGCCTCCGCCTCAAGAACCGCAGTCGGCTGAGCATTCGTTCGCCCGCAAGCATGCCCGTTGCCTACATCAAGTCGGCCCGCCGTCAGTCCTGGTGCTCCCTGGCGCTTCCGAATCCGTGAGAAGAGCCCGCCAGTTCACGGATAAGTTCCTGGCCCATCACGCACCGGCGGCGGACACGGATCACATCGACACCGTCATCCTCGTCACCAGCGAACTGGTCACCAACGCCATCCGCTACGGCACCGAGCCAGGCGACTCTGTCCGTGTCGTCCTCGACGCCAACGCCACACGAACCCGCATCGAAGTGCACGACCCCGTACGGCGCCGACCGCGCACTCGACCCGCGTCGGACACCCGAGAGCGCGGGCGCGGTCTGCTCATCCTCGACGCCCTGTGTCCCGGGCAATGGGGCACGTACGACATCCCGTTCGGCAAAGCGGTGTGGGCCGACGTGGCGGCGCGATGACCCACGCCAGGAGAGATGCCCCGTTCCCGCTGAACGCACGGCCCTTTCACCCTCTGTCCGGCCCAGCGCCGGATTGTCGCTCCGCCCGAGAACGTCCCGCCACGAAAGGAAGATCACGCATGGCAGTGGCCACGAAGGACACCCCGTGGGGAGTCCGCCGGATGAAGCCCTTCCCAAGCAGTGCGGTTGTACCGGCGGCCCTCGTCGTCCTGGACCCCGAGACGCAGACCGGCCGATGGCTCACCGAGGACGGCGCCACGCTCCCGGCATGGGACAGGCACAAGAGGTCGGAAACGTCGAAGGAGACGAACACGCGGACCAGCCTGGACGGCAACTCCGATCAGGGCAGCGATCAGCAGGGAGACAGTGACTGATGTGCGGCAGGGAAGCCGGACCTACCGTGCTCGTCGTCACGCGCCTGGACGACGTGACGGCGGATCTGGTGATCGAAGAGCTGAACCGGCGTGATGTACCCGTCGCCCGTCTCGACCCGGGCGACTTCCCCACGGACGTGACGGTTGGCGCCACGTTCGACGGCTCGGGTATGGGCGGCACGCTGCGCACGCGGAGCCGCATTGTCGAACTCAGCGCGGTGCGCTCCGTCTACTGGCGTCGCCCCAGTCCGTACTCGTCCGCGTCCGGGCTGAACCGACAGGGCGCGCGCTGGTGTGCGGATCAGGCCCGCTACGGGCTCGGCGGTGTTCTGGCGGCGCTCCCCCGCGCGCACTACCTCAATCACCCCTGGCGGAACCGGGATGCCGAGTACAAGCCGACCCAGCTCGCGATGGCGGCACGCTGTGGGCTCAACGTGCCGCCGACCCTGATCACCAACGACCCCGCCCGCGCCCGCGAGTACGCCTGCGAGTATGCGCCGGTGATCTACAAGCCGCTCTGGAACAGCGACTTCACCGGTGTCGACGCGCGCGCCGCCACGGTATGGATCGAGGACGTCGCCCCTGACACCATCGACGCCGGAGTATCGCGAACGGCGCACCTGTTCCAGCAGCGAGTGCGGAAGACAGCTGACATACGGCTGACGGCTGTGGCTGATCAGCAGTTCGCCGTTCGCATCGACGGATCGCCGGGCGTGGACTGGCGGCGCCACTACGACTCACTGTCCTACACCGCGATCGAGACGCCGACCGACGTGGCCCAGGGCGTGCGCTCCTATCTCGACGCCTTCGGGCTCGTCTACGGAGCGTTCGACTTCGGCCTCGGCACCGATGGCCGATGGTGGCTGTACGAGTGCAACCCGAACGGTCAATGGGCCTGGTTTCCGGACCCCATCTGCCAGCCCATCACCACAGCCCTTGCCGACCAGCTGGAGTACGCAGGAGAGCGAGCATGACAACCGACCCCGCGGCGTTGCGGCGCGCGCTTGCCGAGCACATCACCGCGAGCGGATCACTGACCGAGCCGGGATGGCGGGCGGCAGTCGAGTCCGTTCCCCGGGAGGTGTTTCTCGGTTCCGCCGTCTTCCGGCCGGATGGCACCGCCTGGGAGCCGGTGCGACGTGGCGACACCGACGAGGACGCATGGCTTCGGATGGTCTACGGCGATCAGACGTGGGTCACGCAGGTCGAAGGCGTCCACGCCGACGCCACGGGCGCGCCTGTGTCCGGCAGCCCTACGTCGTCGTCCACGCTGCCGTCGCTCGTCGTCCGGATGCTCGAAGAGGCAGGCATCAGCGAGAGAGACAGGGTGCTGGAGATCGGCACCGGGACCGGGTATTCCACCGCTGTGTTGTGCCATCGCCTCGGGTCCGAGCGCATCACCTCCGTCGAGTACGACCGGGACGTGGCCGACCGTGCCGCCGCCGCTCTCCGAGAATGCGGATACGCGCCGACCCTCGTGATCGGGGACGGGCTTCTCGGGCACCGGCCGAGAGCCCCGTACGACGCCCTCGTAGCCACCTGCGCCGTGCGGACCGTTCCCTTCTCCTGGATGACGCAGGTCCGCGAGGGCGGGACCCTCACCACCACCATCAGCGGGTGGATGCTCGCGTCCGGGCTGGTCCGCCTGACCCTGAGCGAGGACGGCGGTGCGTCCGGCCGTTTCACGGGCGACCAGGTGTCCTACATGTTGGCCCGACCCCATGAGCGGCCGCCCTGTGCCGCCTGCTTCCAGCACTACGGGACAGCCCGTGAATGCTTCATCGACCCTCATGAGCTGGAGAATTGGACCGGAAGGTTCGTGGCCCAATTGGCCGCCCCCTCGGCTGAGCTGATGACGACCGGAGACGGAGTGCTCCTGGTGGACGTCGCCACCGGATCCCAGGCGTGGACAGAAGCTCACGGCCGGACGTGGATCGTGCATCAGCACGGGCCGCTACGGCTCTGGGACCAAGTCGAAGCCGCCGTCTCCACATGGCACCAGGCAGGAGCACCCGACCAGTCCGCCTTCGGCATGTCGGTCACGCCCGACCACACACAACACGTGTGGATCGGTGCTCCCGACGGCCCGTCCTGGCCCCTGCCCGCGTAGTGGAACCGAGCTTCGCGTTCTTGCCACCCGTTGCGTGCGCCCCAACTACCCACGCAACAAAGGCAACCGGGGTGCACGCATCCGACCTCCCGGCCGACCTCCGTGAACCGGGAAGCCCCCGGTCCACAGAAGCCCGCCGCTCAGCTCACGACCGAGCTAGTTGCTCTCCCCCGTCCGCATTCCCGCCCCCGACTCCGTCAACGTCCTCGTCACCCTCGTCCCGTCCGACACCGTCATCCCCCTCTTCCGAGTCCTCATCCGCGCCCTCATCCGACTGCTCGCCGTCGTCCTCGCCCCCGTCGTCGTCCTCGTCCTCCTCCTCGTCGTAGTACCGGTCCTCCATCTCCTCCTCGAACTCCGAGTACTCCGCGTAGAGTTCGTCGACCAGCGGATCCCCGTCCGCCCACCAGGGCTTCGGATGATCGTCGGAGCCGCCCTTGATCAGGGCGGGGTCGACGGCGGTCATCCAGGGGTAGGCCTCGTCGGGGGTTACGTCGGAGTCGTAGTCGTCGGGGTCGAAGTCCATGTCGGTCACGTCGCGGATCATGGGGACCGGGACGCGGGACTGCTGGTGCTTCGTCCAGGTGTTGCGGAAGAAGTCGAAGCGCAGGTGGTAGTGGTCCTCGGTCTCGGTGAAGAGGATCGGGGGGACCAGGAAGTGGGCCGTGTCGACGGTGGCCGCGACGTCGATGTAGTTGGCCGGGTAGCCGCCGGAGTTCCAGCAGGCGGCGAAGTTGACCGGGGTCAGCGACTCCTTGCCGAGGATGTGGATCTGGTTGCCCCGGACCAGGAACTTGTCCGGGTCGAGGACGACGTCCTCACCGAGCATCAGGATCGGCGCGGGCATGATGTGCGACTTGGTGAAGCTCTGGGCCCGTTCGTTCAGGTCGACGATCTCGTCGAAGCGGGTGGCGTCGAACTCGCCCCAGGAGTGGAACGGGCAGCAGGCGCTGTTCTCCTCCTCCGACTCGGGGAAGAGGAGTGACTTGTCGAAGGCGGCGACGGCCGGTGAACCGGCGCCGCGGGTAACCGACTTCTCCTTGAGGAAGCCAGGGATCCACGCCTCGTCCGCGGCCTCGATCACCTCGGTCTCGCACAGGTCGCGGAAGGCCGAGTCGCCGATCTTGCAGTTGAAGTAGTCGAGGAGAGTGAGTGCCGCGCATTCGGTGAGGGCGAGGGACTCGCTCTTGGGGAACCAGAAGTCGAAGCCGTTCGCGAGGAAGTGCACGCCCTTGAACTGCTTGTGGACGTAAGGCTGTTGGGTGGCGCCTTCGCTCAGGCCGGACCAGTGGGCGGCGGCGACCCGGTTGTAGTAGGCGTCGGCGTGGCGGGCCAGTTCGGGGGCGAAGAGGCTTTCGCCGGTGAGGTAGCAGGCCTTGCTGAACAGGGCGCCGATCTCGGGGTCGTGGGTGACCTCGGGGTCGGTGAAGATCAGTTCGGTGCGCAGGAAGACCTTGCGGCCGTCGGTGAACGGCGCCCCCTCGTGCTCGTACTTCTGGTCGAAGACGACACAGGTGAAGTCCCCGATCTCGGTGAGTGCGGCGCCGCCTGTCAGGTCGAGTACGGGGTCACCGGAGTCGCCCGCGCCGCCCGTCAGGTAGAGCAGCACCGTGTAGCGGGACACCTGGCCGCGCGCGGCGTCGTAGTACGGGGTGTCGCGGTGGCGGTGGAAGTTGCTGTCGCCGGGTTCGAAGCGGTTGCAGCGGAAGACCGGGTTGACGTGCGAGAAGCCGTCGAGCAGTTCCTTGGGCAGGGCTTCGCCGACCGCAGCGGTCAGGGCCTCGGCGAGCAGGGCCGAGTGGAAGATGTAGCGTTCGCCGCCCCGGGTGCCGGAGTTGAGCGGCGGGACGTACAGGTTCAGGGTGTCGAGGCCTTCGAGCCGGGCGCGGGCCGCCTCGGGCAGGCGCAGGCGGGCGGTGTACGCGCCGTCGGTGAGCTTCTCCGGTTCGCCGAGGGCGAGTGGCAGCTCGGTGCCCTGGAACCAGCGGTCCAGCGGGACGATGTTCTCGAAGGTGCGGAAGGACAGTTCGCGCGGGTCGACGAAGACGGCCGCCAGGTGCGGCGCCGCCTCGCCCGCGCGGGCGAAGTGGTCGCGTACGGCGGCGTCGATCCGTTCGGCGTCGACGTAACGCACCGCCTTGAAGCGGGCGGTGGGGTGCCAGCAGACCGCGAGGCCGTCGAGAGTCGCGGCGGGTGCGGTGTCGGTGGCGTCGACTTCGGCGCGATAGCGGGCGACGTCCTCGGCAGAGGCCTCACCGGCCGAGAGGGCGAAGAATCGGTCGCGGAGTTCGGCGCTCACACGCTCCTCCAGAAGCTGCGCAGGGCGGACGGGAGATGCGGGGCATGCGCGAGGACGCGCGCTCCGGCAGCGGTGACGTCGCTGCGGTGCAGCAGCAGCCGCGTGAGGGACGGGGCGAACGGCGCTTCGGCCAGGGCCCGCGCTCCCTCCTCGCCTATCCGGTTGTAGCGCAGGTCGAGTTCGGTGAGGTGGGCGAAGCCCGCCAGTGCGCGGACGCCCTCGGCGGTGAGCTGGTTGTGCTGGAGGTGCAGCCGCCGTATCGCGCGGAAGTGGGGGGAGGCGGCCAGGGCGGCGATGCCGGTGTCCCCGAGCCCGGTGTAGCGCAGGTCGAGCGTGGTGATCCGGCCCGCGCAGGAGGCGGCGGCGAGGGCCTCGGCGCCCGGGTCGCCGACGCGGAAGTAGGCCAGGTCCAGCTCGGTGAGGTCGCCGAGGTCGAGCTGGGCCAGTCCCGGTACGTCGAGCGGGGGTTGAGGCAGCGGCATGCCGTCCTCGTCGAATCCGTCCTCGTCCTCGTACCAGTCGTCCGCGTCGTCCTCGATCTCGCCGGAGCGGATCCGCAGGCCGGTCACGAAGCGGCCGCGCAGTGCCTGTTCGACCAGGGCGGGGGCGCCCTCCTGCCAGTCCACGGCGACCTTGACGGGGAAGCCGTGGCGGCGCACGGGGACGCTCACGCCGTCGGGCAGCTCGGCGTCCCAGCTCTTGCCGTGCTCCGCGACGAGTTCCTCGATCCGGCTCTGAAGCGCGGCGCGGTCCGCGGGCGGCAGATGCCCGAGGCGCTGTTCGAGACGTATCAAATCGCCCCGGGCGTCGCCCTGTTCGCGGAGTCTGGTGCCGTACGCACCCCAGGCCGAATCGTCGTCCGGACGCTCGCGCAGGGTGCGCTCTAACTGGGTGGTTGCTTCCATGCGGGGAACAGTAGGGGGCAGCACTGACAACCCGTCATATCCTGCGGTTTCCCGCTCCCACCAGGCCCTGACCCGATGGTCGGCCGTCCTGCCCGCCAGGCCCGTCCGGCCACCGGAACCCCTTCAAGACCTCCCTCGCTCCCCCTCACGAGCCTCGCGCAGGACGCTTCAGGACCTCCTCACGTGCCCTCCCCCGGCCCGCCCCGCAGCACCTCGATCACACTGGCGAAACTGTCGGAGCCGTGTCCCGCGGCCTTCGCCTTCCGCATCGCGGTCCGCAGCAGTTCGGGCAGGGCGTTGTCGACGCCCCGGTTGGCGGCGGCGTGGATGAGGTGGCCGATGGCGGTGATCTGGATGTCGACGGTGGCGTCGTCGCCGGGGTAACGGCCCGCGTCCACCTGAGGTGCGTAGGTGGTCAGGAACCCCGCCACCGCCGTCAGCCAGCGGACCGCGACGAGGGTGAACTCGGTGGCCGGGGTCCGGTCCGCGCCGACCAGTGCGGTGCCGTGCAGCCAGCCGGTCATGGTCGACCACATCAGGCCGAGGAGCGCCGCGTCGTAGAGGGAGGCCAGGCCCGGGTCGGTGCCCAGGAACAGCGGGTCGCCCAGGGCCGCGAGGGTCGGGCGGTGGGTTTCGAAGAGGGTGGGTGAGCCGCTGTAGAGGAACATCATCTCGGGGCTGCCTACGCCGGGCGGGGTGGTCATGATCGCGCCGTCGAGGTAGTCGACACCGTGGCGGCGGGCCCAGGTGACGGCCTCGTGGGCCTGCTCCGGCGCGCCGGAGGTGAGGTTGACCAGGGCCTTGCCCGCGAGAGCGGAGGCGGCGGGGTCGAGGACGGAGTACAGCGCGTCGTAGTCGAGTACGCAGGCGAGGACCAGCGGGCTCGCCGCGATCGCCTCCTCGGGGGTGGCGGCCGACCGGGCACCGCGGTCGACCAGCGGCCGCGCCTTGGCGGCCGAGCGGTTCCACACGGTGACCGGATGGCCCCGCTCGATCAGGGCGGCGGCAAGCGCCGAGCCCATCGAACCGAGGCCCAGTACGGTCACGGCCTGTCGGTCGCCGGTCATGTGCAACTCCTTCTGGATCACTGCGCGTTGATCGTTCGCGCGGTGATCACGTTCGCAGCGCCCGATGGACCGGGACAGTGACACCGGTGACGGCCACCACCAAATTCCTGCCATACGATGCGGGAGCAGGGGGAGCATGCGGAGCGCCACAGGCGTGCAGAGCATGAGGAGTGAGGGGAGAGCATGAGTGCCGGATCCGTCGCCGTCGTCGTACCCGAGGACGTGGCCGTACCGTCCTGGGATCTCTACGAGTTGAGCATTCCGTGCACCGTCTTCGGCAAGCCGCAGCCCGATCTGGCCGATCCCTGGTACGAGTTGCGGCTGTGCGGCACCGAGGAGCAGACGCCGGACGGCGCACCGGACGACGCACGGCTCGGCGCCCCCGCCTCGCCAACCGGCCTGTCGCTACGCACGAGTTACGGGCTCGGCGACCTCGCCGACGCCGACACGGTGATCGTGCCCTCCGTACCCGACGCGTGCGTGGAGGAAGGCGCACCGCTGCCCGAGGCCCTGATCGCGGCCCTGCGCGAGGCGAGTGACGCGGGTGCCCGCATGGTCTCCCTGTGCACCGGCGCCTTCGCGCTCGCCGAGGCCGGGCTGCTCAACGGGCGGCGTGCGACGGCTCATTGGATGCACACCGCGCAGCTGGCCGAGCGGTACCCGAAGGTCGAGGTGGACGACTCGGTGCTGTACGTGGACGACGGCGACGTACTCACCAGCGCGGGGCTCACCGCCGGGCTCGACCTGTGCCTGCATCTGGTGCGGCGCGACCTCGGCGCACATGTCGCCAACCAGCTCGCGCGGCGGATGGTGGTACCGGCCCACCGTCCGGGCGGCCAGGCGCAGTTCATCGATCTCTCGGTGCCTGAGACGGACGACCGGGGGCTCGCACCCGTACTCGAATGGGCTCGCGCGCATCTCCAACAGCCGTTGACCGTCGAGGAGTTGGCTCGCCGTGCGGCGATGAGTCCCCGGACGTTCTACCGGCGCCTGCACGCGGCCACCGGAACGACTCCCCTTCGGTGGCTCCTGGAACAACGGCTGGGACGGGCCCGTATGTTGCTGGAATCCACCGACCTCCCGGTCGAGAGGATCGGCGAACTGAGCGGCCTCGGCACCGCGAACAACCTCCGCCACCACTTCCTCAAGCAGGTCGGAGTCTCGCCGAGCGACTACCGCCGGGCGTTCCCCTTCGCAGCCCCGGCCGTGCGGCGACCGGCTCAGCCTCACGACTGACCGCCGCACCGACGCACCGACGCACCGACGCACCAACCCACCAACCGGACTACTCCCGGCAGTCCTCCCGCAACACCGCCCCCACCGTCTCCACGAACTCCCGGACCACCACTGTGGCCCGTTCCGTCGCCGGGTACCTGGAGCGCAGGAACAGCCCCTCGTGCGTACGCGTGAACCAGAACTGCACGTTGTCCGTGGTGGTGACGCTGGCGACGTGGTGGGCGTTGAATTCCACGTGCCGCTCGCTGCCGGGGAAGGCCCGGTAGTCGATGTACGAGGCCATGAACACGTCGTCCTTCTCGCGCCGCACACTGTCGCCGAGCGCGGGCAGGACCTGTGCCACCGGCACCTCGGCGAGGCGACGGGCCGCGGCGAAGGCCGACTTGGTACGAGCCGCACCCGCCACCGCCCCGCCCGCGCCTCCCGCACCACCGGCGACATCCCTGTCCCCGCTGCCGTCCCCGTCCCCGTCCCCGTCCCCGTCCAGGGTCAGCGGTGCGACCGTCGTGAACCACCCCATCGAGTGCCGCCACCGGTCCTCGTACCGCGTGTGCATCGGGGTGCACAGGCGGATGCCGCCGGTGGCGCCGAGACGTCGGGCGGCCACGGCGAGGGCGGTGAGGGCGCCGGTGAAGAAGGTGCCGCCGGCGGCGCGGCAGCGTTGCTCGAAGGTGTCGGCCTCGGCGACGTCCAGGAGCCCCCGGATATCGGTGGCCTGTGGGGCGCGGGTGCCGTGCGGCAGGCCGAGGTCGAGGGGGAAGGACGGCAGGGTGGAGCCGCAGCCTTCGAAGAACTCGGCCCAGCCCGCGACGAGTTGGTGGTCGCGGCCGGGCGGCGGGCCGGCCGGCGTGGCCTGTTCCTCGGCGCAGTACGTCACGAAGCTGTCGGTGGGCGGGAGTTCGGGGGTGCGGCCGGAGGCGAACGCCCGGTAGCTCTCGTGGAGTTCGTGGACGGCGAGGGTGAGCGAGTAGCCGTCCATGTTGCCGTGGTCGAAGCCGCAGAAGACGGTGGCCGAGCCGGGGCGCAGGACGACCGACAGCAGGTGCGGCGGGTCGCCGAGCGGGTGGCAGCGGACCGCGAGGCGCGCGGCGAGCAGGTCCCGCAGCGCCTCGGGGGTGCCGGCCTCACCGTGGTCCTCGCGCGCCAGCTCGTACTTCTCGGCGGGGACGACGAACCGCTGGACGCCGCCGTCCGCACCGGCCCCGCCCGGCGCCTCGCGGAAGCTGCTGCGCAGGGCCTCGTGGCGGGCGAGGAAGTGCTCGAAGGCCCTGTGCAGCGCGTCGAGATCCACCTCGCCCGCGAGGTCGAAGGCGAAGCAGAGCCAGTGGCGGGGGCCGTCCGGGTCGCGGTCGGCCGTCGCCACGTGGAAGAGCTGGTTGAAGGAGGGCGGTACCGGCGAGGCCGGTGCCGTGTCCGCCGCGACGCGGGTCGCGGCGGACCGTACGAACTCCACCAGCCGTCCGGGCTCGGGACGGTAGCGGTCGATCATGGCGACGCGCACGGCAACCGCCTTCCTTTCCGGCCGAGTTGGTTCCTAGGACGTGTCCGGTGTGCTGCCGCGTCGGCTACGGCTTGAGCGGCTTCAGCGTGTAGTCGCCGGTGGCGGCGATCTCCCCGAGCACGTGCTTGAGGTGTTCGAAGTACCGGGGCACGTTGTGGCGGGCCTCGGGGGTGTCCGGGTAGCGGGTCTTGAGGTACGTGCGGTCCCAGAGGCGGTTGATCCAGACCGGGACCTCGCTGCTCGGGCCGGGGCCGACCAGGGCGTTGCAGTCGGCGGCCTCCCAGTCGCGGGAGCCCGGCGCGTGCCGCAGGTCGATGTAGGAGAGCATCGGCAGCACGGTGGAGGCGTCGCCGCCCAGCGAGACGCCGGGTATCAGCTCGGCGACGCGCAGCGGCGAGACCATGGCCAGCTTGCGGGCCTCGGCGTAGGAGGCCTTGGCTCCGGCCAGGATGCGGCCCAGGGTGAGGGGCTCGCCGTCCTCGGTGACGTCGAAGGCGACCGGGACCAGGTTGATGAACCAGCCCTGGGTGAACTGCCAGCGGGGCTCGTCGCGGGTGTGCACCACGGCGAGGCCGCGGTAGCCGGGGCGGCCCGCGAGTTCGCTGCCCGCGATGCCGAGCGCGGTGAGCAGGCCGACGGAGAAGGAGGCGCCGTGCGCCTTGCACGCCTCGGAGAAGGCGACCGCCTCGTCGGCGGTGAGCAGGTCCAGCTCGATGGAGAGGCTGGGGCGGCTCTCGCCGGGCGGTACGCCGAGGTCGAGCGGGAAGGACGGCAGCGGACCACCGAGGAAGAAGTCGATCCAGCTCTTCACCTCGGGCGAGTCCGCCTTGATCCCGGCGGCCCGCTCACGGTCCAGTACGCAGGCGTCGACGTAGCTGCCGACCTCCGGCAACTCGGCCTTCGTACCGAGGACTTCGGCCTGGTAGAGCGAGCGCAGCTCGTCGAAGACCAGGATCATCGAGAAGCCGTCGGTGTGCGCGTGGTCGACGGCGAAGAAGACGGTGGAGGTGTCGTCCTCGCGCACCACGGCGCCCGCGGTGAACGGCGGCCAGACAAGCGGATCGGTCTGGTCGCGGAAGCTCTCGGTGATGTGGGTGTGGATGGCGTCCGCGCTCTGCTCACCGAGCGCGACGGCCTGCACGGAGACCAGCTCGGCGGGCACCTCGCGGCGCTGGAGCAGCGGCTTCTCACCCTCGGCGCCCTCCTTGGCGGAGAACCAGGTCAGCAGGGTGCGGTGGCGCAGCACCCACTTCTCCAATGCGGTGGCCATGGCGCCGGTGTCCAGCTTGCCGGGCAGTTCGAAGACGATGCCGAGCCAGGGCGACTGCGGGCGGCCCGCGGCCTTGTTGGCGAGGCGGCGCAGGATGTGGTTCTCCTGCACGTACGAGGGCGGGGCCGGGTGCTCGGGGGCCTGGGCGGCCTCGGCGACCGCATCGGCGGGGACCTTGAACTCCACCAGTTCACCGGGGCGCGGGACATAGTCCGGCAGGGGGGTCATCAGCACGGTGCGGGTTCCTTTCCACGGCTGCCACGAGGGTTCTGTGCGGCGACCTGCTGGGCGAGACGGCCGATGTCGGCCAGATACGGGAGCACGGCTTCCCGGCCACGTTCGGTGTCGGGGAAGCGGTAGCTCAGATAGGCGCCCTCGTGGGAGCGCATGATCCAGAGGTAGACCTCGTGCGGGTTCATCCGGCGGCTGCGCAGCGCGGCCGCGTTCCAGTCCGCCCACTGCTCGGCGCCCGGGGTCCAGCGGATGTCCATGTACGAGACCATGAACCGCGGTTCGAGCGGCAGGCCGAGGAGTTCGGTGATCCGCGCGAAGGGTACGGAGGCCAGCGGGCGGGCGCGGCGCAGCGCGGCGTTCGCCTCCTTCATCACCTCGCCGAAGGCGGCGTCGGCGCCGACCGGGAAGTGCACCGGCGCGAGCCCCACGTACCAGCCGAGCGACTGCTCCCACTGGGACTTGCTGCGGGTGTGGAACGGCGTCATCACCCGGAAGTCCTCCAGGCCCGCGATGTCGCGCGCGGCGAGGGCGAGGCAGGAGAGGATGCCGGCGGCGAAGTTGCCGCCCTGGGACTTGCAGGCGGTGTTGAAGGCCTCGGCGCCGTCGTTGTCGAGGAGCCAGGTGATGCCGCCGCGCTGGGCGACCACCTCGTCCCCGTCAGGGGCGACCGGGGCGGGGAACTCGGGCAGCCGGCCGCCGGAGGCCTCGACGAACTCCCGCCAGCGCAGCACGGTCTCGTGGCCGCTGTGCACCAGGGCGGCGTCCTCGCGTTCGGCGCCCGCGAAGTCCAAGTAGCTGCCGACGTCGCCGAGTTCGGCGCTGCGTCCGTTCAGCGCGGCCGTATACAGCTCGCTGATCTCGTGCGGCATGAGGAAGATCGAGTAGCCGTCGACGTTGTGGTGGTCGAAGGCCAGGTACACGGTGGTGGACTCGGCGTGCCCGACGGTCGCGAAGACGAACGAGGGCCAGGCCAGCGGGTCGGTGGCCCGGTCGAGCAAGTCCTCTATACGGGCGCAGAGTTCGCGTCCGTCGGCGAAGTCGCCGTGGTCGTCGCGGCGCAGTGCCACCGTGCCGGGGCGCAGGGTGGCGCGGCTCATCCGGCCGCCGTCCTCGCCGCGGGTCGGTACCAGCTTGCTGCGCAGCGACTCGTGCCGGTCGACCCAGCCGAGCAGGGCGGCTTCGAGTGCCGTGTGGTCGAGGGGACCGGGCAGTTCGAAGACGGTGGCGAGCCAGGACGGCCCGCGGTCTCCCGTGTCGGCGGAGACCATCGCGTCGAAGAGGTGCGCTTCCTGGAGGTAGGAGGCAGGTCGCTGGTCCGGGACCCAGTGGTCCGGGGAAGCGCTGCCTTCGGTGGGCCGCCATACGGTGAGCCGACCGGGCCGGACGTCCAGGTCGCAGATGTCGATGAACTTCACGAGCCTGCCTCGCAACCGGTGATGCAGTGGGGGATCGGGTTTTACGGAAAGCCTGGGCTCTGCCGTGCTTCGCCGTACCGCAAAGACTTCCGCACGCTCTTTACGGGGACATTTACGCGAGCTGACAAAACAAGGCAGGGCCATTGTCCGTACACCGCGCCGCTCGACAGCCGGGCAGTTTATGCGGTCGCCCGCACAGTCATAACGACCGCATAAATGCAGAACCCGGTCACCGGAGCCTACGCACGGCTCGAACGGCCGTGCAAGGTCGATTTATGTGCACTCTGTCCGGCACACCCGATTCGTTCGCACTTCTCGCCCGGGAACTCCGACCGCCTGGTCCGAACCCCGCCAACACCCCTCCGACCTGGCCGTGTTGGCGATCCGGCGGCCACCCAACCAGCCAACTTTGCCAAGCGGTGAGGGCGTCGATACAAGTTGGTCTTGCCGTTTTTACATGACGACCACAATTCGGCATCGGATGTGCCGGGATTCACACGGCCGCTTGTGTCGACGGTCACAGGACTTCCCTCGGCGGGTTTTGCGGTGACCTTCGGGAGCGCGGTGCGACCGGACAAAGAAAAAGGTCGGCAGGACGGTTTCACAAAGGGTGCCGGGACGGCGTGACTCCGGTCACTCACAAGGGAATTGGCCGATTCACCGAAGCACGCGGCCTGAATTATTTGTTACCCCCGGTCAGGACAGGCGGCCCACCGGACATTCGGTGGGCCGGGCCGCCTCGTCTTCAGCAGCCGCCGACCGCGGGCGCCGGTTCGGGCTGCTCCGGGACCGAGGAGAGGTGCCGGGAGCGGGTGGAGCTGAGCAGCCCGTACTGGGCGGCGCGGGCGCCCGCCGCGAAACGGCTGGTGGCACCGAGGCGCTGCATCAGGTCCGCGATCAGCCTGCTGGCGGTGCGCGGCGAGACGCCGAGGGTGCGCGCGATGGCCTCGTCCTTCATTCCGTCGGCCAGCAGCTGCACCAGGGTGCGGTGTTCGTCGGAGAGACCGGGCGCGGCGCTCTCGCCCTCGGGGGTGAACGGGGCCGCCTCGCGCCAGGTGTGCTCGAAGACCGCCGAGAACGCGGACACCAACGGCGCGCCGCGCACGGTGAGTTGGGTGTTGCGGGGCTCGCCCTCGGCCGCGGGCAGCACCGCGAAGTCCGAGTCGATGATCACCATGTTGAGCGGGATGACCGAGGCGAGCCGCAGATCCACACCCGCCTTCACCAGACGGCCGAAGGTGTCGAACGAGCCGGGCGAGGCGGTGTCGCGGCGGTGCCGGATGGAACGGATGTGGATGCCCCGGTCGAACATCCGCTGCCGCAGCGGGCCGAGCCTGCGGCGCAGCCGGACAGGCAGCGTGTTCTCCGCGTAGACGGTGCACATGCTGGAGCGCGCCGAGTCGGTGACGTCGTACAGCGCCTGCACCATCTCCTCGACGGTGCTCACCGCGGTGACCTCGACGGCGGACTTCGCGGTGCCGGTCGCCGGGAGGTAGACCTCGAGGAGCGACTCCATCGCCTCGTGCATCAGCCGGGACTCCTCCAGGCTGCGCCGCGCCATGTCCTGCTGCCGCCTCAGCATGCGCATCAGAGCGAATTCCGGATCCACCGGAACGACGCGATCGCCCTCCTCGCTGGGCCAGTTCACCAATCCGAGGCGGCGCAGGGAGGCCCAGGTCGCCCGGGCCTCGGAACGCGAAAGTCCGAAACTCTCGGAGAGCTCATCCGGATCGGAATCCCCGCGTTCGCGCAACTCCATATACACAGCGAGGCGCGAGGCCTCGGACACCCGAACATCCGGGCCCTTTTCACTGTTCCCCACAGAGCGATCCCCCGGTGAATGAGCTTTGTACTGTGCAGCGCTCCCGTCGCGTGGGTGGTCACTCTAGGACACAGTCCCAGGTGGGACGAGTAAGTGAGAGTCAGATCACGCCGGTTGTAGGTATGTTGTAACAATCCCGGCGGGGCCTCCGCATTCGCACGGCAGACCGTCCACATGCCGAGATGGCGAGGGTTTGCCATGGCGGGAGCCAGCCAGCTCGAATTGCCGGTTCCCTGAATCCGCGTCACTAGGCTTGGCGGCACGGGGGATTGGATGCGGTGGAGTCGCTGATTCCGGCGATCTCTGGAACTTCTCATTCCCCCCAGAAATTCATTTGCATTACGAGTCGTAAGCATGACGGGGGATTGACCAGATGGACGCTGCACCACCAGTCGACAAGCTGATCCTCACCGCCCAGGCCGGAGACCGGCGCGCGGTGAACGACCTGCTGCTCCACATCACACCGTTCGTACGGCGCCTGTGCTCCTCGGTGGACGCCGGTCACCGGCCCGAGGCGGTCCAGGAAGCACTGCTCGCCGTCTACCGGGGACTGCACACCCTGCGCGAACCGGCCGCGTTCTACGGCTGGGTGCGCGCCGTGACGATGCGCGAGGCGGCCCGGGTCGCACGCCGCGCGGGACAGACCGTGACGTCCGAACTCACCGACCAGCCGTCCGCGGCCGACCCCTCGGTACGGGTCGCCATCGCCGACGTACTGGAACGCCTGCCCTCGCACCAGCGGGACATCCTGACCCTGCGCGCGGTCTACGGACTCCAGGAGCAGGAGACGGCACGCGTACTGTCCCTGCCGATCGGCACCGTACGCTCCCGGCTGCACCGCGCCCGGCGCAATTTCCAGGAGGCATGGCGCTGATCCGGGTGCGCCGCCCGCAGGCGCGGCGCTGAGCCCGACCCACCGCCGGATGGTCCGGCGCTGATCGAATCCGCCCGGGCGGGGTGCCTCAACAGGCCCTGCCCGGGCGGCATTTGGTGGCCGCACCGGTCCAGGTGAGCACCGCTCCCTGGGCCCATCGGGCGTGGACGTGCAGCACCCGCTCCGGCGCCCGGCGCGCCCAGGCGGCGAAGCCGCCCGGGACCGGCCGGATGCCGACACCGAGCAGAGTCGTGGGCCGCTGGGACGGCTCCACCAGTCCGTACAGCGCCTTGTACGCGGACTCCTTCGCGGAGAACAGCACCCAGAGGCGGCGTTCGGGGACGCCGGTTTCCGTACCACCGAGGCCGCCGAGGCCGCCCACGTCGCCGAAGTCGCCGAGCCCTGCGGCCTCCCCGGACCCGCAGGACTCGGCGGCACCGCCGTGCTCCCCGTACTCCCCGAACTCGCCGTACTCCCCGAACTCCCCGAACTCGCCGTCCAGAAAGCCCTGTTCGTCCCTCGTCAGCACCACCCGCCGCGCCGCGAGCGGCAGCGGAGAGCGCTCCAGATCCACCCCCAGCCCGGCGCAGTGCGCGGCCGGAGCCGCCAGTGCCACGGCCACCCCGCCGGAGTGGCTGAGCGAGCCCACCCACCCGTCCGGCAGCCGGGGCCGGACGCCGTCCGCCTCGTACGGGATCTCCGCGTCCGCGTACGAGATCTCCGCGTCCGCGCCACCGGGCAGTCCGGACGCCCGGGCCAGAGCCCGCCGCAGCGCACCCCGGCCCGCGACGAACTCCTGTGCCCTGCGCGGCAGTCGACCGGCGCACACCCGCTGCTCGGCCGGGCCCACCGGGCCGAGGCCCGGCTCGCCCACCGTGGCGAGACCCAGCGCGAACCGGGCCCCGCCCTCACCGGGCGGGACGGCCTCGACTACGAGCGGGGCGGCCTCGACGACGGGCCGCAGCGCGAGCAACGCCCGCACCACCCCGGCCCCGTCGTCGAGCGGCGCCTTCGGCGGCACGGCACTGGCCGCATCGCCGGGACCCGCAGTACGGGCCTTGCCGCCGAGGCCCGCAGCACTGGCCGTACCACCGGGCCCCGCCAGTCCGCTGCGGATCAGACCTGCTCCCGCAACTGCACCGGCCAGTCGGCCGGGTTGTCGCCGAGGTAGCCGCCGAGCCATTCCGCCCAGCGCTCCAGGCCGAAGGCCCAGCAGACGGAGAAGCCGGGGCGGCCGTCGAAGGCGATGTCGAAGCCCTTGCCGAAGTGCTGGTTGTGGTAGTTGAGCGAGGAGACGGCGACGCCCGAGCCGTCGTGCGCCATCCGTCCGACCAGCTCGTACTTGACGTCCATGGCCGCCTGGTACTGGGCCATCTGCGGACGGGCCGAGGTGAAGAACGGGTCCGAGGCGGGCTGCACCTTGCAGGGCAGGCCGAGGTTCTCGGCGAGGGCGAGCAGTTCCGCGAGGACCTGGCCGTGGAAGGCGCGGGCGCCCGGCCGGTCGCCGACGTAGACGATCTCGCGCATGCTGAACGACCAGCGGCGGGTCGGCGAGGTGTCGGCGGTGGCCTTGCCCTCGTAACGGCTGCACTGGCCGGTCGCGGTGACGGTGAGCGGCTCGGTCAGCCGCGCGCCCTGGAAACGCTCGAAGAGCCCCATGCAGACGGCGGGCGCGAGCGCGACCGGGGTGTACTCCAACTCGGCGGCGCGGCCCGCCACATCGGTGGCCTTGCCGAAGCGGTCGAGGGCGTCGAGGTCGGGGCGGACCACACCGGCGGCGGTGATGTGCTGCGGGAAGTTGCCGGTGTAGCCGGCCTTCTCCAGGGTGGTCCAGGGCAGCAGCGCGGGCACCGTGTACTCGTCGGCGCCGAGCCGGGCGGCGATCTTGCCGAGCAGCCGCTCCAGGGAGCGGATGAGCAGCGCGTTGCGCGGGCCGCTGACGAACAGGCCCGGGCCGATACGGCCGTCGGCGGGGGTGGTGCCGAGCGGCCCGGTGGCGGTGGGCGCCGCGGGCTCGGCCTTCAGGTCCCAGTTGTCCAGGCGGGTGCGGTCGGGGCGCTGCCCGGGCGCGCCCGCGAAGCGCTTGAACGCCTCGCCGAGGAGCCGTTCGACGCGGTCGGCGTCGGCGGCGTCCACGGCGCCGAACTCGATACGGGGAACGGTGTCCAGGTCGATCCGGGTCTCGTCGGTGCCGTCGAGGCAGTAGCGCAGCATCGCGCCGAACTCGCGGCGGTCGTCGGGGTGCAGCTCGCCCGGGGCCTGCCAGGTCCGGCGGATCTGCTCAGCGGTGTCAGTCATTGCTCGTCAAAACCTTTCTCACGCGCGGGGCACGCCGCCGACGGGCTCCGGCCGCCGTGCGAGTCGCGCCAGGACATTGCCGATCAGCCGCTGTCCGTGATCGTCGAACTGCGTCATCAGGGATTCGGGATGGAACTGCACACCGGCAAGCGCACGGGTCTCGTGCTCGACGGCCATGGCCACACCATCCGGGCAGCGGGCGGTCACCCGCAGGCCGGGCGGCAGGCTCGCGGCGTCGGCGTACAGGGAGTGGTAGCGCCCGGCGGTGAAGCGCGGCGGCAGTCCGCGCAGCAGTGCGCCGCCGCCGTCCACCACCGAGACCTCCGAGGGCTTGCCGTGGTACGGACGGTCGAGCACCGCGAGGCGCCCGCCCAGGTACTCGACCAGGGCCTGCATACCGAGGCAGACCCCGAACACCGGGATCCCGTGGTCCTCGGCGATCCGCAGGGTCCCCGCGGTGTCGTGGTCCTCGGGGCGGCCGGGGCCGGGCGAGAGCACGATCAGGTCCGGATCGATGTCCGCGACAAGGGACTTGTCGAAACCGCTGCGGTACGTGGAGACCCGGGCGCCCGCCTGCCGGAAGTACCCGGCCAGGGTGTGCACGAAGGAGTCCTGGTGGTCCACGAGCAGCACGCGGGGGCGGTACGCCGCATCGCCCGCGTCCCCAACTGCCTTCGCCGCACGCGGAGTTGCCGTGGCGCTCGCAGCGGCCCCGGAACCGGAGGCCAGGGCGTCGAGCACCTCCAGGAGCGCCTTCGCCTTCAGCTCGGTCTCCTGCTCCTCCGCCTCGGGCACCGAGTCGTAGAGCAGCGTCGCGCCGG
Source organism: Streptomyces sp. NA04227 (assembly GCF_013364195.1). Taxonomy (NCBI): domain Bacteria; kingdom Bacillati; phylum Actinomycetota; class Actinomycetes; order Kitasatosporales; family Streptomycetaceae; genus Streptomyces; species Streptomyces sp. NA04227. The sequence goes on along the minus strand of NZ_CP054918.1, from coordinate 4,543,709 downwards.
TGCGCACCCGGGCGCGGCCGTCGTGCAGATGGACCGTGCGCAGGGTGAGGCCGGTGTCCAGGGTGCCGTCGAAGCCGATCCGGCCCACGGCACCGCCGTACCAGCGGCGCGGGGAGCGCTCGTGCTCCTCCAGGAAGGCGACCGCCGCGTGCTTGGGCGCACCCGTGACGGTCACCGCCCACATATGGCTGAGGAAGGCGTCCAGCGCGTCGCGTTCGGGCCGCAGCACACCCTCGACGTGGTCGACGGTGTGGATCAGCGTCGAGTACATCTCCAGCTGGCGGCGGCCGATGACGCGGACGGTGCCCGGCTCGCAGACCCGCGACTTGTCGTTGCGGTCCACGTCGGTGCACATGGTCAGCTCCGCCTCCTCCTTCTCGGAGGCGAGCAGCGCCTTGACCTGTTCGGCGTCCTCCAGGGCGTCCCGGCCACGGGCCACGGTGCCGCTGATCGGCGCCGACTCCACCCGCCAGCCGGTGCCGTCGGCGGTGGCCCGCGCGTGCACCCGTACGAACATCTCCGGCGAGGTGCCCACCAGATGCTCGCCCTCACCGAGGTTGACGAGCATCTGGTACGGGGACGGGTTGCGCTCGCACAGGGCCCGGAACAGCTCCGAGGGCGGGCAGGTGACGGGGCGGTCGAAGGTACGGCTGGTGACCACCTCGAACAGGTCGCCCGCGCGGAAGCGTTCGCGGGCGGCGCGGACCAGCGTGGCGTACTCGCCGGGCGCGTGGTCCCCGTCGGCCGCCTGTGCTCCGGTGCGAAATGGCTCGGCGGGTGTGTTCCGGGGCAGGCCGTGGGTGCTGCGGCCCTCGGCGGTGAACTCGTAGCTGTGCCGCCAGGCGGTGCCCGCCGCCGGGTCGGTGACGATCACCTCGTCCGGCAGGTGCAGCACCAGATCGCGGTGGGCCGCCGAGCGGCCGCTCTGGTGCAGCGGTACCGGGTCGAAGGCGAGCACCAGGTCGTAGCCGAAGGCGCCGTACAGGCCGAGGAAGTCCCCGGCCGGGCCGGACAGCGCGTCGCGCACGGCACGCACGAAGTCGAAGGCGCCCGGCCGCCGTGACCGGTCCTCCTCGCTGAAGAGGTCCTGGCCCGGCGTGGCCCGGACCTCTCCGGCGAAGCCGGGGCCGCCGAACTCGCCGCCCTCGTCGGTGACTTGGAGCTCGCGGATCTCACGAAGCGTCCGCTGGGCCGCCGTGCGCAGCACCGGCAGCAGCACCTCGCCGCGGGCGTTGAGCGCACGGACCTCGACCGTGCGCAGCCCGCGCAGCACGATCTCGACCGGCGGGTCGGTGTAGCCGACGGCGTGGCGGCGGTAGCGGTCGGGGGACTCGTAGTCGGAGCGCAGGACGGCGCCCCTGCGGGTGTCGAGGGCGTGTTCGAGCTCGCGCAGGGCGGACTCGCCGTCGACGGCGGTACGGGTGCGCTCGACGCGCACGCCCGCGCCGGTGGTCCACTCCCGGGGCAGTGGAACGGGCAGCGGATGGGTGGTCATCTCAGCTCCGCACCCCGTCCAGCGCCGGTATCGAACCGTCGGTCAGACCGGCGGCGAGGACGTTGCGCTTCACCTTCCAGGTCGCGGTGTGCGGGATGTACTTCCAGGCGACGTGGATCGGCTCCGCCAGCCCGGGCAGGTCGGCGACGGCGGCCTGCCAGGCGGCGCGGTCCAGCGGCCGGTCCTGACGGGTGGTCACCACGGGACGTACGGTCTCGCCGACCCGGACGAAGACGGCCTCGGTCAGCTCCGGCAGCGCCTCGATCAGCGTGTCCTCGGCGGCGAGCAGGCTGTCGAGTCCGTCCGCCTGGTCGAACTCGCGGTCCATCAGGTGCACACAGCCCCAGCGGGTCTTGTAACCGATGTCCTGGAGGTTCCACCAGTCGCCCGCCTCGCAGCGCTCGTCGTACAGCTCCTGCTGGCCGACGTAGGTGAGCGCGACACCGGAGGACCGGGCCTGGATGTAGCCGTTGCGGGTGCCCTGGTCCTGCGGGCGGGGCCGGATACGAGCCTTGGTCATGCCGGGGAAGACGAAGCCGACGCAGCGGCCGTCGGCCTTGTCGATGTTGCGGCGGGTGTAGATCCGCATGGTGACCGGGCCGGTCTCGGTCTGCCCGTAGGTCTGGATGAACAGCGGGGAGCGCCGCTTGCTCGCGCCGAGCAGGGTACGGATGCTGCGCGGGTGGATGGCGTCGAAGGTGCTCATGAAGATGCGCACCCGCTCGAAGGGGCCGTCCGGGATGCCCGCCAGTTCCTCCCAGTGCAGGTACATGTTGGGGTGCGCCTCGACACAGCCGGGGCGGGCCTCGGTGAGCACCTTGCCGACGCTGGCCGGGTCCGGGTCCGACAGCGGCGCGATGCCGATGCCGAGCTGCATGGCGGTGGCGAGGGCCGCGTAGGTGCGGGCGTGCACGAAGGAGATGCACATGGCGAAGGTCTCGCGGTAGCGCAGCAGCTTGGCCATCTTGGCCTGGGTGTTGATGGGCAGCTGCGTGCCGCGCCTGGCGGCGGCCACCAGCTTGGGCACACCGGTGGTGCCGGAGGTGTGCGTGATCAGCGCGGGCGCGTCCTCGGGGATGTCCGGGTACGGGGGCGCCTGGCCGGGCACGGTGGCGGCGACCGAGGGCAGCCCTTCGCCCTCGCCGTGGGTGAGCAGGACGGCCGGGGCGCTGGCGCGCAGGGCCGCGAGGTTGTCCCCGGCGAGCGCGAGGGTGGCCGGGTCGGTGAGGAAGTGGTCCGGCTTCAGCCGGCCCATCATCTTCACCACGGTCGGCCACTCCAGGAACGGCGCGAGCATGGCGGGAACCGCGCCCACCCGGCCGATGGCGCAAGCCAGGAAGAGGATGTCGGCGTTGTGGCTCTTGTACACGGCCACGGTGTGACCGGGGCGCACGCCCGCGGCGTACAGCCGGGCGGCCAGGTCCTCGACGAGCTCGGCGACCTGCGCGTAGGTCGGCCGCAGGCCCAGCTCGGGTGCGACGTCGAAGGGCCGGTCGAGGTAGAACAGCGAGTCGGGGAACTTCTGCGCGGCCTGCTGGGTGATCAGACCCAGCGTGAACAGCTTCCCCGGCTTCGGCAGGTCGTCGGGCAGGGACATGTGCGGTCTCCTCCGGGAGGACGGGAGACGGTGCGGCGTCTCGGGCGATGAGGTCGGCGGGCGGCATGCGCGGCGTGCGTACGGCGGTGTACGGGTGCCGGTGCCCGGCGCGCCGAAGGCGGTGGGGGGCGCCGTCGGTGCGAAGGCGGGCCGGGAGCCGACCGGGATGGGGCTCAACTGGCCCCGGGCGGGGCGGCGTTCGCGGGAACGGGACCTCGGACGTCAGCGGACATCGGATGTCGGGTGTCGTCCCGGGTCACGAAGGGCGAACGCCGCCCGCCGGGTTGGCGCTTTTCGGTACTAGCCCTGCGTGCTCGCGGCGGGCTGGCGCCCGTCCTGGTACGCGAAGGCGGCGCGGGCCGGGGCCGAGGCGCGGCCGTCGGACTGGATGCGCTCCAGGTACCACTGCACGAAGCGGCGGACCTCGGCGCGGTCCACGTCGAAGCGCTGGCTGCCCTCGCCGCAGACGGACTCGGTGTTCTTCTGGTCGAAGTGCTTCCCGTTGATCATGTACGAGGCGTAGAACTGGATGCCCTCGTCGAGCTTCAGGTCGATCTCGGTGAGCAGCCCCCGGTCGGCGACGAAGCGCGGCGCGCGCAGCCCGGCGAGCTCGAAGACCTCCTCGATGACCTCGCCGACCTTCGGCGAACCCGCGTTGTTGAGGTGGTAGACGGTGCTCAGCGCGCCCTCGCGGCCGATGGTGACCGCGTTGCGCGCCACCAGGTCGACGGGGACCAGGTCGCACTCGATCTCCGGGTCGGCGATGATCGGCACCTGCCGGTGCTGGAGCAGGTTGCCGAACTCCTTCTCCACCGCGCGGCGGAAGCGCAGTACGGAGGAGACGAAGCCGTACATGCCGGTGAAGCTGGTGGCGGCGCCGGTCTTCGCGTGGCCGATGACGATCGACGGGCGCAGCACCCGCCAGGGCAGACCGGAGTTCGCGACCTCCTGCTCGCCGATGGTCTTGGTGAACTCGTAGACGTTGTTGGCCGAGTCGGTGTCGCCGGGGAACTCCTCGTACTGCAGGCCGGTGCGCTTGCCCGCCACGTACGCGGTGCTGACGTGGTTGAACACCGGCTGACCAAGGGTCTTGGCGAGCGCGAGGACGTTGCGCGTGCCGCTGACGTTCATCAGGTTGATCTCGTCGGCGTGCCGGTCCTCGTACTTGAGGGAGGCGGCGACGTGCCAGAAGGTGCCGAACTCGGCGTCGCCCGCGGCGGCGCGGAAGCGCTCGGCGTACTCGGGCAGCGCCTCGTCCGTCATGTCCCCGGCGACGGCGCGGGTGCGCTCCAGGATCGAGGGCAGCAGGTCGGGCACGCCGTACATCTCGGCGGCGTGCCCGAGCGCGTCGTGCAGACGGCGGGTCGCGGCCCGGTCGTCCTCGCCGCGGACCAGGCACACCAGGCGGTCGGCGGTCTGCTGGAGCAGTTCGAGCGCGAAGGCGCCGCCGACGAAGCCGGTCGCGCCGGTGATGACGTGTGCGGCGGGAGCGTGGGTGGCGGTCACTGTGCGGACTCCTGGGAGGTGGTGGGAAGCGTCGGGTTGTGGTGGGCGCGCAGGTGGTCCGCGATGCTGCGAAGGCTCTCGAAGACGTCGGTGGGCACGTCCATGTCCCACTCGACGGACAGCTCTTCCTCGATCCGGGTGAGCAGCATGGTGAACGCCCACGACTCCAGGCCGATGGTGTTCAGCTCGGTGTCGGCGAGGCCGGTCTCGGGCAGGTCGGCACGGTCGGCGACCACCTCGCGCAGCAGCGCGCAGAGCGCGGCGATCAGCGGCTCGTCGTCGTCCCCGGCAGCGGCGGCCACCGCAGCGGCACCCGGAGCGGCGGCCTCGGCGGCCGGGCCGGCGGCCGGGTCCGGGACCTCACCGGTCTGCGGCGCCACCGCCGCGTCGCGTGCGGCCAGCGAGTCGAGGAAGCGCTGGACCCTGGCCTGGAAGCCGTCGCCGTCCTCCATGTACGGGAGGTGGCCGACGTCGTGCATCCACTCGACCTCGCAGTCCTCGATGAGGCGTCCGGCCTCCGCACCGAGCTGCTCGTTCCACATCTCGTCCTTGTCGCCGAGCAGCAGCAGGGTGGGCTGCTTGACGGCGGCGAGGAGTTCGGGACCGTCGGTGACCTGCGTGGCGCACTTGAGGTTGGTGAGCATCGGGCCGGGCGGGTGGATGGCGGTGAACGCCGAGCGCAGGCCGAGGTATCCGGCCGCGCCCATCTCGCGCATCGCCGCCTCGCTGAAGACCACCGAGTACAGGTGGTCCCACAGCGCCTTGGTGCCGCCCAGCTCCAGGGAGTTGATGCAGGCGCGCTCGGTGGCCCGGCGGCGGATGCCGTCCGAGGGTGCGCAGGACGGGCCGGTCAGGATCAGGCCGTCCACGCGCTCGGGGTAACGGGCCGCGAAGTCACGGGCGATGAAGCCGGAGGCCGAGGTGCCGAGCAGATGGGTGCGCTCGATACCGAGGCCGTCGAGCAGCAGCTTCAGGTCCTCGACGTGGTCGTCCCAGTTCATGTCCTGGCAGACCGTGGACGCGCCCTGGTTGCGCAGGTCGTAGGTCAGGACCCGGTTGCGCTTGGCCAGTTCGGCGGTGAAGTTGCGCCACATCGGCGCGATGATGAAGAAGTTGTTGATCAGGGTGAGGTGCGGTCCCTCGTCGCCCTGGATCTCGTAGTAGAGCTCGGTGTCGTCCGAGACGCGGAGCGTGGTCTCCGCGGTGTAGCGCAGGTCGAGCGTCGGTGCGCTGGTCATGGCCTTCCTTCCGGCCTAGAGGTGGACACGGCCTTGGGTCCTAGGCGCGCAGCAGCTTCTTGAGGATCTTTCCGGCGGGGCTGCGGGGTACCTGGTCGATGAACTCCAGGTGCCGGGGGCGTTTGTAGGGCGCGAGGCGTGCGGCGAGGTGGGCCGTCAGCTCGGCGCGGGTGACGGCCGGCGCCTCGTCGGCGGCCTGGTCCCCGGTCCCGTCGGGTCCGGTGACGACGTACGCGAGCGGCACCTCGCCGTAGTCCGCGTCCGGGACGCCGATCACCGCGGCGTCGCGCACCAGCGGGTGGGTGAGCAGCGCGCGCTCGATCTCGGCGGGGTAGACGTTCTGCCCGGCGCGCAGGATCAGGTCCTTGCGCCGGTCGACGAGGTGGATCAGGCCCGTCTCGTCGAGGTAGCCGAGGTCGCCGGTGCGGATCCAGCCGTCGGCGGTGATCTCCTCGGTGGCGGCCGGGTTGTTCCAGTAGCCGCGCATCAGGCCCGGGCCGCGCACGGTGATCTCGCCGACGGAGCCGTCCGGGAGTTGGGTGCCCTCGTCGTCGAGCACCCGTACCGACATACCGGGGATGACCCGGCCCGCGGGCAGCGGTGCGTCGATGCCGCCGGCGGGGTGGTCGTCGGGGCCGAGGGTGACGAACGGGCCGCCCACCTCGGTCATGCCGTAGACCTGCCGGAAGCCGCAGTCGAGCCGCTCGACGGCCTCCGCGTACACCTCGACGGGCATCGGCGCCGCCCCGTACATCACCTCGCGTACGGAGCCGAGTTCGGTGCTCGCCAAGCCCTTGCTCTGGAGCAGGAAGCGCAGCATCTGCGGGACCAGCCAGACGTGCGTGGCGCGGTGCTTCTCGATCGCCGCGAGCGCGCGCTGCGGTGTGAAGCCCGGCATCACCACGACGGTGGCGCCCGCCGCCATGTACGTCAGCGTGATCGTCATGCTGCCGTGGTAGAGCGGGCAGCAGTTGACGAGCACCATGTCGTCGGTCGGCCGGGCCGAGGCCAGCCAGCCCAGCGAGATACCGCGGAACGAGTCGTAATCGACCGTAACGCCCTTGGCCCGCCCGGTGGTTGCCGAGGTGTGCAGGATCGCGGCGAGGTCGCTGTCGGCGACGTCGGGCAGCTCGAAGAGCTCCTCGTCGGTGCCCTCTTCGCCCTCGGCGCGGGGCGCGGTGAGCTCCGCGTACCGGGGCCCGTCCACCGCGAGGCGCAGCCGTACCGGCAGTTCGGGGTGACGGTCGAGCAGCGCGGACTCACCGAGGATCACGCCGACGCCGGTGCGCCGGACCATGCCGGTGACCTCGCTCGCCGTGAGGCTGTGGTTCAGCGGCACGAACAGCGCGCCGAGCTTGGCGAGCGCGAAGTACGACTCCAGGACCTCGATACGGTCCAGGGACAGGACCGCGACCCGGTCGCCCTTGGCGACACCGAGCGCGGCGAGCCCCTGGGCGAGCCGGGTGGTCCGGTCGTCCAACTCGGCCCAGGTGACCGAGCGTTCGGCGTCGATCAGCGCCGTACGGTCACCGAAGCACTGCCGGTTGCGGTGCAGGACCTGGCTGAGCCACATCAGGCGGCTCCCTCTGCGGCCCGGCGGTCGGCGATCAGGCGCTCGTAGTCGGAGATGGAGGACAGGTCGTCCATGTCCTCGGCGGTGACCTCCACGCCGGTGCGCTCCTCGATGAGCAGGACGAGGCGGACCAGGTCGCCCGAGTCGACGCCGCTCGCGCTGAGGTTGGCGTCGTCGGCGATCTCACCGCCGCCGAACTCGGTCATGCCGGTCAGTTCGACGAGCATTTCCCGTACGGTGCTCATGCGTTGCCTTTCGCTGTGGTGCCGCTGAAGGTGTTGTCCCAGGCCCCGTTGGAGACGGGGCAGTCGTGCACGGCAAGCGGCTCGCCGGCCGGCACGGACCAGGGCAGGAACCGGCTCGGGACGGAGCCGGCGCAGAAGTCGGTGAATTCCTCGTGCGGCGGCCGGTGCCGCTCGGAGAGGACCGCGAAGACCGGGTCGACGGGCTTGAACCGCCCGTCCTCGTCCAGGACTTCGCACCAGGCGTGCTCGGCGTCGAGCACACCCAGGTAGCGGCCGCGCCGGGTACGGGTGGTGAGCCCGTTCGCCTCCGCGCGGCGCTGGAGTTCCAGCGAGCAGACCGTGCAGTCCATGATCCCGAGCCGCTTGGTCCCGGCCTCGTCGGTGCGCAGCCTCGGGTGCATCCACTGGAAGCGGTACGGGCCGTCCCGCAACTCCCCCACCAGGTCCTCGAAGTGGCGCCGCGCGTCGGCCGAGAGCAGCTTGCTGCGCCACCCGGAGGTGGTGACCTTGCCGGTCAGACGCAGCGAGGAGGCGTTCTCCACCAGGAGGTGACCGTCCTCGCGCACGGCGGGCTGCTCGCAGTCCAGTACGTCCAGGCTGCCGCCGAAGACCTCGGGCGTGGGCAGCGCGATCCGCCAACTACCGCCCGGGCAGGCGGCGTCGCGACAGCGCAGCCGCCAGTCCAGCGTCCAGTGGCGCGGCGGGGTCCAGGTGTCGGGGGTGCCGGAGGCGAACCGGAGCATCATCCGCTGACCGGCGAGCGGCACGCTGGCGGTGGCGCCCGAGTACAGGGCCACGTTCGCCAAGTCGTGGTAGTCGAAGCGGAGTCCGGCGCCGGAGCCCTCGTGGGCCAGGCCGTTCTCGGCGAGCCTGTCGAGCAGTTCGTCCTTGCAGCCGAGCAGGGCGCGCGCCTCGTCCCGGCCCACCCGCAGCCTGCGGTACTCGTCCGGCATCGGCACCAGGTCGCGGATCGCGGTCAGCCAGGGCAGCAGCGCGGGATCCGGCGCTGACCCCGCGGCGCCCCCCTCGGGCGGCGGCGCGGTGACGCGGACGTCAGAAGCCATGGTGGCGCGGTCCTTCCTGGCGATGGAGGCAGTCGGTGGTCGCCGCGGCGCACGGTGGGGCGCTCGGGGCGGAACGGTGTGTCGAAGGGGCACGGAGCCCGCGCGCCGAAGCGGCACGCACATCAAGAGAGTTCGGCCCAGGGCCCGGGCAATCCCTCGCCTCCGAAAAAGACGGTGTGGCCTAGCCCATAGCCCGGCCAGGGATAGCGAGCGCGTGCCGCTCCCTCATCTCACCTGGGGGGTTGCACGTCCCCGAAGGCCCGAAGCCGCGCCTCACCCCCACCCCCCGAGTTCCGTACGAAAGGCAATTTGGCGTGTTCGCAAGGCTGTTGAACCTGCTGGAGAAGGGGCCCAGGCGTCTGCTCTGGACGGTCGGACTTCTCGCGCTCGTCGCCCTGGCGGGCGGCGGCTCCCAGATGACGTCCATGACCATGGGCGTGGACGACTACGACGACGCCGAGTCCACCGCCGTCCGGGTCCTGGACGACGTGGAGAAGGCGACCGGCGCCAACCTCGAACAGGGCTATGTGGTCCTCGTCGAGCTGGACGAACCGGTCGATCCCGCCTCCGGCGAGCGGCCCGAAGTGCTGCGGCGCGCCGTCGAGTTGATCGAGAAGCGGCCCGAGGTCGCCGACGTCGTGGACTACGTCTCGGCGAAGAACCCGGCGATGGTCCGCAAGGACGGCAAGAGCACCTACTTCGTCGCCACCGTCAGCGGATTCGCGCCGGGTGACGCCGTCACCAAGGCGGTCACCAAGACCCAGGACGCCCTGGACGCCGACAAGCAGCTGCGCGAACACGTCACCCTCGGCGGCCCGACCACCTCGAACGTCGAGGCCAGCGCGATCTCCAGCGAGGACCTCGGCAAGGCGGAGGCGCTCGCCTTCCCGGTCCTGCTGATCCTGCTGCTGTTCATCTTCCGCGGCCTGATCGCGGCACTGATCCCGCTCGGCGGCGCACTCGTCTCCATCGCCGTGGCGCTCGGTGTGCTCGGCGCGGTGATGACCGTCGTCGACCTCTCGGTCTTCGCGCTCAACCTGGTGATGGCGCTCGGCATCGGCCTGTCCATCGACTTCAGCCTGCTGATCATCTCCCGCTTCCGCGAGGAGCTGCGCGCGGGTCACTCCACCCACGAGGCCATCGCCCGCACCCTGCGCACCGCGGGCCGTACCGTCCTGTTCAGCGGCCTGACCGTCGCCACGGCGCTCGCCTCGCTGCTCGTCTTCCCGCAGCGCTTCCTGTACACGATGGGCGTCGCCGGTATCGCGACCTCGCTCGGCGCGCTGCTCTTCGCGCTGCTCGGGCTTCCGGCCCTGCTCGCCGTGCTCGGCGAGCGCGTCAACAAGTGGGCGCCCAAGAGCTGGCAGCGCGCCCAGGAGCCGCGCACGGGCAGCGAGTCCGGCGGCCGCTGGTACCGCTTCTCGCACGGCGTGATGCGCCGCCCCGTCAGCGCCGCCCTCGCCGCAAGTGCCGTACTGCTCGTCCTCGCGCTGCCCGCCTTCGGCATCAAGTTCACCGGCATCGACGCCGCTTCGATGCCCGAGGACTCCGACGCGGGCCGCGTCTACACCACGCTGGAGAAGGAGTTCCCCGGCTCGCTCCAGTCGCCGGTACACCTCATCTCGAAGGCCCCCAAGCACGCGGGCACCGAACTCGCCGCCTACAGCAAGGAGTTGGGCAAGGTCGACGGCGTCGCCGACGTCACGCCGCCGCGCCCGATCGGCGACGGCATGTGGGAAACCCAGGTCGCCCTGAAGGACGCCCCGCTCTCGACGGCCGCCCAGGACACCCTGGACGCGATCGAGAAGGTGGCCGCCCCGTATCCGACGGTGCCCACCGGCAACACCGCGCTGTACGACGCGATGATGACCAGCCTCGGCGACCGGCTGCCGCTCGCCCTCGGCCTGATGTCGCTGACCACGCTGTTCATCCTGTTCGCGATGACCGGCTCGGTGGTGCTCCCGCTGAAGGCCGTAATCACCAACCTGCTGACCCTCGCCGCCACCCTCGGCCTGCTGATCTTCGTGTTCCAGGACGGCCACTTCGCGGGCGCCCTCGACTTCACCAGCCAGGGCGCGCTCCAGCCGACGATGCTCATCATCCTGCTCGCGGTGGCCCTGGCCATGTCGACCGACTACACGGTATTCCTGCTCTCCCGCATCAAGGAGGGCGTCGACAACGGCCTGCCGGACCGCGAGGCCATCGCCACCGGCCTGGAGAAGGTCGGCCGCACCGTCACCCTCGCCGCGGTGCTGTTCTGCATCCCGCTCGGCGCGCTGATGCTGTCCCGGCTGATCTTCATCAAGCAGCTCGGCCTCGGCACGGCCGCCTCGGTCGTCATCGACGCCACGCTCGTCCGCGCACTGCTCGTGCCGTCCCTCATGGCGCTGTTCGGCCAGGCCAACTGGTGGGCGCCCGGCCCGCTGCGCCGCTTCCACCAGCGCTTCCTGAGCGGCCTTCAGGAGCGCGACGAGCCACCGACCTCCCAGGCAACACCGGCCGCACCCGCGGCCGTCGACAGTCAAGAGTCCGTGACCACCGCAGGGAAGGCCTGATGATGACCGCCGACGCCGCGCTCGACGAGCGCCTTGAGGAGCGGTTCGAGGAACTGCTCCGCAACGACGAACGGGTGGAGCCGCACGACTGGATGCCGGACGGCTACCGGCGCATGCTCGTACGGCAGATCGCCCAGCACGCCCACTCCGAGATCATCGGAATGCAGCCGGAGGGCGCCTGGATCGCCCGCGCCCCCTCGCTGCGCCGCAAGGCCGTCCTGCTCGCCAAGGTGCAGGACGAGGCCGGACACGGGCTCTACCTCTACGCGGCGGCCCAGACCCTCGGCGTCAGCCGCGCCGAACTCCTCGACGCCCTGCACAACGGCCGCCAGCGCTACGCGGGCACCTTCAACCACCCCGCGCTGAGCTGGGCGGACACCGGGGCGATCGCCTGGCTGACGGACGGCGCCGCGGTGATCAACCAGGTCCCGCTGTGCCGGACCTCGTACGGCCCGTACGCCCGCGCCATGCTGCGCATCTGCCAGGAGGAGACCTTCCACGTACGGCAGGGCTTCGACCAGCTGCGCGCGCTGTGCCAGGGCACGCCCGAGCAGCGGGAGATGGCGCAGGACGCGGTCAACCGCTGGTGGCTGCCCGCCGTGGCGCTGATGTTCGGCCCGCCGGACACCCCCGGGAGCAAGGACCGCGCCGCCTCCTTCGGCGCCGCCCACACCAAGCGCGCCATCGCCTGGGGCATCAAGCGCCACCCCAACGACGAGCTGCGCCAGCGGTTCGTGGACATCTGCGTACCGCAGGCCGAGGAACTGGGCCTGAGCCTGCCCGACCCGGCCCTGGCCTGGAACGCCGAGACCGGGCACTACGACTTCACCCCGGTGAGCTGGGACCAGTACCGCGAGGTGCTCGGCGACGACACCCAGTGCGCCCGCCAGCGCCTGGCCCACCGGCGCGCCGCGCACGAGGACGGCGCCTGGGTACGCGAGGCGGCCGTCGCGGCGGCGCGGCGGGAGGCCGAGCAGCAGGAACAGGCCGAACAGCCGGAACAGGCAGCACAGGCAGCGCAAGCAGCACAGACACCGGCGGCCGGACCGGCCGCCGAACAGAACAGGGGGAATCCGGCATGAGCACACCCGTGACCACCGCGGTCGAGACGCCGTGGGAGGTCTTCGTCAGAACCCGCCGCGGCCTGGGGCACCAGCACGTCGGCTCGGTACTGGGCGCCGACGCGGACCTGGCCATGGCCAACGCCCGTGACCTGTACACCCGGCGCGGCGAACCGTCCTCGATCTGGGTGGTGCGCTCCGCGGACATCCGGGCCACCTCGCCGGACGAGAAGGAGCCGCTGTTCAGCAACGGCACCGGCAAGCCGTACCGGCTCTCCGAGCAGTACGCGGCTCCGGCGGGCGGCGGTGACCATGGCCACTGAGGCAACGGCGGCCGGGGACACGGCAGTTGTGGACGCGCCGGTCGCGGACGTGGCGGTCGAAGGCATCCCGCACGACACCGCCGCCCTGGAGCGCGACACCGCCCGCTACGCGCTCGCGCTCGGCGACGACGCCCTGATCCTGTGCCAGCGGCTCTCCGGCTGGGTGACCCGGGCGCCCTCCATCGAGGAGGACCTGGCGCTGTCCAACATCGCCCTGGACCTGCTCGGCCACGCCCGCACCCTGCTCTCGTACTCCGCCGAGCTGACCGGCGGCGGCGACGAGGACTCCCTCGCGTTCACCCGCACCGAGCGGCAGTTCCGCAACGTGCTGCTCGCGGAGATCCCCAACGGCGACTACGCGGTCACCATCGCGCGTCAGCTCTGCCTCGCCCACCACACCCGGCTGCTCTACACCGCGCTCGCGGGCTCCGCGGACCCTGTGCTCGCCGCGTTCGTCACCAAGGCCGTCCAGGAGTCCGCCTACCACTGCACGCACGCCGAGCAGTGGGCGGTCCGCCTCGGCACCGGTACCGAGGAGAGCCACCGCCGGATGCAGGCGGGCCTGGACCGGGTCTGGCCGTACATCGCCGAGCTGTTCGCGGCCGACGAGGTCACCGCGCGGCTCGTCGCGGCGGGTGTCGCCGTCGACCCGGCGAGCCTGCGCGCGGACTGGGACGCGGCCGTCGGCGCCGTCCTGACCCGCGCCGGGCTGACCCTGCCCAAGCCCAACTGGCATTCCCAGGGCGGCCGGCAGGGCCTGCACACCGAGGGCTTCGGACCGCTGATCGCCGAACTCCAGGCGGTGCACCGGCAGTATCCCGGAGGCACCTGGTGACGGCGGCCATGCGCGAGCGGCTGGCTCCCGAGGAGGTACGGGAGCGGGTCGGTGCGGTTCCGGACCCGGAGCTGCCGCTGATCACCCTGGCGGAACTCGGGGTGGTACGGGAGGTGGCCGAGGCGCCGGACGGCATCGTCGAGGTCGTCGTCACCCCCACGTACACCGGCTGCCCCGCCATGGACATCATCGTGGCGGACATCAAGGCCGAACTCGCCCGCTGCGGGCACCCCGACGGGCGCGTGCGGACCGTTCTCGCACCCGCCTGGACCACCGACTGGATCACCGACGAGGGGCGGCGCAAGCTCGCCGAGAACGGCATCTCACCACCGGGCAGCCGGACCGCGCCGCTGGAAGTACGGCTCGGCACCGGCGCGGTGTGTCCGCACTGCGGCTCGACGGCCACCCGGCCGCAGAGCCCCTTCGGGGTGACGCGCTGCCAGTCCGTGCTGGTGTGCGTCGCCTGCCGGGAGACCTTCGGCCACATGAAGGCGATATGACACCAGTAGACGGAGCAGTCCGTACCCCCAGCACACCGAGCCGCGACCGGAACCTGCCGACCCCGGCCGCGCCCGCGCCCGGCTTCCACTCGCTGCCGGTGCACCAGGTGGACCGGCTCACCGAAACCGCCGTGGCCGTCACCCTCGGGCTCCCCGACGGGCTGGCCGCCACCTTCACCCACCGCCCCGGCCAGCACATCGCCGTACGCCACCACCTGGGCGCGGACGGCACGGGCGAGGAGATCCGGCGCAGCTACTCGATCTGCCAGCCGCCCGGCTCCGCGGCGGTGGGGACCCTGCGCATCGTCGTCAAGCAGCTCGGCCCGGGCGGCTTCGGCGAGCACGCCGTGACGCGGCTGACCCGGGGCGACCGCCTCGAAGTCGGCCCGCCGAAGGGCAGTTTCACGCTCGTCGACCGGCCCGGCGCGCACCACGTCCTGATCGGCGGCGGCAGCGGCATCACGCCCCTGCTGAGCATGGCGGCGGCCGCCCTGCGCGACGACCCGTCGTGCAAGGTCTCGCTCGTCTACGCCAACCGCACGGCACGCTCGACCCTCCTCGCCGAGGAGATCGCGGACCTCAAGGACCGCCACACCGGCCGGTTCTTCGTCCTGCACGTGCTGTCCCGGGAGGAGCGCGAGTCGGAGCTCCTCTCCGGCCGCGTCGACGCCGTGAAGCTGCCGCGTCTGCTGGCCGGACTCGGCGCCCTGCCCGAGGACCCTCGTACGCACTTCTACCTCTGCGGCCCCTGGGGCCTGGTGGAATCCGCGGACGAGGTGCTGCGGGAGCTCGGCGCCCCCGCGTCCCGCGTCCGCCGCGAGCTGTTCTCGACGGACCCCGACGCACAGGACCGCGCACCCCGCGGCGCCGAGACCGAGGGCGGCGGCGCACGGGTCACCGCCCGGCTCAACGGCCGCAGCACCGAGGCCGAGATGACCCCCCAGGACGCCTCGCTCCTCGCGGCGGTACTGCGTCACCGGCCGGAGACCCCGTACTCCTGCCGCGACGGCCTGTGCGGCTCGTGCCGGGCGCGGGTGACCGACGGCAAGGTCGTACTCGACCGTCGCTACGCCCTGACCCAGGAGGAACAGGACGCCGGGTACACGCTCCCGTGCCAGGCCCGCCCCGCCTCGGACCACGTACGGCTGGACTTCGACGCGTAGGACGTGCGGGAACGGGGCGCTGCTTGTGGGCGGCGCCCCGTTTTCGTGTCCGTTTCCGTTTCCGAGTCCGGTTCCGTTGCCGCTTCGGTACGCCGGGAAAGACCACAGCCAAAGACCAAAGACCAAAGCCAGGGCCGGAACCGCGAGTTGCGGTTCCGGCCCTGGCTCTTCGCTTGTACGGCGTTACGGCCCTACTTCACCGGCTCGGGCTCCGGGACTTCCTCGGACTCCGCCTCACCGGCGGGCTCGCCCGGCGTCTTGACCGAGTCGAGGAGGAGTTGGGCGACGTCGACGACGGTGATGCTCTCCTTGGCGACGCCGTCGTTCTTCTTGCCGTTGACGGAGTCGGTGAGCATGACCAGGCAGAACGGGCAGGCGGTGGAGACGATGTCCGGGTTGAGGGACAGTGCCTCGTCCACGCGCTCGTTGTTGATGCGCTTGCCGATCCGCTCTTCCATCCACATCCGCGCACCACCCGCGCCGCAGCAGAAGCCGCGTTCCTTGTGACGGTGCATCTCCTCGTTCCTGAGGCCCGGAACCTTGGCGATGATCTCGCGGGGCGGCGTGTAGATCTTGTTGTGACGGCCCAGGTAGCACGGGTCGTGGTAGGTGATGATCCCCTCGACCGGCGTCACCGGGATCAACTTGCCCTCGTCCACGAGGTGTTGCAGCAGCTGGGTGTGGTGGATGACCTCGTAGTCACCGCCGAGCTGCGGGTACTCGTTGCCCAGGGTGTTGAGGCAGTGCGGGCACGTCGCGACGATCTTCTTCGCGGACTTCGGCTTCTTGGACTCGGCGGTCACCTTGCCGTCGTCGTCGGTCTCCTCGCCGAAGGCCATGTTCAGCGCGGCGACGTTCTCCATCGCCAACTCCTGGAACAAGGGTTCGTTGCCGAGACGGCGCGGGGAGTCACCCGTGCACTTCTCATCCCCGCCCATGATGGCGAACTTGACCCCGGCGATGTGCAGGAGCTCGGCGAAGGCCTTGGTGGTCTTCTTCGCCCGGTCCTCCAGAGCGCCCGCGCAGCCCACCCAGTACAGGTAGTCGACCTCGGACAGGTCCTCGATGTCCTTACCGACCACCGGGACCTCGAAGTCGACCTCCTTGGTCCACTCCAGACGCTGCTTCTTCGCCAACCCCCACGGGTTGCCCTTCTTCTCCAGGTTCTTCAGCATCGTCCCCGCCTCAGACGGGAAGCTGGACTCGATCATCACCTGGTAACGCCGCATATCGACGATGTGGTCCACATGCTCAATGTCGACCGGGCACTGCTCCACACACGCGCCACAGGTGGTGCAGGACCACAGCACGTCCGGGTCGATCACGCCGTTCTCCTCGGCGGTACCGATCAACGGCCGCTCCGCCTCCGCGAGAGCCGCGGCCGGGACACCGGCGAGCTGCTCCTCGCTGCCCTTCTCCTCACCCTCGACGGTCTTGCCGCCACCGGCCAGCAGATACGGCGCCTTGGCATGCGAGTTGTCCCGCAGCGACATGATCAGCAGCTTCGGCGACAGCGGCTTGCCCGTGTTCCACGCCGGGCACTGCGACTGACAACGCCCGCACTCCGTACACGTGGAAAAGTCCAGCAGACCCTTCCACGAGAACTGCTCCACCTGCGAAACACCGTAGACCTCGTCCTCACCCGGGTCCTCGAAATTGATCGGCTTACCACCCGAGGACATCGGCTGCAGCGCACCCAGGGCGGTACGGCCCGAGGACTCGCGCTTGAACCAGATGTTGGGGAAGCCGAGCATCCGGTGCCAGGCGATGCTCATGTCGAGGTTCAGGCTGACCGTGATCATCCAGATGAACGAGGCGCCCAGCTTCAGCATGGCGAAGAAGTAGACGAGGGTCTCGACGTCGGCGGTGGCCATGCCCTCGAAGAGGAGGGTCAGACCGTAGGAGACGTAGTTCTCCGGGCCGTAGTCCGCGTGGTGCAGTACGCCTTCGAGGCCGCGCAGCGTCATCACCGAGAGACCGATGAGGAAGATGACGATGTCGACGAAGTAGGCGTGCGCCCGGTTCGAGCCCGCGAAGCGGGACTTGCGGCCCGGCTTCGTCGGCAGGCTGAGCTGCCGGATCACGAACATCGTGATGATGCCGAGGGTGGTGCCGGTACCGATGAACTCGATGTACATCTCGTACGGCAGCCAGCCGCCGATGATCGGCAGCACCCAGTCCGGCTCGAAGAGCTGGCCGTAGGCGTTGAGGATCGTCAGCACCAGGGTGTAGAAGCCCAGCGCCACGAACCAGTGCGCGAAGCCCACCAGGCCCCACTGCGCCATCCGCGTGTGGCCCAGGAACTCCTTGACCAGCGTCACGCTGCGCTGCCAGGGGTTGTCCAGGCGGTTCGCGTTCTCCGGCAGCGGCGCACCCAGGCTGAAGAAGCGGAAGAAGTGCCAGAAGGCGCGCACGAACAATGCAATGCCGACCGCGCTGAGTGACAGCGAAACGACGATCGCGGCGAGTTGCATGGGGGCTCCTCGAACCGTCCCGGTGGGGCTGATGGACGTAGGTTTGGTGTGCTGCGGTTGGTGTGGTGACCGGCCTGCCACCGGTCCGACCGGCGGAAACCTGCTGCTACTAAGCGGTAACTTAGACAGCTCATCAGAGCGTACCCCTTCGCACAACGGCGGGGCACCCGCGTTCGCGGTGATCTGCGTCGCTGACGCGGCACCGCCGGGTCCGCGCCCCCGCCCGGCATTCCCCCGCAAACCCCTCCACAGCATCCGACCAATCGGACAAGTGGCACCTTCGCGAGGGAGGGGGGTGGTGATCCACCTCGCAGCCAGGTACGGGCGGATCGTGGGAAGCTTCCCACGCCGAGGGGAACGGCACGACGGCCACGGGGGGACTGTCATGTTCGAGGGCGCGCGTACCGGCGTAGCCACGCATTGCCCGTATTGCGCATTGCAGTGCGGAATACGACTGACCACCGGACCGGAGGGCGTACGGGTCGAGCCCGACGCCGAGTTCCCGGTCAACCGGGGCGGACTGTGCCAGAAGGGGTGGACCGCACCCGCCGTCCTGGACACCCCCGACCGGCTCCGTACGCCGCTGGTGCGCGGCGCCGACGGCAACCTGGTCCCGGCGGACTGGGACACCGCGCTGGACACCGTCGTCGCGGGCCTGAACCGGGTCCGCGAGCGGCACGGCGCGGATGCCGCGGCCGTGTTCGGCGGCGGCGGGCTCACCAACGAGAAGGCGTATCTGCTCGGCAAGTTCGCCCGGCTCGCGCTCGGCACCAGCCAGATCGACTACAACGGCCGGTTCTGCATGTCCTCGGCGGCGGCCGCGGGGCTCGCGGCGTTCGGGGTCGACCGGGGGCTGCCGTTCCCGGTGACCGACCTCGGCGAGGCGGAGGTGGTGCTGCTCGCGGGCGCCAACCCGGCCGAGACCATGCCGCCGCTGATGCGGCACCTCGACCGCGCCGACCTGATCGTGATCGACCCGCGCCGCACCCGTACCGCCGCCCGCGCCGCCCTGCACCTCCAGCCCGCGCCCGGCACCGACCTCGCGCTCGCCCTCGGACTGCTGCACCTCGCGGTCACCGAGGGCGTCGTCGACAAGGAGTACGTGGCGGAGCGCACCGAGGGCTTCGACGCGACCTGGGGACGGGTCGCCGCCTGGTGGCCCGAGCGAACGGAGCGGGTCACCGGGGTGCCGGTGGCCGAACTCCGGGAAGCGGTACGGCTGTTGGGCAACGCCCGGCGTGCGTACATCCTCACCGGGCGCGGCGCCGAACAGCACAGCAAGGGCACCGACACGGTCTCCGCGTTCATCAACCTGGCGCTGGCGCTCGGCCTGCCCGGGCGCGAGGGCAGCGGCTACGGCTGCCTGACCGGCCAGGGCAACGGGCAGGGCGGCCGCGAGATGGGCCAGAAGGCCGACCAGCTCCCGGGCTACCGGCTGCTCGTCGACCCGGCGGCCCGCGCACACGTGGCCGACGTCTGGGGCGTCCTTCCGCAGGACCTGCCCGGCCCCGGCCGCAGCGCGTTCGAGCTCCTGGACGCGCTGGGCACCGACGGCGGCCCGCGCGCCCTGCTGGTCTTCGGCTCCAACCCGGTCGTCTCGGCCCCCGACGCCGACCGCGTCGCGGCCCGCCTCGCCGCCCTCGACCTCCTCGTCGTCGCCGACTTCGTGCCCTCCGAGACGGCCCGTATGGCGGACGTCGTCCTCCCGGTCGCCCAGTGGGCCGAGGAGGAGGGGACCATGACCAGCCTGGAGGGCCGCGTCCTGCGCAGGCGCCGACTCCTGCCGCCCCCCACGGAGGTACGGGACGAACTGACCGTCCTCAGCGAACTCGCCGTACGCCTCGGCCAGCCCGCCGACCGCTTTCCCACCGACGCTCGGGCGGTCTTCGAGGAGCTGCGTCGCGCCACGGCGGGGGGTCCGGCGGACTACTCCGGGATCAGTCATGAGCGGCTGGATACCGGGGTGGCGGTGCATTGGCCTTGTCCTGCCGAGGAGGGCGGGGACGGAGGCCGGGGCGGGGTGGGTGCAGCTACAGCTACAGCTACAACGGCAACTACGGGCAGTAGCACGCGTGTTGAGCCGGGCCACGTGGCTTCGGCACCCGCTGCCCCGTACGCCGAGGGAACCCCCCGCCTGTTCCTCGACCGTTTCGCGCGGCCGTCGGGGCGGGCGCTCTTCGCCGCCGTCGAGCACCGGGACGCGGCCGAACTGCCCAGCGAGCGCTATCCGTTGTACGCGACGACCGGGCGGGTGCTCGCGCAGTACCAGTCGGGTGCGCAGACGCGCCGGGTGCCCGAGCTGATGGCCGCCGCTCCCGAGGCGTTCGTCGAGATGCATCCCGACACGGCCGAGCGGGCCGGGGTCGCCGACGGCGTACTGGCGCGGATCAGTTCGGCGCGCGGGAGCACTGTCGCGAGGGTGCGCACAGACGGCACGTTGCGTACGGACACCGTCTTCCTGCCGTTCCATTTTCCGGGCGAGGGACGTGCCAACCTGCTGACTCATGCAGCGCTGGACCCACGCAGCAGAATGCCGGAGTTCAAAGTGTGCGCGGTGAACGTCACGGCGGTCCCCGCATGAGCCGGACGGACCAAACGAGCCGGATGGACCGAACCAACCGGACGGACCGAACTGGCCGGGCAGGCGTAAGCCCGACAGGCGTGAGCCCGACAAACGTGAGCCCGACAAACGTGAGCCGGACAGTCGTCGTCGGTGACGGTTCCGCCGCCCATCACCTCGCCGAGCGGCTGCACCACCACGGGCACCCGGGCCCGGTGACCCTCCTGAGCACGGGCGCCGGCGGCCCCGCCTGCCACGTCGCCTTATTGCCCTCGGTACTCGACGGCACGCTGCCGCCCGAGGCCGCGGCCCTGCCCGCGCTCCCGGCGGACGTCGTACGCGGAACCGGGGTCGTCACCGGCATCGACCGCGAGCGGCGCCTGGTACACACCGGCGACGGGCAGGCGTACGCGTACGACCGGCTCGTACTCGCGACCGGTGCGGCCGCCCACATACCCGACGTCCTCGGCGTACGGACGGCGGACGGTGCCCTGACCGAAGGCGCGATCACGCTCGACCGTCCCGCCGACTGGGCGCGGGCCGCCGCGCGCAGCGGGCCGGTCGCCGTCATCGGCGGCTCGGCACGCGGCGTCGAGTCGGCCCTTGCGCTGCGCCGTGCCGGACGCGAGGTCACCCTCGTCCACGAGGCGGCCCATCCGCTCGACGGCGCGCTGGACACGGTCGCGGGCGGGCTGCTCGCGGCCCGGCTCGAACGCGAAGGCATCGAACTGCTCCCCGGCCGCCGGGCCGTGTCCTGGTCCCACGGCAAACTCGTCCTGGACGACTGCTCCGCCGTCGCCGCCGAATCCCTCCTCCTGTGCACCGGCACCGTCCCGCGCACCGCCCTCGCCCGGACGGCCGGACTCCCGGTCCGCACCGGCGTTCTCGTCGACGAGGGGCTGCGTACGGCGGATCCCTTCGTGTACGCGGTGGGGGGTTGCGCCGAGCTTCGGGCCGATGATCAGGGCGAGGCTCGGGCCGGAGATCAGAGCGAGGCTCGGGCCGGAGATCAGAGGGAGGCCCGGGCCGATGAACGGGCCGATGTCGGTGGGCAGTTGGCGGGTGTAGGGCGACCGGGGCTCGCTGCCGGCCGAGCCACCACCAGCCCTGCCGGTACCGGCGACGACGCGGCGGCGCTGCGGCAGGCCGAGGTGCTCGCGAAGTGGTTCGCGCACGGTCCTGGTCCCGCCAACCCCGGCCCCGCCAACCCTGGTTTCCCTGGTCCCTCCAATCGTGGTCCCGCCACCCCCGCTCGCCCCGACTCGGCTTCTTCCGGCCCGAGTTCGACCTCTCACGTGACGTACCTCCCGGGCACCCGCCCCCTCCTCAGGCTCAGCGCTCCCGGGCTGGATGTGCTCAGCTTCGGCACGCTCGCGGGGGCCGCACCGCTGGTGACGCTCTCGGACCCGGACGGGGAGCGGCACGGGGCGCTGGCCCTGCGCGACGGACGGCTCGCGGGGGCGGTGCTGTACGGGCTGCCGCGTGGGGCCGCCGCCGTCGCGCATCTGCACGACTCGGGTGCGCCGGTGCCCGCCGACCACCTCGCGCTGCTGCTCGGCGTACCCGCGCTGAGCGGGGCGGGCGGGGAACTGCCGGACGACGCGCTGGTCTGCCACTGCAACAACGTGACCCGCGCGGCACTGCGCGGCGCCTGGCGGGACGGCGCCCGGGACTTCCCCGCACTGACCGCGCGCACCCGCGCCACCACCGGCTGCGGGAGCTGCGCCGACGATGTACGGCGGCTGTGCGCGGACCTGGCCGCCGCACCTCCACCGGGATCCGTCTCCACCTCCGGGCCGTCGTCACAAGATTCCGCACAAGATTCCGCCTCCGGGCCGTCGTCGCCGGAGCCCGCCTCCCGGCCGCCGCTGACAGAGGACGCCGCATGACCAGCGCCACCGCCGCCCACGCGCCTTGCGCAGACTCCCTCAACTCGCCTTCCGCCAGCGCCGCTTCCGACCCGATCCCCGCCCGCCCCCGCACCGGCACCCTCTTGGTCGTAGGCGCCGGTATGGCCGCCCACCGGCTGGTGACCGAACTGCGGGAGCAAGACCCCGAGGGCCGTTGGCAGGTCACCGTCCTCGGTGCGGAGCCGCACGCGCCCTACGACCGGATCGCCCTGTCCTCCTGCGCCGAGGGGCGCAGCCCCGCCGCCCTCGCACTGTCCGCCCTTGACGGGCCGCACACCGAGCTGCGCACCGGCACCACGGTGACCGGCATCGACCGGGCGGCGCGTACGGTCACCTGCGCGGACGGCGCCCGGCTCGGCTACGACGCGCTCGTACTCGCCACCGGTGCACGGCCGTTCGTCCCGCCGGTCCCCGGCCGTGAGCTGCCCGGCTGCCTGACCTACCGCACCCTCGACGACATCGCCGCCCTGCGCACTGCCGCGGCCGGCGTGGAGACCGGAGTGGTCGTCGGCGGCGGGCTGCTCGGCCTGGAGGCGGCGAACGCGCTGCGCCATCTCGGCGTACGGCCGCACGTGGTC
Organism: Streptomyces sp. NA04227; assembly: GCF_013364195.1. Lineage (NCBI taxonomy): Bacteria > Bacillati > Actinomycetota > Actinomycetes > Kitasatosporales > Streptomycetaceae > Streptomyces > Streptomyces sp. NA04227. Next base: position 4,521,032 of record NZ_CP054918.1, on the reverse strand, counting down.
GAGACCGCGCCGCATCTGATGCCCGCCCAGACCGACGCGGAGGGCGGTGCGCTGCTCGGCCGTCTCGTGACGCGGCTGGGCGTGGACGTGCACTGCGGTACGGCGGTGTCACAGGTCGAGCCCGGACCCGACGGACGGGTACACCGCGTCGAACTCTCCGACGGCACCCAACTGCCCGCGCGTCTGGTGGTGTTCGCGGCCGGAGTCCGCCCCCGGGACGAACTCGCCGAGAGCGCGGGCCTGGCCCGGGCCGAGCGCGGCGGCATCCTCACCGACCAACGCTGCCGTACGGAGGACCCGCACATCTGGGCCATCGGCGACTGCGCGGCGGTGGACGGACGGGCGTACGGCCTGGTGGCGCCCGCGAACCGGATGGCGGAGGCGGTCGCCCGCCAACTGCTCGGCGACGAGGGCGCGTTGTTCACGGGGGGCGCGACGGCCACCGAGCTGAAGCTGCTCGGTGTGGACGTGGCCTCCCTCGGCGACGTCCGCGCCACCACCCCGGGCGCCCTGCGGCTCACCCACGCCGACGCCGCGGCGGGCACCTACGCCAAGCTCGTCCTCGGCCCCGACGGACGCACCCTGCTCGGCGGCGTCCTGGTCGGCGACACCGCCGGGTACTCCACCCTGCGCGCACTTCTGGGCCGAGAACTCACCACTCCGGCGGGGAAGTTGCTCACCTCGGCCGCGTAACACCCAAGGCATACGGATGAGTTGACCGCTTTAGTCACGTAACTCCCAAGCCACACAGCCAAACTGGCTCACTGCGGCTGCTTACCCTCGGCTGCCGACCCGCGTCCCCTCACCTCCGCACCGGCCGCAACCGCAACCCCTCCGGCATGAGGGTCAGCCGCTCCGTGACGCGGAGGCGGTAGGCGGGGTCGGGGTGGAGGTCGTAGCGGCGCAGGAGCATGCCGAGTACCAACGTGGCCTCGTGCAGGGCGAATTGGCGGCCGATGCAGGCGCGGGCGCCGGTGCCGAAGGGCTTGAAGACGTGCGGCGGGCGGGAGCGGACCGCCTGCGGGGCGAAGCGGTCGGGGTCGAAGGTCTCCGGGTCCGGGCCCCAGGCGACGGGGTCGCGGTGCACCAGCATGGTGAGGACGAGCGCCCACGCGCCCCGCCGCATCGGGTGCACGCCGCCGAGCACGGTGTCCTCGCGCGCCTCCCGGGCGAAGCCGGGCGCGGTGGGCCACAGTCGCATGGACTCGTCCAGGACCCGGCGCAAGTACCGCAGTTTGGCGACCTGTTCGTAGCCGGGCTCCGGAACGTCGCCCCAGACGCGGTCGATCTCCGCACGGGCCCGGGCCAGGATCCCGGGATTCCGGGACAGGTAGTGCAGGGCGAAGGAGAGCGCGCCGGAGGTGGTCTCGTGCCCGGCGATCAGGAAGGTGATCACCTGGCGCCGGATGTTCTCCTGCGACAGCCGCTCGCCGGTGACCGGGTGCGCGACCTCCAGCATCCGGTCGAGCAGGTCGCCCTGTCCGGCGGCGCCGCGGGCGCGGGCCGCCACCACCTCGTCGACGGTGCTGTTGAGCAGGGCGATGTCGGCCGCGCCACGGCGCTCGGCGCGGCGCATGACCATGGGGGCGAGGGCGCGCGGTACGACGTTGCGGCGCTGGGCGTGGGCGAGGGTGCCGACCATCGCGGAGACGAAGGGGTGCGGACGGTCCCGGTCGAAGGAGCCGAAGTCGTGCCCGAATCCGGTGCGGGCGATGGTCTCCAGGGTCAGTTTCGTCATGTCGCCGGGCACGTCCGCGTACGCGCCCGCGCGGGCCCGCTCGTCCCAGTGCTCCATGAGCCTGCGCGTAACGTCCAGCATCAGCGGGTGGTAGCCGCCCATCGCCTCGCGGCTGAACCCAGGTGCCAGGATCTCGTGCGCCAGTTGCCAGTTGGGCTCGTGGTTGTACGCCGTGAACAGCCCGTCGCCGCCCACCGGCCGCAGGTTCGCGACCCCGAGCCCGACGTGCTTGGCGAACCGCGACTCGTCCGCGATGTCCGCCGCCAGCTCCGCCCCCGCCACGAAGACGAACTCCTTGCCGAAGGCCTTGCGCCGGTAGATCGGCCCGAGCGCCCGCCCCAGGCGCACCGAGTCCTGCACCGGCGTCCGCAGATTGGCGCCGAGCAGATCACCGGCGAACGGCAGTCGGCGCGGCGGGTGCGGGATGCGGTCGAGTTCCGGCCACCCCAGGGCGGCGTTCCGGAAGCCCTTGGGGTGCGGCGCGGGGGCGGCCGCGTGACCCGTCCCGTGATCCGCCCCGTCATCCGCCACGGGGCGGGTCACGGGGCACGTCGCGGAGTCGGGCGCGGGCCCGGAGGCTTCCGCCACCCCGCCTGCCCCTGCCTGTGCACTCGCCCCCGCGCCCGGACCCGGCTCCGACTTCGTCGTCCGCACCATCGCCCGCTCCTCCGCCCACCACATGCCCGTCAGGCTTGTTGTACGTGGATTCAATAACTGGCACACCAGTCTGGGCGCACTATTGAACTCACGTCAAGTAAGTAAGCTGACAACCATGACCTCGAATCCCGGGCAGCGCACCCGACGCCGTCTGAGTACGGAGGAACGCAGGGAGCAGTTGCTGTCCGTCGGCGCGACGCTCTTCGCGCAGAGTCCGTACGACGACGTCTGGATCGAGCGGGTCGCCGAGATCGCGGGCGTCTCGCGCGGGCTGCTGTACCACTACTTCCCGAACAAACGGGACTTCTTCGCCGCCGTCGTCCGCCACGAGAGCGCGCGCATGCTGCGCCAGACGGCCGCGATCCCGGGCATCCCGGTCCGCGAGCAACTCGACACCGGCATCGACCGGTTCCTCGCCTACGTGGAGAGCCACGCCGAGGGCTTCCGCGCCTTCCACCGCGCCGAGGCCACGGGCGACCCCCTGGTACGCGAGGTCTACCGCAGCGCGATGGCCGCGCACGAACGGCAGATCGTCGACGCCCTCGGCGCCGACCCGACCCTGACGCCCCTCACCGAGGACCCGCACGCCCTGCGCCTGGCCGTCCACGGCTGGCTGGCCTTCATGGTCGCCGTCTGCCTCGACTGGGTCGACGACCCCCGGCTCTCCCGTGACCAGGTACGGAGCCTGTGCTCACGGGCACTCCTTGGGGCGATCACGCCGTAGACCCGGCGGGAGCAGCGGCGGTACGCCCCCCGACTGCCCCGGCCACGTGGCGGCCACCGCGCGACCGGTGCAGCGTGAGCCCATGACGCGGACCTCACCGGTGGAGTACCTGGTGCGCGGACCCGTACCCCTGGACGTACGCCGTGCCGGGCCCCGCGCCCCGTGGTGGTTCGCGGCCGTCGCCGCCGCCTTCACCCTGGTCCAGCTCGTGGTGGTACTGCCGGGCTCCGGCCTCGGCTGGGACGAGACGGTGTACATCAGCCAACTCGGCACCGGCGCCGAGCCCGCGTACTTCAGCGCACCCCGCTCCCGGGGCATCACCTTCCTGATCGCCCCCGTCACCGCACTGACCTCCTCCGTCCCCGCCCTCCGCGCCTACCTGGCCGTCCTCTCGGGCGCCGCCCTGTTCTGCGCGCTGATGGTCTGGCGCAGACTGCTGCCGCCCGCGGTGGTGACCCTCGCGGGCGCGCTCTTCGCGGGGCTGTGGGTCACCGTCTTCTACGGCCCGCAGGCGATGCCGAACCTGTGGGTGGCGCTGGGCGCGATGTGCGCGGTGGGGTGCTTTCTGCACGCGGCCGGGCCGGACGCGTGGGACAGGTTCGCCGGGGGCTCCGGGAACGCCAGCGCCAGCGACCACGGAAACCCCAGAACCTCGGGCACCCACTCCCCCACCGCCCCCCTCTTGGGCCTCGCCGCCGCCATGGCTTTCATCGCGCTGATGCGACCCTCGGACGCGCTGTGGCTCGGCCTGCCGCTGCTGCTCGCCGCCCTGTGCGTACGGAGGTGGCGGCGCCCGGCGCTGTTCGCGGCGCTCGTGGTGGGCACGGCGGCCGGGGGCGCGCAGTGGGTCGTCGAGGCGTACACGAGCTACGGCGGACTCGGCGCACGCCTGCACCGCGCCAGCGAGATCCAGGGCCACCTCGGCCCGCACCTCGCCTTCGACGACCAGGTACGCACCCTGAACGGCCGCACCCTCTGCCGCCCCTGCGGCGGCCCCTGGCGCCATCCGGTCACTGCGCTCTGGTGGTTCGCCCTGCCGGTACTCGTCGCCGTCGGCGCACTGGCCGCCGTACGCGACCGCTTCCCGGCCCGCATCCTCCTGCCGACACTCACCGGCCTGTCCCTCGCGGTGCCCTACCTCCTGCTCATCGGCTACGCGGCGCCACGCTTCCTGCTCCCCGCCTACGCCCTGCTCTCCCTCCCCGCCGCACTCGGCCTGACCTGGCTCGCCACCGCCCCGCGCCCAGGCTCCCGCCCTCTGGTCGCAGCCGTCCTCGCCCTGCTGCTCGTGGGCCATCTCGCCGTCCAGTACGCGGTGTTGAGCGGCGCCGCGAAGCGCCTGCGCGAGAGCCGGACCGCCTTCGGCGCGGCCGCCGCGACGCTGCACCGCCAGGGCGTACGCGCCCCCTGCGTGGTCAGCGGCCCGGAAGCGGTACGCCTCGCCCACCGCACCGGCTGCACCGCCCGCCAGACCACCGGCCACGACCGCAGCCTCACCGAGGCCCGCCTGGCGGCACTGGCCCGCCGGCGCCCGGTCGCCGTGGTGGTACGCGCCGGATCCCGCGTCCCGGCCTTCGCCCGCGACTGGCGGGTACGCCCACTGCCGCCACTGCCCGGACTGAGCGAACTCCGGGTGTACGTCTCGCCGTTGGCGTGGGCGCCGCACGTCAAGGGGTGAAAGGCGAGGAGCGGAGGCCTTAGCAACGGGCCTGAACAAGGCACCGCCACACTGTTCACTCATGTTGGATTCTGTGTAAATATGTTGCCCCTCGGTCGGGCTCAGACTCCCCCGGACCCCAAGGTCCGCCGAGGCGTCACCGCCACCGGCTTCACGAGATCGACGACGGCAAGGACCACACATGACGGACGCGCCCATACGGATCGGACTCGTCGGCTACGGCTTCGGCGGCAGGTACTTCCACGCGCCGCTGCTCGCCTCGGCCCCCGACTGTGACTTCCTCGGGGTGGTCACCACCTCTCCCGAGCGCCGCAAGCAGATCGCCGACGAGCTCAACCGGCCCACGTACGACTCCTTGACGGAACTGGCCCGGGCGGGAGCCGAGGCGGTCGCGATCTCCACCCCGGCGGCCACACACATTCCGCTGGCCCAGGAGGCGTTGCGGCTGGGCCTGGCGGTGGTCTGCGACAAGCCGTTCGCGCTCGACGCCGCTTCGGCGCGGGAGACGGTTGAACTGGCAAAACGGCTGAAGGTTCAGCTGACGGTCTATCAGAACCGGCGCTGGGACTCCGACTTCCTGACTCTGCGTCGACTCGTGGCCGACGGCGCGCTCGGCACTCTGACCCGCTTCGAGTCGCGTTTCGAGCGGTTCCAGCCCGAGCCCGGCCCGCCGGCCGCGGGCGGCGGCACCCTGCTCGACTTCGGCAGCCACCTGGTCGACCAGGCACTCGTCCTGTCCGGTCCGGTCGAGCGGGTGTACGCGGAGATGCGGAGCAGCGACGGCGGCACGGGGCTGGACGGGGACGTTCTCGACGAGGACGTTTTCGTCGCGCTGACCCACCGGAACGGCGCCCGGTCACACCTGTCCGGCAGCTGGCGGCAGGGCGCACCCGGCCCGCGCTTCCGCGCCACCGGGACTACCGGGACGTATGTGGTCGACGGCGTGGACGGCCAGGAAGACCTGCTGGTCGCGGGTGCCTCCCCGGCCTCGGAGGGCGAGCGCTGGGGCATCGAGCCCGAGCGGCGCTGGGGCCGGGTGCTGCGCGGCGACCACGCCGAGCCGGCACCGTCCGCCCGTGGCGAATGGGACCTCTTCTACCCGGCCTTCGCCGCCGCGGTCCGTGGCACCCGTCCGCTCCCCGTGGATCCCTGGGACGCCGTGACCACCGCGACCGTACTGGACGCCGCCCGCACCAGTGCCACCACCGGCGAGGTCGTACGTCTGCCCTGACCCCGCGTCCGCCCGCTCAGCGCGCCCCCCGGCTCAGCACGCTCCCAGCTCAGAACACATCCGGCTCAGAACGCATCGGCTCAGAACACATCCGGGCACCAAGCACGCCGCGCAGTACGGAACATGGCGTCCGCCCGTTCCACCACACCCTCGCGCCCCTCGGCCACGCGCCCCAGCAACCGCAGCCGGTCCGCCGACACCTCGCCGAGCCAGACCGAAGCCAAGTCGGCGATGTCCAAGGTGAGTTCGGCCTCGTCGGTGGTGCGTACGCAGCTCGCGGACGGGCCGTCCGTCTCCAGACGGTAGCGGCCCGCGCCGCCGAGCCCGCTGCGGTCGGTGACGTCGAGGACGAGGGTTCCGGCGGTGGCGTACGTACGGGAGCTCAGGGCGCGTTCGACGTCCAGGAGCCGTACCCACAGCCAGTCGGCGAGTACGCCGATCCTGGCGGCGCGCGGGTCGGGCAGGAGGTCGGGCAGCAGGTCGTCGGGGGCGCGGTAGTCGGTGCGGATGCGGGTGATCCAGTCGATCGAGCAGACGAAGTGCCACAGGGCGCGCTCGGCGTCGGGGTTGAGCGCGATCAGGTCGTCGATGGTGGCCCGCTCCATCGGCTGCTTGCCGTCGTGCCACGTACCGTCGGCCTGGTACGCCACCAGGCCCTCGACCTCGCCCGAGGGCGAGCGGTAGAGCGCGTAGAAGGGCTCCTTCCACGGCTCCTCCGGCATCGGGTGCTGGCCGGTCCACCGCTCCCACCAGCGGGCGGGGCGGTCGACCACGCCGTGCCTCAACGCCCGCAGCCGTTCGTGCAGTTCAGGCCCGTGCTTGCGTACCTCGGTCACGTCCACCAGGTCGATACGGCCGCCGCAGTCCGGCGCCGACCAGCGCGGGTCGAGCCCGGCGCGCGGCACCTCGACGTCCCAGCGTGCGACGGAGGCGCAGGGGCCGAAGCCGTAGCGCCCGTAGATCGGGTACTCGGCGGAGATCAGGGTGGCGACCACATCGCCCCGGTCGCGGGCGGCGCCGAGGTCGGCGGCCATCATCCGGCTGAGGATCCCGCGCCTGCGGTGCGTGGGCGAGACCCCGACATTGGTGACGGCGTCCGCGGGCACGTCCGCACCGCCGACCACCGTGAGCCGCTGCGAGAACGACCGGAAGTTCCCGACGATCCTGCCCCCGTCGAACGCCCCCTGCGTCCGCCCGAGATCGGCCCACTGCCGGAGCACCGCGACCCGCTCCGGGGACGGCGTCGCCGGAGCGGTCAGAAAGCCGGAGTTGACGGACCGCAGCCAGTCGGCGTACTCGTCCTCATGGACAGGGCGAATCTCCACGGGGGCAGCGTCATCACGGCTCATGCGGCCACGCTAAGCGGGGCCCCGCCTGCCTGTCGCACGAATTTCCGGCGGCCAACAGACACGCAGAACGTGACCGGGCACCCGAGAGGACATCATGAGCACGCAGAGCGACCACGGGCATGAGCTGATTCCACGCCCGGAGCAGACCCCCGAGGCACTGCGCGCCGCTCTGGCGGTGGTCGCGCCCGGGCGCCTAGAGGAAATGCGCGCCTCCAAGGACGACGCCTTCGCCAAGGCTGTCGAGTGGCAGTCGCTGAGCCCCGTTCGGGGCTGGATTCTCCGCTGGGCCAGAGACATCGAGATCGCCCGCCGCCCGGACCTGTCCGCCCGCTACACCCATGCCGAGCAACACCTGGAGCACGAGGATTCCGTCGTCGCACAGGAAGCGCTGCGCGAGCTGAGCGCCGTACTGGACGAGGCCATGCGTGCGGTGCGCACGTGAGTTGGAAGTAGAAGTGCGCGTTCGGCGCCGAGGAAAGAGCAGGTGCCGAAAACGACAACAAGGGCCCGTACCCCCGTGGTCTCCCACGAGTCGTACGGGCCCCTTCGATTGCTGGCACCGTCCGCAGAGGGACGCAGGTTCGACGCCCTGCCCGCCCGGCTCAGCACCACGCAGCCAACATCTGCCCTGCCCGCAACTCAGAGCGCCACCTCAGAACGCCGCCCGAATCTCCCCCACCTCGGCCCCGCCACCCAGCAACGGCGCCCGGCCGATCCGCTCCAGCACCGGGTCGTCCACCCCGGCGATCCGCAGCGCCCGCGCGAGTACCGGACCGAGTGCCCGAAGTGAACCGTCGTCGATCTTGAAGGCGAGGGCGCGGCCGTCCGGCAGCGCCACGACCTGTACGGCCTCGGCGCCCATCTTGGACAGCGTGCCCGGCAGCGCGCGCATCAGCCAGGTGTCGGGGCGACGGGTGCCGGCCACGTACTCGGGGTGGGCCCGCATCGCGTCGGCGACCCGGCGCTCGGCCGAGCCGTCGGCGGCGCTCACGAAGTGGCGGTACGAACGGGCCAGGCCGGTGAGCGAGAGCGCCATCAGCGGGGCGCCGCAGCCGTCGGTGCCGACCGCGGTGACCTGCTCACCTGCCGCCTCCTCGATCACGGTGCGCACCAGGAGCTGGAGCGGGTGGTCCTCGGCGAGGTAGTTCTCGGTGGGCCAGCCCGCCTGGAGGCAGACGGCGAGCATCGCGGTGTGCTTGCCCGAGCAGTTCATGGCCACGCGGTCGCGCACCTGGCCGGAGGCGAGGTAGTTCTCCGCCTCCTGAGGGTCCAGCGGCAGATCGGGCGGGCACTGGAGCTGGTCCTCGCGCAGCCCCTGCTCGGCCAGCATCCGCCGGACCAGTTCGAGGTGGAAGGCCTCCCCGGAGTGGCTCGCGGCGGCCAGCGCCAGCCGCTCGCCCGCGAGGGCGAGCCCGGCCCGCAGTACGGCGGCCGCCTGCATCGGCTTGTTCGTCGAGCGCGGGAAGACCGGCGCGGACGGGTTGCCGAGCGAGAACTCGACCTCGCCCCCGGCGTCGAGTACGACCAGGGAACCGCGGTGCCGTCCCTCCAGGAACCCGGAGCGGACGACCTCGGCGAGCACCGGCGCCGGGCCGGATATCTCGGCGTTCTCGTCGAGGCTGCCTGCTGCGAACGACGGGGGCATGGTGGGCCTTTCCGGTCGGGGGACCACAGGTCCTGGGCGGGACCCGCGGCGCACCACCGCCCGGGATCTCCGTACGGCTCACGCAAGCAGGTCGTCTACTTGGGCTTCCCCCTCACGGTACCTGCGGGTGATCTCCGCCCCGCACTCGTCCGCCGTACGCTGCAGCTCCTGGCGCCGCCCGGAGACCTCCTGCTCACAGCGCAGCAGCCGCCCGCGCGCCGCCCGCAGCTCCTCGTCCGTACGGGCCCCGAGGTCGGAGAGCCCCACCTCGTCCAGCGTCTCGTGCGCGAGCCTGCGGTACTCCTCGCCCTGCGGAGCGCCCACCCGCACATGCCGCGCGGAGGACCGCTGCGGCGCCCCCTTGTCCGCGAGGATCAGCGAGAGCCGCGCGGACAGCAGCCGGTCCGCCGCACCCGTGCCCATGCCCACACCCACGCTCGTACTCGTCCCCTCGCCCGCGCTCGTACGGCCGGAGAAACCCGCCTCGGCGGGCGCCCACTCCCGCCCGCACGGCGAGGCCCGGCGGGTCAGCTCCGCGCCGAGGATGTCGATACGGCCTTGGAGCAGCCGCCGTACGTAGCTGAGGTCGGCCTCCGCCCGCTGTGCCTCCTGCCGCAGCGACCGCAGCTCGGCCAGCTCCAGCGCACGCGGATGGCCCGGCCGCAGCATCTCCTCCCCCGCGCCCGGCCCGGCGGGCCCCGCCGCACTCGCCGCTGTCACACTCGCCGCCGCCGCGCTCCCGGCGGGGCTCACGGTGCGCTGCCGCGGTGGCTGCGGCGTCGATGCCGGTGTCGATGCCGCTGTCGATCCCGGTACCGGACGCGCCCACGCGTCCGGGCGCTGCCCGGTGGTCGGTCTGCTCATCTCTGCCCCTGCCTCCGCCTTCGCCTCCGCTGCCCGGCCCGCCCGCGCGGTCCGGCCGCAGCCGTCCCCTCCCGGCGCCCTCGGCACCGAGTGTGTGCATGGTGCCACTCCGGGTGGGTCCCATGTGTCCGAGTCACCCGGATCATCCCCGGATGGCCGTCCGTCCATCCGCCCACGCCGCCGTACGGGGGTTACCGGGGCAACGGGACGCGTACGGGGAGCGGGCGGGGGCGCACGGCATGATGGGGGCCATGCGTGCAGTGGTACAGCGGGTGGACGGGGCGAGCGTCGTCGTGGACGGCGCGGACGGACCGGTCACCACCGGAGAGATCAAGGGCGAGGGCCTGTGCGTCCTGGTCGGCGTCACACACGAGGACACCAAGGAGAAGGCGGCCCAACTGGCCCGCAAACTCTGGTCGCTTCGCATCCTGAAGGACGAGCGTTCCTGCTCGGACACGGGCGCGGGCCTCCTGGTGATCAGCCAGTTCACCCTCTACGGCGACGCCCGCAAGGGCCGCCGCCCCACCTGGAACGCCGCCGCCCCCGGCCCGGTGGCCGAGCCCCTGGTCGACGAGGTGGTGGCCCAACTCCGCGCCCTGGGCGCCTCGGTGGAGACCGGCCGCTTCGGCGCGCAGATGCGCGTCTCGCTCACCAACGACGGCCCGTTCACGGTGCTCGTCGAGATCTGACGGCGGCGGGATCCGAGGGGGCGAGCCCCAACTCACCCTCGCGGCATGGCTTTCAGCGCCGCACGGGCGATCTCCTCGGCGCGCCCCTCGCAGTCACCCGCGGGGAACGTCTCGCCGCCGAGGCCCACGCTCACCCGTAGGTTCCCGTCGCGCACGGTCAGGTCGCAGGTGAAATCCGACCCGTAGGAGTCCGAGGCGTCGGGCTGGTCCCAGAAGGCCTCGTCACCGAAGTCGAGCCCCTTTTCCGGCCGTTCACCCTCGGCGAGGTCGCGGAACCGCGCGCGCTGGGTTTCGGTGCCGCTGTCCGTACTGCCCCGGACCGTGCGGTTGAGTTCCCAGCTGACCACCGCGTCCGCCGAGTAAACGCCGGGCTCCGCCCAGCCGCAGGTGGTGTTGGCGCCCTGCGAGAGCTCGTTGTAGCGGTCCCGGCTCTTGTCCCGCTCGGGCAGCGGGAGTTGGGGCGCGGCCTCCGCGCACACCGGTGCCATCGAGTACTTGTCGGGCGTCGTCGACGGGGACTCGGTCTGCTGGTCGGCGGGATGCTGGTCTGAGAGATTCTCGTCCTCGGGCTGCTGGTCGGCCGCGGGCCCGGCATCGTGCTCGCCCGGCGCGGACGCCCCGGCGCGCGGTTCGCCGGACCCGCTGTCCGCCGTCGCCGCGTAGACGCCCACCCCGGCGCCCGCCACCAGGACGAGTCCGAGGGCCACAAGTGCCGCCGTACATCGGGCACTTCGCCTCCGGCCCGTACTCGACGGGGACGACGGGGACGACGGGAAGGACGGGGAGGAGCCGGACAGCTGGGTGAGCACCGCCGTGCCGGGTGCGGCGGGCGCGCTCACGGTCGCCTGCTCGTGCTCGGCGACGAACGCGGTCGCGAGAGCAGTCGGGGTCGGGGTCATTGACGCGGGCCGGAGGCCGAGCGTCTCACCGATCCCGCCTGTCCCGCCCGGCCCACCTGCCGCACCCGCCTCCCCTGACCGCCCCGACAACCCATCGATCTCGGCCTGCCGCCCGGAGATCATCCGATGCACGGACTCCGGCCAGGGGTGCTGCCGTGGCGCAAGAGCGCCGACCAGGGCGAGCACCTCCGCCGGAGCCGGACGCGCGCCGGGGTCCTTGGCCAGGCAAGGCTCGATGACCGGGAGCAACTCCGCTGGTACGGCGGAGAGTTCGGGCTCGGAGTGGACGACCTGGTAGAGGGTCTGCGGCACCGAGGTGCCCTCGAAGGGGCTGGCGCCGGTGGCCGCCATGGCCAGTACCGCGCCGAGTGAGAAGACATCGCTCGCGGGAGTCGGCTCCTCGCCCTGTGCCTGCTCGGGCGACATGAAGGCGGGCGAGCCGACCACCCAGCCGGTTCCGGTCAGTCCGGTGGCGTCGGCGCTTTCGGCGGCGCGGGCGATACCGAAGTCGATGACGCGTACGCCGTCCTCGGCGAGCAGCACGTTCTCCGGCTTGAGGTCCCGGTGGATCAGGCCCACCCGGTGGATCTCGGTGAGCGCCGCCGCCAGTCCCGCGGCCAGCCGTCGTACCGCCTCCACGGGCAGCGGACCGGACTGCTCCACGGCGCCGCCGAGCGCGGGCCCGGACACGAACACCGAGGCCAGCCAAGGCCGTTCGGCGTCCGCGTCGGCGTCGAGCACCGCCGCCGTAAAGGCGCCGGAGACCTTACGGGTGGCCGCGACCTCGCGCCGGAACCGGGCCCGGAAGCCCTCGTCGGCGGCGAACCTGGCATGCACCTGTTTGACGGCGAGCAGCCGCCCGTCGGGCGCCGCCGCGAGCAGCACCCGGCCCATCCCGCCCCGGCCGATCTCCGCGAGCAGCCGGTAGGGCCCCACCGTCGCCGGGTCCGAGGTACGCAGCGGCCTCATGTGCGCTTCACCGCCGCCATCGCGGACTCGGCGAGCGCGGTGGCGACGGCCTCGCACTTGCCGGGCGGATAGGTGTTGCCGTGCACCGAGACGAACATGCGCATGTTCACGTCCCGGTAGTGGGACACGCAGTTGGTGTCACCGACACCGGCCCCGGCCTCGAACCCCTCCTCGGCGAACCCGGGGTCCTTCAGGCGCCCTTCGGCCGTTCCGTCCGTCTGGTAGAAGGTCTCGTAGTTCTCCTTTGCCTGCTCGGCGCCGGTGGCGCCGCCCGGCACGGAGGCGTACGAGTACCAGACCACGTACAGCTTGTCGCCCACCCGGCTGTCCCAGACGCACATGCTCTCGCGGTGCTTCTGGCCGCCCACGTCCTGGTCGGAGAGGCCGTTCCCGGCCGGCGGCCCGAAGCCGTCCGGGGCGGTGACCGGAAGGTTGGCGTTCACCCCCTTGCACTCGGGCAGGTCGCGGCCGTAGCGGTCGGGGACCTTCGACAGCGGTGTGGTCCCGGGCGTGGGAACGCTCTCCTCGGGGGCGGGCCCCTCGGGTGCCGCGGACGATCCGCCGGACGGTTCACCGGTGGGCGAACCGCTCGGCCCCGCCGACTGCCCCTCCTGTACGCCCCGGTCCGCCCGGTCGTTGGCGTCGTCGCCGTTGCCCGCCCACGGTTCGAGCAGGACGAGCAGCAGGGCGACGGCCGCCACCACGGCGACGGTGGCGATCGCCGCGAACCGGCCACCGCGCCGGGGATGCCCGGCGGACGACGCGACTTCCGAAGCGGGTACGGCGGGTGGCACGGCGGGGGGCGGCGGGACCGGTCCGGGGCCGGGTACGAGCCCCGGTACAGACCCAAGTCCCGCTCCAATCCCCTGTGTTGCCTCCGCCGCCTGTGCCCGCGCCTGTGCCTCTGCCTCCGCTGCCGAGGTCAACCCGGCGATCTCGGTGCGCTGTTCGTCGAGGAGCCGGTACACCTCACCCGGCCAGGGGCGAACGCCCAAGGACACCGGCCCGATCCGCTCCAGGAGTTCCGCGGGAGTGGGCCGGGCTTCCGGGTCCCGGGCCAGACAGGCTTCGACGAGCGGCAGCAACTCCACTGGCACGCCGTCGAGTTGGGGCTCCTCGTGGGCGACCTTGTACAGGATTCCCGGTACGGAACCGGCCTCGAAGGGCGAGCGTCCGGTACTGGCCATGACCAGGGTCGAGCCGAGCGCGAACACATCGGTGGCCGCGGTCGGCGGCTCGCCCCGCACCTGTTCCGGCGCCATGAACAACGGCGAGCCGACCATCGCCCCGGTGTGCGTCAGCTTGGTCTGGCCCTCCGCGGCCCGGGCGATACCGAAGTCGATGACGCGTACGCCGTCCTCGGCGAGCAGCACGTTCGAGGGCTTCAGGTCCCGGTGCACCAGTCCGGCCCGGTGCACCTCGGCCAGCGCCTGCGCCAGCCCGGCGGCCAACTGCCGCACCGGTTCCACGGGCAGCGGACCGGTCACCTCCAGCGCCCGCGCGAGGGAGGGCCCCGGTACGAAGGCGGAGGCCAGCCAGGGCACCGGCGCCTGCGGGTCCGCGTCCACCACCGGCGCGGTGTAGACCCCCGCGACCTGGCGGGAGATCGCCACCTCGCGCCGGAAACGCTCCCGGAACCCCTCGTCCTCGGCCAGGTCCTCGTGCACCAGCTTGACCGCGACGAGCCTGCCGTCCGGCGCCGCCGCGAGCAGCACCTGGCCCATCCCGCCCTGACCCAGCGGCGCGAGCGGCCGAAACGGCCCGATCGCGGCCGCACGGATCTCTCCCCGCACGTCCATCCCCCGCCTCATTCCCCCGTGAACAAGCGAGTGGATCATAGCCGTGCAGCCGACTCCCGCCCCGCCCCGCACCGGACGCTCTCAGCATCTTCGGCGTTCTCAACTCGTGAGACTCGCGCGTAAAGAATGAAGGAGTCGGGGCGCCCACGGAACCCGGAAGATTCCGGATTCCGGGTTCCGGATCCAGGGGGACGCGTGCCGACGTACCGCCGACGCCCCTCAGGGCTCGGCGCACGCCCCTCAGGGCTCGACGACGACTTCCTGTGCCGCGGCCGTGTTCTCCGCGAGGAGTTCCGCGTCGAGGGGAACGTTGCGCTTGACCAGGGCGAGGGCGATCGGGCCCAGCTCGTGGTGGCGTACCGAGGTGGTGACGAAGCCGAGCTTGCGGCCGTCGGGGCCGTCGGCGGCGAGACGGATCTCGGCGCCGTGCGGCGGCAGATGGACCTCGCTGCCGTCCAGGTGGAGAAAGACCAGACGGCGCGGCGGCTTGCCGAGGTTGTGCACCCGGGCGACGGTCTCCTGCCCCCGGTAGCAGCCCTTCTGGAGGTGAACGGCCGTGTCCAGCCAGCCCAGTTCGTGCGGGATGGTGCGGTGGTCGGTCTCGAAGCCGAGCCGCGGGCGGTGCGCCTCGACCCGCAGCGCCTCGTGCGCGAGCAGCCCGGCGGCCGGTCCGTGCGCGGCAGCGAACGACTCCAGCTCCGCACGCGGCAGGAACAGGTCGCGCCCGTACGCGGTCTCGCGTACGACCGTCCCCGCCGGGGCCTCGACGATGGAGCCGGCAGGCAGCTGGACCACCGCGAACTCGTCCGTACGGTCGGCGACTTCGACCCGGTAGAAGAACTTCATCGACTCCAGATAGGCGATCAGCGCCTCCTGGGTGCCCGGCTCGATGTGCATCCACACCCGCTCGCCGTCGTCGACGAGGTAGAGCGCGTGCTCGATGTGCCCGTTCGCGGACAGGATCAGCGCCTCGGTCGCCCGGCCGGGCAGCAGGTCGCTGACGTGCTGGGTGAGCAGCAGGTGCAGCCAGCTCAGCCGGTCGTCGCCGGAGACGCTGACCACTCCGCGGTGCGAGAGGTCGACGAACCCGTTCCCGGCGGCCAGCTCACGCTGCTCGCGGAACAGATCGCCGTAGTGCGCGGCGACACCTTCGTCGGCGCCTTCACCGGGTACCGCACCGGGCAGGCTGAGCAGAGGGCTCTTCATATCCACCCCGCCAGCCTACGACTCGTCGCCACTGGCCGGAATGGGGTCCTCGCCCGCCGCGGGGTCCGTACCCGCCACCGGGTCGCCACCGGCCGACTTCGCCGTACACCGCGCACAGCGCCCGAAGATCGCGAAGTGCTTGAGATCGGTGTCGAAACCGAAGGCCCCGCGCAGCTTGTCGGTGAACTCGGCGGCCACGCCCACATCGGCCTCGATCACGTCCGAGCAGTCCCGGCAGACCAGGTGCAGATGGTGGTGCCGGTCCGCCAGGTGGTACGTGGGCGCCCCGTGCCCGAGGTGGGCGTGCGAGACCAGCCCCAGCTCCTCCAGGAGCTCCAGGGTCCGGTACACGGTGGAGATGTTGACCGCCGAGGCCGTCCTGCGCACCTCGACGAGGATGTCGTCCGGCGTCGCGTGCTCCAGGTGGTCGACGGCCTCCAGCACGAGCTGGCGCTGCGGGGTCAGCCGGTATCCGCGCTGCCGCAGGTCGGTCTTCCAGTCGGTGTCCACCACGAGGCCAGTGTAGAAGGGGCTACGCTCGGGTGCGGAGGGACTTTCCGTGGCGGAGCGTCACGGAAAGTAATGCAGACCGGGTGGTGAGAGCCTTCCGTCATACCGGGCGCGAGCTGACTGCGTGTCCCGCCGCATCCACTGCTCGCCTCCACGGGAAACTGCGCGGGTCGCCCTGCTTCGGCGGGTGCGACTCGTACCCTTGCGGTCCGTCGAGCACCACCACCCCCTGCTCCCGCAGTGTCGCCACGGAACGCGCGACCGCGGGCTGTGCCCCCTGAGCCTGGTTGAAGTACGGCATCGCCACCACGGGCACACCCATGTGCACGGCCTCCGACGGCAGCCCGATCGCGAGGGTGTCCGAGATCCCGGCGCCCCACTTGTTCAGCGTGGTGCACGACATCGGTGCGACCAGCATCGCCGTCGCCTTCGGCAGCGCGTCCGACTCCCACGGCAACTTGTACTGCGAGCGCACCGGCCGCCCCGTCAGCTCCTCCAGCTCGCCGATACGCGACTCCCACCAGCGGGCAGCCGACGGCGTCAGGATCAGACATACATCCCAACCTGCCGCCTGAGCTGCGCGCACTCCCTCGTCGACGTACTGCGCGGGTCCGGCGGCGCACGCGATCAGGTACAGAACCGGCTTCGTCATGCCGGGAGTCCACAGTGCAGTGCCCAACTCGCGCAACTCTGTCCGTACAGGGGCGACTTGAGGGTGTGGCAGAGGCATGGTCTCGGCGGGTACCGGGCCCATGCGTAGTCTGGGGAGCCACGACCTTCCGGCGGGAGTGGCTATGGAGTTCCGCGAGGAAACCGGCATCGGGGACCGGATCGCCCGGCTGAGGCTCAGGCGCAAGCTGACGCAGGAACAACTGGCCGAACGGGCCGGGCTGTCCGTCGATATCGTGCGAAAACTTGAACAAGGACGTCGACAGACAGCCCGCCTCGCCACGCTGAATTCGCTGGCCCGTGCCCTGGACGTCGAGCCGTCCATACTGGTCGGCCAACCTGTCACCTTCGAGGTGAACAACGAAGCCGAGCTGCCCTCCGTACTGGCACTACGCCAAGCCATCTCCCCTGTGTCCGACTTCTTCGGATCGGAGCCGGATCCCGAAACTCCCCCGAGTGTCGCGGCGTTGCGAAGGTCTCTGAAATCGACCGAGCGAATCCGCCGCGATGGCCGTATGGCAGAAATCGGTCTTCTGCTGCCGCAGCTCATTACTGACGCCAGGGCTGCGGCGCACTTTCACACCGGCGCCGATTCCGCGGCTGCCTATTCGGTTCTCGCCGAGGCGTATCAGGTAGCTGCCACCACCCTGGCGGCTCTCGGCAGGGAAGATGCCGGGTTCACCGCGCTTGAACGTTCAATGGCTGCCGCGAGCAAGGGCGACGACCCCCATCTGGAAGTGGTGGCGATCTCATGCCTCTCATGGATCTTCACCAAGCAAGGAAGACTTGAAGACGCTGAGCGCGTGGCGATGAGCCGTGCCGAGCTGATGAATCCAGGGTTTCACTCGGATCCGGCAGATCTGGCGCTGTGGGGGATTCTGCTCCTGCGAGCGGCGACAGCGGCGGTCCGGCAGGAGAAACAGGCCGCGGTACACGAGCTGTTGAACATGGCCGGTGCGGCAGCCGCGCGAATCGGCGAGGACCGACTCGACTACGCCACTCCCTTCGGTCCTGCGAACATGGGCGTCGCGAAGGTGAACTTCTATGTCGAAATGGAAGAGAGCACCGAAGCGCTACGCACCGCCCGCTCAGTCCCGAACCTTCACACCTTGCCCCCCACCTGGCGCGCCCGTTTTCACGTAGACCGGGCCCTGGCCCATACGGACGTAGGAAACGAGGAAGCAGCCACCCAGGCATTGTTGCGGGCGGAGGGCGACGCGCCGGAATGGATGCGTTACCACGCCACCTCACGGCGCATCGTTGCCGAATTGCGCAGCCGCGAGCGGCGCCGTACTTCACCGGTTACGGAATTGGCGGACCGTCTCAATCTGGACGGGTAGGACACAGCGTCCCAGCGCCGACCCAAAGTGGCACAGTGCGTCACTGTTCCACCTCGTACGGTCGCTTTAGCGTCTGGCCTCACAAGACCCCCGCGACTCGCTGCATGTCCGGGGGTGAGCATCGGCTCCCGGGAGGTTGACGACGTGAACCACGGCAACGGCTGGTTCTTCGAGCATCGCGAGGAGGCGCCGTCATGATCAGCCACGCCCGCCCCGTACGACTGCTGCCCTGGTCCGATTCCCTGGGTCGCCCCAGCTACCTGATCCCCGACGAGGGCGGCAACGGCGTGGTGTCCCGTCTTGCCGACAAGATGGAGGCCGAACAACTGGACGCCGGGGCCGAGTACTTGGCCTACCTGCGCGAACTACTGTGCCGTAATGGCGAGTTGCCTACGGAGGATCTCCCCTGGCTGATGAACGGTCTCGCCGAGTCCCTGCGCAACTCCCTGCGCATCGCGCACAGTCGGGGCACGCGGCTCGGCGTCCCCACCGCCGATGACTTCGATGACGTCGATGACTTTGATGGAGACGAGGAGGCCGATGAGGGCGGGGGAACAGCTCCGGGCGCCCGTGCGGGGCAGGGCCGAGCTCATGAGTGACGTTCCCGTCGTCGGCGAGACCGTTCGCGACACCAACCGTGACCGTGTCGGCGTGGTCATGGGCCGAGAAGGCGGCCTCTTCCAGCTCCGGCCACCGGGCGGCGGCCTGGAATGGGACGCGCGGGCGCAGGACATCGAGTCTCTGCCGAGACATTGAGGTCGTGCGCCGCAGCGCGGGGGAACGCCTCAGGTCCGCCTCTGTCCGTCCGCATGCCGCCTGAGGCACGCCGAACCCCCGGCCGCACACAACGCGGCCGGGGGTCTGTACCCGTACTACTTGAAGAACGCGATCCCGTCGTCCGGCAGGTCCCCCAGGTCCTTCGCCCACGCCGCCACGTCCTCGGGCGTGACGACCTTCTTGAGCTGGGCGGACATGTAGGGGCGGAGCGTGACGTCGGGGGTCTGCTTCTCGCCGACCCACATCAGGTCGCCGTTGACGTAGCCGTACAGGCGCTTGCCGCCGCTGTAGGGGCCGGAGGCGGAGGTGCGGGCCACGGCGTCGGTGGCGAGGTCGATCTGGGGCTTCTTGTCGGCCAGTTCGCCGTACCAGACCTCGACGATGCCCTGGTCGCGGACCATGACGACCTCGACCTTGCGGTTGTCGTCGATGCGCCAGTAGCCGGACTCCGACTCCAGCGGGGCGACCTTCTTGCCCTCGGAGTCCAGGACCCAGGTGTGCGAGCGGTACTCCAGGAAGTCCCGGCCGTCGTGGTGGAAGCTGACTTCCTGGCCGAAGTTGCACTTCTCGGCGCCGGGGAAGTCGAAGACGCCCGCGCCCGCCCAGTCGCCGAGCAGAAAGGCGAGGGGGACCAGGTTCTTGTTCAGGTCGGACGGGATCTCGATCATCAGGTGCAGTCGTTCCCTGGGTCGGTTGTGGGCTCGACCCCGATCTTACGGGTGCCCGGTCAGCGCTGGCCCTGGTACAGCTTCTTGACCGTCAGGCCCGCGAAGCCGAGAACGGCGAGGCAGACCAGGATCAGCAGGGCGGAGAAGAAGGCCTCAAGCACAGGGTGCTCCGTAAGTGTCTGGGGGTCGCACGGCGAACGTTTGCATCCGCGGACAGTTTAATCCGCCGGGCCCCGGCCTTCCTCCCGAGGTACCGCCGTACGGGCGTCGCTACGATGCGGAGTCATGGCGAAGAAGCTGGTAATCAAGGTGACCGCGGGGGCCGATGCCCCCGAACGCTGCTCGCAGGCCTTCACGGTGGCCTCGGTGGCCGTGGCCAGCGGGGTCGACGTCTCGCTGTGGCTGACGGGCGAGTCGGCGTGGTTCGCGCTGCCCGGCCGGGCCGCCGAGTTCGAACTCCCGCACGCGGCACCCCTCCCCGACCTGCTCGACTCCCTCCTCGCGGGCGGCAAGGTCACGCTGTGCACCCAGTGCGCGGCCCGTCGGGACATCACCGAGGACGACGTACTCAAGGGTGTACGGATTGCGGGTGCACAGGTTTTCGTACAGGAGGCGCTCGGCGAGGGAACCCAGGCGCTCGTCTACTGACGGGAGGCGACGGCGGACGGCAGCGACGGGCGGCACGACGGACGCAACGGCGACAGGGGCGGCCCCGGGCTCGCGGGCCGCTCACCGGCTGCTCACGGACTCAGCGGCGGCGCTTCTTGCCGTCCAGCTCCTCCCACCAGGCCTCGGACTCGGGGTCGCGGTGGGGGCCGGGGCGGAGTTTGTCGGGTGAGTCCGGGGGGCGTTTCGCGGTGTCGCCGGAGCGGCCGGTGCCGCGTGGCTGCCCGGGCTCCTCGTCCCACCAGCGGTCCTCGGGTCCCTTGCGGTTGGCGACGATCGCGGCCACCGGCGGGATGACCATGGCCACCGCGCACATGGCGACGGCGGCCGTGGTCGACCACCTGGACACAAGGGCCCAGGCCAGGACGAAGAGGGTCAGACAGATCCCCATCATCGTGAAGTACACATGCCGCCTGCGCGCGTACATGTCTCCAGGGTAGGGCGGACCGGCGGCCGCGTCGCGACCGGTGCGCGGACATGTCCGGCCCGCTCTCGATTGGCATGTTCCACTGACATGTCTCACGGCCGACACACCTTACGGCTCACACCTCTTACGGCTGACACGTCCTACGGCCCGGCCCGCGGACATGCCGCAGGGCCGCACCCCCGCCAGGCGTCCAACCCTGGGGTGCGGCCCTGCGACCGTGCTGCGGAACGTGCTCCGGGGAGGGGCACGCTCCCGACCGCCGTGGGGCGGCCAGATGGTGAGCGGCGGGGCTCAGGCCCGGCCACTGCCGGGGCCGCTCGCGCGGCCCCGGTGTCGGTCCCGGATCCGGTCTCAGACCGCGATCGCGACCTCGGCGAGGCCGCCGGTCTGGGCGACGACGGTACGGTCCGCGGTGCCGCCGGGCACCAGGGCACGCACGGTCCAGGTGCCCTCGGCCGCGTAGAAGCGGAACTGTCCGGTCGCCGAGGTGGGCACCTCGGCGGTGAACTCGCCGGTCGAGTCCAGGAGGCGGACGTAACCGGTGACGGGCTCGCCGTCGCGGGTCACCTGGCCCTGGATGGTGGTCTCACCGGGCTTGATCGTCGAGGGGTCGGGGCCGCCGGCCTTCGCTCCACACATGTCTGGTTTTCCGTTTCTCTGTGTTGGTACGGGTCGGCGGATTACTTGTTGGCGCCGAGCTCGATCGGCACGCCCACGAGGGAGCCGTACTCGGTCCAGGAGCCGTCGTAGTTCTTGACGTTCTGGACGCCGAGGATCTCGTGCAGCACGAACCAGGTCAGCGCGGAGCGCTCACCGATGCGGCAGTACGCGATGGTGTCGGTGCCGAGGTCGACCTTCTCCTCCTCGTAGAGGGACTTGAGTTCCTCGTCGGACTTGAAGGTGCCGTCGTCGTTGGCGTTCTTGGACCACGGGATGTTGCGGGCGCCGGTGACGTGGCCGGGGCGCTGCGACTGCTCCTGCGGGAGGTGCGCCGGGGCGAGCAGCTTGCCGCTGAACTCGTCGGGCGAGCGCACGTCGACCAGGTTCTGCTTGCCGATCGCGGCGACGACGTCGTCACGGAAGGCGCGGATCGAGGTGTCCTGGGCCTTGGCCTTGTACTCGGTGGCCGGGCGGGACGGGATCTCGGCGACGAGCTCGCGGGCGTCGAGCTCCCACTTCTTGCGGCCGCCGTCGAGGAGCTTGACGGAGTCGTGGCCGTACAGCTTGAAGTACCAGTAGGCGTACGAGGCGAACCAGTTGTTGTTGCCGCCGTAGAGGACCACGAGGTCGTCGTTGGCGATGCCGCGCTCGGACAGCAGCTTCTCGAAGCCCGCCTGGTCCACGAAGTCGCGGCGGACCGGGTCCTGCAGGTCCTTCTGCCAGTCGATCTTGATGGCGTTCTTGATGTGGTTCGTGTCGTACGCGGAGGCGTCCTCGTCCACCTCGACGATGACAACCTTCGGGTCGTCGAGGTTGGCCTCGACCCAGTCGGCGTCTACCAGGACGTCGCTGCGGCTCATACTTCTTCTCCTCCGGGGCAGTGGGCGGCGGGGCGTGCGCTACAAGGGTGTACGGGGCGTCGGCGCCCGGTCGGGGGGCACGACGGTGTGCGTACAGGGGAGGTACGGGGGTACCGGGAAGGCCAGCACGGCGGCGGGCCGGTGAGGGCGCGGACCTCGCGGTCCGCTCAGAAAGTGCGACAGAGCATGGCGGCGACGCGACACAGGTCGACTGCCCGCCGCTTCGTGAGGTCCGCCTGTCCCCGGTGACGGGAACGGCTCTGGGTGCACTGCATGAGTGCGATCGTAGGGATGGACGGGCGGCCGTGTCACCGGCGTGTCGGATACTGAGACGCGATCATCCGCACTTCGAGACCACCACCCGCGGAGGCCAAGCCTCCACGGGGTCGCCGCCCGCCGTAATCCGCTTCACATCTGAGGTGCGGACGGGACCGTCTCGGGATACGGACGGCTTGGAGGTTTCGTACGCGGAAACGGGCGAGTACCGGAGCACAGGAGCAGGTGAAAACGAGGGAGCCGGGCCCCGTACGAGACGGGCCCGGCTCACAGCGAACGGCGAACGGCGAACGGCGAACGGCGAACACAGTGGTTGTGGGCTAGCCCACCAGTCGGACGTCGGTCCCCTTCACGGACACCTCGACGCCGTCCTTCGCGGCCTCGACCTTGTCCAGGTGGATGCCGGTGGGCAGGCCGGTGATCGGCTGCTGGAAGTCGGTGATGCTGCGGACCTTGCCCTCGGCGACCTTGACCGGGATCTTCGGCAGCGCGTCGGCGTGCACCTTCACCACGTCGTTCTCGACGCGTGCGGTGCTCATCACATAGAGGGGGTCGGGCAGCGGCTGGCCGAACACCGTGGCGCGCACCTCGACCTTGATCCGGCCGTCGCCGCCGTCGGACAGGCCCACCACATGGGCGGTCACACCGGGCGCCAGCTCCATGGGCTCGACCTGGGCGGCCTTGAGGAGTTCGGGGTAGTCGATGGTGGCGGTGCCGGTGGCGCTCTTGGCGGTGGCCGAGCTGTAGTCGTCGGAGAACTTCACCTCGTGCATGGTCGCGTCGAGGCTCTTGATCAGGATCGTGTCGGGGCCCTTGCCGTCCGGGTTCTGGTTCTCGGCGCGGTAGTCGTCCATCCCGATCTCGACCTCGTCGAGGGTGCCGTCCAGCGCCTGCGTCAGGAAGGGGAAGCCCTTGATCGAGACGTCCGGGTCCTTGTCCAGACCCTCGTTCACGCGCACCTTCTCGGCCGCCTTGCCCTCGGCGTAGTTGACGGCGATCAGGTCGGCCGCCACAAAGAGGCCCGCGAAGACCGTCAGAACGATCAGCGTTATTCGCAGCGCGCGCATGTTCCGTTTTCCCCCACCTCAGAGGTCATTGCCCGGGCGAGCCTAACCCGGGGTCGGGGCCCGGCCCGGGGTGACCGAATCTTGTCGATCAGCTGTGACGGAAGGGGGTTGCGGACGGGTGCGCTCGTACGGTCCGTGAAGGCTCACGGACGGTGCGTACCCAAATGACCTTCTCGGCCCGGGAGTTGGCTCGCCTCCGGCCCCGTATCGCCTTCCGGCACCGATCCGTCTCAGCCCAGGAGCTGACCCGTCAGGTAGACCGCGGGGGCGGCGGCCGCGAGCGGCAGGGCGACGCCCGCGGTCATGTGGACGAAGCGGGACGGGTAGTCGTAGCTCGCCACCCGGTGGCCGACGAGCGCGCACAGGCCCGCCGCCAGTCCGGTCACCGTGCCGTCGACGGCGCTGGTCTCTCCGGCCAGCGAGCCGACGCCCGCCGTCAGCGCGCCCATCACACCGGCGGCGATCAGGGCGAGGAGGACCGAGGCGGCGGTCGGCAGCGGCAGCGCGCGTACCAGTATCACCAGCGCCACCGAGGCCCCGCCGATCGCGACCGCTTCCGGCTCCGCGGCGAGATGCCCGGCCGCGACGATGGTGAGGGCGGCCGAGGTGATCGTCGCCATCAGCGCCGTCATCCGCTCGTCGGCACCGGCTCCGCTGCGGAGCTGGAGTACCAGCGTGAACAGCGTGAACAGGGCCACCGAACCGAGGATCGCCACCGGCGCGTTCCCGCGCCCGCCCGCGAGCACCGCCACATCGGCGGTGAGCCCGCCGACGAAGGCGAGCAGGATGCCCTGCCGCGCGGGCCACATCCCGTTGAGCCGGAACCAGCCCGCCGCCGTCACCGCCTGGAGCACCACCAGCGGCACCACGAGCGCCAGCTCGTGCACCGCCGCCGTCCCGCACAGCAGCAGCGCGAGCAACGCGGTCAGCCCCGCGGGCTGCAACCCCGGCTCGATGATCGGCGAACGGCCCTCGGCACGGGCGAGTTGGGCGGCGGTGAGGGGGGTGGCGGGGGCGGGTTCGGGATCCGGTCCGGGGTCGGGTCCGGGGGCGGGGCTGGGGTCGGCAGTGGTGGGGGCGGTGGGCTCTTCGTAGGGCGTTTCGTACGTGGGCTGTGCGTACGCGGCGGTCTGCGTGCCGCCCTGGGCGTACGGGTCGGCGGACGCGGCGCCGTACGACTCGGCGGCCGGATAGGCGGGGTCCGTCGCGTACCCGTCACCGGCGGCGTTTGCGTACGCCGCCTGGCTGCCGGGGTCCTCATAGCCGGGCGGGGCCTCGTAGCCGGGCGGGGCCTCATAGCCGGACGCGCCCTCGTACCCGGACTGGGCCTGTCCGTTCCACCCGTAGCCGCCGCCTTGGCCGTATCCCTGCTCCGGGCCGTACCCCTGCTGGGAGCCGTAAGCCTGCTCGGAGCCGTAGCCCTGCGGCTGACCCTGTGTCCGGCCTTGCGGCTGCCCCTGCGTCTGGCCCTCGTACCGGGCCTGCGGGACCCCGCCCTCGTAGCCGGGGGCGGGCGCGGGCGGTGCGGCGTGGGGTGGGGTGCCGTAGGCGGGGTCGTCGTACGGGGTGGTGCCGGGGACCGGGCCCGCACCCTCGTAGGGCTGGTTGGTCATGGCGTGCTCATCCTCCTGCGAACGGCGGGAGCACTTCGACCGTGCCGCCCTCGGCCAGCGGTACCGTCTCATGCTCGCGGCCGCCCACGGGCGCCGAGTCGACGAGGAAGGAACAGCGCTGGAGCACGCGGACGAACTCTCCGGGGTGCCGTTCGCGCGCGGCGGCCAGTGCCTCGGCGAGCGTGGCCGCCTCGTACGGCTCCTCGTCCACACCGGCCGCGGCCTTCGCCGCCGCCCAGTAGCGGATGGTCCCGGTCGCCATGTGCCGCGCCTCCTTCATTTCCGTCGGTATGCGTTACGCGTTGGATCGGTTCAGTTTCGGTTCACTTCGGTTCGGGTTCGGGTCCGTCCCGGTCCCGCGCCGCCGCCCGCAGTATCCACTCCCCGACCCGCGCCAGTGTCGCGTCGGGCGCCGCGTTCTCCGCGTGGCCCATGCCGGGCTCCACCCACAGCTCGGCGTTCGCACCGGCCGCGGCGGCCAGCATCCGGGGGTGGTCGAGCGGGAAGTACGGGTCGC
Organism: Streptomyces sp. NA04227; assembly: GCF_013364195.1. NCBI lineage: Bacteria > Bacillati > Actinomycetota > Actinomycetes > Kitasatosporales > Streptomycetaceae > Streptomyces > Streptomyces sp. NA04227. The sequence goes on along the minus strand of NZ_CP054918.1, from coordinate 4,495,534 downwards.
GGTCGCCGTGCACGAGCAGCAGCGGGGTCGGCGCGATGTGCGGGACCGATTCGACGGGGGACGGCGGGACGGGGTCCCAGTGGCGCGAGTGGATCCGGGTACCGAAACCAAGCCGCCCGACGATCCGGCCCTCCGGGCGCAGCACCATCCAGTGCAGGCGCCGCATCGGCGCCGTCCCCCGGTAGAACCAGCGCGCAGGGGCGCTTACGGACACCACGGCCACAATTCGCGCGCCCCCCGCACGCCCCTCGCACCCCTCGTGCCCCCGATGCCCCGCCCGACCCTGATCTCCCTCAGCTCCCTGAGCTCCTTCAGCTCCCTGATCCCTCTGCTCTCCCTCGTCCCTCAACTCGCCCGCGCGGCGCTCCCGCTCCAGAGCCGCATGCCGCAGCACCACGGACCCGCCCATCGAGAACCCCATGGACACGATGCGCCGGTAACCGAGCTCGCGCGCCCACGCGATCGCCGCCTCCAGGTCGAGCACCTCGCGGTCGCCCACGGTCGAGCGGCCGCCGGAACCTCCGTGGCCGCGAAAAGAGAACGTGATCACGGGCGCGTAGCGGGAGAGGACCCCGGCGGCGCGGCGCAGATGCGGGCGGTCGAGGGCGCCGGTGAAGCCGTGTGCGAGGACCACCGCGAGGTCGCCGCCGGGCTCGGGACCGGGGTGATGGGCGGCCTCCAGGGCCACCCCGTCCGAGGTATGGAGCGCTCCGAGCTGGGCATGTGCAGTGACAGGCCGCACAGAAGAGCCCTCGATTCGACCTGCCGCACCGCAACCCATGTGGGCTATTCTGCTGGGCAGAGGATCCGGGCAGCGAAGCCCCCGGGTCCTTTTGTGCTTGGTGAGACGGTGCCAAGGACTCGTATACGAGCGGCGTCGCGGGGGTTTCCCCGGGGAATCCGCGGTATGACGAGCCGGACACCTTCGTGTGAAGAGCAGCGTGACGACGGAACGGACCGTCGGTCGGCAAGGGCGCCGACGCCAGGCACAGCGGCAGCACCGCGCCGCACCGTAGGAAGCAGTGCCGCACCAGCCGGGCCCGGCGGCCCGGAGGTAACGCCTTCGAAGGGACCGAGGAGGAACCGACGTGATGGGCGAGCGAACCGTGCACATGACCACCGGGGCGGGTGGGGACCGATGAGCTCTCTCCTGCTCCTGACCAATGCACTCCAGCCCTCGACCGAGGTGCTCCCCGCGCTCGGCCTGCTGCTGCACAACGTCCGGGTCGCCCCAGCCGAGGGGCCCGCGCTGGTGGACACCCCCGGCGCCGACGTCATCCTGATCGACGGCCGCCGCGACCTGCCGCAGGTACGCAGCCTGTGCCAGCTCCTGCGCTCCACCGGACCCGGCTGCCCGCTCGTCCTGGTCGTCACCGAGGGCGGCCTCGCCGCCGTCACCGCCGACTGGGGCATCGACGACGTGCTGCTCGACACCGCGGGCCCGGCCGAGGTCGAGGCCCGGCTGCGGCTCGCGATGGGCCGCCAGCAGATCGCCACCGACGACTCCCCGATGGAGATCCGCAACGGCGACCTCTCCGTGGACGAGGCCACCTACAGCGCCAAGCTCAAGGGCCGGGTGCTCGACCTGACCTTCAAGGAGTTCGAGCTCCTGAAGTACCTCGCCCAGCACCCGGGCCGGGTCTTCACCCGCGCCCAGCTCCTCCAGGAGGTCTGGGGGTACGACTACTTCGGCGGCACCCGCACGGTCGATGTGCACGTGCGAAGGCTGCGGGCCAAGCTCGGCCCCGAGCACGAGGCGCTGATCGGCACCGTCCGCAACGTCGGCTACCGCTTCGTCACCCCCGAGAAGCCCGATCGCGGTGCTTCCGCAGGTGAGGCGAAGTCCGGCGGCTCGGCCGACAAGTCCGGGGCAAACCGGGGCGAGGTGGATGAGGCGGCGGCCGCGCGGGTCGTCGCGGAAGCGGAAGCAGCGGTCCGGCCTGCAAAGAAGTAGGGGCGTCCGCGTAGACTTTCCGGGTGGCCAAGGTGACGCGGGACGATGTGGCGCGACTGGCGGGTACTTCGACCGCGGTCGTGAGCTACGTCATCAACAACGGACCCCGGCCGGTCGCCCCGGCAACACGTGAGCGAGTACTCGCCGCGATCAAGGAGCTGGGGTACCGGCCGGACCGTGTTGCGCAGGCCATGGCCTCGCGCCGCACGGATCTCATAGGCATGATCGTCCCGGACGCGCGCCAGCCGTTCTTCGCGGAGATGGCGCACGCGGTCGAACAGGCCGCCGCCGAGCGGGGAAAGATGGTCCTCGTCGGCAACTCCGACTACCTCGACGAGCGCGAGGTCCACTACCTCCGCGCCTTCCTCGGGATGCGGGTCTCCGGTCTGATCCTGGTCAGCCAGGGCCCCAGTGAGACCGCCGCCGTCGAGATAGACGCCTGGGACGCCCGGGTCGTGCTGCTTCACCGCCGCCCCGAGGCCATCGAGGACGTCGCCGTCGTCACCGACGACGTGGGCGGCGCGCAACTCGCCACCCAGCACCTGCTCGACCACGGCCACCCCTACGTCGCCTGTCTCGGCGGCACCGAGGAGACCCCCGCCGTCGGTGACCCGGTCTCCGACCACATCGAGGGCTGGCGGCGCGCGATGCGGGACGCGGGGCGCTCCACCGAGGGCCGCCTCTTCCAGGCCCCGTACAACCGTTACGACGCCTATCAGGTCGCGCTGGGCCTCCTGGCCGGACCGGACCGCCCGCCCGCGATCGTCTGCGCCACCGACGACCAGGCCATCGGCGTCCTGCGCGCGGCCCGCGAGCTGCGTATCGACGTACCCGGCGAACTCGCGGTCGCGGGCTTCGACGACGTCAAGGAGGCGGGCCTCACCGACCCGCCGCTGACCACCGTCGCCAGCGACCGCCCGGCCATGGCACGCGCCGCCGTCGACCTCGTCCTCGACGACAACCTGCGCGTCGCGGGCTCCCGCCGCGAACGCCTCAAGCTCTTCCCGTCCCGGCTGGTCGTACGACGGTCCTGCGGCTGCGGGGGCTGAGGCGGGGCCGGCCGAGCCGCGCCGACTCACCTCCGGGCGTTCATCGGATCGGCGTTCATGGGATCGGCGTTCATGACATGGACGTTCATGACATGACCGTCGGTCCGATGAAGCTTTTGAGTCTTTGTGCGATGACCGTCGATCGCACGAGCACCGATCCCATGAGCGCCAATCCCATGAACGACGATCTCCTCGGGCGTTGAGCCCATGAACGTCCATGGGATGAGCACACCCATGAGACTCGTACGACTCGTGCGACCGGCGTTCGTCGTACGAGTCCCCCGATTCGACGCGCGTCGAAAGCCCCGAAACCACTGACCGCCCGAAAATGCGCCCGACCGCCAACCCGCTTGAAGAACAAGCGAATTGACGGTCGGAATGCAAAGCGGGTGAACGTCCACCCGATGAGCGGCCCATCGGACGAACACCCTTGGGACGATCATCCTTGGGACAAGCACCCATGGGACAAGCCGCTCAACGCCCAACAGTGCGGTCAGAACAACAGGTTGTACTGATTGAACCCGGTACCCAGGCTCACCCGCGGCGCGAAGAGGTCGGCCGAGGCCTTGTTGGTGCCCTTGTAGAGCCAGAGGGTGCCGTTGGAGCCGGGGTCGCGGGCGAGCAGGTCCGCGATGCCGTCGCCGGTCAGGTCGCCGCTGGTGACGATCGCGGAGAAGTTCCAGCCGGTACGGGCCTTGATACGGCCGGACCACGGGTCCTTGGCGTTGCCCGTGCCGCGGTACAGCCAGACCGTGTTGGCGCTGTCCTTGGCGAGCAGGTCGGGCTTGCCGTCGCCGGTCAGGTCGCCGTGGCCGTAGACCTTGACGCCCTTCCAGGAGCCGCTGACCACCTTGATCTTGGCGTTGAACTCGCCGTTGCCCTTGCCGGGGTAGAGGTAGGTGTCGCCGTTGGCGTCCACGGCCACCAGGTCCGGGCGGGCGTCGCCGGTCAGGTCGCCCGGGATCGCGTACGACCGGTAGCCGCCCCAGACGCTGGTCATCCGGGCCCACTTCCAGGTCCAGCTGCCATGGTCCAGGTAGCTGCGGTACAGCCGTCCGTCGACGCTGTCCCGGATGATCAGGTCCTGGTACCAGTCGCGGTCCAGGTCGGCCTGGAGACCCCAACTGGCCGTCTCCCAGCCGTGGCTCTGGAACTCGCGCTGCGTCAGGCCGTTGCCGGTGCTGTTCTGCTGGAACAGTCCGCCCGAGGGCGTACGCGCGAGCAGGTCGGTCCGGCCGTCGAAGGTCAGGTCGGCGTCGTCGATGCGCGGCTGCGCGGCCCAGGTGTACGAGCTGACCTTGGAGAACACCGGGTAGGCGCCCTTGGCGGTGCAGCCCTCGACGCCCCAGGAGACGACGCCCGCGATCCGGCCGTTGACGACGAGCGGGCCGCCGGAGTCGCCGTTGCAGGGGCTGGTGGTGCCCTCGTCGCCGCCGGAGGCCGGGGTGCCCGCGCAGACCATGGACCCCTCGGCGAACACGTCCTCGCCGATGATCCCGCCGAGCGCCGAGTCGCAGGTCGAGTCGGCCACCATCGGCAGCTGGGCCTTGCGCAGCTTGGTGGCGAGCTGGCCCGAGCCGGAGGTCAGGCCCCAGCCGTAGACGGTGCCGGTGGTGCCGGGCTTGTACAGGCCGCTGTCGTGGGAGGCGGCCAGGCGCAGCCAGGCGCGGTCCAGCGGGGTGGAGAGGGTCAGGACGGCGATGTCGTCCTTGATGGTCTGCGGGTTGTAGCGCGGGTGGCTCCACTGGCCGTGGACGCCGACGAGGGTGCCGTTCGTGGTGTCGTCCAGGTCGGTGGCGCCCGCGAGCACGGCACCGTTGCGCGCCCAGTCCAGACCGGCCACGCAGTGCGCGGCGGTGAGCACCTTGTTCGGGGCGACCAGGGCGCCGCCGCAGAAGTAGGAGTCGCCGGTGGCCTCGTCGTGGTAGCCGAGCTGGACCATCCACGGCGCCTGCTCGATGGTGGTCTCGCTGCCGCCGATGATGTACGGGCTCACGCCCGGCTTCTTGCGGGCCGAACCGTCCGGCTCCCGGGTGGCGTTGTGCTCCTGCGCGGCGAGCAGCCGCTCGCGCAGTTCCTTCTCGGTGGCCTTCGACGGCCGCGGCGGGGCGGGCCGGTCGAGCCCCGCCTCCGGCAGGCCGTGCGGCCCGTCGGCCGCGGCGGCGGGCTGGACGGCGGCGAGCGCACCGGCACAGCCCAGGGCGAAGGCGACGGTGGCGGCGGACAGTCCCGTAAGGGCCCGTCTGCCACGACCACGCAGAACAGGTTTCACGCAGTCTCCCGAGTGGGTCGACGTCCCCTCGCCCTGCCTCCCGGCCGTCGCCCGGCTCCCGGCGGTCACCGGGGAGGAAGGGCGCAGTACCAGCGGAAGGTGGCGGAGGACGCGGTGAAAGTGGTGGACCGGCGCGGCTCCGGAGCGCGGAGCCGTCTTCGGCGCGGTGAGCTTAAGTGGCGAGGACATGCCAGCACAGGAACTTCACAGAAGTCGGCCGGAAATCCCGCCTTACGCCGCTATCGGCGCGCTCAAGTCATGTGCCCTTCCGGGAGTTGAGCGAGCCGTGGGCGCTGTGCGGCCTCGGGCCCGACCTCCGGGGCCGACCTCCGGACCTTCGTGGGAACCGCCCGCCCGCACCCCTCCCCCCGTAGGCCCCGCCCCTCCGCGCACTCCCCCGCGAGGTGCCGCCCCTTATATGGGGCATACACACTTCTGCCGGGCTTCTCAGGCGGTACTCAGACAGTTCTCATCTCCGGCGACGAGCGTGGTCACCATGAACGAGAACTCCCGCCTGAGCGGCGCCCACGACCAGGGCGACCCTGTGGGGTCGTCGCCCTCCGAGCAGCAGCGCGGCCCGGCCCCGGGCACCGGCTGGGGCGGGTATCCCGCACCCCCGGCCCACCACCCGCGGTGGTCCCCGCAGGCCTGGGGAGCACCCCGGGGCGCGGAGGCGGGAGCGGTATCCGACGCGGAGTCGGGAGCGGGAGCCGACGCGGGGTCGGGAGCGAGTTTCGGCCACCTGGGCCCGGCGGCCGCATCCGCGAGTCCGGCGGCCCCGCGCGCCCGGCGCCCCGTCGCCCTGCTCGCCGCCGTGGCCCTGGTGGCCGCCGCGGTGGGCGGCGGAACGGCCTACGCGGTACAGGAGTTGACCGGCGAGTCGGCCTCCGTCTCGTCCTCGGCGGGCTCGCCGCAGACCGTGAACGGCACCAGCGTGGCGACCGGCGGCAAGGGCACCGTGGCGGGAGTGGCCGCGGCCGTCAGTCCGAGCATCGTGGAGGTGACGGCGGCGACGCCGGGCGGCAAGTCGACCGGGTCCGGGGTGATCGTCACCGAGGACGGCGAGATCGTCACCAACAACCATGTCGTGGCGGGCGCTTCGCAGATCAAGGTGACCACCAACGACGGCAAGTCGTACCGGGCCGAGGTCGTCGGCACCGACAGCGCCAAGGACCTCGCGCTGATCAAGGCGAGCGGCGCCCCCGACCTCAAGCCCGCCACCCTCGGCGACTCCTCCCGGCTCCGGGTCGGCCAGGACGTCGTCGCGATCGGCTCGCCCGAGGGCCTCAGCGGTACGGTCACCCGCGGCATCGTCTCGGCCCTGAACCGCGATGTGACCGTGGCCGCCGACCAGGAGGAGCAGGCGCCCGGGCCCGAGGACGGCTGGCCCTTCGAGTTCGACGGCAGGCAGTTCAACGGCGACCCCGGCTCCGCCACCACCACGTACAAGGCGATCCAGACCGACGCGGCCCTGAACCCGGGCAACTCCGGGGGCGCGCTGATCAACATGGACGGCGAGATCATCGGCATCAACTCCGCGATGTACGCGCCGAGTTCGGCGAGCGGCAGCTCCGACTCGGGCAGCGCGGGCCTCGGCTTCGCCATCCCCGTCAACACCCTCAAGGCCGACCTGGACCAGCTCCGCTCGGGAGGCGAGAGCTGAGCGAGGCGGTGCGCGTACCGGCCCGGGGTGCCCCGGCCCGGCGGGACTTGTGGGGGTCCGCCGGGCCGGGACACCCCGGGCCGGCGGGGCTTGTGGGTGTCCGCCGCCCACCGCACCACCCCCGTGCGAGGCTGGGCACGGCCGTACCCTCCCGTGCCGCCGCCACCCGCACGCGCACCCGTACTCGTACCGAACCCGCCCTCCGCCGCACCTGAGGACCCCGCCATGTCGCCCGCCCCCGCCTCCCCCGCAGCCGCCTCCGCGCCCGAAGGCGCGCAGCAGCGCATCCTGATCGTCGACGACGAGCCCGCCGTGCGCGAGGCGCTGCGGCGTTCGCTGGCCTTCGAGGGCTACGGCACCGAGGTGGCCGTGGACGGTCTCGACGCACTGGAGAAGGCCGAGAACTACCGCCCCGACCTGGTCGTTCTGGACATCCAGATGCCGCGGATGGACGGCCTGACAGCGGCCCGCCGCATCCGCGCCAGCGGCAGCACGGTGCCGATCCTGATGCTCACGGCGCGCGACACCGTCGGCGACCGGGTCACCGGACTCGACGCGGGCGCGGACGACTACCTGGTGAAACCCTTCGAACTGGACGAGCTCTTCGCCCGGCTCAGGGCCCTGCTGCGACGTATCTCGTACGCGGCCGAGAGCGGCGCGGCGCGCGGCGAGGCCGATGTGCTCGCCTTCGCGGACCTGCGGATGGACCTGGCCACGCGCGAGGTGATGCGCGGCACCCGCCGGGTGGAGCTGACCCGTACCGAGTTCACGCTCCTGGAGATGTTCCTCGCCCATCCGCGGCAGGTGCTGACCCGCGAGCAGATCCTCAAGGCGGTCTGGGGCTTCGACTTCGAGCCGTCGTCCAACTCCCTCGATGTGTACGTGATGTACCTGCGCCGCAAGACCGAGGCGGGCGGCGAGCCACGTCTGGTGCACACGGTGCGCGGGGTGGGCTACGCGCTGCGCACGGGCGGCAGCGAGTGAGCGGCGCCCGGCTGCGCGAACTGCCGCTGCGCTCGCGGCTCGCGCTGCTGGTGGCCGCCTCGGTGGCCCTGGCGGTGGCGGTGGCCGCCTCCGCCTGCTGGCTGCTCACCCGCGCCCAGCTGCGCGACGAACTCGACGACTCGCTGCGCAACACCACGGCGCCCGGCGGCTATCTGCGGGCACTCCAGGAGTCCTGCGTCAGCGACTCGCGTACCGGCCACGACGCCCCGCCCGCCTTCGCGTACATCCAGACCGTCCAGCAGGACGGCTCGCGCTGTGTGGCCTCCGGCTCCAAGGCGGTCCGGGTCGGCGCCGAGGACCAGGAGGTCGCCCTCGGCCTCAGGTCCGACGCCCTGCACGACGCCCGTACCGCCGACGGCGAGGAGGTGCGCGTCTACACCCAGATCTCGCAGAGCGCCGTCGGCGCGATCGCGGTGTCCATCTCCCGGCCTCTCTCGGAGCTCGACCAGTCCCTCAACCGGCTGGCCCTGCTGCTCGCCGCGGTCGCCGGGCTCGGCGTGGTCGGCGCGGGCGTCGCGGGTCTGTGGGTGGCACGCACCGGGCTCAGACCGGTGGACGAACTCACCGGCGCCGTGGAGCACGTGGCGCGCACCGAGGACCTCGCGGTGCAGATCCCGGTCGACGGGGACGACGAGATCGCCCGGCTGTCCCGCTCCTTCAACGCCATGACCTCGGCGCTGGCCTCCTCCCGCGACCTCCAGCAGCAGCTCATCGCGGACGCGGGCCACGAACTGCGCACCCCGCTGACCTCGCTGCGCACCAACGTCGACCTGCTGGTGCGCAGCGAGGAGAGCGGCCGCGCCCTGCCCGCCGCCGACCGCCGCGCACTGCTCGCCTCGGTACGCGCCCAGATGACCGAACTCGCCTCGCTCATCGGCGACTTGCAGGAGCTCTCCCGCCCCGACACCGGCAAGGACGGCGGCGGCCGCGCCGAGGTGGTCGCCCTGCACAAGCTCACCACCACCGCCCTGGACCGCGTCCGCCTGCGCGGCCCCGAGCTCACCCTCGACTCCACCCTGGACCCCTGGTACGTACGCGCCGACCCGCCCGCCCTGGAACGCGCCCTGGTCAACATCCTGGACAACGCGGTCAAGTTCAGCCCGCCCGGCGCACACGTCGAAGTCACCCTCACCGGCGGCGAGTTGAGGGTCCGCGACCACGGTCCCGGCATCCCCGCCGACGAACTCCCGCACGTCTTCGACCGCTTCTGGCGCTCCCCCACCGCCCGCAGCCTCCCCGGCTCGGGCCTCGGCCTGTCCATCGTGGCCCGCACGGTGCGCCAGTGCGGCGGCGAGGTGACGCTGCGGCCCGCGCAGGGCGGCGGGACGCTGGTGACGGTACGGATTCCGGGGGCGCCGACGCCGCCGCCTGGGTGGGAGGGGGCGGGCGGCGCCTGAGCCCCGCCCCACGGCAGCCGGGGTGAGCTAGGCGCCGGGCGGGCCCTACCGCTCCTCGGGCTCGAAGTCCTCCACGAAGTAGCTGTCGTGCCGGATACGGAACTGCTTGAGTTCCTCGCCACCGCGCTGCGCCACCTCCGCGACCCGCTCGAAGTACTCCTCGCGCGGCGCTCCAGGGGAGAAGAGCATGAGCATCGACATGGGCTCGTCGGTCACGTTCTTGAACCCGTGCAGTCCGCCGACCGGTACGTACAGGAAGTCACCCGCGCGGCCCGTGACCCACTTCTCGCCGTTGTAGAGCTCCAGTTCGCCGGACAGGACGTAGAAGGACTCCGACATCGCCTTGTGGAAGTGCGTCTTGGCACCGGCCGACCGCGGCCCCAAGTCCACCTTGTACAGGCCGAATTCGCCGCCCGTGGACTCGTTGGTGGCGAGGTAGTGGGTCGAGCCGCCGGGCGAGGAGAGGTCCGGCGGGGTGCCGGCCGGGCGGAAGGACGCGTTCACTTCGCCCTTGTCACCGCGGTAGCGGCTCTCCGGGTACTCCAGGAATTCCGGGTAGGACATGATGCGCTCCTCTGGGCGGGCGTCCCCGTTGGCGGGTTTCCATCGGAAATGGTGGCCGGTATCCACGGGCGGGGGCATCGGGCTTGCGGACGATCTTGACCTGCCGGGGACCGAGGACCGCAGACCCGGTACGCAGGACCGAGAACACGTCGGCCCCCGGCGCCGACCGTGTCGGTCGGCGGCGGGGGCCGGTGGGTCGCCGTGCGCGTACGCGGCTGCGGCTACTTCACGACGGTGCTGCGGTCCATTACTTCACCACGGCTACTTCACGACGGTGATGCGGTCCGTCTTCGGCGGGGCGAGCGGGCCGGACTCGGAGGAGTTGGCCGCGAGGTAGTCGGTGAAGGCCTTCAGGTCGTCGCCGCCGACCACGGGGTTCTTGCCCTTGGCCAGCTCGGGGAAGCCGTCGCCGCCGCCCGCGAGGAAGGAGTTGAGGGCGACCCGGTAGGTGGCCTTCGGGTCCAGCGCCTTGCCGTCGATCTTGATCGAGTCGGCGACCACACGGTCGGCGCCGGACTTCGTGGTGTCCAGGGTGTAGGTCACGCCCTTGGAGACCTGGAGGACCTTCGGGGCGGCCTGGTTGGCGCCGCTGACCTGCTGGCGCAGCACGGTGAGGAGCTGCTCGCCGGTCAGGTCGATCAGGTTCACGGTGTTGCTGAACGGCTGGACGGTGTACGTCTCGCCGTAGGTCACCACACCGTCGCCCTCACTGCCGCTCGCCTTGTGCAGCAGGTCGGCCCGGACGCCGCCCGGGTTCATGAGCGCGAGGTCGGCCTCGGGGTCGACGGTCTTGGCGTGCGCGAGCTGGGCGTCGGCGATGACGTCACCGAGCGGGGTCTCGGGAGCCGCCGGGGAGGCGCTGGAGGGCAGGTCGGCGGAGATGTAGCCGACCGGCTTGTTGGCGATCGGCTCGGCCAGCTTGTTCCAGCGGCGGATCAGCTTGGTCATGTCCTTGGCCTTGCGCACGTCACGGCGCACCACCTTGTTCGCGGACTTCACGCTCGTACGGACGATGTCGTTCGTGGCACGGTCGTAGGTCAGCGTGGTGTCCGTGTAGAGACGGCCGAACGACGCGGCCGAGGTGACCATGCGCGGCTTGCCCGAGGGGTCGGGGATCTCGCACACGTACGCCTGGTGGGTGTGGCCGGTGACCAGCGCGTCCACCTTGGGCGTGATGTTCTTGGCGATGTCGACGATCGGGCCGGAGACACCGTCGCCCGGGCCGGGCGAGTTGCAGTCGTAGTTGTACGACTGCGAGGCCGGGGCGCCGCCCTCGTGGATCAGCGCGACGACCGACTTGACGCCCTTGCGCTCAAGGACCTTGGCGTACTTGTTGATCGTCTCGGCCTCGTCGTGGAACTTCAGGCCCTTGATGCCCTCGGCGGAGACGATGTTCGGGGTGCCCTCCAGGGTCACGCCGATGAAGCCGATCTTGACGCCGTTCCGCTCCCAGATCGAGTACGGGGCGAGGATCGGCTTGTCCGTCTTCTCGTCGGTGACGTTGGCGGCCAGATACGGGAAGTCGGCGCCCTCGAACTTCTTGCCGTCCTCGAAGCAGCCTTCCTTCGGGTGGCAGCCACCGTTCTGGATCCGGGCGAGCTCCTTGGCACCCTCGTCGAACTCGTGGTTGCCCACACCCGCGACATCGAGGTCGAGCTTGTTCAGCGCCTCGATCGTCGGCTCGTCGTGGAAGAGCCCGGAGACCAGCGGGCTCGCGCCGATCATGTCCCCGGCCGCCGCGGTCACGCTGTACCGCTCGCCCTTGCGCTCCTTGCGCAGCGCGGTGGCCAGGTACTCGACGCCACCCGCCTCGATCTTCTCGGTCGTCCCGTCCGGGTGCGTGTGCGTGACCGTGCCCGAAGACCCCGCCGGCGGCTGCAGGTTGCCGTGCAGGTCGTTGAAGGACAGCAACTGGACGTCGACGGTACGGCCGTGCCCGTTGCCCCCGCCGCTCCCCTCGCTCCGGTCCGAACCGGCGACGGCGGGCAGCGCGGCCACAAGCCCGCCGAGCGCGGCGAGCGAGACACCGGCGACGATCACGCGCCGGGCACGCGTTCGCTTCCTGTGGGACTGGGTAGTGGCGGACACGATTCCCCCTGAGGGTCGAGTTGAGCGGTCGAACGAGCAACGAAGTACGTCACTACGGCAGGGCGCAGCCTAGGTTGACGCGCGTAGCGCGGCCAGGGGGAACGGGTTACGGACTGGTTGCGGGGTGGGGGACGGAGGTGCCGGAACGGCTACTCCTCGCAGTACGACAAATAGGCCGTACGGGTGAGTGTTTGGGGAAGAAACGTCACCGCACGGACGTACGACGCAAGAGTGTGCGACATGAACGAGAAGATCACTCCCGCCGCCAAGTCCCCTGTCCCGGCTCAGAGTTCGGCCACCTCATCCACGTCGGACTCGACTCTGCCGCCGGGCTTCTACGAACTCGTGGACGACCTGAAGGCGATCGTGCGGGGCGCCCACGTCCGCGCCCGCCTCAAGGTCAACACCGAGATGATCCGGATGTACTGGGAGATCGGGCGGACGATCCTGGACCGGCAGGACGCGGAGGGCTGGGGCGCGAAGATCATCGACCGGGTCTCGGCGGAGCTCCGCACCGAGTTCCCGGGGCAGAACGGCTACAGCGCACGCAACCTCCACCACATGCAGAAGTTCGCACGAACCTGGCCCGAGTCAATTGTGCAACAGCCTGTTGCAGAATTGCCCTGGGGCCACATCATCGCCCTCATGCAGTCCTGCAAAACCCCTCGCGAGCAGGACTTCTACGCCCGCCGTGCCATCGAGAACGGCTGGAGCCGCGCCACCCTGGAACTCCAGATCCGCACCCGCCTGCACGAGCGCGAGGGCGGCGCCCTGAACAACTTCGCGACCACGCTTCCGCCGGGCGAGAGCGACATCCTGTCCGAGATCATCAAGGACCCGTACTGCTTCGACTTCACGCGGGCCACCGTCGGGGAGACGCGCGAGCGGGATCTGGAGGACGCGCTGTGCGAGCGTGTCGTGCAGTTCCTCACCGAACTCGGCGCCGGATTCGCCTTCATGGGGCGCCAGTACCCCCTGCGGGTCGGCGCCTCGGACTTCCGTATCGACATGCTCTTCTACCACGCGGCGCTGCACCGCTACGTGATCATCGAGTTGAAGACGACCACCGTGCAGCCCGAGCACCTCGGCAAGCTCAACTTCTACCTCGCGGTCGCGGACGATCTGTTGCGGGACGCGGAGCGCGACGGGCCGACGATCGGGCTCCTCATCGCCGCGGACCAGGACCAGCTCGTGGTCGAGTACGCCCTCAGCCGCACCGGCAGCCCCCTCGCCGTGGCCACCTGGACCGGGGTCGACGCGGACACCGCACAGCAGTTGCCCAGCGCCGAGGAAGTGGCCCGGGTCGCGGGAGAGGTGCTTGCGCCGGTGGCCGCCGAGGAGGGGTGATTCCGCCCCAACAGTCCCCACCCGGCCTATCCTCGACGCATGACCAGCGACGACGCGCCCACCCCCGCAGGCCTCCGCCGTATCGAGACCCTGGACTCGCTGACCGCCGAGCAGGCCGATGCCGTACTCGAACTGATCGCCGAAGCGGCGCACGAGGACGGGCAGTCGGCGGTGTCCGAGCAGGGGCGGTTGCAGCTCAGGGGTGGTGAGCGGGCCGGGGTGCGGCATCTGCTGCTGTACGTGGCGGACCAACTCGTGGGCTACGCACAGCTGGAGGACACCGATCCCGTGGAGGCGCCGGCCGCCGAGATGGTGGTCCGGCCGCGGCACCGGGGCAACGGGCACGGGCGCGCGCTCGGCACCCTGCTGCTCGACGAGTCCGGGCGGCGGCTGCGGGTCTGGGCGCACGGCGGGCACTCCGCGGCCCGGCATCTCTCGCAGGTGCTCGGCCTGACCCTGTTCCGTGAACTGCGCCAGATGCGGCGGCCGTTGACCGGTCTGGAACTGCCCGAGCCGGTACTGCCCACCGGGGTCCGGGTACGCGCCTTCGTGCCCGGCCAGGACGACGCCGCCTGGCTCGCCGCGAACGCCGCCGCCTTCGCCCACCACCCCGAACAGGGCTCCCTGACCCAGCGCGACCTCGACGACCGCAAGGCCGAGCCCTGGTTCGATCCGGAGGGCTTCTTCCTCGCCGTCCGCGAGGAGGACGGCGCGCTGCGCGGCTTCCACTGGACCAAGGTGCACGCCGAGGAGGGCCTCGGCGAGGTGTACGTGGTCGGCGTCCAGCCCGAGGCCCAGGGCACCGGCCTCGGCAAAGCCCTCACCACCATCGGCCTGCGCCACCTCGCCGGACGCGGTCTCCCGACGGCGATGCTCTACGTCGACGCCGACAACAAGGCGGCGGTCAGCGTGTACGAGCGGCTCGGATTCTCCACGTACGAGACGGACTTGATGTACCGGACGGAGTCCTGAGCGCGCACCTGTCCGCCCCGCCGGAGCGGGGCGGACAGGTGCGCCTGGCGCTGAAGTCCAGGTCCGCTCACGCTCAGCCCTGCTGGTCTCCGATGTACCGGAAGATCTTCCCGTCGGAATTGACGTGCCAGACCGTGCCGTCGGCCGCCGCGCCGATGTCGGTGGCCGTTCCGGGGATCTGCACCCACGGGCTGGTGTCGTTGTTGGTGTACCGGTAGATGTTTCCGTGGGCGTTGACGCCCCATACGCAGGTGCGGGATCCGACGGCGATGCGGGTGAGTCCGCCGGGGATGAGCTTCCAGTGCGGCGTGCCCTGGTCTCCCGTGTACCGGAAGATCCTGCCGTCCGAGTTGACGTGCCAGACCGTACCGTCGGCCCCCGCGCCGATGTCGGTGGCCGCCCCCGGGATCTGCACCCACGGGCTGGAGTCGTCGTTGGTGAACCGGTAGATGTTCCCCCCGGCGTTGACGCCCCACACAGAGGTGCGGGACCCGACGTCGATGCGGGCCAGTCCGCCGGGGATCAGCTTCCAGTGCGGCGTGCCCTGGTCCCCGGTGTACCGGAAGATCTTCCCGTCCGAGTTGACGTGCCAGACCGTACCGTCGGCCCCCGCGCCGATGTCGGTGGCCGCCCCCGGGATCTGCACCCACGGAGTGGCGTCGTCGTTGGTGAACCGGTAGATGTTCCCGCCGGCGTTGACGCCCCACACGCAGGTACGGGACCCGGCCGAGATCGCTTTCAGACCACCGGGGATCAGTTCCCAATCAGCCATGAAGGTACCTCTCTTTCCGCTTGCCCATGCAAACAATTGCAGGTTGCGCAGGCGGTGAAATCGGCAAACGGCGAGGGCCGGGCGTTGAGGAGAGCAACTGTCCGTAAAGACAGCGTTTATGTCGAGTGGGTCCCGTACCGGGCGGCCGCGTCGCCGAGGAGCCCGCCGGTCACAGGTCCGGAAAGGGAGTCACTCTCCCGGGTGGGCGACGGGCGCGTGGATGACGGCGCCACTCTCCAACGCGCGTACTTCGCGCGCACTCCGCGCAACTCCCCTCGCGATCTGGGCACTTGACGTCGGCCCACCCTTGCACCACCCTTTCACTACTTGATTAGTGAAAGGGGGTTGGAGGGGAGTGCTCCAGTACCGCATCGACCGGGGCAGCGGCGTCGCCACCTATCTGCAGATCGTGCAGCAGACCCGGCAGGCCCTGCGGCTCGGTCTGCTCGAACCCGGGGACAAGCTGCCCACGGCCCGTGAGGTGGTCGAGGCGACGGCGATCAATCCGAACACCGTGCTCAAGGCATACCGGGAGCTCGAACGGGAGGGGCTCGTCGAGGCCCGGCGCGGGCTCGGCACCTTCGTACGACGCACGCTCGGCGCCGCCGCCACCGACGCCCCGCTGCGCGCCGAACTCGCCGACTGGGCGGGGCGGGCACGGGCCGCCGGGCTCGATCGGGAGGACGTTGCCGCGCTGATGTCCGCCGTGCTCGACGAGCGGTTCGGCGACGGTGGGACGGCCGCGACCGGTGCCGGTGCCGGTGCCAAGTCCAAGGCCGAGACCAAGACCAAGGCCAAGACCGCGTCCGTTGCGGCGAGTTCGTCCGCGGACGCGGCGGCGCGGCAGGCCGGGAAGACAGACCAGGGGGAATCCGCTGATGAGTGAGACCGCGGCCGAGGAGGTCGCCGTCGAGGCGACCGCGCTCGGCAAGAAGTACCCGGACCGGAAGCTGCGCACCATGGGCTTTCGGCGCGGGAGTTCGCCGGGCAGGAGGTTCCGGAAGGGCGGGAAGGGCGGGAAGGGCGAGGAGCGGCACTCGGGCGTGCCCGGCGCCGCAGGACCGGTCGGCGAGGCGTGGGCCCTGCGCGACTGCGACGTACGGATTCCGGCGGGGCGGATCTGTGCGCTCGTCGGGCCCAACGGTGCCGGGAAGTCGACTCTTCTCGCGCACGCCGCGGGCCTGTTGCCGCCGACCTCCGGTGACATCCGCGTACTCGGGACGGCACCCGGCGAGGCGCGGGAGCGGATCGCCTATGTGGCGCAGGACAAGCCGCTGTACCCGCAGTTGACCGTGGAGGCGACGCTCCGGCTCGGGGCCGAACTCAACCCGGAGCGCTGGGACGCGGAGGCCGCGTGGCGTGTGGTCGACGGGGGCGAGCTCCAACCGGGCGCCGTGGTACGACAGTTGTCCGGAGGGCAGCGCACCCGCATCGCCCTGGCGCTGGCCCTCGGCAAGCGCCCCTCGCTGCTGCTCCTGGACGAGCCGATGGCCGACCTCGATCCCCTGGCCCGGCACGAACTGATGGGCCTGCTGCTCGCAGAGGCGGCCGACACCGGCACGACCGTGGTCATGAGCTCGCACATCCTCGGCGAACTGGCCACCGCCTGCGACCACTTGGTGCTGCTCGACCGTGGGCGGGTGCGCCTCGCGGGCGAGGTCGACGAGATCGTGGCCGGGCACGCCCTGGTCACCGGCCGGGGTCCGCTGACGGAGCTGGGCTCCCACACCGTGATCGAGTCGCAGGTCACCGGGCGCGGAGTGAGCGCGCTGCTGCGTACCGAGCGGCCCGTGACGGGTGACTGGGAGGTGAGCGAGCCCTCCCTGGAGGAGGTACTGCTCGGACATCTGCGGTCCTCGCGGGCCGAGGCGGCACGGTCCACCGCGGCGGCGGTCTCGACGACCGCCTCCCCTCCCGCCTCCACGCCCACAGCGACCTCCACGTCCACCACGGCTTCGACCACGAACTCGACCTCAACCGGACGGGAGGCCCTGTCATGACCCCAACGGACACCGGCACCGCCGTACTCACGCCGCCCCCGCCGAAGAAGGACGGCCCCATGTCCGGGAAGGGAGACCGTGCCCTGTCCGCTTCGCGGCTGCGTGGCCCGTACTGGGCGGTCGCGCGACTGCACCGTACGGCGATGTGGACCCTGATCGCCGCGGTCGGCGCCGCCGTCGTCGCCGTGGTCGGGGTGCGGTGGTGGGTGGCGGCCACCGAGGATCAGTCCTGCGACAGGGGGTTCGGTGCCTGCGAAGGGCTCTTCGGGTACTGGAACGCCTTCGAGTGGATGGAGGTCCCGATCGAGCACGGCGGTCCGTTCCTGCTCTGCTGGCCCGCGATCGTCGCCGCCTATGTGGCGGGCCCGTTGATCGGGCGGGAGCAGGAGGCGGGGCTGCACCGGGTGGCGTGGAGCCAGTCGGTGAGTCCGGTGCGGTGGCTCGGCGCCAAGCTCGCGCTGACGGCCGCCGTCGCGGTCCCCGCCGGGCTGGTCCTGGCCGCCCTGTTCCAACTGTCCCGGTCGGCGATCACCGACGGGGGCTGGCTGGACTGGTCGGAACGCGGCGTCTTCGAGTCGTACGGGCCGCCGCTGGTCGCATACACGCTGCTCGGTATCGGTCTCGGCGCCCTGCTCGGGCTGGTGCTGCGGCACGCGCTCGCCGCGTTCGTGGTGGCGGGCGGGCTCGTGGTGGCGCTGACCCAGGCGGCCTCCGAGCTGCGGTGGCGTCTGTGGCCGGTGAGCACGTCGACCTGGCGGACCTCCGGCGAGGCGGGCGGCGACATCCTCGGGCCGCCCAGGCTGCCGTCCGACTCCCTGCTCATGGAATGGGGGCAGACCACTTCCACCGGCCGCCGTCTCCCGCTCGACTACTGCTATCAGGCCGGGCACAACGGAAAGTGCCCGTCCCGCGTGGAGATCACCGGCGGGTGGGCGGAGTACCACCCGAAGTCCCACTTCTGGTACCTCCAGCTCACCGAGTCGGTGCTGGTGCTCGCGGTGGCCGCGCTGGTCGTCCTCGTGACGTTGCGCGTGGTCAGGAGCCGTGTGGGCTGATCCGACGGAACGAACAGGGGCGCGGGCAGGAGCGCGGGGAGGGGCGCAGGGGGGCGGTGGTGCGAAAGGGGGCGTACGCTCCGGCACCGTCGCCCCCGCGTGCGCCTCGCCCGCCCTCGGTATTCGCGACCGGTCGCCGTGGCCGGTGGTCGAGACCGGTGGTCGTGGCCGCCCGAGGCCGCCCGTCACTCTCCTGACCGAAAGCGGACGGCCGGAAGGCAGCCACTTGGCCGAAGAGGGACAGGTCCGGTGCCGTGCCGGATCCGCGTGGACGGTATGGACGCCCCGGAGCCGCCCTCCGATGTCCTGCACGTCATGTCTCCGTAACCGTCGATTCAGGTGACCTTGCGACGCTCGGCCAATGCAGCCCGTCGCGTCCGAGGCCCACGAGCCCCTGTCCACGGGGGCGGGGGGCTCCGAGGAAACGCGGCTCCATCAGCGCCCCGAGCCGGAGCCCGTGCCTTTGGGCGCGCCCGAAGACTCGTCGGCGCGGAACAATGGATCCATGACGCAGCAGTCCGAAACCCAGGCCCCTCTCACGCACGCGCGGCCCTCCGTGGGTTCGATCGCCGCGCACCGGCCGCACGCGCTCGCGGCCACCACCTCGGATCTGGAACCGGACCTCGACGCGGACCTCGACCACTTCGAGGACGGCGCCGAGTCCGACCCCGACCTGCCGCAGGGCCGGTTCCTGGACCGCGAGCGGAGCTGGCTCGCGTTCAACGAGCGGGTGCTCGAACTCGCCGAGGACCCGAACACGCCACTCCTGGAGCGCGCGAACTTCCTGGCCATCTTCGCCAGCAACCTGGACGAGTTCTTCATGGTCCGGGTGGCCGGTCTGAAGCGCCGTATCGCCACCGGGGTGGCCACCCGCTCCGCCTCCGGGCTGCGTCCGCGCGAGGTCCTGGAGATGATCTGGTCCCGCTCGCGTGAGCTGATGGCCCGGCACGCCGCCTGCTTCCAGGAGGACGTCGCGCCCGGGCTGACCGAGGAGGGCATCCACCTCGTCCGCTGGCCCGAGCTGACCGAGGCCGAGCAGGCCCGGCTGGGCACGCTGTACCGGCGCAAGATCTTCCCCGTGCTCACCCCGCTGGCCGTCGACCCGGCGCACCCCTTCCCCTACATCTCCGGGCTCTCGCTGAACCTCGCCGTCGTGGTGCGCAACCCGCACTCGGGCCACCGGCACTTCGCGCGGGTCAAGGTGCCGCCGCTGCTGTCGCGGTTCCTGGAGGCCTCGCCGCAGCGCTATGTGCCGATCGAGGACGTCATCGCGGCGCACGCGCACCTGGAGATGCTCTTCCCGGGCATGGAGGTCCTGGAGCACCACATGTTCCGGATCACCCGGAACGAGGACCTGGAGGTCGAGGAGGACGACGCCGAGAACCTCCTCAAGGCGCTGGAGAAGGAGCTCATGCGCCGCCGCTTCGGGCCGCCGGTGCGGCTCGAGGTCGAGGAGAGCATCGACGAACACGTACTCAACCTGCTGATCCGCGAGCTGAAGATCAGCGAGGACGAGGTCTATCCGCTGCCCGGCCCGCTGGATCTGACGGGTCTGTTCGGGATCGCCGCGCTGGACCGGCCGGAGCTGAAGTACAAGAAGTTCATCGCCGGTACGCACCGGGACCTGGCCGAGGTGGAGTCGGCCTCGCCGCCGGACATCTTCGCCGCGCTGCGCGAGCGGGACGTGCTGCTGCACCACCCGTACGACAGTTTCTCCACCTCGGTGCAGGCCTTCCTGGAGCAGGCCGCGGCCGACCCGGACGTGCTGGCGATCAAGCAGACGCTGTACCGGACCTCGGGCGATTCGCCGATAGTCGACGCGCTGATAGACGCCGCCGACTCGGGCAAGCAGGTGCTCGTCCTCGTCGAGATCAAGGCCCGCTTCGACGAGCAGGCCAACATCAAGTGGGCGCGCAAGCTGGAGGAGGCGGGCTGCCATGTGGTGTACGGCCTCGTCGGCCTGAAGACCCACTGCAAGCTCTCCCTCGTGGTGCGGCAGGAGGGCGACAACCTCGTCCGCTACTCGCACGTGGGCACCGGCAACTACCACCCGAAGACGGCCCGGCTCTACGAGGACATCGGGCTGCTGACCGCCGACCCGCAGGTCGGCGCCGACCTGTCCGACCTGTTCAACCGGCTGTCCGGCTACTCGCTGCGGGAGAACTTCCGGCGCCTGCTCGTCGCGCCGCACTCGCTGCGCGACGGCCTGGTCGCGCGGGTCGGCAAGGAGATCCAGCACCACCGCGCCGGGCGTCCGGCGTCCGTGCGCATCAAGGTCAACTCGATGGTGGACGAGGCGGTCATCGACGCGCTGTACCGGGCGAGCCGGGCGGGCGTGCCGGTCGATGTGTGGGTACGCGGGATCTGCGCGCTGCGGCCGGGTGTGCCGGGGCTGTCGGAGAACATCCGGGTGCGCTCGGTGCTCGGACGGTTCCTGGAGCACTCGCGGGTCTTCGCCTTCGGCAACGGCGGCGAGCCCGAGGTGTGGATCGGCAGCGCCGACATGATGCACCGCAACCTCGACCGGCGTATCGAGGCGCTGGTGCGGGTCAGCGACCCGGCACACCGGGCCTCCCTGAACCGGCTCCTCGAAACGGGCATGTCCGACAGCACCGCCTCCTGGCACCTCGGCCCGGACGGCGACTGGACCCGGCATGCCACCGGCCCGGACGGCCGGCCTCTGCGGAACGTACAGGAGATGCTCATTGACGCCCGGAGGCGCCGGCGTGGCACAGCAACACCATGACGTTGCGGTTCAGTCCGCAGCGGGGGACGTCCTTTCGGCCTACCTTCAGGGCCAGGCCACGGAGTTCCTCCGTTCACTGAGACTGCACCGCGAAAACGGGGGGAACGGCGGCAGCGGGGACGAGGCCGTCGCGGCCGCACGCGCCCTGCGGGCCTCGGCCCGCCGCATCGGCGGCACCCTGCTCACCTTCAAGTCCCTGCTCGACGGGCCGTGGTCGGACGAGCTGCGTCCCGAACTGGCCTGGCTCTCGGGCACCCTCGCCCGCGAGTACGCCTACGCCGACCGCCTGGAGCGGCTGCTCGGCGCGCTGCACCGGCTCTCCGGTTCGGGGGCGCTGCACGACGGCGGCGCCGGGGACGCGGAGCGGGCTCAGAGCGAGACGGGCAGTACAAGCAGTACGGGCGGTGCTGGCGGTACGGGCGGTGCGGCGGGCCAGGCCGACGGAAGCGGCCGTACGGACCGGACCGATCTGCGTACGGACCGGGCCGGGAAGCGGGACGACACCGCGGTGCGCGCGCGGTCGGCGACAGCGCGGGTGCCCGCGCCCGCGCGGCGTGAGGAGCGCACGCCCGGCGCGGGACTGACCGTGGGCGCCGCCAAAGCCGGCGCCCTCCTGGAACGCCAGCTCACCCTCGCCCGGACCCGCGCCCACTCGGCCGCGCTCCAGGCGCTCGGCTCGGCACGCTTCCACGCGGTGGCCGACGGCGTCGCCGTACTGGCCAGCGAGGTCCCGATCGACCCCAACGCCCGCACCGGCGACCTCCAGCTCCTGGCCCGCGAGGCGGAGGGCCGCCTGAACGAGTCGGTCGAGGCGCTGCCGCTGTACCGGGCCGGACTCCCTTACAACTCCGAGGCCTTGGTGCACGGCCTGTCCGCCGACCCGGGACCGCAGCCGCAGGACGCGCCCTGGCATCACGTACGACTGCTGCTGCGGCTGCACCGATACGCGCGTGAAGTGCTGCACGGCGAGCAGCCCCCGGGCCCCGACCTGCGGCTGCTGGCGGCCGGGCGCGCGCTCACCGAGCACCGGGACGCGGCCGAGGCCGCCTCGGCCGCCGCCTCCGCGGCGCGCACCCCGCGGATCGCCCCGGCGACGGCGTACGCGCTCGGTGTGCTGCACGCCGACCAGCGCCACGAGGTGGAGGCCGCCCGCTACGCCTTCCACCAGGCATGGCTGAAGGAGCCGGTGGCGGCGCCATGAGCGCGGAGGGAGTCATCAGGGCGGCGGGCTGTGTGCTGTGGCGGCGGGCCCGCTCGCCGCTGGCCTACCGCGAACTCGGTGAGTCCTACCAGGGGCACGGCGGCATCGAGCTGTGCCTGGTGCACCGGCCCAAGTACAACGACTGGTCGCACCCCAAGGGGAAGCTGAAGCAGGGCGAGCCGCCGCTCGCGGGCGCGCTGCGCGAGGTCGAGGAGGAGACCGGGTACCGCTGCGTACCCGGTGCCCCGCTGCCCTCGGTGCACTACATAGCCCAGGGCCGCCCCAAGCAGGTGAGCTACTGGGCCGCGGAGGCGGCGGAGGGCGCGTTCCGGCCCAGCCGCGAAGTGGACCGCATCTGCTGGCTGGCCCCGCTGTCCGCACGGAATCTGCTGACCCAGTCCCGTGACCGCCGGCTGGTGGACGCCCTTCTGGCGGCGCTGCACCTCGCATGACCTGCGCCGACCTGGCGTAATGGGTGGAACACAAACCGTAGCGCCCTGGCTCACCGTGCCGACAGTCGAGGTTCACTCCCCGTTCACTCTCGCCAATTGGCCGCTTCACCTGCTCTGCCTAATTTCGGCCGTACACGGAGTGCGCCGGATACGTCCCGGCGCCCCCACCCCCGTGCTGTGAGAACACCGACTTCGCACGCCGCCAAACGGTTTGGCGGCTCCTGGAAGGACATCCCGAAAGTGAAGCTTCAGCGCAAGAACCGGCTTCGCGCCCTCTGCATCGGTGCCGTCGCCGTCTCCGGCGCCCTGGCCCTGACGGCGTGTGGTTCGGACGACTCGGGCACGGAGACCGACCCGTCGGCCTCGGCGCAGGCCGAAGGCATCGAGTGCGGCGACGCCGAGGGGCAGCTCCTCGCCTCCGGCTCGTCGGCCCAGAAGAACGCGATCGACGCCTGGCGCAAGAACTTCGCCGCCGCCTGCAAGGTGCAGCTGAACTACAACCCCAAGGGCTCCGGCGCGGGCATCACCGACTTCCTGCAGGGCTCCACCGCCTTCGCCGGTTCGGACTCCGCGCTCAAGGACGACGAGATCAAGCAGTCCTCGAAGGTCTGCAAGGACAGCCAGGCCATCGACCTTCCGATGGTCGGCGGCCCGATCGCCGTCGGTTACAACGTCCCCGGCGTGGACAACCTGATCCTGGACGCGGCCACCCTGGCCGACATCTTCAACGACAAGATCAAGACCTGGGACGACAAGGCGATCGCCAAGCTCAACCCCGGCGTGAAGCTTCCCAGCACCAAGATCCAGGCCTTCCACCGCTCGGACGAGTCCGGCACCACGGACAACTTCACCAAGTACCTGAAGGCCGCCGCCCCGGCCAACTGGCCGTACGAGCCCGAGAAGGCCTGGCAGGCCAAGGGCGGCCAGGCCGCCAGCGGTTCCTCCGGCCTCGCGCAGGCCGTGAAGCAGACCGAGGGCGCCATCACGTACTTCGAGCTCTCCTACGCCGGCACCGAGGTCAAGACGGTCGACCTCAAGACCGACGCCAAGGAGCCGGTGAAGGCCACCATCGACAACGCCACCAAGGCGATCTCCGAGGCCAAGCGCGTCGGCAAGGGCAACGACTACTCGCTCGAGCTGAACTACAAGCCGACCGCCGAGGGTGCGTACCCGATCACCCTGGTCACCTACGAGATCGCCTGCGAGAAGGGCAACAAGGCGGAGACGCTGCCCACCACGAAGGCGTTCCTCAGCTACATCGCCAGCGAGAAGGGCCAGGCCCTGCTCAAGGAGAAGGGCTACGCCCCGATCCCGGCCGAGATCAACACGAAGGTCCGTGAGGTCATCAAGGGCCTCAGCTGACCCTGAGCGCGGGCGGGTCACCAGTTACCGGTGGCCCGCCCGCGCCGTCCGGTGCACCGCCGCCTGAAGCCGCCGCCCGACGGGGCACGACTTCGCAGACCGGAGAATTCCATGGATATATCCACGAAAACCGATACCCCCCCGCCGCCCCCCGTGCCACTGGCAGCGCCGACCAAGAAGTCCTCGTCGGTCCGCCCCGGCGACCGGATCTTCCTCGCGCTCTCGCGCGGATCCGGCATCCTCCTGCTGCTGATCATGGCCGCGATCGCGGGCTTCCTCGCCTATCGCGCCTCCCTGGTCCTCAGCAAGAACGAGGGCAACTTCTTCACGACCTTCGAGTGGAACGCCACCGCCAGCCCGCCGGACTTCGGTATCGCGGTCCTGGTGTTCGGCACGGTCGTCTCCTCGATCATCGCCCTGGCCCTCGCCGTGCCGGTGGCGATCGGCATCGCCCTGTTCCTCACCCACTACGCGCCGCGCAAGCTGAGCGGTCCGATCGGCTACGTGATCGACCTGCTCGCCGCGGTGCCCTCCATCGTCTACGGCCTGTGGGGCTTCATCGTCCTGGTGCCGAACCTGAACGGCCTGTTCGGCTGGCTCGACAAGTACCTCGGCTGGACGGCCATCTTCGCCTGGGACGAGAAGGCGCCCAACGCCCTGTTCACGGTCGGCATCCTGCTCGCGATCATGATCCTGCCGATCGTGACCAACGTGAGCCGTGAGGTCTTCCGCCAGGTCCCGCAGGCGCACGAGGAGGCCGCACTGGCCCTCGGCGCCACGCGCTGGGAGGTCATCCGGATGTCGGTGCTGCCCTTCGGCCGCTCCGGCATCATCTCCGCCGCCATGCTGGGCCTCGGCCGCGCCCTCGGCGAGACGATGGCCGTCGCCACCGTGCTCTCCCCCGAGTTCGTGATCAACGCGAGCCTGCTCGACCCGGGCGGCGGCACCTTCGCCCAGAACATCGCCGCCAAGTTCAACGAGGCCAACGAGCAGGGCCGGGACGCCCTCATCGCCTCGGGTCTGGTGCTGTTCGTCATCACACTGCTGGTCAACGGTGCGGCCCGAGCCATCATCGCCCGCCGCAAGGAGTACTCGGGGGCCAACGCATGAGCCACACCACGCTCACTCACTCGCCGCGGCCCAAGACGCTCAAGACCGCGCGTCTGCCGCGTGGCTCCGCCTGGGGCATCGCCGCCGTCTCGGCCGCGCTGGGCGCCGGCATCGGCATGGTCGGCGGCCTCGACAGCAAGGTCCAGTGGGGCCTGATCGCGGCCCTGCTCTTCGTGATCATCACCTACGTCGCGGCGTCCGCCGTCGAAGGCAAGCGCCAGGCCAAGGACCGGGTCGTCACCAGCATCGTCTGGGTCACCTTCCTGCTCGCCGTCATCCCGCTCGGCTCGATCCTCTACGAGACGGTCAAGCGCGGCGTGAAGGTCTTCGACGTCTACTTCCTGAGCCACTCCATGGGCGTGGTCGCCGACACCGAGCCCGGCGGCGGCATCTACCACGCGATCATCGGCACCCTGGAACAGGTGGGCCTGGCCACCCTGATGTCCGTCCCGATCGGTCTGCTGGTCGCCATCTACCTGGTGGAGTACGGGCGCGGCGCGCTCGCCAAGGCCGTGACCTTCTTCGTGGACGTCATGACCGGCGTCCCCTCGATCGTCGCCGGTCTGTTCATCCTCACCCTGTGGAACCTGGCCCTGGGCTTCGGCTACTCCGGCTTCGCCGGCTCGCTGGCCCTGTCGATCCTGATGATCCCCGTGATCGTGCGCTCCACCGAGGAGATGCTCAAGCTCGTACCGAACGAGCTGCGCGAGGCCTCCCTCGCGCTCGGCGTCCCGAAGTGGCGCACCATCCTCAAGGTGGTCCTGCCGACCTCGCTCGGCGGCATCACCACGGGTGTGATGCTCGCGGTCGCCCGTATCACCGGCGAGACCGCTCCGGTGCTGCTCCTGGTGTGGGGCAACCCGATCATCAACAACAACCCGTTCGAGGGCGAGCAGGCATCGCTGCCGCTGTACATCTACCAGCAGTTCCAGAACAGCGCCGGCTCCGGTGCCGCGTACGACCGCGCATGGGCCGCCTCGCTCGCCCTGATCGCGATCGTCATGATCCTCAACCTGGTGGCCCGCGGCATCGCCCGCTGGAAGGCCCCGAAGTCCGGTCGCTGACGCGGCCTCAGTGACCCGAAAGAAGCAGTGATTTCCATGGCCAAGCGCATCGACGTCTCCGGACTGACTGCCTACTACGGTTCCCACAAGGCCATCGAGGACATCTCGATGACCGTCGAGCCCCGCTCCGTGACCGCCTTCATCGGCCCCTCCGGCTGCGGCAAGTCGACCTTCCTGCGCACCCTCAACCGCATGCACGAGGTCACCCCCGGTGGCCGCGTGGAGGGCAAGGTGCTCCTGGACGACGAGAACCTGTACGCCTCCAACATCGACCCCGTCGCCGTACGCCGTACGGTCGGCATGGTCTTCCAGCGCCCCAACCCGTTCCCGACCATGTCGATCTACGACAACGTCGCGGCGGGCCTCAGGCTCAACGGTTCGTTCCGCAAGAGCGAGCTGAACGAGATCGTGGAGCGCTCCCTCAAGGGCGCGAACCTCTGGAACGAGGTCAAGGACCGCCTGAACAAGCCGGGTTCGGGCCTGTCCGGCGGTCAGCAGCAGCGCCTGTGCATCGCCCGCGCGATCGCGGTCGAGCCCGACGTGCTGCTGATGGACGAGCCCTGCTCCGCGCTCGACCCGATCTCCACCCTCGCCATCGAGGACCTGATCGGGGAGCTCAAGGAACGCTTCACCATCGTCATCGTGACGCACAACATGCAGCAGGCCGCCCGCGTCTCGGACCGCACCGCGTTCTTCAACCTGTCCGCGGTGGGCCAGCCCGGCAAGCTCATCGAGATCGACGAGACCGAGCGGATCTTCTCCAACCCGTCCGTCCAAGCGACCGAGGACTACATCTCGGGCCGCTTCGGCTAGACGGCCTTCGCCGTCCCGCGAGTACGGGGGGCGGGACGGCGACCCAGGCCCTCGCGACGCTGCATGGCGGTGCCGTCGCGAGGTTGAGAGGACCCGCCTCCTGGCTCCCGGGGGGTGGGTCCTCTTCTGTTTCTGTTCGGCGGGTGCGGCTCGTGTGCTGTTCGGCGGGTGCGGCTGGTGTTCTGGTCGGCGGGTGCGGCTCGTGTGCTGTTCGGCGGGTGCGGCTCGCGCGTGGCGCACGAACGTTTCTGCGGTGGAGGGGATCCGTAGCGCCCGGCCGGAAGGGGTGTCGGGAGAGGTCAGTCGGAAGAGGGGCCGGGAAAGGTGCCGGAAGGGGCGGGTCAGCCGAAGGCGAGATAGACGACGCCGTAGCTGGCGGCGGCGACCAGGGCCGCGGCGGGCATGGTGATGAACCAGCCGAGGACGATGTTCTTCGCGACGCCCCAGCGCACGGCGTTGACCCGCTTGGTCGCGCCGGCACCCATGATCGCCGAGGTGATGACGTGGGTGGTGGAGATGGGCGCGTGGAAGAGGTACGCCGAACCGAACATGATCGAGGCGCCGGTGGTCTCCGCGGCGAAGCCCTGCGGCGGGTCGAGCTCGATGATCTTCCGGCCGAGGGTACGCATGATGCGCCAGCCGCCCGCGTACGTACCCAGTGACAGCATCACCGCGCACACGACCTTGACCCAGACCGGAATCGGGTCGCTGAAGTCCTCGACGTCGGCGATCACCAGGGCCATCACCACGATGCCCATCGTCTTCTGCGCGTCCTGCAGACCGTGACCGAGCGCCATGCCCGCCGCCGAGACGGTCTGCGCGATACGGAAACCGCGCTTGGCCTTGTGCGGGTTGGAGCTGCGGAAGATCCACAGGATCGCGCACATGACCAGGTAGCCGACGAGCAGACCCACGAGCGGCGAGACGAACATCGGGATGACGATCTTCTCGAAGACCCCGGTCCAGATCACGTCGATGCCGCCCGCGAGCGCCGCCCCGACCATGCCGCCGAACAGCGCGTGGGACGAGGAGGAGGGCAGGCCGAAGTACCAGGTGATCAGGTTCCAGATGATGGCGCCGACCAGCGCGGCGAAGAGGATGCCCATCCCCCGGTCGCCCTTCGGGGTCTCGATGATCCCCTCACTGACGGTCCTGGCGACGCCGGAGCCGAGAAAGGCACCGGCCAGGTTCATGACCGCGGCCATCGCGAGCGCGGCCCGCGGCGTCAGGGCGCGCGTGGACACGGAGGTGGCGATGGCGTTCGCCGAGTCGTGGAACCCGTTGGTATACGTGAAGAAGAGCGCGACCCCGATGGTCACGACAAGCGCGAAGGTGTCCACGAGGCCTCAGGATTCCTTGACCGCAATGGTCTCCACCGTGTTGGCCACGTGCTCGAAGGCGTCGGCCGCCTCCTCCAGCACGTCCACGATCTGCTTCAGCTTGAGCACCTCGATCGCGTCGTACTTGCCGTTGAAGAGGTGGGCGAGCAGCTTGCGATGGATCTGGTCGGCCTGGTTCTCCAGCCGGTTGACCTCGATCCAGTACTCGGTGAGGTTGTCCATGGTGCGCAGGTTCGGCATCGCCTCGGCGGTGAGGTCCGCCGCCCTGGAGAGCACCTCGATCTGCTGTTCGACACCCTTGGGCAGTTCGTCGATCTGGTAGAGGACGACAAGGTCGACGGCCTCTTCCATGAAGTCCATGATGTCGTCGAGGCTGGAGGCCAGCGCGTAGATGTCCTCGCGGTCGAAGGGCGTGATGAAGGAGGAGTTCAGCTGGTGGAAGATCGCGTGCGTCGCGTCGTCCCCGGCGTGCTCCGCTGCCCTCATGCGCTCGGCGATCTCGGCCTTTGCCGAGGCGTCTGCCCCGAGCAGTTCCATGAGGAGACGCGAGCCCGTGACGATGTTGTCGGCAGAGGCCGCAAACATGTCGTAAAAGCTCGTCTCCCTGGGGGTCAGACGAAAGCGCACTGGGGGTCCTCGGGGTGCTCAGGTTTCGGTCAGGCTGATGCTAGGCGCATCATCCGGCCACTGCTAACCGGCGTTCCACCAGTGTCGCCCATCGGGCACAGTGCTCAGTACTGGGTTCGGCCAAGGGGTGTTTACCCAGCGAAAACCCGTACCATATACCCACCAGGGGTATCAGAAAACATGGATTTAGCAGTGGGAGGACGCAATGACGAGCAGCGAGTCCGGAGCGGCGAGCGGCGAGGCGACCTCCGTGCGGGGTGAGGGGACTCACCCCACCGCCGGCGCCGCGGTCGTCACCGACCACGACCGCGGTGTGCACGGCTACCACAAACAGAAGGACGAGCACCTCAAACGCCTGCGCCGGATCGAGGGCCAGATCCGCGGCCTCCAGCGCATGGTGGACGAGGACATCTACTGCATCGACATACTCACCCAGGTGTCCGCCTCCACCAAGGCCCTCCAGTCCTTCGCCCTCCAACTACTGGAGGAGCACCTGCGGCACTGCGTCGCCGACGCCGCCCTCAAGGGCCCCGGCGAAATCGACGCCAAGGTCGAGGAGGCCACCAAGGCCATCGGCCGCCTCCTCCGCACCTGACCCCCACCGACACCGGACACCCCCGGCAACGGTTCACCCCCCACGGGTCCGATCCGGGGCCACCTCCGGCATGCCATCGCACAGGGTCCGACCTGCACTTCGTGCACACGGGGCACCCGTTTCACGGTCACAGGTGGGGCATATGCACGGTGGCTTGATCTCGCTGCTTTTGTCCACATGGCGAGTCACGGGGGAAGTTTTTCCACAGGCGATCTTCAGCCAGGGGGGAAATGCGGGAAGGTGGTGGGGTGGTTGCGGGGGCGGCACGGTGGGGTGGGGCTGGGGGCGAGGCTGGCTGGCTGGCTGGCTGCTGAGGCTGGCGGGGGACGGGGGCGAGCTTGGTAGGTGGGGGCGGTGGGCGTGGGGTGGGGGAGGCGGGGGGCGGGGGCGGGGGCCCCAGATGTAGCTTTCGGCGCCGTTCGGTGACTCAAGCAGGCGCTCTCTTCGAGTTCGCCGCGGCAGGCATGGCAAGCAGGGCAGAGCAGAGCGGGGCAGAGCAGAGCAGGGCAGAGCAGGGCAGAGCAGGGCAGAGCGGGGCAGAGCAGGCGATCCTGACCGAGAGGCCGCGCCAAACGTTCGTTCCGCAAGGACCGGGTTACGCAAAGTCCGAAGCCGTGGCCCGACGACACAGAACAAGCGGAACAAGCAGAACAAGCGGACTCGGTGCCCGCCGAGCCCGGCTTCCGCGACTAGCTCGGTCCCGTGCCCCGATGACGGTGACGACGACGTTCCTCGGGCAGTCGACGGTGTCGCTCGTCGTGCACACGAAGGATCTCGTCGATCCGATCGGCGCTGAGGCGTTCGGCCCGAGTCGCCGAGGCGGCGATCATGAGGTCGCCACAGAGCTCGATCTCGGCAAGGGCCACATGGTCGTGAACGGCCGTGCCCCGCGTTCCCACCACGACGTCCACCTCCGTCCTCGGCCGGAAACCTCTCCCGGGCACTGTGCTGCGCACCGGCACCGGCTTCCCAGAGTAGGGAGGGGCGCACAGACGGCGCATGGCCCCAACGGACCATTTACGAATCCCGGCCGCATCCCGACCGGGCCCTCCCCTTGTTACGCAGGGATCTTCCTCCACGGTTCGAACCGTTCGGTGACGCAGTCCACAAATCCATCAGCCGCCGAAATCCCCCGGCTTACGGAACCGTGCCCCAATGGGCTCGCGCACGCGCACCGGCGTGCTACACACCAGCCGTGCCGTGCCCCCTGTCACGCGGGGCCTGCGCCCACCGCCCCTCAGGTCGCGGAGGCTACGCAGCCCGGCTCACCGGCGCACGGGCACCAATCCCGCAGCGCACGAACCACAGGCCCCGGCGCATGAGCCCACCAGCCCCCGTCGCACGAACGCGGCGGCCCTCAGCCGCTACTCCGCGATCTTGCCCCAGTAAATGTCCTCCGACCGAGGCAGCCGCACCTCGGCGGGAGCCCCGAAGTCGTAGAGGTACGTGGTCGAGGCGACCGCCACGGGGCGTTCCCGGCCCGCGTCGTAAGCGAACTGATGACGCATCCGGCGCACCCTTCCGTCCTCGTCCAGATAGACGTCGAAGGGCACCCGCTCACTGCTGAACCCTTTCGCCGCGGCGAGGAACGGCGCCCGGTCGCGCGCCGGAAGGGCGAGCGCCGCCCGGCGGAGCTCGGCCGTGCCTCGGTAGTGACGTACGACGGCCCCGTCGACCTCACTGCGGCCCAGGTATCTGACGTCCCGTGCCCCACCGAGGAGTTGGGCGGCGGCGAGCGGATCGGTCGCACCGCCGGTGACCAGGTTTCCGTCCGCCATGGACGCCGTCTCGATGCGTACCCACTTGTCGGCGGGCACGCCGGCGCCGCGGTTCTTCATGTACAGAGCTCCGGGGGCGAGCAGCTCGGTGATCGGGCGGTGCGGCACCTCACCGGCAGGGTCCTGCGGGAGCAGCACTCGCAGCCGCCCGCGCCCACGGCGGAAGTCGTACACACCTTCGCCGTTGATCGTGACCCGGGTGCCGCCAGTCGCCATCTCCATCGAGGTGCGTGCCTTGGCGCTCCCCGCGCGGGCCAGCACCGCCGCCGCGCGCTGCACGGCCTGCGTCGGATCGTTGGCTCCGCGGCCGTCGACGGTCGTACCGTCGCCGCCACCACCGCAGCCGCTCGTCGCCATCAGCCCCGCCGCCGCGCACAGCGCGACCGCGGCACTCCCCGTGTGCGTCTGCCGCCGCCTCACCATCGCCGCCATTCCCCGTTGTCCCGAGCCGTTTGTCCCTGCTCTCGTCGCTCCGGTTAACGACGAGTAGGGGGCCCTCGTCACGCGCCTGGCGTTCACCCGGGACGGGTACGTTGGAGGGGTGGCGCACCAGCAGGATGACCAAGCCGGAACCGACACGACGGAACATCGCACCGCAACCGTGGAAAACGGTCGCTTCTGTGCGGCCATGTGCACCTGCGGCTGGCGCGGCCCCGCCAGACGGGCCCGCAGCAAGGCACGCTCGGACGCCGATGCCCACTGCTCCGCGGTGATCTAGGACGCCTCGTCACGGCACTCGGGACACAGGGCACGGGGCGCGGGTCCACGGGTCACGGGTCACGGGTCACGGGTCACAACAACCCTCCTGTCGAAGCTCTCTCGGGCGCCCGTTCCCCAGCCGCTCTCCCTCGGCCATTCGGCCCAGCCACGGTTGCCCGGCCATGGGCGTGCCCTCGCACGTCCGCGCCCAGCCGCACGCTGTCCCGCCCACACCATGGCGTCACGCCTCGGCGCGCTCTCCCTTCCCTCGCCCTATGACACGGCGACAACACCTGTGTGCGGCGCCCCAGTTGCGACCCACCCGATATGCGGCAAATGTCGATTCGGGAGGCAGTAGGTAGGGAGCACCCTCCGGACAGAGCACGGTGCGCGAGGTGCCGGAGTGACCGGTGGCGGGCCGTGCAGCGCAGAGTGCGCCCCGCGCGCCCGTGGGCACTCGTCCTGCCGCCTGCCCCTGCCGGGTCGACCGGCCCGGCTCCACCCCCCACCGGAGGTTCGAGTTGAAGCACGCCCGTAGGCACCGTACGCATCGCCTGAATCCCCCGAATTCCGTGAGCCGTGCGAACCGTGAGCTCCGCGAGTCCCGTCGCAGCTCGCTGCGGCGTCTCTCCCTCGTCGGCGCGAGCGCGGCCGCGGTGCTCAGCGCCACCGTCGCCCTGCCCCACGCGCACGCGGCCCCGGCCCCCGATCCGTTGACGGCCGCCGCTGCCGGACAACTGGCCGCCGACATCAGCGCCCGGCTCGGCCCGTCCGCGGCCGGTGCCTACTACGACCCGGCCAACCAGCGCCTCGTCGTGAACGTCCTGAACGAGACCGCCGCCGCCCAGGTCCGTGCCGCGGGCGCCGAGTCCCGCATCGTGCAGCACTCGCTGGCCTCGCTGGACGCGGCCCGCGCCGCCCTCAAGGCGAAGGCCGGTCTGCCCGGTACCGCCTGGGCGATGAACCCGAAGACCAATCAGGTCCAGGTCACCGTGGACAGCACGGTCCGCGGTGAGCAGCTCAAGCGGCTCAACTCCGTGGTCGCCTCGCTGGGCAGCCGCGCCGCGGTCACCCGCACCCCCGGCGAGTTCCGTCCACTGATCGCCGGGGGCGACGCCATCTGGGGCGAGCAGGGCCGCTGCTCGCTCGGCTTCAACGTCACCAAGGGCGGCAAGCCGTACTTCCTGACCGCCGGGCACTGCACCAAGCCGATCCCCACCTGGTCGGACAAGCAGGGCGGCGAGGAGGTCGCCACCTCCGAGAACGCCAGCTTCCCCGGTGACGACTACGGCCTCGCCCGG
Source organism: Streptomyces sp. NA04227 (assembly GCF_013364195.1). Classification (NCBI taxonomy): domain Bacteria; kingdom Bacillati; phylum Actinomycetota; class Actinomycetes; order Kitasatosporales; family Streptomycetaceae; genus Streptomyces; species Streptomyces sp. NA04227. The sequence goes on along the minus strand of NZ_CP054918.1, from coordinate 4,462,308 downwards.
TACACGGCAGAGGTCGCGCACCCCAGCGAGGTGAACCTCTACAACGGCAGCCGGCAGGCGATCACCAAGGCCGGCGACGCGACCGTCGGACAGCTCGTCCGCCGCAGCGGCAGCACCACCCGACTGCACGGTGGTTCGGTGACCGCGGTCAACGCCACCGTCAACTACCGGGAGGGCAGGGTCGAGGGCCTCATCCAGACCAATGTCTGCGCCGAGCCCGGCGACAGCGGCGGAGCCCTGTTCGAGGGCGACACCGCGCTCGGCCTGACCTCCGGCGGCAACGGCGACTGCATGCGCGGCGGCACCACCTTCTTCCAGCCGGTAACCGAGGCACTGCAGAAGACGGGCACTCAGATCGGCTGACCCCGGCCGCCCCAGCACATCGAACGGCGTCGGCTTTCCCCACTCGCACCTCCGTACGGAGGTGCATCGCACCCTCGTACGGTGCGCAGGGGAAGGCCGACGCCGTTCGTGTGCCTCGCCCCGTCGACCTGTCCGCCGCCCGTCGCCGTACCGCCTCATCGCACTTCGCCTCCGTCACCATGGAACCCGCTCCTCGGGGATGCCGTCTCGTACTGCGGGAAGTCTCAACCGGAACCGGCAGGCGTAGCCAGAGGACCAGTGGTCCCACGGAGCGCCAGTCCCAGGGACCGGAGATCCCGGGATCGAGGGTCTGGGGATGGAGGATCCGGGGATGGAGGATCCGGGGATCGGCGATCCCAGGATCAGCGGACCCACGGTGCCGTGGACTCACGGGCCCGTGAACGGGCAGACAGACACAAGCGGGTGGGGGAACACCCGCCGGGCGGAGGCGGCGAAATGGAGCGGCGGAGTTTCATCGGGGCGGGGGCCGCCGTGCTCGCGGCCGGTGCGGCAACGGCATGTGACGCGGGGTCCGGCGCGGACGCGCGCACCGCGACAAGCACGGCCAGCGGCACGGGTGATGCCAAGGCCAGCCGCAACGCCCGTTCGTCAGCCGCCGTGCACGCCTCGGCACCGGCGGCCGACTGGCGCGCCCTCGCCAAGGACCTGGACGGACCGCTGGTGCGCCCCGGCGACCGTAATTGGGCGACGGCACGCCAGCTCTACAACACCAAGTTCGACTCCTTGAAGCCGACCGCGGTCGCCTATGTCGCCCACACCGACGACATAAGGACCACACTCGCCTACGCGCGCGCCCACCGGATCCCGGTCGCCATCCGCAACGGCGGGCACTCGTACGCCGGTTACTCCTCGGGCAACGGCCGCCTGATCCTCGACGTCTCCAAGCTCGCCACGGTCCGTACGAGCGGCAAGGAGGCCGTGGTCGGCGCGGGCGCCAAACTCATCGATGTCTACCGGGGGCTGTCCAAGCACGGCGTGACGATCCCGGCGGGCTCCTGCCCGACCGTCGGCGTCAGCGGGCTCACCCTCGGCGGCGGCCACGGCGTAGCCTCCCGTGCGTACGGACTGACCTGCGACAACCTCACCCGGGCCACCCTGGTCACGGCCGACGGCAAGCAGATCACGGCGAGCAAGGACGAGAACAAGGACCTGTTCTGGGCGCTGCGTGGCGCGGGGAACGGCAACTTCGGCGTGGTGACGGAGCTTCACTTCCGTACCCACCCCGCGCCCGAGGGCGTGAGCGCGTACATGAGCTGGCCCTACTCCCGTGCCGCCGCCGTGGTGAAGGCCTGGCAGCAGTGGGGGCCGGACCAGCCGGACGAGATCTGGTCCTCGCTGCATCTCGACAACGCCGCGGGCGGCACTCCCACCGTCTCCGTCGCCGCGTTCTCGCTGGGCTCGTACAGCGATCTGCAGAACGCCGTCGACCGCCTCGCCGACCGTGTCGGCGCACCGGCGCGCAGCGTCTCGTTGAAGCGGCGCGCGTACCAGGCGGCGATGGACGTGTACGCGGGTTGCTCCGACTACACCGACGCGATGTGCCATCTGCCGGGCGAGACCCCGGGCCGCACCAAGGCGGGCGCCCTGGGCCGCGAGACGTACAGCGCGCGTTCCGACTTCTTCGACCGTTCCCTGTCGGCCGCGGGAATCCGGGCGTTGCTCGACCGCATCGAGTCGGTGCGCGGCGGCAGCGGCGCCTTTACGCTGACCGCGCTCGGCGGTGCCATCAACCGGGTCGACCCCGCAGCCACGGCGTTCGTGCACCGCCGCTCGCGCATGCTCGCCCAGTACATAGGAGCGTGGAAACCGGGCGCCTCCGGCCGAACGGTCGAGTCCTGGCTGAACAGCACGCACACCACGATGAGCCGCTACGCCACCGGTCGCGCCTACCAGAACTACACCGACACCACCCTGCGCGACTGGCGCAAGGCCTACTACGGCTCGGCCGGCAGCCGTCTGGCCGAGGTGAAGAAGCAGTACGACCCCAACCGCTTCTTCTCGTTCGGGCAGTCCCTGTGACGGTCTCGCGCGCGCAGGGGCTGTGACGCACCGGCCCCTGCGAAGGCTGGAACTTTCGTTCCGCGGGGGGCCGCGGTTCTCGCCCTCCCTGCGGGCGCGGTTGGTCTCCGGTTCGTACGGGTGCTGTCGCTCTCTCGTCCGTGCGGGCGCTGCCGCCGAGGTCCCCGGCGGGCCGTGGGCCGGAGCCGAGCTACGCCGCCAGGTCCCGCTCTGTCGAGCCCCCGCCGGAACGCATCTCCGGGCGTGGCTCCGGCAGTTCGAGCCGCCCGCCGTCGTCGGCGCCCGCCGCGGCCGGTGCGCTGACCAGCCGTCCGAGGCGCGGCGACCGGGCGGCCCGTTTCATCAGCGGAGTGAGCAGGGCCGAGGCGGCCGGGGCGAACAGCAGGGCCACGGCGGTGCCGAGGGCGAAGCCGCCGACGACGTCCGAGGGATAGCTGACCCCCAGGTAGACCCGGGACGCCCCCTCGAGCAGGGCGATCCCGATGGCGGCCAGCCCGAAGCCGCGATGAGCGACGAACAGGGCGGCACCCACGGCCATGGCGAGCGTGGCGTGGTCACTGACGAAGGAGAACCCGGAGGTGCCGTCGGCCAGGACGTCGACCTCCGTGTGGTCCACGAACGGACGCTGCCGCTCCACGAAGTCCTTTATCGGCAGGTTGACCAGCAGCGCGAGCGAGGCGGCGAGGGGCGCCCACAGCAGCGCCGCCATCGAGGCCGCCGCTCCGCCGCGCTCGGCGGGCTGTCTGCGCAGCATCCACCAGCAGGCGGCAAGCAGCGGAACGAGGAGGAGCAACAGCCCCCGGTCACCCGCGAATTCGACGAACCTGTCGAACCAGTTCGGCGTGGAACGGCTCAGATGGTTCACGTCGACGAGCAGGCTGACGTCGGGATTGGACCCGGAGGCCTCGATAGCGGCGTTCACGCGGCGGCTCCCGTCACCTCGTACCGGCACACACCCGTGCGCCGGACTTCCAGCCCCCCGCGGTCTTCAGTGCACACAGCAAAGGAACGCACACACCGTGTCCATACGTTCCAACATCCGCCCCAGCATCATGCAGCCGTTATCGAAGAGAAACACGTCTTCCCAGCTCAGCACCGGGTGCCTGACGCAGGGTTTCAGCCAAGTCACCCATGTCGGCCGTGACGCAGTGTCACCGAAACCCGCATCCCGCCGTCCGTTTTGCTCCTCGCGATCAGGCGTTCGCCGGTTTTGTCGGCAGCGCCTTCGCGCCATCCTGGGTCACTCGCGTCGCCCCGAAATAATCCGGGGTGTCGATGGGATCGAATCGGATCACGGCACCGGCCCGGGGCGCGTCGATCATGTACCCACCGCCCACATAGATCCCGACATGCCGGATCTTGCGCGAGTTGGTCAGATCGTCCGAGAAGAACACCAGATCACCGGGGAGCAGTTCGTCCCGCCGGGGATGCGGCCCGGCGTTGTACTGATCATTGGCCACCCGGGGCAGCTCGATCCCCACACTCTCGTACGAGGCCTTCGTCAGCCCTGAACAGTCGAAGCGCCCGCCTTGCTCGGCGGTTCCGTTTCCGCCCCACAGGTACTCGGTCCCGAGTTTCTTCTGCGCGAAGTAGATGGCACCGGCGGCCTGCTGGGACGGCTCGACGCGGTCGATGGGCCGCGCGAAGCTCTTCTCCAGGGTCGTGATGATCCGTACGTAGTTCTGCGTCTCCTTGTACGGCGGCACCCCGTCGTACTTGATGACGGCGTAGGCGCCCGCGTTGTACGCGGCGAGCATGTTGTGCGTCTGGTTCCCTGGCTCCTTGCGCACGTACTTGGCGAGCTCGCAGTCGTACGTGGCCGCCGAGGGGATGGCGTCGGCGGGATCCCAGATGTCCTTGTCACCGTCCCCGTCCCCGTCGACCCCGTGGGCGGCCCAGGTGGTGGGGATGAACTGCGCTATGCCGCGCGCGTCGGCCGGGCTCTTCGCCTGCGGGTTGAAACCGCTCTCCTGGTAGAGCTGTGCGGCCAGCAGCGCCGGATTCAGCGCCGGGCAGAGATTGCCCCACTTCTGCACGATCGGCTGGTACTGACCGGGCACGGCGCCCTTCGCGAGGCCGACGGTGCCACCGCCCGTACCCGCCGACATGTTCCCGGCGACCACGAAGGTCCCGATCAACAACAGCGCGACGAACGAGCACAACGACCCGGCGAGTCCGCCGACGATCCAGACCTTGCGCACCGGGGCCACTCCTCAACCGGCCGGACGACAGCTCTTATTTGACCACGGCCGCGGCACGCGCCGGCAGGGGACGCGGACAGACGCAGGGCTCCGAGCCATCAACGACGGGCCAGAAGTAGCCATGTGAGCGCACGTCAGGCTCGCACCCAGACACTGGGGCCGGAGTCTCCTCCTTCACCTGCCGCCTCTTCGCTCCCGGCCGCCCCACTCCCAGCCCCTCAGCCCGTCGGAGCCCCTCACCCGGCCTCGGAACGCGCCTCAACCCACGGCTTCTCTCCGCTCGAAAAAAAATCTCGCTCGCTTGTCATACAGACCGGTCCTCCCGTGCGTATAGAAGGCGTCCGGCCGGACGCAGCACTGACCACGGAGCAGCAGCTCCAGCAAGACAGCACAGCAAAACGGGAGGAAGAACGATGAGCATGAACAAGACACGCGCCCGGATTCTCGGCGCACTGTCGGTCTGCGTCCTCGGCGGTTCTCTGCTCGGCGCCGCGAACGCGGTGGCGGTGGACGGCAAGGCTCGGGCCAACGCGGACTGCGGAGCGAACGAGGTCTGCTTCTGGATCGATAACGACATGCCGGGCGCGCCCACCTGGCGCTGGTCGCCGGGCAGCGGCCAGCTCAACATGCCGCCGAACCTGCACGACAATGTCGGCTCGTTCGTGGCCAACGCGCCCGCCTGTTTCGTCGATACGGACCCGGCGGAGAGCCGGGGTGTCGCGGTGGGCGACTACTCCAACGCCTACAAGGCGGACGGCAAGTTCGGCAGCCGCATCGACCTCGTCAAGCCGGCCTGCTGAGACGCCACTTCACCGGTTCGCCGACCGGCGCCTCCCCCATCGGCCCACTGACCGGCGCCGGTCGGTGAGTGGGTGGCACCGCACCGGTCGGCAGTCTCGGTGACTCATCGGCCGACCCGGGACCACGGGGGATCCGGGCCGTGCCTCGGCGGGCTGCCACCGCCCGCTGTCACCGGTGTGCCCTGGGAGGGATCCATCCCGGGGCACACCGACCGCCAGCACGCCGACAACCAGCACCGTCCGTCTCGCAGATGGCGGCGGTCAAGGTGGGTGTGGGCGCCAACGATTCGGCACCTGACACGGGGCGCGCAAGCAAACCCACGAGCGCCCCATACACCCCTTTACTCCCGCAAGACCCGGAAGTTCGTTTACACACCGATTGGCACCGGCAAACCGAGGGGAGGCCGAGGACGACAGAACATGCTGCTAGACGGGGGATGCATCGAAGGTGCCGCACTCCACTCAAGGCGGCGGGACAAAGGCGCCCGCGCCGCCGCCCACCGACCGGACCACCGCACGTGCCTCGTTCGACGAGGTCTTCTGCTCACTGCTCGACCGCCTCTACCGACGTGCGGCGATACTGGCGGGCACACCGCACGCGGCCGAGGACGCCGTACACGAGGTCTACCTCAAGCTGGTCCACCGCCCGGAAAGGTTCCTCGCCCACCCCGAGCCTTACGCCTACGCCTTCGCCACCCTGGTGAGCGTGCTGCGCAGCGGCTGGCGAAGAGACCGGCGGCAGACACCGGTGGCGGAGGTCGAGCAGACGTGGGTGGCAGGTCAGTCGGCGCACTGGGCGTGGGACGGCGGTGTCGAGCAGCGGGCGGGCGAGCTGGGAGTGGTCGCACTGCTCGGGCAGCTGACGGTACGGCAGGCAGGGGTGATCATTCTGGTCGACCTCGACGGGTACACCATCGACCAGGCCGCCGAGATCCTCGGGGTCCACCGCGGCACGGTGTCCAGGAACCGGGACCGGGGGCTGCACAAGCTCCGCGGCTCACTGCGCCGCATCGAGCGGGAAGGACGACGGGCGTGATGAGTCCTGACGAGGACGAACACAGCATTGCCGTACTGCGAGAACGCCTCCGCACCGCCGACGAGGAGATCCGCACTCCGCAAGGACTGTGGGAAAGGGTGCGGGAGTCGGCGGGGCCCGAGAGTCCGATGGCCGACCGTGCCGCACGGCGGCGGGGGACGGGGTTCGCGCTCGCGGCCGCACTGGCAGTGGCCTCTCTGGGGCTGGGCTCCTGGTGGGTGTTCTCGCCGGGGCAGGTCAACGGCCAGCCTGCCGCCGCCCCCGGCATCCGGCTCGAGGTGCACAACGCCGAGTCGGTCTGCCGGGAACAGCACACCCTGGAGTGCGCGTTGCGTGTGGCCCGCACCCCGTACGGGCGCTACGCGGCGAGGGACAACGCGGCGGGGCGGGTCTGGGCGGGCGACGTACTCACCGCGAAGTGCGTGGTTCCCGACGGCACACTGGTCCGGGACGAGAGTGGGGTCTCGTCCACGCGGTGGTACGCGGTCGAGAAGGGGGACGGTACGCACGGCTGGCTGCCGGGTGTGCGTACGCGCAACTCGACGGAGGTGCGGGTGTGTTCGCCGGACGAAGCGCCACGGCGCCATGGTGGGGGCTGAGTCCCACGCCTGGGCCCCTACTTCCTCGTCACCGCGAGACGGCAGCGGCGTGCGGCGTGGCGCGTGAGCCATAAGTAGCGCACGAACGGCCCGCCCCACCTCTCGGCGGGAGCGGACCGCGTGCAGGACTGGTGCCCGAGAGGCCGACCCGCCGGCGTCGGGGAGAGCCGGTGCCGGCGGGCCACTAGTGGTTGCCGTTTGGCCTCAAGTGGCGGAAGCGAAGGGCACGTCAGGGGTCGAGCCCGGTCTCCAGGAGTTCAGGTGTCCAAGAGACCGTGAGACCGGGATCCCTGAAGTGGTCCCCGGGGGTCAGTCCGCGGTGATGGTCTGGCCGGGCGACATCTTGACGACGGCCTTCAGTGCGACCGTGTCGCCGTTGTTGATGATGCCGAGGCAGCTGGCGTTGGAGGCGGTGAGGTCACGGCTGGTGCCGTCGGCGATCAGCGCGCTCTGGGTGTTGTCGAAGTAGCCGTGGACGGTGCCGGTGAAGTCGGCGCTGCAGCCGAAGCCCGAGACGTGGGCCTTGACGTTCGCGATCTCGCCGAGGACGTGGTCCGGGTTGTCCGGGCTCTCACCGGTGATGTTGATGCCGTACGGGAGACCGCTCGTGGTGATCGTGATGTTGATTCCCATGGCCGAGCAGCCGGCGAAGCTCAGGGAGTTGATCTGGCCGATGCCGGTGCCGCTGAGACCGGATCCGCTCTTCACGGAGCCGGTGCCGTCGGCACTGGTGCACTTGAACTCCCCGGAGTCGGTGACCACCGAGGGGTTGTCGGCGTGTGCGGTGACCGCACCGCCGGGTGCGACGGTCCACGTGGCCTGGGGGGCGGCCGACGTGGAGGTGATGGCGAGACCGAAGGCGGCGCTGGTAGCGGCAGCGACGACGACGGCCTTACGCGCGAACTTGTGCATGGAACGGTTTCCTTCCTTCGGCGTGGCACGCGACGGGAGCCTCCGCCCGTTCGGGCAGGGGGTACCGGAGCGACACACGTAACGGGGAAGCCGGCCAGGCCCGTTGGCCGGCCCGATCGAGCACTCGCTGTGACGTTAAGAGCACGTAACAGCGGCCCGCAATGGCTCCGTCCGCAGAATCCTGAACGGGGCTACCAGCGGTAGCTTTTTTGTCATCCGGTGAGCAACCGGCCGGTCTTTCTTATGAGTTGAAGAGTGAACCGAGCGGCTGGTCCAGCCAGCCCAGGCCGGTGTCGACAAACGGCCCGACCTGTACAGATGCTCCCGCGTTGTGCCCGTTCGGCGCGTGAAGCGTGGGGACTTCCCGGGCCCTGTGTGCAGACGCCCGCCACACCTCCCACAGACCTCTGCGCAACGTAGCCGCCACCCCGATCCACTCGGTCACGCAGCCGGCACCCGCCCCCGCCTCGTCACACTCAGCACACGGCACATCAGCCCAGGGCTCCACCCACCCACCGAGCCCTCGCGATTCACGGCACCGCCGACAACACGGCCAGCCATCCCGAACACCCGCCCCCGAGCGAGGTCGTCATCACCCGTCAGCCGCCAGCCGCCCACTCCCGGCACCCGGCACCCGACACCCGGCACCAAGACCGACCCCAGCCACCCAGCCACCGACCCCACCCAAGGCAACCGCACCCCAGCCCCACCCCCACCGGACACGCACAGCAGCCACCCACACCACCCCTTTTGACGTCGAGTCAGCACCCGGAACGGTTCGCCGACCCGCCCCGGCCTGCGACAAGATCAATCTCGTCAGTTGAGGCGTCATTGCCCGGGGTCACCCGGCGTGATACACAGAGTGACCATACGATCCTTCGCATGCCCGTTCCCGACCCGAGCCGGGGCCAGGTGAACGGCGGGCCACGGATTCGTACGAAACCCGCCAACCAATGACGTCAAAGTCGACACTGCTCGGCAGGATCGTCAGCGAGAATGGGTGTGACCTCTGCACGCTCGCAGGGGACTACGGAACTACCCGCTAGGGGCGGTGAGTTAGATGCTTATGGCAGCCGAAAAGGGCGATATCAACACGATTATCGGCGGAATCGCCCCTGACTGGGGACCGTTCGGGAGCCTGGGCAACGAAGCCCGGGTCATGATCGAAGTAGTCATGGCCGTCGCCATCCTGCTGTGCCTGGGCATCGCGATCTGGGGCGCTGCCAAGCAGCGCATCGGCGCCACGGCACTGCGCGACACCTTCAGTGCCGAACAGGGCAAGGGCCTCATCATCGCGGGCCTGACCGGAGTCTTCATCATCGGTTCGCTCGGCACCCTGTTCACGATCGTCTACGGCATGGCGGTATAGCGGCGCCCGACTGACCGGCCGGGCAGTACCGGCCGTCCTCCCACCAGTTAGCCCGTGATGCCCACCGGCCGAGGTTGCGTCCCCTTGATGTCCAGTCACCACACCGCTCCCAAGCGGTATCCGGCACAGCTACCGTCGTATGCAAGAGCGGTCCGGCAAGAGTTCAAGGGGGCGTACGCGGCATGAGCCCGAGCGACGAGCACGGTTACGGCGCGGAGACGCGCACGGACGACGGCTTCCACGGCTCGGGACAGACTCGCACCCGGCTCCCCGAGCGCGGCGGCGACCCGTACGCGAGCGGCAACCGGCGCAGGTCCTCGACCCGCGGCATGGCCACCGTGGTCGGTGTGGTCGTTCTGCTGATCGCCGCCATCGCCTTCGCCAACCGGGACACCGACGACTCGGGCGGCTCCGACGAGGGCGGCGGCGACCGCCCCGCCGCGGCCCCGACCGCGGCCACCGGCGAGAAGCCGGTCGGCACCAAGACCGGCACCATCCCCTCGGGCTTCGGCCACGACGCGCAGGGGGCGGAGAGCGCGGCGGCGAACTACGCGGTGGCGCTCGTCTCGGCGGATATCTTCAAACCCGCCCGCCGAAGCGCGATCGTCCAGCAGATCTTCGTGCCCAGCAAAGTGGCCGACCTGGAAGAGCAGTTCGCGAAGGCGTACTCCAAGACGTTCCTGAGCAAGCTTGGCCTGGACGAGAACGGAAACGCTCCCAGAGGGAACACCTACATCTCCCGCACGATGCCCATCGGTTCGAAGAACACCGCCTACTCGGACACGGCCGCGACGGTCGACGTGTGGTGCTCGGGAGTGTTCGGCACGGCCGGGCAGGGATCGACGAACCCCGTGACGAACGACTGGTTCACGATGACGCTGAAGCTGCGCTGGACCGGCGGGGACTGGAAGGTCGAGAGCTACTCCCAGAAGGACGGGCCCGCACCCGTGAACGGGGACAACAAGATCTCCACGGCCGAGGAGATCGCCAAGGCCGTGGACGAGTACGGAGGCTTCACCTATGCACGGTAGGCGACGCCACGCGCTCAGGATCGGCACGGCTCTGGCCGCGGTACAGGGCGCAGTCCTGCTGCTGGCGACCCGCGCCGTCGCCGACCCCGACCCCAAGCCGTCCAAGGACAACTGCGACCTCATCGTCGGCCCCGCCAAGCAATACTGCGAACGCGACGACGGCGGCTCCGGCGGCGGCAGTGCCCCCGACCCGACCAACCCGGTCAAGGGCACCCCCCTCGACCCCCTGGCCTCCCTCTCCAAGAGCTGTGCCGAGGCCGCTTCGTGGACCATCGACAAACTCTCCGAAGCAGTAAAAGAAACCGCCCAAGTCGACTACACCAACCCCACCTTCCTCCAGCAGTACGCCGTGGTCTTCGCCGCGTCGACCGTGCTGACGCTGCTGCTGTGGCTGCTGGCCGTGGCGAAGCGGGCGGTGCGTGGGGTGCCGTTGAGCACGGCTATCGGTGAGGCGGTCGGGTTCCTGTGGCTGACGGTGCTGGCCTCCGCCTTCACGCCGCTGATCCTGTACACGGTGGTCTCGGCCACCGACAGCATCACCGATGTGCTCGCCAAGACCACGGGCGGGCAGACCGACGTGTTCTTCGGGAACTTCTCCGGTGCCCTGAAGAAGGGCGAGGACATCGGCGGCGGACCGATCATGCTGATCGTGGTCTCGCTGGTGTCGATCCTCGCGGCCGGGGTGCTCTGGCTCGAACTGGTCATCAGAGCGGCACTGCTGTACGTGGGCGCGCTGCTGGGCACCGTGGTGTACGCGGGCCTGGTGGACAAGAACCTGTGGACGCACGTACGCCGCTGGGCCGGAATCATGATCGCGGTGATCCTGGCGAAACCGGTGATCGTGATCGTGCTGGGCCTCGCCGGGGCGCTCAGCACCGACGACGGTCCCGACTCCTTCTCGGCCGTGGTCTCCGGGCTCGCGATCATCCTGCTCGCCATCTTCGCGAGCGCCATGATCTACCGCTTCGTGCCGGGCTTCGGCGACGAGATCGCCGCCTCGCGCAACAACCGGCTCTCGCGGGGCGCCGAGAACCGCGCCGCCGCGGTCATCAGCTCGCCCGCCGCCCTGGTGTCGCAGGGCATCAAGGCGCACAGCAGCCGGGCCGACTCCGGCGGCAGCGGCGGCGGCCAGGCGCCCTCGAACCCGGTCAGCGGCGGCGTCGCGGCGCACAGCACCCGCGGCGACGGCGGCGGCACCAGCGCCCCCGCACCCCGTACCAGCCCGGCGAACACGCCGCATGCCGGGAACCGCAGCGCCAAGAGCGCCAACCGCTCGGGAGGTGACGGGCGTTGACGACCGACATGACGCACGCCTCGCATCCGGTCTCGCCCCGCCGTACCTATCTGATCGGCCGGGCCAGGCCCAACGCGATGATCGGCCGCAACCGCGAGACCGGCGAGATCGCCCTGATCGTCGTGGGCGCCTTCCTCGGCATGATGTGCGGCCTGCTGGTCCCGGTGCTCAGCCTGCGGATCGTGCTGCTCATGGGGTTCCCGCTGCTGGCGTTCGCCGCCGTATACGTGCCGTACAAGGGGCGCACCTTCTACAAGTGGTTCGAGATCAACCGGAGTTTCAAGCGTCATCTGCGCCGCGGCGGTGCCTACCAGTCGGGCGCCGTGGAGGCCGGCACCCGCCTCGACGGGCGTGAGGTCGAGGTGGGCCCGCCGCCCGGTATCGGCCGGATCAGCTGGCTGGCCGCGCCGTTCGGCCCCGACGAGATCGCCGTACTGCTGCACGCGGACCGCCGCACCGTGACCGCCGCCATCGAGATCGAGGGCCCGGGCGTCGGACTGCGCGACTCGGAGGACCAGGAGGCCCTGGTCGACCGGTTCGGGACGCTGCTCAAGCATGTGGCCAACGGCGACGGTTTCGTCACCCGGCTGCAGATGCTGGCCCGTACGCTGCCCGCCGACCCCGACGCGCACGCCAAGGACGTCGCCCAGCGCGGGGACGACAAGTCGCCGCACTGGCTGCGGGGTTCGTACGACCAGTTGCAGTCGATGGTGTCCACGAGCAGTGAGCAGCACCGCGCCTATCTGGTCGCCTGTATGCACTACTCGCGTGAACTCGCCGCCGAGGCACAGGCCTTGGCGCGGGCGGCGCGCGGGCACGACGGGCGCAGGCTGGACCGGGACTCGGGTCTGGCCGTCGTCATGGCACGTGAACTCACCGATATCTGCTCGCGGTTGCAGGAGGCCGACATCCGAGTGCGCCAGCCGCTCGGCCAGGGCAGGCTCGCCTCGCTGGTGCATTCGATGTACGACCCCGACCATCCGATCGACCACATCCAGGCGATGACCCAGCGCAACGCCTGGCCGGCCGAGCTGGACGCGATGGAGCCCACCTACCTCCAGGCCAAGACCCGCGAGTCCAGCACCCGCGAGCCCTGGTGCCACGCCACGGCCTGGGTGAAGGAGTGGCCGATGACGCCGGTCGGGGTGAACTTCCTGGCGCCGCTGCTCGTGCACACCCCGGACGTGATCCGGACCGTCGCGGTGACGATGGACCTGGAGCCGACCGAGATCGCCATCGAGCGGATGCTCACGGAGAAGACCAACGACGCGGCAGAGGCCAGTCGTGCGGCCAAGATGAACCGCACCGTCGACCCGCGCGACATCGCCGCCCACTCGCGGCTCGACCAGCGCGGCGAGGACCTGGCCAGCGGCGCCGCCGGGGTCAACCTGGTCGGCTACATCACGGTCTCCTCGCGCAACCCGGAGGCGCTGGCCCGGGACAAGCGCACGATAAGGGCCTCGGCGGGCAAGTCGTACCTGAAGCTGGAATGGTGCGACCGCGAGCACCACCGGGCCTTCGTCAACACGCTCCCGTTCGCCACCGGCATCCGGAGGTAGGCCCTGATGCGGGATCCGCTGTCCGTCCTCACGGACGCCTTCACCTCCTTCCTGTTCGGCAAGGTGGAGACGACCCGGCTGCCGGTGCGCACCTCCACCGGCCAGGCCCAGGCCGTCTATCTGCCCACGGCCGCGCCCGGCCTCGGCGACTCCGGCGTGATCATCGGCCGCGAGGTGTACTCCGGCAAGGGCTACATCTACGACCCCTTCCAGCTCTACGGCCAGCAACTCCCGGCCCCGCACTGGCTGGTGCTCGGCGAGTCCGGCAACGGCAAGTCGGCACTGGAAAAGACGTACGTACTACGGCAGTTGAGGTTCCGTGACCGGCAGGTCGTGGTCCTGGACGCGCAGGGCGAGGACGGCGTCGGCGAGTGGAACCTGATCGCCGAGGAGCTGGGGATCACCCCGATCCGGCTCGACCCGACGGCCGCCCTGGACATGGGCATCCGGCTCAACCCCCTTGACCCGTCGATCACTTCGACCGGTCAGCTGGCGCTGCTGCGCACCATCATCGAGGTGGCCATGGGCCACGGTCTGGACGAACGCGCGGGCTTCGCCCTCAAGGTGGCGCACTCCTACGTCAACGAGACGATCACCGCACGACAGCCCGTACTGACCGACATCGTCGAGCAGTTGCGGCACCCGGAGCCGGACTCCGCGGAGGCGATGAACGTCGCCCTGGAGGACGTACGCGCCTGGGGACTGGACGTCGCGCTGGTGCTCGACCGGCTGGTCGACGGTGACCTGCGGGGCATGTTCGACGGTCCGACGACGGTCGGTATCGACCTGGACGCGCCGCTGATCGTCTTCGACCTCTCGCACATCGACCGCAACTCGATCGCGATGCCGATCCTGATGGCGATCGTCGGCGTCTGGCTGGAGCACACCTGGATCAGGCCGGACCGCAAGAAGCGCATCTTCCTGGTCGAAGAGGCCTGGCACATCATCAACTCCCCCTTCGTGGCGCAGCTGTTCCAGCGGCTGCTGAAGTTCGGGCGGCGGCTCGGTCTGTCCTTCGTGGCGGTGGTGCACCACCTGTCCGACGTCGTCGACGGCGCGGCGGCCAAGGAGGCGGCCGCGATCCTCAAGATGGCCTCGACCCGGACCATCTACGCCCAGAAGGCCGACGAGGCGCGGGCCACCGGACGCGTGCTCGGCCTGCCGCGCTGGGCGGTCGAGATCATTCCGACGCTGACCCCGGGTATCGCGGTCTGGGACGTGAACGGCAATGTGCAGGTGGTCAAGCACCTGATCACGGAGGCCGAGCGGCCGCTGGTCTTCACCGACCGGGCCATGACGGAGGCCTCCCGCGTGGACCCCGAGCTGGCGGACGACGCGCTGCGCGCCGCCGAACTCGAGGCCGAGCGGCGGGCGGCGTACATGGAGCAGCAGATGAACGACTCGACGGTGGCCTGAGCACGGCGCCCCGGCAGGGTAGACGCCCCGGTGGGGCGCCGCGACAGCGCCCGGTACCGCCGCGCCGGGTCACCGCCGCTCCCGTGCGGTCCCCGAAAGGGCGGATCTCCGCACGGACACCGGTACCGGGACAGGGCCGGGCCTGCGACGATGACCACAGCACCTGACGACACCTGACGACAAGCGCCGCGGCCACGACCAGCCGCGGCACCGGACGACAACTGCCGCGGCCCACGAGGTACGGGCCGCGGCCGGGACGAAGGACGTGGCCTGAGGTGAGGGACATGGCCGGGACGAGGGCCGCCGGAACCGAGATGCGGGACCCCAGGGCCGGAGGCGTGGCCTGATGGGCGCGGACGCACGCCGTCGGCGCCCGGGCGACGAAGGCGAACGGGGCGTACCGGACGGCCTGGTGATCGGCATACTGGCCTTTCTGCTCGGCGTCACCGTGCTGACCTGGTCCGCCACCGGGCTCGCCGGGCTCTTCGCCAAGGGCGCCTGGCCCAACGACGTCACCTTCACCCACACCCCGCTCGCCATGCGGCACTTGATGGGCGAGCCGCACGACCTGACCGGCGCCTGGCCCGAGACCCCGGCCGAACAGCTCACCGGATACGGCCTGTTCTGGGGTCTGTTCATCGGCCAGATGATGGTTCTGATGGTCCTCACCGTCTTCGCGATGGGCACCTTCGCCCGCTGGCGCGCGGTACGCGCCCGTAAGCGCGAGGCCTCCCTCAAGGCACGGCAGCAGGAGGAGCACGAGAAGGACCTTGCCTACGAGGAGGAGGCCCGCGCCGCCGCCGAACAGGCCTACGGGCGCGGCGAGTCCACCCGTGGCAGGCAGCGGAAGCGGTCACCGGGGCGAAGCGAGCGCGCGGCGGCCGACGGACGCTCCAAGACCTCGGGAGCCCCCTCCCTGGACAAGGACGCCACGGCCACCTCCACCAACGAACTGCCCTACGACGACGCCGAGTTCGCCCGCCGACGAGCCGAACTCGCCCGCGACCGCGCCGCCTTCGAGCTCGAGCGTGCCGAAGCCGAACTGGCCCGCGAACGCGCGGAGTTCGCCCGCCAGCGGGCGCAGGCAGGTGAGGGTACGGAGGAACCGGCGAACGCCGACCAGTACGCGGGCAAGGGCACCGCCCCGGGCCAGGCAACAGCTGGAGGAACGGCCGAGGTCGGCCCACACCCCTCCGAACAGCCCCCCGGCCCGTCCCAAGCGCCCGGCCCGTCGGCCGCCCCCAACCCCCCTGACACGTACGGAACTTCCGCTACGTACGCCCCCTCCCCTACTCCGGGTACGAGCACCGCCCCCACCACAACCGCCCACCCCGACCCCACCTCCGCACTCTCAACAACCCCTGATCACAACGGACTTGGCACCCCTCCCGCACCCATCGCCTTCCCCACCCCCACGGCCTCCCCACTCCCTTCCCCCCGCTCCCCTCTGATCCTCGGCCCCCACGCCACCCGCCGCCGCGCCGCCGTACAGGCCGTGCAGGACGCCGAAGGCCCCGCGCTGGTCGTCACTTCGGACCCCTCGCTCTGGGCGGAGACCAAGGACGCGCGCGCCAAGCTGGGCCCGGTCCTGGTCTACGACCCGGCACATCTGTGCGACACCCCGGCGCGGCTGCACTGGTCGCCCTCGCGCGGCTGCGAACTGCGCGCTGTCGCGGCCGCGCGGGCGGCGGCGCTGCTCGCGCCGGTACGGCCCGCGGCCCGGGTGGACGCGGCGATGGCCGACACGGCCGAGACCCTGCTGCGCAGCTTCCTGCACGCGGCGGCGGTCGACGGGCGCCAGTTCAAGCATGTGCACCGCTGGGCGCAGGGCACCGGCGTGCAGGAGGCGGTACGGATTCTGCGGTCGCATCCGAAGGCCGCCTCGGGCGCCGCGGGCGAGCTGGAGGCCGCGCTCACCGCGTACCCCGAACGCCGGGACATGGCACAGGAGTTGACCGCGCGCTGCCTGTCGGCGCTGTTCTCGGTGCACATCAGGGAGACCTGCACACCGAACCGCGCCGACACCGTGAGCCTGGATTCCTTCGGCGCCGAAGGGGGCACCCTCTACGTGGTGGGCGAGCCCATCGAGGACCCCAAGACACAGCCGGGGGCCATGCCGTTGCTGACCGCCCTGGCGTCGAGCGTGGTCGAGCACGGCCGGGGCGCGGCCGCACGGTCGTCCTCCGGTCGGCTCGACCCACCAATGACCCTCGTCCTCGACGACGTCGCCGCCGTCGCCCCGCTCCCCGAGCTGCCCGCCCTGCTCACCGGCGGCGCGGAGCAGGGTCTGCCCACGCTGGCGTTGCTCAGGTCACAGGAACAGGCCCGCGCGCGCTGGCCCCAGGCCCAACTCCCGTTCTGATTCGGCCAGTTGAAGCTCCCGGGACCCGCAGGACGGCTGGGGCGGGGGATGCCTGCCACCGTTTGTCCGAGTAGGGTCGGGGGCCTGCGTAAGGGCTGACGGCCACCTCCTGGTCTCCCGGCACCTGAGCGGACGCTCGTCCAAGTGCGCTTCCCGGCGGCACCGGGAGGGGTGCGACGGCGAGTGTCAGTACGGTCAAATCCGTACAAGCCGGGCTCCGGGTGGGGTTCGAAAGGCCTTACGCAAGGCACCAAAACGGACCTTCGGGTACGTACCCCCCACGGTAAGGTGCCGCGTTCGCGCGGCCACGGATCAGGAGCAAGAAGTGCACGGCACCCCCCACATAGCCAGCACATCGCACGACGGGCTCATACCGGCACCGTCACCTGCCGACCAGAGGCGCCCGGGCAGCGGCATGGCGCGGCCATGATGCCCCGGGCGACGTCCCGGGAGTTCGACCCGACACCGCCGGGCGTGACACAGCACACACCGCACTACCCCGAGGCCACTCAGGGCCCCGTCTTCATCGACCACTCGGGCTGGCGTCGCAGACTGCTCCAGGCCGTGGCCCTGACCGTGGGCAGCGTCTGCGTCGGCTATCTGCTGTTCCTCGGCACCGTGATCACCGGACTGTGGAAGCCGGTCGGCACCCAGCCGCCCAGCACCACCGGCCCGCTGACCTCGGGTCCGGACCGGCCGGGCCGCGACCCCGGCGCCCAGGCCGAGGGCCACCGGCCCTCCCCCGAGGCGCACCCCGACCGGCACCGCCGCTCCCCCGCGCCCCCGTCGCCCGACCCCCGGGCCGGAAGCGGAGGCCCACAGCGGTGAGCCAGAACGCCTCTGTTCGTCGACCGCCACGCGGACACTGGCTGCTGCTCCTGCTCGTCCTGACGGTGATCGTGGCCACGCTGCTCTTCGAGGGCTGGGCCACGCACCAGGTCGACCCGGCGCGCACCAAGCCGGCGTGCACAGAGCCCATCCCGCGGCAGGCCGACGACGGCCAGCCCATCCTGCGCTTCGGCGAGAACGGCGTGCAGACCTCGGCCATGCCCGCGCGGACCGTCGCGCTGACCTTCGACGGCGGCCCCGACCCGGTGTGGACCCCGCGCATCCTGGACCTGCTGCGCAAGCACCACGCCCGGGCCACCTTCTTCGTCTACGGCCAGGGCGCGGTGCGCCACCCGGAGCTGATGCGGCGGATCGTGCACGAGGGCCACGAGGTCGGCTCGTACACCTACACCGGCGGTGACCTCGGCGTCGCCTCCCGCTTCCGCGCGCGCCTGGAACTGTCCCTGACCCAGGCCGCGCTCGCGGGCACCGCGGACATCAACACCCGGCTGCTGCGACTGCCGCACACCACCGAGGCGGACACCCTCTGCGGGCCGGAGTGGCCCGCCGCCGAACGCGCCGCCGACCAGGGCTACCTGATCGTCGCCGCCGACGCACAGGACCGCGACCCGACCCGTGGCATGGTCAAGCAGGCCAGCCACACCAACCTCGGCTACCGCGAGACCGAGGACCTGCTGCGCAACCGCGGCATCGAGCGCTTCACCACCATCAGCGGCGGCCTCGGCCGTCCGTCCTTCGTCAGCCCGGCCCCGGTCGATCAGCAGATCAAGGGCGTCGGCTTCATCTGGTCCCAGCAACTCGGCAGCCTGTTCGCCAAGCTCATGAAGTGGACGCTGATCTTCTCGGGCTCCCTCGGCGTCCTGCGGATGCTGATGCTGATGGTGTTCGCCCGGATGCATGTGCGCAGGCTGCACACCTACCGGCCCGGGGCGCCCCGGCTGCGCGAGGTCCGTGACCCGGTGACGGTGCTGGTCCCCGCGTACAACGAGGAGGCGGGCATCGCCTCGACCGTCTACTCGCTGCTCGCCTCGACCCATCCCGAGCTGCAGATCATCGTGATCGACGACGGCTCCTCGGACACCACCGCGGACATCGCCGAGGCCATCGACGACCCGCGCGTGACCGTCATCCGCAAAGCCAACGGCGGCAAGCCCAGCGCGCTCAACACTGGCCTGGCCAACGCCCGGCACGACATCGTGGTGATGGTCGACGCCGACACGATCCTCGAACCGGAGGCACTGTCCCGGCTCGTACAGCCGCTCGCCCACCCGTCCGTCGGCGCGGTCAGCGGCAACACCAAGGTCGGCAACCGCCGTAGCCTGCTCGGCAAGTGGCAGCACCTGGAGTACGTGCTCGGCTTCAACCTCGACCGCCGGATGGCCGAGGTCCTGGAGTGCATGCCCACCGTGCCCGGCGCGATCGGCGCCTTCCGCAAGGACGCGCTGATGGGCGTCGGCGGCGTCAGCGACGAGACCCTCGCCGAGGACACCGACCTCACCATGGCGATGTGGCGGGCCGGCTGGCGGGTGGTCTACGTGGAGTCCGCCGTCGCCTGGACCGAGGTGCCCACCACCGTGCGCCAGCTGTGGCGCCAGCGCTACCGCTGGTGCTACGGCACCCTCCAGTCGATGTGGAAGCACCGCAGCTCGCTGCGCGAGATCGGGCCCTCGGGCCGGTTCGGCCGCCGCGGCCTGGCGTACATCGCGCTGTTCCAGATCCTGCTGCCGCTGTGCGGCCCGCTGGTGGACCTCTTCGCGCTGTACGGCTTCCTCTTCGACGACGTCGCCCAGGCGGTCACGGTCTGGCTCAGCTTCCTGATGGTCCAGGTGCTCACGGCCTGGTACGCGCTGCGCCTGGACCGGGAACGGCTGCGCGTGCTGTGGTCGTTGCCGCTCCAGCTGTTCGTCTACCGGCAGCTGATGTACCTGGTGGTGATCCACTCCGTGATCACGGCACTGCTCGGCACCCGTCTGAAGTGGCACAGCATGCAGCGCGCGGGCACCGCGGACCCGCTGCTGCCCGAAGAGCCACTCGTCGACTCGCCCGAGCGGCGCCGCCTGCCGTCGAAGTGACCAAAAACCGTCATCACCGAAAGACGTGCCGGGCCGGGATGGAACGCCTCACCGGCCCGGCACGTCGAATCCACGCGCAAACCGGCCGGGCCCACCGAAGTGCCCGGAGAAACGGTCCGGGGGAGTCGGACCACAGCAGCAGGACCGAGGGAGTCGGACCATGACAGACCCGCTTGACCAGCGGGCCGGACACAGCATGCGGACGGGGGACCACGGCTGGGGCGAACGCCTCACCGACCATGCGGCGTACCACGATCCGGTACGCGTCGCCGGACCGCTGTGGCGCCCCGCCCCACATCCGGACACCGCCACGCAGGGATACGCGGGCCCGTACGGAGAGTCGTACGCGGACACGTACGGGGAAATTTCGGCCGACCCGTACCGGGAAACCTCCGCGGACTCGCACGAGGAAACCTCTACGGATTCGTACGGGGATACCGCCGTGGACTTGTACCGGGAAACCTCCGCGGACTCGCACCGGGAGGGCCCGTACCCGGACCCCTCCTCCGAGCCCGACCCGGAGAGCACCGCCCAGCTGGAACGGTTCGCCGACCGCCCGAGCTCGCGCTACGGGCCCCGGCGCACACACGCACGCAACCCGAAGCGCAAGCGCAGGAAGCTGCGGCGCGTACTGCTCACCTCGCTCGCCGCGCTGGTCGCCGCGACCGCGGGCACCTACGGCTGGGCCGAGACGCGGCTGCACCGCGAGGTCGACCTCGGCGCCTACGGCGACCGCCCGCCCCCCGGCAAGGGCACCAACTACCTGATCGTGGGCTCGGACAGCCGTGACGGTCTCTCCGACGACGCCGTGAAGGACCTGCACGCCGGAGGCGGCGGCGGGCGCCGCACGGACTCGATCATCGTGCTGCACACCGGCGCCAACGGCACCAGCATGGTCAGCCTGCCGCGCGACTCCCAGATCACCATCCCGAGCCATCGCGACCCGTCCACCGGCAAGTTCCTCCAGCCCGCCAAGGACAAGCTCAACGCCACCTTCGCCTACGGCGGCCCCGAGCTGCTCGCCCACACCATCGAACGCAACACCGGCCTGCGTATCGACCATTACGCGGAGATCGGCTTCGCAGGCTTCGTCAAGATCGTCGACGCCATCGGCGGTGTCCGGATGTGCCTGGACCGCGACATCAAGGACAAGAAGTCCGGCGCCGACCTCAAGAAGGGCTGCCAGAGCCTCGGCGGCCGGCAGGCGCTCGCCTTCGTCCGGCAACGTCACCAGGAGAAGGAGGGCGACCTGGGCCGCACCCAGAACCAGCAGAAGTTCCTCTCCTCGCTCGCCCACCAGGCCGCCCAGCCCGACACCCTCCTCGACCCGTCCTCGATGTATCCCGCGGTACGGGCCGGTCTGGACACTCTGATCGTCGACAAGGACATGAACCTGCGCCAACTCACCAAGATGTTCCGCGCGGTGCAGAGCGTCTCGGGCGGCAAGGGCAAACAGATCAACGTTCCCGTCGCCGGCATCGGCATCCCCACGCCCAAGGGCAACGTGATCAAGTGGGACAAACACCAATCGTCCAGACTCTTCGACGAGCTCAAGAACGACCGCCCGGTGACGACCCCGAAGAAGCGCCGCTAACGAGAACTCCCGCGAGCGGACGGCAGCCGTCAGGGGTTCAGTGGTCCAGCACGAACTCCCGCTCGGGGCCGTCCGCTTCGGGCGCGAGCACTCCGGTCGGTACGAAGCCGAACCGGCGGTAGAAGCCTTCGGCGCGCGGGTTGTCCCGGTGCACGAACAGCCGTGCCCTGCTCACTCCTGCCGCACTCCAGGCCCAGTCCACGGCGGCTTCGAACAGTGCCTCGGTGACCCCGCGCCCGCGCTGCTCCGGCCGCACGAAAACGCCGACCAGATGCACCTGCCGGGCCTCGATGACCTGCCCGAAGTAGTCCTTGCCACCGGGCTCTTCGACGATCACGGTCACCGACCCGTCCCAGCCCCCGTCCGGCGTCTCGGCCACGAACTGCGCCGCGGCAACGCCCTCAGCGGCCCGCTCCGTACGCTCCTGCCAGAACTCATCGGGTCGCGCCACGGCCTGTTCGTACGTGTCCAGGAAAGCGATCGGCGCCGCAGGGTCGAGCAGCGCGGCAAGCCGCAGCTCCCGCACTGCCACCCACTCCTCAGCCCGCACCCGGCGAATCACATGGTCCATGCCCCGATGCTGAGGCCTCCACCGCCCGACGAGCAACCGAATAAGACCCGGGAAAAGAGTCTGGAAATAGGTCCGGAAATGCGGAAAGCCCCCGTACCGTATCCCGGTACAGGGGCTCACACGCATTCTTCTCAATTTTAGTTCGGCGGCGTCCTACTCTCCCACAGGGTCCCCCCTGCAGTACCATCGGCGCTGTAAGGCTTAGCTTCCGGGTTCGGAATGTAACCGGGCGTTTCCCTCACGCTATGACCACCGAAACACTATAGTTCGGCGGCGTCCTACTCTCCCACAGGGTCCCCCCTGCAGTACCATCGGCGCTGTAAGGCTTAGCTTCCGGGTTCGGAATGTAACCGGGCGTTTCCCTCACGCTATGACCACCGAAACACTATGAAACACCAACCAGTATCACACCCAAACAATATGGGTGTGGAGGTTGTTCGTGGTTTCAGAACCAACACAGTGGACGCGAGCAACTGAGGACAAGCCCTCGGCCTATTAGTACCAGTCAACTCCACCCCTTACAGGGCTTCCATATCTGGCCTATCAACCCAGTCGTCTACTGGGAGCCTTACCCTCTCAAGGAGGTGGGAATACTCATCTCGAAGCAGGCTTCCCGCTTAGATGCTTTCAGCGGTTATCCCTCCCGAACGTAGCCAACCAGCCATGCCCTTGGCAGAACAACTGGCACACCAGAGGTTCGTCCGTCCCGGTCCTCTCGTACTAGGGACAGCCCTTCTCAATATTCCTACGCGCACAGCGGATAGGGACCGAACTGTCTCACGACGTTCTAAACCCAGCTCGCGTACC
This sequence comes from Streptomyces sp. NA04227, assembly GCF_013364195.1. NCBI lineage: Bacteria > Bacillati > Actinomycetota > Actinomycetes > Kitasatosporales > Streptomycetaceae > Streptomyces > Streptomyces sp. NA04227. The sequence goes on along the minus strand of NZ_CP054918.1, from coordinate 4,439,433 downwards.
GCTTTAATGGGCGAACAGCCCAACCCTTGGGACCGACTCCAGCCCCAGGATGCGACGAGCCGACATCGAGGTGCCAAACCATCCCGTCGATATGGACTCTTGGGGAAGATCAGCCTGTTATCCCCGGGGTACCTTTTATCCGTTGAGCGACGGCGCTTCCACAAGCCACCGCCGGATCACTAGTCCCGACTTTCGTCCCTGCTCGACCCGTCGGTCTCACAGTCAAGCTCCCTTGTGCACTTACACTCAACACCTGATTACCAACCAGGCTGAGGGAACCTTTGGGCGCCTCCGTTACCCTTTAGGAGGCAACCGCCCCAGTTAAACTACCCATCAGACACTGTCCCTGATCCGGATCACGGACCCAGGTTAGACATCCAGCACGACCAGAGTGGTATTTCAACAACGACTCCCCCTGAACTGGCGTCCAGAGTTCACAGTCTCCCACCTATCCTACACAAGCCGAACCGAACACCAATATCAAACTGTAGTAAAGGTCCCGGGGTCTTTCCGTCCTGCTGCGCGAAACGAGCATCTTTACTCGTAGTGCAATTTCACCGGGCCTATGGTTGAGACAGTCGAGAAGTCGTTACGCCATTCGTGCAGGTCGGAACTTACCCGACAAGGAATTTCGCTACCTTAGGATGGTTATAGTTACCACCGCCGTTTACTGGCGCTTAAGTTCTCAGCTTCGCCACACCGAAATGTGACTAACCGGTCCCCTTAACGTTCCAGCACCGGGCAGGCGTCAGTCCGTATACATCGCCTTACGGCTTCGCACGGACCTGTGTTTTTAGTAAACAGTCGCTTCTCGCTGGTCTCTGCGGCCACCCCCAGCTCAGAGCGCGAAGCTCATCACCAGAAATGGCCCCCCTTCTCCCGAAGTTACGGGGGCATTTTGCCGAGTTCCTTAACCATAGTTCACCCGAACGCCTCGGTATTCTCTACCTGACCACCTGAGTCGGTTTAGGGTACGGGCCGCCATAAAACTCGCTAGAGGCTTTTCTCGACAGCATAGGATCATCCACTTCACCACAATCGGCTCGGCATCAGGTCTCACCCACGTGCCATCCGGATTTACCTAGATGACGGGCTACACCCTTACCCCGGGACAACCACCGCCCGGGATGGACTACCTTCCTGCGTCACCCCATCACTCACCTACTACCAGCTCGGGTCACCGGCTCCACCACTTTCCATTCCCCGAAGGGTCCGGAACGGCTTCACGGGCTTAGCATCACTGGATTCAATGTTTGACGCTCTACAGCGGGTACCGGAATATCAACCGGTTATCCATCGACTACGCCTGTCGGCCTCGCCTTAGGTCCCGACTTACCCTGGGCAGATCAGCTTGACCCAGGAACCCTTAGTCAATCGGCGCAAACGTTTCTCACGTTTGTATCGCTACTCATGCCTGCATTCTCACTCGTGAACCGTCCACCACTGCCTTCCGGCGCGGCTTCACCCGGCACACGACGCTCCCCTACCCATCACAGCCTCCGTTGGGAGTATTGCTGCAATGACACGACTTCGGCGGTACGCTTGAGCCCCGCTACATTGTCGGCGCGGAATCACTTGACCAGTGAGCTATTACGCACTCTTTCAAGGATGGCTGCTTCTAAGCCAACCTCCTGGTTGTCTCTGCGACTCCACATCCTTTCCCACTTAGCGTACGCTTAGGGGCCTTAGTCGATGCTCTGGGCTGTTTCCCTCTCGACCATGGAGCTTATCCCCCACAGTCTCACTGCCGCGCTCTCACTTACCGGCATTCGGAGTTTGGCTAAGGTCAGTAACCCGGTAGGGCCCATCGCCTATCCAGTGCTCTACCTCCGGCAAGAAACACACGACGCTGCACCTAAATGCATTTCGGGGAGAACCAGCTATCACGGAGTTTGATTGGCCTTTCACCCCTAACCACAGGTCATCCCCCAGGTTTTCAACCCTGGTGGGTTCGGTCCTCCACGAAGTCTTACCTCCGCTTCAACCTGCCCATGGCTAGATCACTCCGCTTCGGGTCTTGAGCGCGCTACTAAACCGCCCTATTCGGACTCGCTTTCGCTACGGCTTCCCCACACGGGTTAACCTCGCAACACACCGCAAACTCGCAGGCTCATTCTTCAAAAGGCACGCAGTCACGAGACACACAAAGTGTGTCCGACGCTCCCACGGCTTGTAGGCACACGGTTTCAGGTACTATTTCACTCCCCTCCCGGGGTACTTTTCACCATTCCCTCACGGTACTATCCGCTATCGGTCACCAGGGAATATTTAGGCTTAGCGGGTGGTCCCGCCAGATTCACACGGGATTTCTCGGGCCCCGTGCTACTTGGGTGTCTCTCAAACGAGCCGCTAATGTTTCAGCTACGGGGGTCTTACCCTCTACGCCGGACCTTTCGCATGTCCTTCGCCTACATCAACGGTTTCTGACTCGTCCTGCCGCCGGCAGACGACAGAAGAGAGATCCCACAACACCCCAAGCGCAACCCCTGCCGGGTCTCACACGCTTGAGGTTTAGCCTCATCCAGTTTCGCTCGCCACTACTCCCGGAATCACGGTTGTTTTCTCTTCCTGCGGGTACTGAGATGTTTCACTTCCCCGCGTTCCCTCCACATGCCCTATGTGTTCAGGCAAGGGTGACAGCCCATGACGACTGCCGGGTTTCCCCATTCGGACACCCCCGGATCACAGCTCGGTTGACAGCTCCCCGGGGCCTATCGTGGCCTCCCACGTCCTTCATCGGTTCCTGGTGCCAAGGCATCCACCGTGCGCCCTTAAAAACTTGGCCACAGATGCTCGCGTCCACTGTGCAGTTCTCAAACAACGACCAACCACCCACCACCCCGAACCAGAGTCCGAGTTCACTGGGGCCGGCATACCGAAGGGCGAGCTCACGCTCGCACCCTCAGACACCCAACAGCGCGCCCGGCACAGCCAGTTGACGATCTCCACGTTCCACGCTCCGAAGAGCAGTACTAGTGAACCCATCCAACTGTCTGTGCCGAATAGTCAACGTTCCACCCATGAGCGACCATCGCAGGACGTTCGCCTGCGTTATGGCTCTGGACCACCAAGCAAGCTTGGCGGCCTAGATGCTCCTTAGAAAGGAGGTGATCCAGCCGCACCTTCCGGTACGGCTACCTTGTTACGACTTCGTCCCAATCGCCAGTCCCACCTTCGACAGCTCCCTCCACAAGGGTTGGGCCACCGGCTTCGGGTGTTACCGACTTTCGTGACGTGACGGGCGGTGTGTACAAGGCCCGGGAACGTATTCACCGCAGCAATGCTGATCTGCGATTACTAGCGACTCCGACTTCATGGGGTCGAGTTGCAGACCCCAATCCGAACTGAGACCGGCTTTTTGAGATTCGCTCCACCTCGCGGTATCGCAGCTCATTGTACCGGCCATTGTAGCACGTGTGCAGCCCAAGACATAAGGGGCATGATGACTTGACGTCGTCCCCACCTTCCTCCGAGTTGACCCCGGCGGTCTCCCGTGAGTCCCCAGCACCACAAGGGCCTGCTGGCAACACGGGACAAGGGTTGCGCTCGTTGCGGGACTTAACCCAACATCTCACGACACGAGCTGACGACAGCCATGCACCACCTGTACACCGACCACAAGGGGGCGACCATCTCTGGCCGTTTCCGGTGTATGTCAAGCCTTGGTAAGGTTCTTCGCGTTGCGTCGAATTAAGCCACATGCTCCGCCGCTTGTGCGGGCCCCCGTCAATTCCTTTGAGTTTTAGCCTTGCGGCCGTACTCCCCAGGCGGGGCACTTAATGCGTTAGCTGCGGCACGGACAACGTGGAATGTTGCCCACACCTAGTGCCCACCGTTTACGGCGTGGACTACCAGGGTATCTAATCCTGTTCGCTCCCCACGCTTTCGCTCCTCAGCGTCAGTATCGGCCCAGAGATCCGCCTTCGCCACCGGTGTTCCTCCTGATATCTGCGCATTTCACCGCTACACCAGGAATTCCGATCTCCCCTACCGAACTCTAGCCTGCCCGTATCGACTGCAGACCCGGGGTTAAGCCCCGGGCTTTCACAACCGACGTGACAAGCCGCCTACGAGCTCTTTACGCCCAATAATTCCGGACAACGCTTGCGCCCTACGTATTACCGCGGCTGCTGGCACGTAGTTAGCCGGCGCTTCTTCTGCAGGTACCGTCACTTTCGCTTCTTCCCTGCTGAAAGAGGTTTACAACCCGAAGGCCGTCATCCCTCACGCGGCGTCGCTGCATCAGGCTTTCGCCCATTGTGCAATATTCCCCACTGCTGCCTCCCGTAGGAGTCTGGGCCGTGTCTCAGTCCCAGTGTGGCCGGTCGCCCTCTCAGGCCGGCTACCCGTCGTCGCCTTGGTGAGCCACTACCTCACCAACAAGCTGATAGGCCGCGGGCTCATCCTGCACCGCCGGAGCTTTCAACCCTCTCCCATGCGAGAGAGGGTGTTATCCGGTATTAGACCCCGTTTCCAGGGCTTGTCCCAGAGTGCAGGGCAGATTGCCCACGTGTTACTCACCCGTTCGCCACTAATCCACCACCGAAGCGGCTTCATCGTTCGACTTGCATGTGTTAAGCACGCCGCCAGCGTTCGTCCTGAGCCAGGATCAAACTCTTCACCCGTTCGCCACTAATCCACCACCGAAGCGGCTTCATCGTTCGACTTGCATGTGTTAAGCACGCCGCCAGCGTTCGTCCTGAGCCAGGATCAAACTCTCCGTGAATGTTTTCCCGTAATCGGGATGACACATCACGAGAGCGGTGCGAGAGCAAGGAATAATCGCTCTCGCACACAGCGTCCTCGCTGTGTTTTCTTCAAAGGAACCTCGCCCCAGCTAATGCTGGAGACGGGGTATCAACATATCTGGCGTTGACTTTTGGCACGCTGTTGAGTTCTCAAGGAACGGACGCTTCCTTTGTACTCACCCAAGTTACTTTCTCGGGCTTTCCTCCGGGCGCTTCCCTTCGGTGTTTCCGACTCTATCAGACCCTTTCGGTTCCGATTTCCCTGTCGGCGGGATGTCTTTCCGGCCTCGCGGCCGTTCCGACGTTTCAAACTCTAGCCCATTCTCCGGTTCACTCATAATCGAGCGGCTGGAATGCAATTCGGGCATGCCGAATTGACCCCGTCGGGGAGTCGTGCTGAGAGTTTGGGTTGCCGCTACTGCGGCGGGAGGTGCTGCCTCGTAACCTTCCGGCTCCGTGGCAACTCGAAGAACCTTACGGATCGGGAAGGGGGCTGTCAAGTGACGCGGGTGCGTCCCGGACGAGTCCCCCGGATGGCTCCCAAGTGGCCCTTCAGTCCAGGTCGTTGAGGCGTCCGCCCGCGTCCGGCTGGGCCTGCTCGACCCGCTTGAGGAGGCGGGTGAGGACTTCGCCGAGGGCGGTGCGCTCCGGGGCGGAGAGGTCCTGGAGGAGGTCCTCCTCGAAGACGGTGGCGAGCCGCATGGCCTCCAGCCACTTCTCCCGGCCCTCGCCGGTGAGCTCGATGTTCACGCGTACCCGGTTGGTCTCGTCGCGCTCCCGGGTGACCAGACCCTCCGCGACCATCCGGTCGATGCGGTGGGTCATGGCCGCGGGCGTGAGGCCCAGTCGCTTGGCGAGTTCGCCGGGGCCCATCTGGTACGGGGCGCCGGACAGGACGAGGGCCTTGAGGACCTCCCACTCGGCGTTGCTGATGCCGAGGGTCGCCGTCTGTCTGCCGTAGGCCACGTTCATCCGCCGGTTGAGGCGGCCGAGGGCCGAGACGATCTTCTCGACCTGGGGGTCGAGGTCCTGGAATTCGCGCTGGTAGGCGGCGATCTGTTCCTCGAGCGTGCGCTCGACGTCGCCGGGGTTGTCGCCCATGGCCGGTCAGTATGGCACGGCCCAACTTGGCATCGAAGTCCTTGGGTGTGTAGTGTTTAGCTTCGAACTTTAGGTTCTAAGTCTTCATTCCTAAGAGGTCTCCGGTGGCGAGGCCTCCTACAGACAGGGGCAGGTGAAAGTGACCAGGGCGATGGGCGCGCTGCGCCGGATCCAGACAGGCAGCTTGCTGAGTGCGTTCGGTATCGGCTTCACGGTGCCGTTCCTCTATGTGTATGTGGCGCAGGTGCGTGGCCTCGGTGCCACTACCGCCGGCCTGGTACTCGGCGCCTTTGCCATGGCCGCCCTGGTCGTCCTGCCCGTCACCGGCCGCACCATCGACCGGCGCGGACCGCTGCCGGTGGTCGTGGTGGCCTCGGTCGTCGCCGCGGTGGGCGCGCTCGGTCTCGGTTTCGCGGACACGGCGGTCTCGGCCGTGCTGACCGCGGGGCTGCTCGGTGCGGGCACCGCCGTCATCCAGCCCGCGCTGGCGACGATGATCGTCTGGTGTGTGGAGCCGGAGCGGCGGACCCGGTCCTTCGCCATGCAGTTCTTCCTGCAGAACCTGGGGCTCGGCATCGGCGGTCTGCTCGGCGGGCAGATCGTCGACGAGCACCGGCCGGACACCTTCATCGTGCTGTTCTCGATCGAGGCGGCGATGTTCCTGGTGCTCGCCGGAATTGCCCTCGGCGTCCGTCTGCCGCGTACGCCCGCGCTCGGTGGGGGCGCGCCGCACAAGGACGCGCCCCGGGGTGGGTTGCGTGCGCTGCTCGGGCACCGGGCGATGGTGCAGCTGTGCGTGCTCGGGTTCGTGCTGTTCTTCGCCTGCTACGGACAGTTCGAGTCGGGGCTCTCCGCGTATGGCGTGGAGGCCGCCGGGATCTCGCCGTCCACGCTGGGCCTCGCGCTCGCGGCCAACACCGCGGTGATCGTGGTGGCGCAGTTCGCGGTGCTGCGGTTCGTGGAGCGGCGGCGGCGTTCGCGGGTCATCGCCGCGGTCGGTCTGCTGTGGGCGCTGGCCTGGGCGTTCGCCGGGTACGCGGGACTCGGGCACGGCAGCCAGGCGATGGCGACGGCCGCGTTCGTGTCCACGTACGCCCTGTTCGGGCTCGGTGAGGCGATGCTCTCGCCGACCGTGCCGCCGCTGGTCGCGGAGCTGGCTCCGGAAGGCATGGTCGGGCAGTACAACTCGGCCTTCGCGCTGGTAAAGCAGTTGGCGCTGGCCGTGGGTCCGGCGGTGGGCGGGCCGATGGGTGCCACCCTGCACGGCCCGTACATCGTGGCGTTCCTGCTGGTCTCACTCGGGATCACGGCCCTCGCCGTCAGCCTCGGGCAGCGGCTCACCCCGGTGCAGGACCGCCCGGCGCTGCGCGGCACCCGCGTGGTCGCGCAGGGCGGCCACCCGCACCCGGAGACCGAACCGAGGCCGCAGACCTCACCCGCCTGAGGCACACGCCCGAGCCCGAGTCCGGGCCTGCCCGGGCCAACCCCCCAGGGCCTCACGGCCGACGACTGCGTACGGCGCCCTCCGGTCAACTCGGCTCGGGGGGCGCCGCTTCCTTTCCCACGTGCCCCACGACCTCACTCCGCTCCACCGGGTCGTCCGCGTCCTCCGCGCCGGCCGCGTCGTCCGTACCCGCCACGTCGTCTCCACCGAGCGGCTCCCCCCGGCCCGCCGCCCAAGCGGCGTCCGGATCCGCCCACCCCTCGGAATCCGCCCAGTCCTCCTGATCCGCCGTCAGGCTCTCCTGGCTCTCCTGGCTCTCCGGCCTCTCCGGCTCCTGCGGATCCCACGCCCCGCCCGCCACCGCCCCCCGCTCCTCGGTACGCGGCAGCGCGAACTCGCACCAGACCGACTTGCCGCCGCCGGGTGTGCGGCGGGAGCCCCAGTTGGAGGCGATGGTGGCGATGATCGAGATGCCGCGGCCGGTCTCGTCGCCGGGTTCGGCGCGGCGGCGGCGCGGGAGGTGTTCGTCGCTGTCGGTGACCTCGACGATGAGCCGTCGGTCGGTGCGGCGCAGCCGCAGGCGCATCGGCGGGGTGCCGTGCTGGAGCGAGTTGGCGACGAGTTCGCTGACCGCGAGGACGCCGAGGTCGCGCAGTTCGGTCGGGAAGCGCCAGCTGGCCAGGACGCCGGAGGCGAAGGCGCGGGCGCGCGGCGTGGCCTCGACCCCGCCGAGCAGGTCGAGCGCCGCGTTGCGGAACAGCTCGCCGCGGGCGCCCGCGCGCGAGGGGTGCTGGAGGACGAGGACCGCGACATCGTCGTCGTGGTCCGCGGTGACGCCCGCCGTGCGCAGCAGCCGGTCGCAGACGACCTTGGGGCTGCCCTGGGCTCCGGCGAGGGCCTGTTCGAGGGCGGAGACCCCGACGTCGATGTCCTCGCCGCGGCGTTCCACGAGCCCGTCGGTGTACAGCACGGCGGTCGAGCCGGGCGTGAGCGGTACCGAGCCGGAGGTGTGCAGCCAGCCGCCGGTGCCCAGCGGTGGCCCGGTGATCTCGTCGGCGCGGTGGACGGTGCCCTTCTCGTCGCGTACGAGGATCGGCAGGTGACCGGCCGAGCTGTAGACCAGGCGGCCCTCGTTGGGGTCGTGCACGGCGTAGACGCAGGTGGCGATCTGGTTGGCGTCGATCTCGGTGGCGAGGCCGTCCAGGAGCTGGATCACCTCGTGCGGGGGCAGGTCCAGGCGGGCGTACGCGCGTACCGCCGTGCGCAGTTGGCCCATCACCGCGGCGGCCCGCACCCCGCGGCCCATCACGTCGCCGATGACGAGCGCGGTGCGGCCGCCGCCGAGGGTGATGACGTCGTACCAGTCGCCGCCGACCGCCGCGTCCGTACCGCCGGGCTGGTAGGTGACCGCGATCCGCAGGTCGTCGGGCTCCTCCAACTCCTGGGGCAGCAGCGAGCGCTGGAGGGTCACCGCGGTCTCGCGGTGGCGGCGCTCGCTGGCGCGCAGCCGCTCGGCGGCCTCGGCGTGGTCGGTGACGTCGGCGGCGAAGATCAGGACGCCGGTCTCCGTCGAGCCGGGCACCGCCTCGACGGGTGTGCAGGTCAGGGTGTACGAGCGACCGCCGGGCGCCTTACGGGACTTGACGGTGCGCGGGGTGCCGCTGCGCGTCACCTGGTCGAGGAGTTCGGGCAGCCCGAAGGCTTCGAGTTCGGTGAGCGCCTCGCGGGCGGGCGTACCGAGGACGCGGGGGCCGAAGGCGCTGACGTAGGCGTCGTTGAGGTAGCTGAGGCGGTGGTCAGGGCCGTGGACGAGGGCGACCAGGGCGGGGATGCGGTCGAGCACCTCGCGGGCGGGGAGGTCGCCCATCGGTGCCGTACCGGCGCCCTGTTCGCCGCGGGCGGCGGGCACGGGCGTCTCGGGGCGCGGCCCCGGGGAGGCGGCGGCCCGCGTCGCGGTGCGGCGCTGCGCTCCGGGGAGCCGGGCGCTCCAGCGCGTGAAGTTCACCGATGCAGCCCTCGTGTTGTGGTGGTGGGCCTGGCCGTGCACCCGGTCGGAATTCCGCAGGCCGGGGCCGTGGGGAGCCAAGTGCGGGGATCGTGTCCGGGTGGGATGTGCACGGATCTGGGCCTTTGTCGGGTGTGGAAGGCGGACGTGCCGCCATGGTCAGCGGGAACAGTGTGGCGGACCGGACCGACATCCGTCAGACGCCCGAAGAGCTGGTCAAGTTCCCGTACCGGAGGATTCGTGACGGATTCCGGCCGGGCCGGGCATGGATCCCGGGCGGAGCGCCGGTGGACGGGACGCGGGTCGTCTCGCCGTCCCGGCCCGAACGGCGGGTGCCGCTCCAGTGAATCTACGGTGAACTCCGGCCGTACGACTGCTCGTTCGCGAGCGGACGGTGTTCCGTGCGTCGGCTCGACGGGGGACGGACCGCGGGGCGTTGCCGTCGGTTCGCCCGCGATTGGCTCGGGTGGCTCGGGCTCGGTGTCCGGTGCGCGGCCGGATCGGGGATGCATCCCGGGCCGCCGTCACGCGTGCGCCGACGCCGAGGGCCGCTCGCTCCACGGTGGTTCAGGGCGAGTTGCCGACCCCGTCGTCCGTACCGTCGCCGCGCTTTCGGCCCTCGTCGCCGCCACCGCCACCGCTCCCGCCACCACTGTTGTCCGTATCGCCGCGCCCGCCCGCGCCGGGCCGGCCGTTCTTCCCGCCCGCGCCGGGCCGGCCGTTCTTCCCGTCGGTGCCGCCGCTCCTGTGGTGCTCGCCGCCCGCGGCCATCGCGAACTCGGCCCGCGGATGTTCCAGGGAGCCGAGCGAGACGATCTCGCGTTTGAACAGGCCGGACAGGGTCCACTCGGCCAGTACGCGCGCCTTGCGGTTGAACGTCGGCACCCGGCTGAGGTGGTACGCGCGGTGCATGAACCAGGCGGGGTAGCCCTTGAGTTTGCGGCCGTAGACGTGGGCGACGCCCTTGTGCAGGCCGAGCGAGGCGACGGACCCCGCGTACTTGTGGGCGTAGCCGGTCAGGGGTTCGCCGCGGAGCGAGGCGGCGAGGTTGTCGCCGAGCAACTTGGCCTGGCGGACGGCGTGCTGGGCGTTGGGCGCGCACACGGCGCCCTCCTCGGCGGCCGTGACGTCGGGGACGGAGGCGGCGTCGCCCGCGCCCCAGGCGTGCCGGGCCCCGTCGACGCTCAGGTGGGTGGTGCACTTCAGCCGTCCGCGGTCGGTGAGCGGCAGGTCGCTGGCGGCGAGCACGGGGTGCGGTTTGACGCCCGCCGTCCACACCAGGGTGCGGGTCGGGAAGTGCGCACCGTCGCTGAGCCTGGCGACGCGGTCGGCGCAGGAGTCGAGGCGGGTTTCCAGGCGTACGTCGATGTTGCGGCGGCGCAGCTCGCTGACCGTGTAGCGGCCGAGGTCCTCGCCGACCTCGGGCAGGATCCGGCCGGTCGCCTCGACGAGCAGCCATTTCATGTCCGCCGGGGCGAGGTTGTGGTAGTAGCGCGTGGCGTAGTGGGCCATGTCCTGGAGTTCGGCCAGGGCCTCGACGCCCGCGTAGCCGCCACCGACGAAGACGAAGGTGAGGGCGGCGTCGCGGACCGCGGGGTCGCGGGTGGAGGAGGCGATGTCCATCTGCTCGATGACGTGGTTGCGCAGTCCGATGGCCTCCTCGACGGTCTTGAAGCCGATGCCGTGCTCGGCGAGGCCGGGCACCGGGAGGGTGCGGGAGACCGAACCGGGGGCCATGACCAGTTCGTCGTAGGGGAGTTCGAGGCTGCCGGTGCCCTCCTCCTCGGTGGCGAGGGTGGTCAGGACGGCGGTCCGCTTGGCGTGGTCGATCGATTCCGCCTCGCCGATCAGCACCCGGCACTTGTCGAGGACCCGGCGCAGCGGCACCACGACGTGCCGCGGCGAGATGGACCCGGCGGCGGCCTCCGGCAGGAAGGGCTGGTACGTCATGTACGGGTCGGGCGTCACGACCACGATCTCGGCCGCCCCGCGGGCCAGCTCGCCCTTGAGATTCCGCTGGAGTCTCAAGGCCGTGTACATCCCGACGTATCCACCGCCCACCACGAGAATGCGCGCGCCCGGCGCCGGGCCCGGGGCCGTTCCCCGGGAGAATGCAGCCTTCACCCGTCCATGAGGCATCGGCGCGGGCCGTTTGTCCACACGCCTGTCAGGAACCGTCGATTTGGGTGTGCGGAGGCGGCTCGGCGTGTCCGCTCGCGCCGGAGGGGGTGACGCAGGGTGAGTGCCCAGGTCTACCGCCGGTAAGGGGGCGCACTGGAGGGGCCTGGGTGGTGCACCGGAGTGACGTACTCCGATCGGGGTGAACACCTTGGTGAACGATTCCTCTTCTGAATTGACAGCACCTCAACTATCTTCAGAAGTCGTCGGGGTGTCGGGGGATGCGCTCGGCGGGCTACACGTCCTGTGGGCGTGCCCGCGTTCGACGCAGTTCCTCGTTCTCCGGCTGCCGATTGGCAGGGAGCGTCTCCGGGGGGAGACGTCACAAAAACCGGGGGAAACGGTCATGCACATGGATTCTCATTGGTCTTCCGCAGCTGCGGTCGCCACCGATTCTTCGCTCGGCTCGATGTCCGCGATGTCCGCGGGCTCGTCCGTCGCCTCGGCCTCGATGGCCTCGGCGGCGACATCGGCGGGCTCGGTCGCCACGCGCGGACGCAGGGCGGGCGAGAGCGGGCGGACGACTCCGCTTCGCGTGGACGCACAGCGCAACCTCGAGCACGTACTGCGTGCGGCTCGGGAAGTCTTCGGTGAACTGGGCTACGGCGCACCGATGGAGGACGTGGCCCGCAGGGCGCGCGTCGGCGTCGGCACGGTGTACCGCAGGTTCCCGAGCAAGGACGTTCTGGTGCGGCGGATCGCCGCCGAGGAGACCTCGCGACTGACCGAGCAGGCCCGTGCGGCCCTCGGTCAGGAGGACGACGCGTGGTCGGCGCTCTCGCGCTTCCTGCGCACCTCGGTCGCCTCCGGCGCGGGACGGCTGCTGCCGCCCCAGGTGCTCCAGGTCAGCGTGGAGGAGGCGCCCGAGGCGGCTGCCGAGGGCACCCTGGTGCCGCAGCAGCGCCAGGGTGACGCGCGGTATCCGGCCGGGCCCGGGCTGCGGCTCGTCGGCCGGACCCCGTCGCCCGACCGGGCGGCCGGTCTCGGCTTCGGCCGTCCGGCCCAGGTCGGCGCGCCCGACACCGGTGCGATCGACGAGGCGGACGACGCGGGTGCCGCCGAACTCCTCGACGTCGTCGGCCAGTTGGTGCAGCGCGCGCACGAGGCGGGCGAGCTGCGGGAGGACGTGGCCGTGGCCGACGTCCTCCTGGTCATCGCCACCTCGGCCCCCGCGCTGCCGGACCCCGCCCAGCAGGCGGCGTCCTCGGCCCGGGTCCTGGAGATCCTCCTGGAGGGCCTGCGCGCACGAGGTGTGCGCGAGACCGTCTGAGGCAAGCGGTGCGGCCGTCCGTCCGCTCCTGAGGCGCGCCGCGGTGTCCGGTAGGGGACTGCCCGTACCGGACGCCGCGGGGCGCTCGCCGCACAATCCGTACAACTGCACAGACGTACAACCGCACAGCCACACAGACCCGTTGGGCTCCCCGGACCCGTACACACCGGACCCGTACACAAGCGCGGGCACCCGCGCGCCCGCGCTTCGCACGGCGAACAAAGGCGCGAACCCGGGACGCGGGGCGGGACGCTCAACCGGACATACGGCCCGGTCCCGGGCAGCATGGAACGGGGGATGCCCCCGACCGGGACGATGTCGCCACGGTTCGGATCGTTCGGACAGTTACGGCGAGTCCGGACAGGTTGAGAGCCGCAACCAGCCACGTACGGCACCTCGACGGATGGCGAGAAAGCGCAGGACGGGTACCGCTCGGCTGCGGAGGGAGCAGTTCCGCGACGGCCGGATCCGGTGGGTGGGTTGGCTCACTTGCGCCGTTCGGGTGCCGCTTTCCGTGTGACACTCTTGCCCGGTAATGCCGAGTAGCACGTACCGAGGGGCAGCGGAGGCGGTCCGCGATGAGCATGGACGGGCGGGACGAGCCGCTGCACGAGAGCGGCAGCGGCGGCGGTACCGACGAGCTGTCCGGACACAAGGTGCCCGGGCAGGGCGGCCGTTCGGGCAGGCCCGCGAACCCGGCGCCCGAGGCTGCGGAGCTTTCCGGCCACGGCGGCACGGACCCCGGTGTCCCCGCACAGCGTGACGCGGCCGACGGCGAGGCCGCGGCGCTCGCGGCCGGTGCCGGTGAAGCCCCCACCTCCGACGGCGGGTTGCTGCTGCGGATGCGCGAGGGCGACGACACCGCCTACGAGGAGCTGTACCGCAGGCACGCCGACGGCGTCCGGCGCTACGCGCGTACATGCTGCCGCGACGCCGACACCGCGGACGACCTGACCGCCGAGGTCTTCGCCCGGATGCTCCAGGCGGTACGCGGCGGCGCGGGCCCCGAGTACGCCGTACGCGCCTATCTCCTGACCACCGTCCGCCGGGTCGCCGCGGGCTGGACGAAGTCCGCCCGGCGCGAGCAACTCGTGGACGACTTCGCGGTGTTCGCCGCCCAGGCCCACCGCAGCGCCGAGGCGCCCGACGACGACACCGTGGAGCAGGGCGCCGACGTACGCGCCATGCACGAGGCCGAACAGTCCCTCGCCATGCAGGCGTTCCGCAGCCTGCCCGAGCGCTGGCAGGCCGTGCTCTGGCACACCGAGGTCGAGGACGAGGCGCCCAGCAAGGTGGCGAGCATCTTCGGCCTGGACGCCAACGGCACCCGGGTCCTCGCCAGCCGCGCCCGCGAAGGCCTCAAGCAGGCGTATCTCCAGGCGCATGTCAGCGCCACGCTGACCTCGGACGACGCCTGCGCGCGCTACGCCGACCGGCTCGGCGCCTACGCGCGCGGCGGACTGCGCAGCCGGGCCGAACGCGGCCTGCGCAAACACCTGGAGGAGTGCGCCAAGTGCCGCCTGGCGGCAGGCCAGATCCAGGAAGTCGCGGGCGGTATCCCCGCCGTCGTACCGGTCGCGGTCATCGGCTGGTTCGGCGCCGCCGGGTACGCGAAGGTCGCGGCGCTGTTCGCGGGCGGAGCCGGGGCGGCGGGTGCCGCGGGTGCGGCCGGTGCCGCCACGGGCGGTGGCTCGGGCGGTGCCGGTGCGGGCGGCGGTGCGGCCTCCGAGGGGCTCGGCGCCCCCGCGAAGGCGGGTGCCGCCGCGGGTCTGGTCGCGGTGGCGGTCGCCGTGGTCGCCCTGGCGCTGGCCGGTGGCGAAGGAGACGCGCCGGACAAGAAGCCGGTCGCCAAGCCGCCCGCCTCGCAGCCCGCGCCGCCCGAGAATCCGCCCCCGGCCGCGGAGGAGAAGCCCGCCCCGCCTCCACCGCCGCCCGCGCCGCCGAAGGCCGAGCCCGCCGAGAAGCCCAAGCCGGACCCGAAGCCGCAGGCCGAGAAGCCGACCCCGAAGCCGACGCCGCCGAAGCCGACGCCCACACCCACCCCGACGCCTACCCCGACCCCGACTCCGACTCCGACGCCCACACCGACTCCGACCCCGACGCCTCCGGCGCCCGAGGTCTACCAGTGGAGCGAGCTCGGCTACGGCCTGTTCGGCGACGGCACCGAGCCCGCGATGCGCCTCGGCAGCACTCCGGTCTGGCAGCGCAACAGCGTCTCCATCGCCGGGACCCGCTACGACAACGGCGTGACGGTCCCCGGCGCTTCCTCGGTGACGATCGACCTCAACCGCAGCTGCTCCGCGTACGACGCACTGATCGGCATCGACGACCTCACCCTGGGCTTCGGCAAGGTCCGCTTCTCCGTCTACGGGGACGGCGCCCAGCTCTACCGCTCCCCCCTGGTCAACGCCGACGACCCGGCCCGCCCGATCCACGTGAACCTCACCGGGGTGGAGACGATCCGCCTGGTGGTCGAGCCCAACGCCCCGGTGGACGGCCTGGTTTCGGCGGACTGGGCCAAGTCGCGGCTCAGTTGCTGAGCGGGCGGCTGCCGAGTCGCTGAGCGGGTGCCGAGGAGCCGAGCGTCTGCTGAGTTGCGGAGCAACTGCCGAATTTCGGAGCAACTGCTGAGCGGCTGAGGAACACCGGGCCGCGGAGGCGCTCCCGCACCCGGGGGAGGCCAGGCGGACAGCCCGCGACACGGCTTTGCCGGACCGGCAACAGGGCTCGTCCCGCTCGCGCCGTTGCCCGCATGATCGGGGGACCAGCCCGGAGCACGGCGGCGCGAGAATCCTGGAGGAGCCATGTCCACAGAGACGTCGGGAGCCACGTCGGAGGCCGCGTCGGAAGCCACGTCGGGAGCCGCGTCGGCGCGGGCCGCGGAAGCCCGGCACCGGCTGGTTCCCTCCCCCGCGGGCCGGATCCATCTGGTGGAGCAGGGCACCGGGCCGCTGGTGCTGCTCGTGCACGGCTTCCCCGAGTCCTGGTACTCCTGGCGCCATCAGCTCCCGGCCCTGGCCGCGGCCGGGTACCGCGCCGTCGCCCTCGATGTTCGCGGCTACGGCCGCTCGTCCAGGCCCGGCGACGTCGCGGCGTACCGGATGCGGGAGTTGGTGGCGGACAACGTCGCCGTGGTGGACGCCCTGGGCGAACGGTCCGCCGTGATCGTGGGCCACGACTGGGGTGCGGCCATCGCGGCCAACTCCGGTCTGCTGAGGCCCGACGTGTTCCGCGCGGTGGGCATGTTCGGCGTTCCCTACACCCCGCGCGGCGGGCCGCGGCCCGCCGAGATCTTCGCGCGCATGGGCGGCGAGGAGGAGTTCTACGTCTCCTACTTCCAGGAGCCCGGCAGGGCCGAGGCCGAGATCGAACCCGACGTACGCGGCTGGCTCGCGGGCTTCTACGCCGCCCTGTCCGCCGACACCATGCCCGCGCCCGACGCCCCCGGCCCCTACCTCGTCCCCCGGGGCGGAAAACTGCGTGACCGCTTCCCCACCGGACCGCTGCCCGGCTGGCTCGACGCACACGAACTCGACGTCTACGCCGGGGAGTTCGAGCGCACCGGCATGACCGGAGCACTCAACCGCTACCGGAACATGGACCGGGACTGGGAGGACCTCGCCGACCTCGACGGCGCCCCGCTCACCCAGCCCTCCCTGTTCGCGGGCGGCGCGCTGGACGCCTCCCTCACCTGGCTGTCCGAGTCGATCGAGGCCTTCCCGGTCACCCTTCCCGGCCTGGTCACCTCACAGATCCTGGACGGCTGCGGCCACTGGATCCAGCAGGAACGCCCCGAGGAGGTCAACCGAATGCTGACCGAGTGGCTGGCGGGGCTGCCGGGCTGAGGGTTCGCCGGGTGCGGGGCGCCGGGCGCCGGACGCCGGACGTACGGGCGCCGGACGTACGGGCGCCGGACGTACGGGCGGCCGGGCCGTACGCGCAGTTGGGCCGTACGGACAGCCGGGCGGGCCGTGCACACGGCGGGGCCGTACGGATGCGCGCGCCCGTGCACCCGGTCGGGCCGTACGAATGCGCGCGCCCGTACAACCGACGCGACCGCCGGACTCCGCCCGCCCTACCGCAAGGCCGGTGGCCACGCCCGGTCGGTTTCGCCCACCGGGGGCAGTGGCTCGATGCCGGACGCGGCGCACAGCTCGGCGACGAGTTCGTCGGGGTCGAGGGCGGCTCCGGCGGCGACTTCGCGCGCGCAGGCGTCGGCGCCCAGGGCCTCCTCCGCGTGGGCGTGCACCCGGCGGGCGTCGCCGAGTTCGGGCTCGGCGCGGGGGCCGCCGCGGCGTTCGGCGCCCGCGCCGAGGAGCCGGGCGGCGCGGACCGGGTCGCCGACGTCGTCGAGCAGTCCGGCCGCGCAGTCCATCAGGCTCGCGACGACGTTGTCCGCGCAGCGTGCGACCAGGGCCCGGTGCAGGGCCTCCGTGAGGGCGGGCAGTCCGGCGGCCGGGCCGGATTCGGCGGCCAGGAGCCTGGCGTTCAGGCTGTCGACCGCCGCGACGAACTGCGGCGGCGGGGTGCCGCCCGCGGCCGCGCGGTGGGCCTTCGCCAACTCCTCGCGGGCCAGGGGCAGTTCGCCGTCGGTCAGGGCGATGTAGGAACGCAGCAGGCAGAGGAAGGCCCGGGCGTCGGCCACGCCGTGCCGGTCGGCCTCCTCGGTCGCCTCGTCGAGCAGAGCGAGCGCCGCCTCCCGCTCTCCGTCACGGAACGCGGTCTCGGCCAGCCGACCGCGCAGGAACGGCATCTCGGCGTACGCACCCACCTCGTAGGCGTGTTGCAGTGCCTCGGTGTACCAGTCGCGCGCCTCGTCGAACCGCCCTCGCGCGGTCGCCGCCTCACCGGCGGCACTGCACACCTGCGCACGCATCCAGCGGTCCCCGACCTGCCTGCTCAGGAGCCGCAGTTCCGCCAGGTCCGCGTCCACGCCGCGCATGCCGCCGGGCAGGTCGACCACCATGTGGGTGCGGAACATCAGGGTCACGCCGATGTCCCAACCGTCCCCGTAGCGACGGCAGTTGGCCAGCGCGCGGTCCATCGCCTCGACCATCCGGTCCGGCCCCTCCATCAGGAAGACGGCGAACGGCCAGACGGCGCCGGGGAACCGTACGGCCTCCGGTACCGGCCGGTCGAAGATCTCCCGGATACGCCGCAGATGGCCGCGGATCCGCGGATCCCCGAACGCCTGGGTGGGACCGGCCTCCGCGAGCAGGACGAGCTGGAGCAGACACAGCCGGGCCCGGGGCCAGAAGCGGGGATCGTCCTCGTCCTCCAGCAGCCGCGGGCCGGGGGCCGTTGCGGCAGTGAGTCCCAGGGTGTCGCGCTCACTCTCGTCGAGTTCAAGGACGTTCGGGGCAGAAGTTGTTGCGGCCGGGAGCCCAAGGGGCCGACCGAGCTCGCCCTCAAGTACGGGTGAGTCAGCGGCAGTTGTGGACGCAGACCGGGTGGACTCGGTCGCGCCGTCCGCCGCCTGCCAGAACTCGGTGAGCACAGCGGCGAGTACGTCACCCTGCTCGGGCCGCATGCCCGCTTCCTCGGCACCCAGGCGCAGGATCGTGGAGACCCATTCCACGCACTCCTGGCGGTAGTTGCGCAGCCACCAGAACCAGCCCGTGTGGACGGCGATCGCGAGTGCCAGGGTCTCGTCGCGCCGCTCGACGGCGCGGTGCAGGGCGGCCCGGATGTTGTCGAGCTCGGTCTCCAGTCGCTCGATCCAGACGAGTTGGTCGGCGGTGCGCAGCAACGGGTCGGCGGTCGCGGCCAGTTGACGGAAGTACGTGGCATGCCGAATCTCCGCTTCCCGGAGCAAGTCCGGTGCGGCGGTGGCCCGTTCGCGCGCGTACTCGTGGATCGTCTCAAGGAGCCGGTAGCGCATGCCGCCGCCCTCGGGGCCGGTCGGGGCCGCGACCACCAGGGACTTGTCGACCAGCGCGCCGAGCAGATCGGCCGCCGGACCGGTGCACACGGCCTCGGCCGCCGCGAGGTCCCAGCCGCCCGCGAACACGGTCACCTCGCAGAGCACCCGGCGTTCCCGCTCGTCGAGCAGTTCCCAGGACCAGTCGACCACGGCGCGCAGGGTCTGCTGGCGCGGCAGCACGGTACGGCTGCCGCTGGTGAGCAGCCGGAAGCGGTCGTCCAGCCGGTCGGCGATCTGGCGGGGCGTGAGCAACCGCAGCCGGGCGGCGGCCAGTTCGATGGCCAGTGGCAGTCCGTCGAGCCGACGGCAGATCTCCGCGACCGCTCCGGCCTCGCGGTCCGCGTCGAAGTCGGGGCGTACGGCCCGCGCGCGCTCCGTGAACAGGCGTACCGCCGGATCCGGCGGCAGCGGCTCCACCGGCCGTACGGACTCCCCCGGCACCCCGAGCGGTTCCCGGCTCGTCGCCAGTACGGTCAGCCCCGGGCAGCGGGTGAGCAGCGTCTCGGCCAGAGCGGCGGCGGCGTCGATCACGTGCTCGCAGTTGTCCAGGATCAGCAGCAGCTCGCGGCCCGCGCAGTGCTCGACCAGGATGCCGACCGGGTCCTCCTGCGCCGCGCCCAGCTCACCGCTGCTCCGCAGCATGGTCTCGCGCAGCCCGAGCGCGGTGACCACGGCGCCGGGTACCGCCTCGGCGGAGTCCAGGGGCGCCAGCTCGGCGATCCACGCGTACGGAATCCGCCCCGCCGACTCCTCCGCGAGCCGGGTCTTGCCCGAACCTCCGGGCCCGGTCAGCGTCACCAGCCGCGACCGGCTCAAGTCCGCCCAGATCGCCGCGAGTTCGGGCTCGCGCCCGACGAAGGAGGTGAGGCGGGGGCGGAGGTTGCCCTGGCGGGGGGCCAGCCGGTGGGGGTGGGGGTGCGAGTCGGGGGGTGGGGGGCTTGGCGTGGGGGGCTGCTGGTCTTGGGGGCGGCTGTCCTGGGACCAGCCATCCTGGGACCGGCCGTCCGGGGACCAGGCATCCTTGGACCGGCCATCCTTGGACCGGCCGTCCTGGGACCAGCCGGACTGGGACCAGCCGGACTGGGACCGCCCATCCGCGCTCCCAAGATCCATGCTCCCGGAAACCCCGGACCAGGAATCCCCGGTTCGCGAATCCCCGCCCCCGGCATCCCCGGCAGCCCCCGCATCCCCGGCACCCCCGCCCTCCAACAACTCCCCGTACAACTCCCGCAGTTCCGGCCCCGGATCCGTGCCGAGGCCCTCGCCGAGGGTGCGACGGGCGAAGTCGTAGGCGGTGAGGGCGTCGGCGCGGCGGCCCGCGTCGCGCAGGGCGCGGATGAGCAGGGCGTGCAGGGTCTCGTCGTAGGGGTGGGCCGCGGTCAGTTCCCGCAGGTCGGGCACGAGGGCCGTGGCGCGGCCGAGCCGCAGTTCCGCCTCGGCGCGGGCGCGGGTGGCCTCCAGGCGCTGTGCCTCGGGGCGGGTGCCCGCACCGGCGTCGGGCAGATCGGCAAGCGCGGGTCCGCGCCACAGGGCCAGGGCCTCGTCCAACAGCCGTGCCGCGGGCTCGGGTTCACCGGCCGCGAGGGCCTGCGTACCGTCACGTACCAGCCGCTCGAACGCGAAGAGGTCGACCTCGGCGGGTGCCGCCATGAGCCGGTAGCCACCCGCGTCCAGGGCGACGCTCTCCCGGCCGATCACCCGGCGCAGCCGTCCGACCAGGGCCTGGAGCGCGGCGGGGGCGTCGCCGGGCGGCTCGTCGGCCCAGACCTCGTCGATCAGTACCTCGGCGCCGACGGTGCGCCCGGCCCGCAGGGCGAGCGCGGCGAGCAGTGCCCGCAGCCGGGCACCGCCCAGTGGCAGGAGCTCGCCGTTCTCGCCGCGCACCTCGGTGACGCCCAGGATTCCGTACCGCACCCGACCATTCTCGCTGCCGGGCGGCGTCACGTCGCTGTGCTTTTCCCGGGCGCGCCCCGCCGCTTTCCTCAACCCCTTTTCCCCGGACGGCCATTGGCGCCGAGCGGGCGCTCGGCTCCCCCACGATCGGGCTGGTCAGCCGCCGTACCGGAGGTATCCCCTCCGTTTGACGCCCGACAATTCGGGAAACATCCTGAACATGTTCACTGAACGCGTTCAGGACGCGGGTCGGAGTCGGAGCCGGAGTCGGTATGAGCACGCGCAAGGCGCAGCGGGAAGCCACCCGCGAGCGGGTTCTGAGTGCCGCGGAGCGGCTCTTCACAGCGCGAGGCTTCGGGTCGACCACCGTCCGGGAGATCGCCGCCGACGCCTCGGTGAGCGTGGGAACCGTGATGGCGGTCGGCGACAAGGCCGCCATCCTGGTCGAACTGTTCGACCGGCGCGTGGCCGCCCTCCACGCGGCCCGGGCACCGATGGACGAACCGGGCCGGGCGGCCACGCCACCCGGCCCACTGACCGACGAGCTGCTCGCCGTCTTCGAGCCGTTCCTCGCGCTCTTCTACAGCGACGTCGATCTGGCCCGGCAGTACGCGGCGACGCTCGTCACCGGCAAGTACCGGGCAGCCGTGTTCACCGAGCTGGCGGCGGTGCTGCGGCGGGAGATCGGCGAGGTCCTGATGCGCGCCGGTTTCCCGCCCGAGGCCGCCGCCCGCGGCGCGACCACGCTCCATCTCGCGCACCTCGGCAGCCTCTTCATCAGTGCCGGTACCGGCGCGAGGGATCCGAGCAAACCCGTCGAAGACCTCATCTCCGTAGTGGAGTTCCTCACCGAGAATCAAGGACGTGACCAGCTATGACCGTGAATCCGGACCCCTGGTGGCCGCAGGCTCTGCTCGCCGCCGTCATCCTCGGCGACGCCGCGCTCTCGCTCCGGCCGCCGGGCTTCATCCGCGGCTGCCTGAACGGCGTCGGCTTCCCCGACGACTGGTGGTGGACGCTCGTCGTGATCAAGGTGCTCGCCGGTGCGGGCCTGATCCTCGGCATCTCCTCGGCCGGTCTGGGCCTGGCCGCGAACGCGGGCGTCGTCGTCTACTTCGTGGTCGCGGCCTACGCACACATCCGGGCGCGCTACATGACGTCCGAGTTCTGGATCAACTGTCTGGGCATGCTGGGACTCTCGGCGGGCGCGCTCGTCGTGTCCTACGCGCACACCCTCTGAGCTCGTTCCCTGTGGTCCTGCCTCGCACGACGCCGCGGACGTGACCGCCCGTACGAGGATTCCGGGACGTGAACACGGCCTCCGTCTGATCCTGCGCCTCCGACCGAAGTGGCACTGACCAGTACGAAGGCCGTGCGGGACAGGCCGTGCGGGACAGGCCGTGCGGAACTCGACTCGGCCCGAGACCGCCGACGGGCGCCCGGTCCTGACCGTGGACGCCCGCCCACTGGCTGCGGCCTCACACACCGACCAGCGCGGACCGCTCGTTCCGTCACCTCTACGGCCGCAGCGGACGCTCGCCGTACCGGTTCGTGCCGGGCCGCCTACTCCTTCGTCGCCTCGCCGGAGTCCGGCCGGACCTCGTGCTGCCGGATCCCGCCCGTATCACCGGCGGGGAAGACCGCTGCGTCGTGCAGGTCGAGCAGAGGCTCCTTGGCACCGTCGCCGGAGGTGTCCCTCCAGTTCGAGTTGCCGGAGCGGACGAGCTTGTCGCGTACGGCGATGACTCCGGCGCGGTCGTGGGGCTTGGCGGAACCCCGGGTGAGCCAGGCCGCGGCTCCCGCGGCGTGCGGGGCGGCCTGTGAGGTGCCGCTGTAGTTGGAGTAGCCGCCGTTGTTGAAGGCGGATTTGATGCAGTCGCCCGGCGCGGTGAGGTCCACTCCCCTGCCGAAGTTGGAGAAATCGGCCAGTGAGTCGTCCCGGTTGGTGTTGTTCGCGTTGCACCAGGCGAAGTTCCCGCGGCCGCCCGGCTTGCCGTCCGCGTCGCTGAGGGCGGAGACCGTGAGGGCGTCGGCGACGTTGGCGGGGGTCTGCAGCTTGACGTCACGGTGGTCGTTCCCGGCCGAGACCACCACGACGACGCCCTTGGCGATGGCACGGTTGACGGCGTCCCTGACGGCGGGCTCGTCGCCGTCGAAGCCGAGGCTGAGGTTGGCGACCTCGATCTCGTCGGCGTGGGCGGTGACGTAGTCGATACCGGCGACGATCTCGGCCGTGCTGCCCGAGCCCTCGCTGTTGAGGACCTTCACCGACCACAGCCGGGCGCCGGGGGCGATCCCGGTGTAGCCGATGGTGTTGTCGAGTCCGCCGACGATGCCGCCGACGTTGCTCCCGTGTCCGTTGTCGTCCACCCCGGCGTTCTCGGTACAGCCCCGGTCACCGAGGCAGTTGACGCGACGGCTCACGTTCAGGTCGGGGTGGTTGTGGTCGATGCCCGTGTCGAGTACGGCGACGTCGGCGTCCACCCGCTCGTCGACGCCGTCGCCCACACCCAGCCCCCTGTTGTCGGTGGTGAACGTGCGGCGCACACCGTTGGGTACTTCCTGGCCGTCGAAGTGCGCACGGTGCTGCGGCTGCACGTAGGCCACGTCCGGGTGGGAGCGGATCCGCTCCAGGGCGTCGGGGGTGAGTTCGGCGGCGAAGCCGCGCAGCGCGTCGCGGAAGACGGTGCCGACCTCGGCCCCGGCGATGCCGCGTGCCGTGGCGGCCGGGTCGCCGCTGCCGCTCTTCAGGACGACGACGTAGTCACCGGGCCGGTCGCCCGGTGCCTCGGGCGGTGCCTGTCGCGCGGTTGCGGGAGCCGCGCCCAGGCCCGCGATCGCCAGCGCCAGGCCGGCGAATATGGCAGCTCGTCTCATCTCTCCTCCTGGAGAAAGGGGTTGGGGTGGACGCCGAGCAATGTAGGGGCGCCTGGCGGAAGGTGAGCCACCGGAATACCGTCCCTGCCGGAAAACCGACAGCGCCTGACGAGGAGGGAACCCGACGTGCTGGAAGCACTGGGCATCGGCGAGGACGAAGAGCTGCTCTACCGACGGCTGCTGTCCCGCCCCGCCCGCACCCTCGCGGAACTCTCGGACGAACTCGGCGCTCCGCGCGCCGTGCTGCGCCGACGACTGAGGGTCCTTCAGGACGCGGGGCTCGTCACGAAGACCCCCACCCGCCCCCTGCGCTACCTCCCCGCTCCACCCGGTCCGGCCGTTGAGGTTCTGGTCGCTCGGCGGCAGGAGCAGCTGGAGCGCGCCCGTACGGACGCCCGGGAGCTGACCCTGCTCTGGGAGGCGAGCGCCGAGCCGTCCGTCGAAGTGGTGCAGGGGGCCGAGGCCAACATCCGGCGCTTTCTGCAGACCCAGCACACGGCCCGGCAGGAGATCCTCACTCTGGACAAGCCCCCGTACGTCACCGAGGGCGTGCGGCGCCAGGCCGACGTCCAGAAGGAACGCATGGCGCAAGGGGTGTGCTACCGCACCCTGTACGACCGCCAGTCGCTCCTGGAGCCGGAGCAGCAGCACCTCGCCCGGGAACTCGCCGCCCACGGCGAAGTGGCCCGGGTCCTCGACGGTGTTCCGCTCAAGGCCCTCATCGCCGACGGCGCCGTCGCACTGGTTCCCGTCGTCCTCCACGAGGACCGGCACACCGTCGTCCTGCACTCCTCGCCACTACTGGACGGGATGAAGACACTGTTCGAGCTGTTGTGGCAGCGAGCCACACCGCTCTGGCCCACGGGCGGCGCCCGGGACGGTCACGGGGACCTCAGCGACTTCGACCGACTCCTCCTCGGGTACGCGGCCATCGGCTGCACCGACCAGGCCACGGCCCGCAAGACCGGCCTCAACCAGCGCACCATCGAACGCCATATGCGCCGCATCATGGACACGCTCGGCGCACGCACCCGCTTCCAGGCCGGTCTTCAGGCCGGTCTCCAGGGCTATCTCGGTGACGGGCGCCCGGTGGAATGAGGCCGAGCCCCGCTTCCGCCTGAGCCCGCCCCCTACCCCTGCGCCGCCCCCAAAGCCCCCCGCTCCGGCACCACGCTCCCCGAAGGAACCGCGCGCTGGCGGCCCGGAGTGCCGGTCCAGCAGGTTCCGCGACGGGCGAGGAGGCGGCCGAGCCACAGTTCCAGGGAGACCAGGTCGGCCAGGCCGTCCAGCGGCAGCGGTTCGCCGTCGGCCGCCGCGCGCAGGGCCTTGCGTACGACGCGGGCCTCCACGAGTCCCGCCTGGGCAAGCAGCGGTGCGTCGAACAGGTCCACCACCTCGTGCATCGCGACCCGCAGTCCGGTGCGCGCCGCGGTGCCCGCGCCGACGGGGCTCGGCGCGCCCCAGCCCGGCGGGAGTTCGGGCACTCCGGCGCCCGCCAGCACGGCGCGCAGTACGGCGGCGCGCGCCCCGGGCTGGACGCGCAACGACTCGGGCAGGGCGCGGCAGGCGCGTACGACCTGGTTGTCGAGGAAGGGGGCGTGCAGGCGCTGGAAGCGGATCTCGGCGGCCTGTTCGAGCACCCGCAGGTCGGCGGCGTGCCGGGCCAGGGCGGCGCGGGCGCGGAACTCGCCGGGGCGCTGGCCGGGGCCGGGTCCGCCGCGGGCCGCCGCGCCCTGAAGGCGAACCGATACTTCAGCGAGTGCCTCTCCGGTCAGCCACCGGGCGGCCGGACCGGGCCGGGCCCAGCACAGCGCGGCCAGCGAGGCGGACAGCGGCGCCGTCGGATCGGCCCACTCCTCGAACTCGCGGCGCAGCAGCCGGTCCGCGAGTCCCTCGATCCCGGCACGGTAGGGGGTACGGGCGAGCCGCCGGGCCGCCGCGTACACCCGGGCGGGCACCATGACCGAACCGTCGGCCCTGGTGAGCGCGGCGACCGGCCGCAGCAGATGGCGCCGTTTGCGGTCCAGCAACAGGTCGGCCAGGCGGGCCGGATGGGCGTCCATCACCTGCCGGGCGCCGTACCCGGTGAAGTGGTCGGCGCTGCCCGCGGCGAGCCGGGTGCGGTGCCGGGCGGCGGTGACGAGGGAGGGCCCCGGCTCGTCGGTGAGCGGGCCGTACGGGTCGCCGAGCCCGGCGAACGGCAGCGACTCCTCGCCGCCCGCCACGATCACATGGTGCAGCCGCGGGTTGCCCGCGAGCACCGCGGCCCGCTCGACCTCGGCCTCCCGGCCGCGTACCGCGAGGTCGTTGAAGGTGACCGCGAGCAGCCGCTCGCCCGCTCCGGTGCCGTGTCCGAGGACGGTGCCCGGCATGCCGGGCAGGCCCGCGGCGAGCAGCGCGAGGGTGGCCGAGGCGGGCCCGCCGGAGAGGTCGGCGCCGATTCCGGGCACCGGCAGCCGGCGCGGGCCGTGGCGTTCGTCGGGGCCCATCCCGGGTACCGGGCCCGCGTCGATGCCCTCGCCGGGGACGTGCCGTGGCGCGGCGAGCCGGGTGCGTACCGCGTCCACCAGCGCGTCCCTGACCTGGTGCACCGCGCTCTCCGCGTCCAGCGCGGGGGCGGCTCCCACGGCCAGCGAGGCCACCGGCTCGTATCCGACGATCTCGCGCGCGCCCGCGCGCAGCACCAGCGCGTGGCCGGGCGGCACCCGCCGGACGCCGAGGTAGGGGGTCGAGTCGTGCAGCGCCTCGGGGACGTCCGGGGCGGCGAGCAGCGCGGCCAGGTGCCCGATGTCGAGATTGGCCTCGACGAGGTCGGCCAGCGGGAGCGCGGCGGTGGCATAGGCCGTGCCGCCGTCCCACGGGGTGTGGAAAACCGGGCGGGCTCCGGCCAGGTCGCCGCAGACGGTGAGGCGGCGGCCCACCTGGACCACGGCCGTGTAGCTGCCCGGCCAGTTGGTCAGATGCCGCAGCGCCCCGCCGCGCGCCGCGAACAGGCCGAGCCTGAGCTGCTCGTCGCCCGCGCCGCAGACGCCGAGGACGGCGATCCGGGTGCGTTCGTCGGCCTGGACGACGCGGACCTCGTCGGGCCGCCAGTCGCCGACCGCCCACAGCGGATCCGGGTCGCCCCACAACAGATGGGCCCCGACCGGGAGTACGGCCTCGCCGTTGCTGCCGGTCACCCCGGCGGCACCGATGTCACGCGGCCCGGCGGCGGTACTGCTCCACCCCACCAACCACCGCATCGCACGCCTCCACAGCCTGTGGACAACAAGAGCACCGGGCCGCACCTCGCAGCGCGGCGGCAGTGCGCGGGAGTACCTCGCCCCCGGCGTACGGCAGTTCACCGCACCGGCCGCGGGCCCGGCCACCGAAGAACACCGACCAGCACCGCGGAACGCCGACGAACACAGCACCGCGGCCCCGAAAACCGGAGTACGCCGTTCGCGGAGCACCACGACGGACGGCCGCCGGACATCGAGGCACTGCTCGACCGGGACCATGCTGCCACGAAGCAGGCGCACAGGTGGGGCCCCGGTACGGCTTTGTGCTCCCTGGACGCTCCCCCGGACGCCCCCCGTATGCGCCCCCGGGACGCCACCGCGCACACCCGACGTCCGCGGCTCAACGGTTTCAACGGCTTCAACGGCGTTGTGCCGTACGGGGGTTCCCCAGCGTGACCGCGGGGCGCGGTACGCAGCCGCCTCCGCCTCGCCACCAATACGCCGACTCCCGCCCCTACGGGAAGCCTCTGACCAGCCTGGATTCCTCAACCGTTGGCCGGTCCAACTCACCTTTGCGCAAAGGAAGTCCGGGGCGACCCACGGCGACAACCGGAATCCGGCACCTGCGACGGGTTCCGGAAACCCGCGACCGGACGGGCGGCCTCCCGCACTCGTCACCGTCCACGGCCACCGCACCGGGCACGAACGACGTCCGCGCAGCCCACCGTCGCCCCCGGAAACCCTCGGCCCCGCGCGGCTCCTGACCCGCAACTCCCCCAACTCGCCCCGTACACACGGCATTTACCAGGTCACCCAGGGTCAGCCGGTCGACCCGGCGGCCACCCCGGCCCCACCCGCACCCCACCCCGGATCACCGCGCGTCACGGCTCCCCCGCCGACACCCGAACCCGTCACGGAACCCGAAGGGGCACCCCGCACGCCGCGTACACCGCGACCGAACCCGCACCCCCGAAGCACCACCGGCCCCACAAGCGGAATATCTCCCACCGCTCCCCGCCACCCCATGCGCCCTCATTCGAGGCTCCGACGGAGCGCTCAACCCCCGTACACGTAGACGAGAATCGGCCAACCTTGAAACGGTTGGCCGAGGATGGGCACAACTCGGCCGGGCCATATGGGCGGATTTTCGACGCACGGAGTCCGGGAGGCGTCGCGGCGCCTCCCGGACCGTTCCACCGCCCGCGGGGATGGGGGCGGCGGGGTGTTCCCCCAGCCCGCTGGACCCAGTACAGCGGGCCGACCCACGCCCCTCCAGATAATCCGGGCCGCCCCGGAGGGTGAAGAGCGCACGGCCGGGCGCACAGCCACACACGCGGGGCTCGCACAAGGGGGCGCATGGACGACCGGCGGCGCAGGTGTCGAATCCCGCCATCCGGAAGGGACCCCCTTAACGCTTGGGAGGCGTCGAACTACGCTGTGTTTACGAATGCCGCGCGAGTATGCCAGTCGGGCGGCAGCCGTCTGTTCTGTGTCGAGGGGTGGCGCATGTCCAGGGAGCAACGCGAACCGAACGACAAGCTCGGCGCAGTTCTCGCCCTCGCGGGAATCAGCAACGCGGGACTGGCGCGCAGGGTCAACGACCTCGGCGCGCAACGCGGTCTGACGCTGCGTTACGACAAGACATCGGTGGCCCGCTGGGTCTCCAAGGGCATGGTGCCGCAGGGCGCCGCACCCCATCTGATCGCCGCGGCCATCGGCCACAAACTGGGCCGGCCGGTCCCGCTGCACGAGATCGGTCTGGCCGACGCGGACCCGGCACCGGAGGTCGGGCTCGCCTTCCCGCGCGATGTCGGGGCGGCCGTGAAGTCGGCCACCGAGCTCTACCGGCTCGATCTGGTCGGTCGACGAGGCGGTGGCGGGATCTGGCAGTCGCTGGCGGGCTCGTTCGCGGTGAGCGCGTACGCCACCCCCGCCTCGCGCTGGCTGATAACTCCGGCGGACAGCTCGGTGGCCCGTGAAGCCGGTCCCGCCGAGGGCAGTTCGGCCGGACGGGTCGGCCACAGCGACGTACGGAAACTGCGCGAGGCCGCCGAGGACGCGCGCCGCTGGGACTCCAAGTACGGCGGCGGGGACTGGCGTTCGTCGATGGTGCCCGAGTGCCTGCGGGTGGAGGCGGCACCGCTGCTGCTCGGCTCGTACTCGGACGAGGTCGGCCGCGCCCTGTTCGGCGCGAGCGCCGAACTCACCCGGCTCGCGGGCTGGATGGCCTTCGACACCGGCCAGCAGGAGGCCGCGCAGCGCTACTACATCCAGGCCCTGCGCCTGGCCAGGGCCGCCGCCGACGTCCCGCTCGGCGGCTACGTCCTCGCCACCATGTCGCTCCAGGCGACCTACCGCGGCTTCGGCGACGAGGGCGTCGACCTCGCGCAGGCGGCCCTGGAACGCAACCGCGGCCTGGCCACCGCCCGCACCATGAGCTTCTTCCACCTGGTGGAGGCCCGCGCGCACGCCCGCGCGGCCGACGCGCACGCCGCGGGCGGCGCCCTGCGCGCCGCCGAGAGCTGGCTGGAGCGGGCCCGCGACGGCGACAACGACCCGACCTGGCTCGGCTTCTACTCCTACGACCGCTTCGCCGCGGACGCCGCCGAGTGCTACCGCGACCTCAAGGCACCGCGCGAGGTCCGCCGTTTCACCGAACAGGCGCTCTCCCGGCCCACCGAGGAGTACGTCCGCTCGCACGGCCTGCGCCTGGTCGTCTCGGCCGTCGCCGAGCTGGAGTCCGGCAACCTGGACGCGGCCTGCGCCCAGGGCGCCCGCGCCGTCGAGGTGGCGGGCCGGATCTCCTCGGCACGCACCACCGAGTACGTGAAGGACCTCCTGCACCGCCTGGAGGCCTACGGCGACGAGCCCCGGGTCGTCGAACTCCGGGAGCAGGCAAGGCCGTTGCTCATGGCTCCGGCGTAGGCCGCCCTGTCGTCACCTGCCCGCAACCCGCACGACGCGCGTCATCCGGAGAAAAGTCGGGCACTTACCCGGCCTCGCCTCCTTCGACACACATCCGGCCGCACTGGCGGGTTTGAGGGCGTGCGGGCCTGTGCAGTGCACTATCGACGGCAGAGGCTGGAGGTGGCGCGGGGTGCGCACGGCTGGGTCGGCGGGTGGGTCCACGGCGGGGACGCACGGCTACGACTGCGACGTACTGGTGATCGGCGGCGGCATCGTCGGCATGGCGACGGCGTACGCCCTGAGCAGATCCGCGCCCGGCGTGCGGATCACCGTCCTGGAGAAGGAGAGCGGCCCGGCCCGGCACCAGACGGGCCACAACTCCGGGGTGATCCACAGCGGGATCTACTACCGGCCGGGTTCGCTCAAGGCGCGCTTCGCGGTACGCGGCGCCGCCGAGATGACCGGGTTCTGCGCCGAGCACGGCATCGCGCACGAGGTGACCGGCAAACTCATCGTCGCGACCGACCGCGAGGAGCTGCCCCGGCTGCACGGCCTCGTCCAGCGCGGCCGCGAAAACGGCATCCCGGTACGGGAGTTGGGCCCGGCCCAGATCACCGAGTACGAGCCCCAGGTGGCCGGGGTGGCCGCGATCCATGTCGGCACCACCGGCATCTGCGACTACACGGCCGTCACCCGCCGCCTCGCCGAGTCCTCCGGCGCCGAGATCCGCTACGGCGCCCGGGTCACCCGTATCGACCGGCGGCCCTCGCGCGGGGTCGCGGTCCTGACGGAGGCCGGGGACGTGGTGCGCGGCCGGGTCCTGGTCAACTGCGCCGGGCTGCACTGCGACCGGGTGGCACGGCTCGCGGGCGACGACCCGGGCGTACGGATCGTGCCGTTCCGCGGCGAGTACTACGAACTGGCCCGGCCGGACCTGGTCAAGGGCCTGGTCTATCCGGTGCCCGACCCCGCGTTCCCCTTCCTCGGCGTCCACCTCACCCGGGGCACCGACGGCGGCGTACACGTCGGCCCCAACGCGGTGCCCGCCCTCGCCCTGGAGGGCTACGACTGGCGCACCCTCGCGCCCCGCGAGCTCGCCGCGACCCTCGCCTGGCCGGGCTCCTGGCACATCGCCCGCCGCCACTGGCGCTACGGCGTGGGCGAACTCCACCGCTCCGCCTCGAAGGCCGCCTTCACCCGCGCCGTCGCCCGCCTGCTCCCCGCCGTCACGGAAGCCGACCTGGTCCCCGCCCCCGCCGGCGTACGCGCCCAGGCGGTACTGCGCGACGGCACCCTGGCCGACGACTTCCTCCTCGCCGAGGGCCCCCGCACCGTCCACGTACTCAACGCTCCCTCCCCCGCCGCGACCGCCTGCCTGCCCATCGGACGGGAGATCGCGGGACGGGTGGTACGGGCGCTCGGCAGGAGCTGAGGACCACCACCGCAGCGGGCGCGCTCGGCGGGAGCTGAGGCCACTGCCGCGGCGGGCGACGGTGCGCCCCCTCGCCCCCGCGGGCCCCGTCCACGTGCCTCCGTAGAATCGGAGCACTGTGTCTGAGCACCCCAAAACCACCGCACATACCGAACCGGCCGCGCACGCCGAGTCCGGCCGTGAGCCCGTACGCGACCCCGCCCGTGAGCCCGGGCGCGAGTCCGTACGCGAACCCGGCCTTGACGTCCGAGAGCCCGAGCACGAGCCCGTACGCGAACCCGCCCACGACCGTGCCGCCGCGCAGGCGCTGGACGCCGCCCGGACCCGCGAGGCCCGGGAGAGCCTGGGCCGGGCCACCGAGACCCTCGGCCGCGCGGCCGAGGAGGCGGACGCCGCCGACGCCCGCCGCCGTCCGCCGCGCAGCCGCCGGTTCGCCGAGGGGCAGGGCCCCGCGCCCGATCCGGCCGGTTCGCACTACGAGCGCCGGATCCGCAGCTTCCAGCCGCGCCGGAGCCGGGTGACGCAGGGGCAGGAGGACGCGCTGCGGCGGCTGTGGCCGGTGTGGGGCTTCGACATCGACGGCAGCCGTGAGCTGGACCTGGCGGCGATGTTCGAGGGGCGCCCGGTGGTCCTGGAGATCGGGTTCGGGATGGGCGAGGCCACCGCGCAGATGGCCGCCGCGGACCCGGACACCGGCATCCTCGCGGTCGACGTGCACACCCCCGGCCAGGGCAATCTGCTCGCGCTCGCCGAACGGGACGCGCTCACCAACGTCCGCGTCGCCAACGGCGACGCCATCATCCTGCTGCGCGAAATGCTGCCCGCGGCCTGCCTCGACGGACTGCGCGTCTACTTCCCCGACCCCTGGCCGAAGAAGCGCCACCACAAACGGCGCCTGATCCAGCCCGAGTTCCTCGACCTGGTCGCGACCTCGCTCAAGCCCGGCGCCCTGGTCCACTGCGCGACCGACTGGGAACCGTACGCCCACCAGATGCTCGAAGTCCTGACCGCCCACCCCGCCTACGCCAACACCCAGCCCTCAGGCGGCTTCGCCCCCCGCCCCGGCTTCCGCCCCCGCACCCGCTTCGAGGGCCAAGGCCTGACCAAGGGCCACAAGGTGCACGACCTGCTGTTCCGCCGGGTGCGGGAGCCGGAGGAGGCGCGGGCGCGCGAAGGGTCGGCGGTGGGGGAGGGCGACGGGGAGCGGTAGGGGCCGCAGGAGCGCGCAGGCTCTTTTCGCGACCGGCGGTCGTGCCGTCCGTCGTGCCTGTTGCAGGTGTCCGGGTGCCGGACATGTAGGGGCAGAGGCTGAACCGGAAGGAAGTCATGCCCATCGCAACAGAGGACCAGTTCACCGACGTGTACCGGGCCCATTACGAGGACGTGTTGCGCTTCGTGCGTCGTCGCGCCCACCCGACGAACGTCGACGACATCGTGGGCGAGACCTTTCTCGCCGCCTGGCGCCGTCGGCACGACATCCCCGACAACCCCCGCCCCTGGCTGTTCGGGACCGCGCGCAGAGTCATGCTGAACGCCGATCGCGGCATGCGGCGGCAGTCCGCGCTGAAGGTCCACATCCAGCAGTCCGCCGTCTCCGCCGACGGCCGGGGCACGGCCACGGACCCCGCGGCGGAAGTGGAGTGCCGGCTCGACCTCGCCGCCGCCTGGCGCTCACTGGCACCCGCGGACCAGGAAGTCCTGGCCCTGCATGTGTGGGAGCAGTTGGAGGCCCGCGAGGCGGCAACCGTCCTCGGCTGCACCCGCGCCGCCTACACCATGCGCCTGGCCCGCGCGCGAAGACGCCTCGGCAAACGTCTCGAAGCCCCCGCCGCCGAGCTCACCGCGCTGTCCCTGACGCCCCGACAGGAGCCCTCGACATGAGCAACGACGTCTTCGTCCGTCTCGCCGAGCTCGACCCGGCCCCGCGCACTCCGCTGACCACGGCCGAGGCCGACCGCCGGGAACGCCTGCTGCACAGCGTGCTCGACGAGACCACCGCCGCCCAGCGGCCCGCCCGTCCGGCCCCCGCATGGGTACGCCGGCCCCTCGTCCGCCGTACGTCGTTCGCCCTGGCCGGTGTGCTCGCCGCCGCGGCCCTTGTGCTGACCACCACCTCCACCCCGTCCGACGAAGGCGGTTCGGGCCCTCTCTCCCCGGCGGAAGTCGGCGCCTGGACCGAGACGGCCACCGCTGTCACCAGCGCCGACAGCGGCAGCTCCGTCTACCTGGAGTACAAGTGCCTCCAGGACACCAAGAAGGTCACCGGGGACTACGGCCCGGGCCACTACAGCAACGCGGACCTCCGCGGCAGCACCGTCTCGGTGATCATCACCAGGCGTGGCCAGTCCGCCTACTGCCTGGCGGGCCGGGACGGCACCGGCACCGTCGTCCCCGTCGATCCGCCCACCCCCGTACGCGACACGGGCGTCACCCTGGACACCTTCGACTCCAGCGGCGACGGTTCCGCACGCTTCGCCTACGCCATCGGGTCCGTGGGTGCGGAGGTGAAGAGCGTGACCCTCCATGCCGACGGACGCACCGTCAAGGCGACAGTGGGGCAGATCCCCTCCCTGCCGTACGGCCGCTGGAGCGCCTGGTGGCCCAGCACGGGCGAGGACGGCCCGGTGACCCTCACCCTCACCCTCGCCGACGGCACCACTCGCACCCTCGGCGCGGACCGGCTGTGACCCGGCCCCGGGGCACGGCCGCCCCCACATAGGCCCGCCCCCAACAGCCCCACCACCCCACGCCCCATCGCGCCCCCCGCCACCCCCTCGTTAGGGTCGGACCGTGGCCACTCCCCCGTACGCGCAGCCGCCGGGCGAGCCGTCCCGTACCCCGCCCGGTGCGATGTCCGGCGGGGCGGTGCGGCACGCGCGCTGGTGGCAGCGGCGGGGGGTGCGGCTGGGGGCGGCCGGGGCGGTTCTGCTGGTGTCGGGGCTGGTGATTCTGGCGCTGGTGCGCGAACAGACGGGCACCGAGGGGTTCCTGGTCGGGCTCGGGCTCGCGGTGGTGCCGGTGCCGTTGCTGTTCGCCGCGTTCCGGTGGCTGGACCGGGTGCAGCCGGGGCCCTGGCGGGACCTGGTGTTCGCCTTCGGCTGGGGCGCCGGTGCCGCCGCGCTGATCGCGATCCTGGCGAACAGTTTCGCGGCCCGCTGGATAGCCACGACCACCGCCGACCCCGAGAGTGCCGACACTCTGGCCGCCACGGTGATAGCCCCGGTGGTCGAGGAGTCGGCGAAGGCCCTGGCCGTACTCCTCGTCTTCCTGTTCCGACGACAGCACTTCACCGGGCTCGTCGACGGTGTGGTCATCGCCGGTCTCACCGCCTCCGGCTTCGCCTTCACCGAGAACATCCTCTACCTCGGCAACGCCTTCGGCACCGACCGGATCAGCGGCGACTCGGGGCTCGCCTCGGTCACCGCCGCGACCTTCTTCGTACGGATCGTGATGTCGCCGTTCGCGCATCCGCTGTTCACGGTGCTCACCGGCATCGGCTTCGGGCTCGCCGCGTTCAGCGCCGAACGGCACCGGCTGCGCCGCACCCTGCTGCCGCTCGCCGGACTGCTGCTCGCCATGGCGGTGCACGCCGGATGGAACGGCTCCGCCGCGCTCGGCCCGCTCGGCTTCTTCGCTGTCTACGCGCTGTTCATGCTGCCCGCCTTCGCCCTGCTCACCTGGCTCGCCGTCTGGCAGCGACAGCGCGAACTGCGCACCGTACGCGAGGAACTGCCCGCCTACGCCGCCGCCGGATGGCTCAGCGCCCCGGAGCCGTACGCCCTCGGCTCGATGCGCGCCCGCACCCTGGCCCGCGAGTACGCGGCGCACGCGCTCGACAAGGCGGCCGCCCGTACCGTCGCCGACTACGCGCACCGGGCCACCGCCCTGGCACTGCTGCGCAGACGCGGCCGCCGGGGCCGTGCGAACGCCGACTTCGTGACCCGGGAACGCGAACTCCTCGAAAGCCTGTGGCGCGGCCGCCGGGTCGCCGCCCCCGCCCTCGCCTACGCCGCTCACCTCACGGCCCCGCAGCCGCCGCCCGTCCCGTACCCGGCACACGGCTGGGGCCCGCACGGCCGCCCGCCGCCGGGCCTCCCGCACCGGCCGTACGCCAACTGGCCCCAGCAGCAGACCGGCCCGCACCGCCCGCCGCCCCAGCACCCCTACGCGTACCACCCGCCCGGCACCCCGGCCCCGACCCCGGCCCCGGCCCCTCCGCCGACGCACCACGCCGCGCCCAACTGGCCACCGCGACAACGGCATTGGTGACCCCGGGCGCCGTGGGGCACCGCAACGACAACGGCACCCCACGGCGTGAGTACGCCATGAGGTGCCGTGTGCCGTGTACGTGTGCTTCGGCGCATCCGCCGCAGCGGGTGTCTCAGGGGTTGAGTCCCTTGGACTGGAGCCAGCCCAGCGGGTCGATGCCGGTGCCGCCCGGGGTGTGGACCTCGACGTGCAGGTGCGGGCCGGAGGAGTTGCCGGTCGAGCCGACGCGGCCGATGACGTCGCCGGTGGTGACCTGCTGGCCGACGCTGACGCTCATCGAGGACTGGTGGCAGTACCAGATCTCGGTGCCGTCCTCGAGTTCCAGGACCGTGCGGTAGCCGTAGGCGCCGGACCAGCCGGCCTCCTTGACGGTGCCGGAGTGCACGGCCTTGACCGGGGTGCCGGTCGGGGCGGCGAAGTCGAGGCCGGTGTGGTAGCCGGAGGACCACATCGAACCGGCGTCGCCGAAGTGCGAGGTGAGGGTGTACGAGGAGGTCGGCAGCGAGTAGCTGCGGGCCAGCTTGGCCAGGCGCTCGGCCTCGGCCTTGCGGCGGGCCTCCTCCTCGGCCGCCTTCTTGGCGGCCTCGGCCTTGGCGTCGGCTTCCGCCTTCGCCTTGCTCTGCTGCTCGGCCGCCTCCTCGGCGGCCTTCTTCGCCGCGGCCTGCTCGGCGGCCTGCTGCGCGGCGCTCGCGGCGGCGTCCTCCTGCTGCTCGGCCTGCTGGAGGATGCGGTTGCGGAGGTTCTCACCGGCCTCGGGCGAGACGCCACGGGCAGCGGTGCTCAGCGGGGCCGCGGCGGCCGGGTCGGCGGCCGCTTCCTCGGAGCCGGAGACCAGCGAGCCCACGCCGGGCAGGGACTTGGCCTCGGGCAGGGAGTCGGTGACCTTCGCGACGTCCGGGACGGATATCTGCACCGCGGGCTTGCCGCCCTGTGCGGTCGCGATGCCGCCCGCGCCCACGGCGGCGATGACACCGACACCGAGGACCGTGGAGCTGCGCGCGAGGCCGCCCCGCTGCTTGATGACGCGGTGTCTGCCGCGTACCGGGCGGACGGACTCGGCGGTGGGATTCCACTCCCCGGCTTGCGGGAGGGGCTCCTCGAAGCCGTAGTCCTCGTCACTGGGCAAGTAACCGGTGCGGGTGGCAGGGCCGTTGGACGCCACGGAGGCGTGCTCCTTTCCTTCCTTCTCGCCTACCGGGTTAGCTGACGGGTTCGGAGCAGGAAGGTCTCCTACCGTCGCCCCTCGAAGGAAAGGCGACCGATTCACCCCAAAAAGGTGGTTCCCCGGCTCCCTTGCGGGATTAGGCGCATGAGCACGGAGCCGACCCTTGTGACGGCTGTGACGACCGCGCTGCGTTATCGAACGTTAATAGACCCGGACCCCGTATTCCAAGAGTTCCCCGTGATCCTTGACGTCGGCGCAAGAAATTTTGCGGACATAAGGGTGCCGCATGGGGCGAGTTGGACGCGATTTTCGCCAACTTCCCAAACCCACAATCTCCTGACGGTGTGTCAGTTGTTATTCAGTGGCATCGCCCACTCACCGAAAGTCACTCCGCGTCCCCGCCACGGAGTCGTCGGCCCCTGTGTCGTCGGGCGGCGCCGTGACCGGGCGCCGCACCGCGAGCAGCGCCATGTCGTCCGTCGCGCCGCCGTCGGTGTGCCGGACCACTTCCTTCACCAGAGTGGCCAGCAGCACGCCCGGCGCCGGGAACACCCGCCCCTCCAGACGGGACACCGGGTCGTAGAAGACGCCGTCCGCGTTGCGTGCTTCAAGGAGTCCGTCGGTGTGGAAGAGCAGGGTGGCGCCGAGCGGGAAGTCGATCTCCTGGACACGGTCGGCGCCCGCGCCGCCGAGCTCGGCCAGGCCGATCGGCAGCGCGGCCCGGTCCGCCGTGAGGACGCGCAGCCCGCCGTCGCCGTCGAGCAGCAGCGGCCCGGGGTGCCCCCGGTTGAGCAGCCGTACCACCCGGCCCTCGTGCACGATCTCGGCGAGCACGGCGGTGGTGAAGTCCTCGAAGCCGTCGATGCCGCTGCGCAGTGCGGCCTCCCGGGCCAGGGCGTGTTCCAGGCGGCGGGCCACCGCCTCCAGGGTGACCTCCTGTTCGGCGGCCTCCCGGAAGGTGCCGATGAGCACGGCCACGGTCGCCACCGCGCCCATGCCCTTGCCGCGCACATCGCCGACGATCATCCGTACGCCGTAGGGGGTGTCCTGCACCGCGTACAGGTCGCCGCCGATGAACGCGCCCTCCTGCGCCGCCTCGTAGCGCACCGCGATCTGGAGTCCGTCCAGACGCTCGGGCGGCTCCGGCAGTACGGCGCGCTGGGCGGCCTCGGCGATCTCGCGGGCCGAGGCGAGCTGCGCGCCGCCGCGCTGGACGGCCCGGTTCACCAGGAGGGAGAGGACGGAGACGGTCACCACGGTGACCACCTCGGTCCGGCCCTCGATGTTGGAGAAGTGCTCCTGGTAGTTCCGCAGGGCGAGCACGGCCGCACAGGCGAGGGCGGAGATGGCCAGGGTGCCGCGTCTGCTGTAGAGGGGGGCGGCGATCAGCGGCGCGGCCGAGAACATCGGCAGGGCGCTGTACACCGGCGGCGTGAGGGCGTCGTAGACGGTGCCGAGCACGATCAGGAGGACGGGCAGGGCGCGGACGAACAGCTGGGACATCGAGCGGCGGGGCGGGTGCACACCGGGGTCGGCGTTGGCTCCGTGGGAGACCGCGTACGGGACCCGCTCCTCGTCCCGACCGCCTGGGTTCCCCACTACGCGGCTCCCGCCGTCTCGACGACCGCGCGGCGGCCGGGCCAACAGAACACTTTCAGCGTTTCCCGGAAGCCCGGCAGAGACGACCGGGCGGGGCCCGGACGGGTGTACGGCCCGAGGCGGGCACGGCACGGCGCGACAGAGCACTGCACGGCACCGCGATGCGGTGCACCGCACGGCACGAAAAACACCGAGGGCCGGAATCCGTTTCCGGGTTCCGGCCCTCGGCCTTCAGTAGCGGGGACAGGATTTGAACCTGCGACCTCTGGGTTATGAGCCCAGCGAGCTACCGAGCTGCTCCACCCCGCGTCGTTGAAATGAAGTCTACGCCATCAAAGGGGGTGCCTCGTACCGATTAACGAGCGGCGGCGTCCGGAGCCCGTTCGGAGTCCGTTCGGAGCCCGTGCGGAGCGCCACGGCCGGGCCCGGAAGAAGGTGTCCCGGGAGCCCCGTCGGCCGGTGTCCCGAGAGCCCGTCGGCCGGTGGCACGCACCCCCTCGGATCGGCGCGAGCGCAGTGGGGAGTGCGAGCCGGAGTGCGCGCCGCACACGCCGTGTGAAGTCCGCACACGCATCACCGCGCGCACGCACCCTTCCCCGCGCCGCCGAACACGCTTGAACTGGATGAGCACCGTGCGGGAAGACGGACCCGCGCGGAAGGGGGCCGTCGGCCACCCCCTGCCCTCGGCCGGCGGTCCCCGGGAGGGTCCCTCCCTCTCCGGTGCCGTCGTCGGCACTCACCGCCGCCGACACCCGCCGTCGACACGCACCGCCGACCCGAGTACGAGGTCCCGCTCTTGTGGACGGTCACAAACCCCGCCGAAAACTCTGGAGGCCGAACCAAAGCCCTTTCCGGCGCGTCGGCGCAGTCTGGTGTCGGCCGGACCACGGGGGTTGTGCGGAGTACACGCGAAGTACAGGACGCGTGCACTGCGCCCCCGGCCCGGTGGGAGTGCCCCCTCAGGTACTCCGAAGCCGACCGAAGGACCTCTCGCCATGAGCCGCATCACCTCGCTCGCCTGCCGTCTCGCCGCAGCCGGTGTGGCCCTGGCCGCCACCGGTGCGCTGACCACCGGCACGGCACAGGCCACCGAACAGCCACAGCAGTACCCCGTCGGCGGGGTGGGCACGGCGCTGCTGAACTACGCGCTGACACCCGACAAGGTCGCCGGCGCCAACGACTGGAACTGCAAGCCGAGCGACGAGCACCGCAAGCCGGTGGTCCTGGTGCACGGCACCTTCTTCAACACGGGCGCCAACTGGGTCGCGCTCTCCCCCATGCTCGCCAATAAGGGCTACTGCGTCTTCGCCTTCAACTACGGCATGCACCCCCTGTCCCTGAACCGCGTGGGCGGTCTGAAGTCGGTCGCCGACTCCGGCAAGCAGATGCGGGCCTTCGTCGACAAGGTGCTCGCGGCCACCGGGGCGAAGGAGGTCGACGTGGTCGGCCACTCGCAGGGCGGCCTGGTCGCGAACTACTACCTCAAGCGGCTCGGCGGGGCCGACAAGGTCGACGTCAACATCGGCATGGCGCCCAGCAACCACGGCACCGACGTGAGCGGTCTGGTCACCCTCGCCGAGAAGCTGCGCCTGCTCGGCTTCGCCACCGGGCTGCTCGACTTCGCGGAGATGCGGGGCCTGACCGACCAGGCCGTGGACTCCGACTTCCAGAAGGACCTCTTCGGCGACGGCGACACGGTCCCGGGCGTGCGCTACGTCGTCCTGTCCACCGAGCGCGACTGGGTCACCACCCCGTACACGAACAACTTCCTCAAGGGCGACAAGGTCGAGAACATCACCATCCAGGACCAGTGCCCGAGCGACCCGGTCTCGCACATCGGCCTGTTCAACGACAGCCCGACCCTGCAGAACGTACTGAACGAACTCGGCCCGGACGTAAAGGACTTCAAGGCCGAGTGCAAGGACTACGGGCTGCCCCTCTGAGCAGCCACGCGGGTTCGCCCGTCGAACGGGCGTCGCGCCAGGGCCCGTTCACCCGGCTCCCCGCGGGTGAACGGATCCTGCGCGAACGCCTGTGCCCTGCGGGATTCCTGCGAATCCTGGCGTGCCGCCCTCCGCTCCGGATCCTTGACCCGGCAAGGTACCGGCACACAGACACCTACGGACACAACGAGAGCAGCGCACGGCCCGCGCGGTCCGGACAACAGCGGACGGACTCGGCGCCACACCGCGGGCGGGCGGCGGAGGCGGGTCGATGAGCCAGTTCGGCGACTACCAGCAGGAGATCTACCTGAACGGCCTCGGCGGCGTACAGCCGTCGTTCCCGTTCACCCACGCCGAGCTGGAGTCCGCGGCGGAGGCGGTGCTGCCGCGCTCGGTCTGGTCCTACGTGGCGGGCGGCGCCGGTGACGAGTTCACCCAGCGCGCCAACGTACGGGCCTTTGAACGCTGGGGCCTGGTCCCGCGGATGTTCGTGGGCGCGGCCCAACGCGATCTGTCCGTCGACCTGTTCGGCCTGCGGATGCCTTCGCCGCTGTTCCTGGCGCCGATCGGCGTGATCGGGCTGTGCGCACAGGACGGGCACGGCGACGTGGCCACCGCGCGGGCGTCCGAGCTGACCGGAGTACCGATGGTCGCCTCCACGCTCTCGGTGGACCCGATGGAACGGGTCGCCGAGGAACTCGTGGACACCCCCGGCTTCTTCCAGCTCTACACGCCCACCGACAAGGACCTCGCGGAGAACCTGGTGCGGCGGGCCGAACTCGCCGGGTTCCGGGGCATCGTGGTCACCCTGGACACGTGGATCACCGGCTGGCGCCCACGCGACCTGAGCACCTCCAACTTCCCCCAGCTGCGCGGCCACTGCCTGGCCAACTACACGGCCGACCCGGTGTTCCGCGCCCTGCTCGCCCGCAGCCCCGAGGAGGACCCGGGCGCCGCGATCCTGCACTGGACCCAGCTCTTCGGCAATCCGCTCACCTGGGACGACCTGCCCTGGCTGCGCTCGCTCACGGCGCTCCCGCTGATCGTGAAGGGCATCTGCCACCCCGAGGACGTCCGCCGCGCCAAGGACCTCGGCGTGGACGGCATCTACTGCTCCAACCACGGCGGCCGCCAGGCCAACGGCGGACTGCCCGCCCTCGACGTACTGCCCGAGGTGGTCGCCGCGGCCGACGGCATGCCGGTCCTGTTCGACTCGGGCGTGCGCACCGGCGCGGACGTCATCAAGGCCCTCGCGCTGGGCGCCACCGCCGTCGGCATCGGCCGCCCGTACGCCTACGGTCTCGCCCTCGGCGGCGTCGACGGAGTGGTCCACGTACTGCGTTCGCTGCTCGCGGAGGCGGACCTGATCATGGCGGTGGACGGCTATCCGACCCTGGCGGACCTCACGGCGGAGGCGCTGCGACGCGTGAGTTGAGCCTCCGCGACGGCGGGCCGGGCCGGGACGTGGGCACCGAAACGGCTGAGCCCCGGCAGGGAACGGCTGGGCCCCCGGCCGGGGGAGTGCGACCCCGGCCGGGGGCCCGTCGGTGGGCGCCGCGCGTGCGGCGGCGCGTACCCGTGCGTACCTGTCAGCCGTCGGCGCCCGGCAGCGCGCTGCGGCTGCTCGGGTACACGTCCTTGCAGTACTGCACGTAGCCGGTGACGTGGACGTAGCGGCCCGAGATCCACACATGGCGCTTGTCACGCAGCTGGTACCAGATGCTGTTGCCCTCGATGTTCTGGGCACGCACCTTGCACAGCACGCCGACCTTGGTGCCGTACTTCAGAACGCCCTTCACCGAGGAGTCGGTGGAGGGGTACTGACGGATGTTCAGGCCCGCGCGCGTGGTGACGGTGACGTACGGCCTGGCCGGAGCCGCGAGGGTCTGGCTTCCGTAGCCGGGGTCGGCGGCCTGGGCACTGGTCCCGATACCGGCCGCTCCGACAGCCGTGGCCGCCGCAAGGCTGCCCGCCGCGAAGATCCGCGCACTGCGCGCCGCGAGTTCGGCGACTGGGTTCATGGGTGCTCCTTCTGCTCACACTGCTCACAGTGACGTCACATTCGACGCAAAAAGGACACTATGACGAGTGAACGTCGCCATCGTGTTGACCCGCTGCCGCGTCACGCGACCGGGCGTGAAGTGGGGCCGGGTGGCCGGGGGGTTGAGGGCGACCGAGGAGCGACCAAGGGGCGACCAAGGGACGGTCGAGAGGCGGTCAGGGAGCGGTCGACGAGCGAACCGCCGCGCGGGCGAGCCCCTCAGGGGTGGCGGCGCAACAGTTCGGCGAGGCCCTGACGGGTGGCGACCAGCAGGACACGGTCCCCGGCGTCGAGTACGTACGAGGGGTCGGGCGCCCAGAACGGCCCGCCGCCGTTGCCGTTACGGTCCCGGCCGCCGTCCCGGCCGCCTGGGTTGCCTCTTTCGCTGCCGTTGCCTCTTTCGCCTCTGCCGCCCCTGCCGCCTCTGCTCTCGCCCGGGTCCAGGGCGAGCACCCGCCACCGCTCCGGACGGAAGGCCTCGGCGAAGGTCCTGCCCTCCAGGAGGGGATGCCCGGCGACGTCCACGGCGGCGAACAGGAGCACACTGCGCTCGACCGGTATGGCGCCGATGATCTGACGGCCCATCATCGCCCCGGCGAAGGCGGGCGCGGCGAGCGTGGTGACGCTGCGGCTGCGGGTGAGCGCGCGCGGGTGGGCGGCGCGCAGGGTGCGGAAGACGGCCGAGGCGAAGGCGTCGTCGTACAGGCGCAGTGAGACCCGCAGATCGGCCTTGACCGAGCGGGCGTACAGGGCCGCTTCGAGGTTGGTGGTGTCGCTGCTGGTCAGGGCGAGGAGGGCATCGGCGCGGCCGATCTTCGCGGCCTCCAGTACGCCCTCCTGGGTCACGTCGCCGATGATCGTCGGCACCCGCAGCCGCCGCGCCAGTGCGACGCCGCGCGCCTCGGGGTCCGCCTCCACGCACACCACGGGGATGCCGAGTTCACGCAGCCGGGCCAGTACGCGGGTGCCGACCTTGCCGAGCCCGAGCAGCACCACATGACCGGACAGGCCGCGCGGCGGGCGGCGCAGGGCGGAGGCGCTGCGGAAGGTGCCGAGCGCCTCGAAGACGGCGGCGAGCAGGACCGGCATCAGGAGCAGTCCGGCCAGTCCCGACAGGAGTTGCAGGCTCTGGCGTGCGGTGGACTCACCGAGGGCGGGGTCGCCCATCGCGAACAGGTCGAGCAGGGTCAGATAGCCCGCGTGCAGCGGATGGTCCCCGGTGGTCAGCCAGGAGATGACGGCCAGGGCGAGGACACAGAGCAGCAGCACGGCGAGCGACCAGCGCAGCCGCTGCGAGAACAGCGTCCTGATCGGCACCCGCCGCCCGGCGAGCCGCCCCGGCCCCGGCGCACTGCCCGGCGCGTACGCGAGCCCTTCGAGCACCACCCGGGCCC
Organism: Streptomyces sp. NA04227; assembly: GCF_013364195.1. NCBI lineage: Bacteria > Bacillati > Actinomycetota > Actinomycetes > Kitasatosporales > Streptomycetaceae > Streptomyces > Streptomyces sp. NA04227. Next base: position 4,396,023 of record NZ_CP054918.1, on the reverse strand, counting down.
GGCCCTCGGCCGCCACCACCGTCTCGTCGTCGGGCAGCAGCCGTGGCCCGACCGGCGCACTCGTGTCGAACCAACTGTCCACGCCCGCCGTGTCGTTGGGGGTCGGTGCGAGCAGGGCGAGGGTGACCACACCGGGCTCGACCCCGGTCCCGGCGGCGGGCGCCGGACGCTCCACGGCACGGAACATCAGCCCCGCCCGCTGGATCACCTTGGTCGTCCCCGCGACCACGGTCGCCGCCAGCGCGGGCGCGGCGGTGTCCGCGTCCGACAGGACGGTGGTGGAGGCGTCGATACGGGCGCTGATGTCGGCATCGATACGTGCGCTGGTGGCGGCGTCGATACGGGCTGGGCCGTGCTGGGTGCGGTCGCGTCCGGGACCTTCCTCGCGCTGCCCCGCGCCGCCGCCGTCGCGCGCCCCCGTGCCGCCACCGCCGTCGCGCGCCCCCGCACCGCCGCCGCCGTCCGCCCGGCGCGGCCCTGGCAGCCTCTCCCCCGCCTCCTGGAGGAAGCTGATCACGGCGGCCTGGTCGAGCAGCTTCTCCAGGTGCTGGCCGAGCTTGCGGTTGTAGAGCCGAATCACCAGCCGTACGCGGGAGTTGAGCCGTCGGGCGGCGAGCGCGGCGCGGATGTTGGTCTCGTCGTCGTCATAGACGAGGGCCACCGCACTGGCCCTGGCGACCCCGGCCTCGCTGAGGATCTCCCCGTCCGGCTCGGCGGCTTCGAGCACCCGCAACTCGCCCATGCCGTCGCCCTCTTGGGCTCCCCCGGTGTCCCGCGCCTCCCGCCCGTCGCGCCCGTCCCGCCCGTCCCGGAACTCCTGCCCCGCTGCGGCGGTCCGGCTCACGACCGTCTGCATACGGCTGAACCAGGCGGCGGCCCGTGCGCGGCCGGAGCCCCGGGTCTCGGGGCCGGTACGCGGCCGGGTCAGGGGGACGACGACGGTGACCTGCTCGCCGTAGACCTTGCGCAGTTCCTGGGCGAGCCGTTCGGCGAGCGCGTCGTCCCCACAGACGATCATGTGGCCGTCCTGCGGTGCGCGGGCGGGCTGTCTCGGCTGAGTGGGCACAGTCATTCCGACGGTCGGGGCCGCGGGGACGGTTCCCGCGCACGCACGCTCGGAGCGCCAACTCCCCGCCGGCGCGGTCCTGTTGCATCCTTTCCGACATGGACGATCAGCACGCCGACTCTCCGGCTTCCTCCAGCCCGCCGGCCTCCAACACCGCCTCCGTGCGCCGGAGTTACGACACCGTCGCCGAGGAGTACGCGACCCGGCTGCACGACGAGCTGGCCGGGAAGCCGCTGGACCGCGCGCTGCTCGCCGCGCTCCTGGAACAGCGGGAGCCGGGCACCGCCGTCGCCGACCTGGGTTGCGGTCCGGGACATGTGGCGGCCTGGCTCGCCGGGAAGGGTGTGCACGCGGTCGGCATCGACCTGTCCGCGGGCATGGTCGCGGCGGGACGTCGCCGGTTCGCGCAGGTCGAGTTCCGCGAGGGCGATCTGCTCGAACTACCCGCCGGGGACGGCGAGTTCGGTGCCGCCGTCGCCCTGTACACGTGGATCCACCTCGACCCGGGCGACCTGCGCCGCGCCTGCGAGGAGGCCCGGCGGGTACTGCGCCCCGGCGGCCTGCTGCTCGTCGCCTTCCACGTCGGTACGGAGGTCCGGCACCTGGACGAGTGGTGGGGCCACGAGGTGGACCTCGACTTCCGCTTCCTCGACCCCGGGCACCTCGCCGGACTCCTCGAAGAGACCGGCTTCACCGTGGAGATGCGTATGGAGCGGGCCCACTACCCCCACGAGGCGGAGACCCGCCGGGCCTACCTGCTGGCCCGTCGCGGCTGATCACGCACCGCACCGTAGGTGTACGACCCAACCCGCCGACGGGCAGACCTACTTGATGGCCACGATGAGTCAACTGCGGCTGAGCGGCGCGCCGTTCCAGCGCCAGTTCGTCCGGCGGGGGCGACCGGGAGTCTCCATCCGTCCGGTGGCCCACAGAAGGGTCGACCATGGAGTGTCGACGACAGGGACGTCGGGGAACAGGCGCGCCAGGACCCGCTCGCTCAGTTCCTGGGAGGGCTCCCAGGGGCGGTGCAGTCCCTGGGTGATGTCGTGGGTGTGGACCAGGGTCTCGACGACGCCCATCGCCGCGAAGCCCTCCGGGTCGGAGGCGCCGAAAACGTGGGGGGCCAAGGTGGTCGCGGCCGTGGCGTCGACGACGGTCGCGAGGAGTCCGCCGCATGCCTCGACAACGGTCAGGAGTCCCTCGGGCCCTGCCTCGTGATCCCCGAAGACGACATTGCCCGGGCCGCCCGGACGATCACAGGAAACGCGCAGCGGGACACGTGGCACGGCGTTGGGCCGCGCGAGCCCGAACCGCAGCGCGTACGTGAGCAGATCGTCCGCGAGGTGTTCGAGCGTTTCCCAGCACGTCCACTCCAACTCACCGGCCCGGTCGTGCCATTGGGCGGCCGGGACACCATCGAGGACAGTGACGCAGGCGGTGACGGCCTGCCGCACATGGTCCCCGTTCACCGGCATGTGGCCGCTCAGCACCCGGCCCCCAACTCCTTCAGCCGCGCCTCCAGAAACTCCCGCTCGACCGCGTTCTCCGTACGGGAAAGGGCCTCGTGGTAGGAGGCCAGGGCCTCGTCGAGACGGTGCAGGCGGCGCAGGAAGTCGGCGCGGGCGGCGGCGAAGTAGTGGTATTGCGCCAACTTAGGTTCGCTGGCGAGCTCGTCGAGGGCTTCGAGGCCCGCGGCCGGGCCGAGGGCCTGGCCGATGGCGATGGCGCGGTTCAGGGCCACCACCGGCGAGGGCCAGGCGAGCAGCAGCGCGTCGTACAGACCGACGATCTGCCGCCAGTCGGTGTCCTCCCACCGTCCGGCCTGCGCGTGCACGGCCGCGATCGCCGCCATCAGCGCGTACCGGTTCGGCGGCCGGTGGCGCATCGCGGAGGTGACCAGTCTGCGGCCCTCGCCGATCTGGGTGGTGTCCCAGAGGGTGCGGTCCTGCTCGGAGAGCGGGATCAGCGCGCCGTCGGGGCGGGTACGGGTGTAGCGACGCGCGTCGATCAGCAGGATCAGCGCGAGCAGGCCCGCGGGACCGGACTCGGCGGGCAGCAACTGGTGCAGTATGCGGGCCAGATGGGTGGCGCGCGAGACCAGGTCGCGGCGCTGGAGCTGGTCGCCGGAGGGTGCCGTGTGCCCGGTGCTGAAGATCAGGTGGACCACGTCGAGGACGGCGTCGACGCGGGCGGGCAGTTCCTCGGGCTCCGGCTCCCGGTACGGGATCCGGGCGGCCTTGATCTTCTTCTTGCCGCGCGTGATGCGGGCCGCCATGGCCTGCTCGGAGACCAGCAGCGCACGGGCCACCTCGGCCGTCGACAGGCCGCACACCAGGCGCAGGGTGAGGCCGACCCGGGTGTCCACGTCGAGCAGCGGGTGGCAGCAGATGAAGATGATCCGCAGCCGGTCGTCGGGGATGTCCTGGTCGGCGATGGCCTGGTCGGCGGCCGGGGCCGTCTCCTCCTCCGCGAGCAGCGGAAGCTTGCCGCGCAGGGTGTCGTGACGGCGGATCACGTCCACCGCGCGGCGCCGGGCGACGAGGGTCAGCCAGGCCTCGGGCCGCTCGGGGATGCCCTGGCTCACCCACTGCGTGAGCGCCTGGGTGTACGCCTCCTGTACGCATTCCTCGGCCAGATCGAGGTCACGCGTGATGCGCAGGGTGGCGCCGAGCACGAAACCCCACTGCCTGCGGTGCGCCTCGGCGACCGCGGCTGCGACGGCGGCGTCCATCAGGCGCTTCGTCGGTACGGGACGAAGCCGGGGGCGTGGTCAGGCATGCGGGCAGGCGTCTTGGGGCAGGGCGCGGATCGGGCGGACCTCGACGCCGCCGTGCGGCACCGGGATCTGCTGGGCGATCTCGACGGCCCGGCCCAAGTCCTCGGCCTCGATGAGGAAGTAGCCCGCGACGACTTCCTTGGACTCGATGAAGGCCCCGTCGGTGACGCTCACCCCGCCGTCGGGCTCGCGACGGACGGAGCGGGCCGAGGGGCTCGTGTGCAGGCGCTGGCCGCGCTGTACATGGGAGGCGTTTTTCGCCATGAATTCCTGGAACTTGCCCACGAGCGCGGCATCGGTCGCCGGATCCATCTCGGCAGTGCGCGCTTCATCCTCGTAGATGAGCACTAGGTACTCCGCCACCGCCCCATGCCCTCCCTCTTCACGCCCGCCACCGCTTGGCGCCGGTGCGGTTCTGCACTGTTCACGACGTCGAAGGCGTTCGCCGGTCAGGCACTCGAGGTCTTCGCTGCGCCACCCGGCTTCCGTACATGATCATTCATGGTCATGTGGAACGCTACAGCGTTCCCCGGTCGCTGTCGACGGCCCGGAACGGCAGGACAGTTGGCACATAGTCGCCCCCTGTAGCCCCCGACGTACGAACGGTTGCAATCGATGCTCTGTGCAGCGATGTTCGTTGAAGCTCGTTCGTCACCCGCCGGTAACACGGAGGCGGCCTCAACTGTCCTGAAACCAAGGGTCGGTGGCCGTCAAAGCGATGCGTTCCGGCCTGTGCGACCGAAAACGGAAGGGCGCGCGGCGCGGTTCGCGGACGGGCATCGCAAACCGCGCGCCACCCTTCGTTCAGTCACCTGCCGCCAAGTCGCCCGCCTGCGGATCGCCGGATCTCGCCGACCGTGACCATCCCCACACCGCCCGTATCTGTCCGCAAATCCGTCGCCCTGGGTGCGTCCGCCCGCACAGAATGCACATATGAACGGCGACCCATCACGCCCGCGAGCGGACCGCGAGGAATCCGGCCGCGAGGGCACCCGTCGGGAGGGTGACAACCGACCCGACGTTTCCTCTCTTTTACGGGTGATCCGGACAACTTCTCGACATTCTCTGGGCAGTTGTCGATCCGGGGTCCCGCTCGTTCGACAGAGTGATGAAGGGCCTCGCGAGGAGGCCACAGCCTACGGGGGCGCAGTGACGAGCTCAGCCAAGGTCATGGTCCGGATCGGAACTGGTAACACAGGCAACACGAGCAACATCCAGCACGAGGCACACGACGCGCACACCACACAGAACAACCGCTACGCCGTATACAACCGCTACGACGAGTTCGACGAGCTGATCGGAGTCCGCTTCCCGCAGGGGCTCGCGTCCGCACCGCTGTACCGGCACACGGCACAGCCCCACCGCGGGACACGTCCGGAGACAGCGGCGGGGGCCGCCTCCGGACAGCGTGCCGCCGGCTCGGACGGGTCCGACGGCGCCGTACCGTCCGAGGAGCCCGCTCCTGCGGAGTCCGCCGCGACACTCGCCGGACGCAAGGCCCTCACCAACGCCTACGCCACCAGCTACGCCCAGGGGGACAAGCAGGAGAAGACACGCATCCTGGACGAGGTGTGCGCGGCGACCGGCTGGCACCGCAGCCACGCCCGCAAGGCCCTGCTGAACGCCGCCCGGCCCAAGCTCGCCGCGTCCCCGCAGGGCAGGTACACCAAGTACGACACCGAGGTGGTCGCCGCCCTGATGCTGTGCTGGACCATCCTGGACCGCCCGGCGGGCAAACGCCTCGCGCCGATGCTCCCGGAGCTCGTCCCGGTACTGCGCCGCCACCACGAGCTGTCCATCGACGACCAGACCGCCGAGCTGCTGATGGGCATGTCCGCGGCGACCATCTGCCGTCGCCTGGCACCGCACCGTCAGTCCGCGGGCACCGCACCGCGCCTGAGGCCCGGCTCCCGGCTGCGCAACGAACTCCCGCTCGTCACCTGGACGGAGTGGGACCACAGCCGCCCCGGCTTCTTCGAGATCGCGGTCGTCAGCCATGACGGGGGCCGCAGCGACGACGGGGGCCTGCGGACCGTGGCCGCCACCGACATCGCCACCGGCTGGACCGAGAACCGCACGGTCCGCGGCATCGCCCAGATCCCGCTGGCCCTCGACCAGATCGCCCGCAGCCTGCCCTTCCCGATCCTCGGCCTGGACTGCGGCAGCCACGGCACCCTGACCGACGAGGTCCTGCTCGGCTGGTGCCAGCAGCGCCGGGTGACCTTCACCCACGCCCGCCCGGCCGGACGCGGCAGCCACCACGTCGGCCAGAAGAACTGGAGCATGCTGCACGCCCTCGCGGGCGAGTACCGCTACGAGACCCCCGGCGAGCTCGCCCTCCTCAACGAGATCTGGACGGCCCTGTCCCGGCTCACCAACTTCTACTACCCGCAACAGCACTCACTGCCCGGCGGCAAGCAGGACGGCCGCCGCCGCAAGGAGTACGAGACGGCCACCCCGTACCGCCGCACCGACCGGCACGACAGCGTGACCCCGGAGGACAAGGCGATCCTGGCCGACGTCTACCCCTGCCTCAACCCGGCCGAACTGCACCGCAGGATCACGGCGTTGGCGGACCGGCTGCGGTTGATCGCCCAGAGCAGGGCGACGACGTTGCTGCACCGGCCGGGACACGGGTTCACGGCCACGGGTCGGGAGGAGCGGGAGGAGCGGGCGGAGTTGGCGTCGTGAGGTAGACGGCACGACGCTTGTGTGAGGGAACGGCTCGCCCCCGTGGACGTCTTCGCCCCGGGGGGCGGGCCGTTCCCTTTTCCCCGTTCCGCCTTCGTCCGCCCTTAGTCCCCGTTCGGTTCCGCTTCCTTCGGCCCACAGGGCCCGATCCGGCGCCCACCGCCTCGCGTTCGCGGCCTGCCGCCCTTTCGTCCCGTCCCAGAACAGCGTTCCAGGGGTGGGTAGTTCACGCAGGTCAGGGGCTGTTTCCGCGTTCCACCGTCCCTTCTTCCCGTAGATCATTGCGGGGCGGGCCGCCGAGCGGCGAACGTGGTTCTCGCCGCCAGGGCAGGTGCCCCGCACCACCTCCGGCACCAGCAGACTGATGAACAGACCACGGATCCACACACCGATCCACCCGAACGTTCCATACGCCCGATCCACACGACCGATCACTGCGACCGATCACCGCGATCGTCACCACGGGGGAGCCCACCCATGCGCAAGAACCTCATCCGCACGTCCACCCTGGCCGCCATGGCGATGGCCGCGGTCCTGTCGCTGAGCGCCTGCGACGGGGACGACAAGGACAACTCCGGCCAGGCCCCGTCCTCGCCCGCCGCCGAGCAGTCCCCGGGTACGGGAGAGGGCACCAACGGCGGCTCGGGCGGCAGCACCGGCGGCTCCGGCTCCGAGGGCACCTCGGCGGGCTCGGGTAACGGCGGCTCGACGGGCGGCAGTTCGTCCGGCAACGGCGGCTCCGAGGGCGACGGCGCCGGCGAGGGGTCCGGCGACAAGGACGGCTACGGCCAGTCCTGCGGCACCAACGACCTCGACTGGAACGCCAGCGACGAGACCCAGGCGGGCGGCTACATCCTCATCTCGGTGAAGGCCAAGGAGGGCATCACCTGCTGGCTGCCGGGCGAGTACCCGGTGGTCGCCTTCGGCTCGGACGGCACCGAAGCCGCCCCGCTGGAGCACTCGGTCGGCGAGCCGATGAAGCTGACCGGCGACGCGATGGCCTACGCCGGGGTCAACCCCAAGACCACCAATGACAACAACGGCAAGGAACTGTCCGAAATCATCGTCAAGGCGAGCATGGACGACACGACGGACCCGATCAGCCTGAGCGTCGGCGCCTTCACGGTCGACAAGCCGGTCGTCACCAACTGGCACACGGCTCCCGCCGACGCGGTTCCGGGGGACAGCGGCACCACGAGCTGACCTCCCAGGGGACTGGCCTCCCAGGGGGAGGTGAAGGGCTCCACCTTCGGAGGGGGGAGGTGGGGAGGCGGCGGCCCGTATGGGGGTTCGCACGCCGGGGGTGCCTCGGGTCGCGGTTGCGGGCCGGGGCACCCTTCGTCCGTCTGAACCCCGTCACGTGCGCCCACCGACCCGCGCCGCTGCCACCTCCGCCCAGACCGCCTTGCCGAACGGGATGTCGTACGTACCCCACCGCCCGGGACACAGGGCGTCCAGGATGATCAGGCCCCGCCCGCGCTGCCGCTCGTCGGATGCGGGCCGGATGCGGGGGCGGCGTCGTACGGGGTCGTGCACCTCGACGCGGGTGCGTGTGGCGTCGGCGTCGAGGACTACGCGGACCGAGTCGCCGGGTTCGGTGCCGTAGCGGATGGCGTTGGTGACTAGTTCGCTGGTGATCAGGACGACGGTGTCGATGTGGTCCGGGTCGGCAAGGCGGGCATCGCAGGTGAGGCCGTCTCGTACGAACGCGCGTGCCCTGCGCACTGATTCGGGGACGCCTGCCAGTAACAGCACGGTCGGCAGGGCGCCTTGCCGTGCACGCTGCCGCTCGCGCTGTCCCACGGTTTGGATTCGGTTGTCTGCCACCGTCTCTCCAAGTCGGGCTTGTTCATGGGCTGTTGGACCAACGGAACGCTTCGCATCCATTACGCTTAGTGAACTGTTGATCACGGGTTGCCGGTATGCCCCGGCAAGCGGTGATCCGGGGAAAGCGGTGAAAGATCACTGACGGCGACGGGGAGGAACCATGGCTCGGACTCGCAGCCGGAACCGGAAGCTGGCGGCTCTGATCAAGGAAGCCCACTGGTCCCAGGCGCAGTTGGCAGCCGCACTCGTGCGCGTGGCCATGGAGCACGGAGCGCGGGAGTTCGCCGGAGTCGGGCGCTCTCACGTGTCGCACTGGGTTCGGGGCACCCAACCTTCGGGCAGGGCACCGGAGTTGCTGTGCGAAAGCCTGTCCCGCCGTCTCGGGCGGACCGTCACGACCGAGGACGCCGGATTCTCCCGGTCACCTGGTTCACGGGGCATTGTCGTGGACTGGCATACGGATACGCTGACGGCGCTGGCCGACCTCGGGGGCGCCGACTTGGACATGGAACGCAGACAGGTACTCAGCACTGCCACGTACTCGGTCACGGCACTGGCACTTCCCGGCGCCGCTTGGTGGCAGAGCAAGGCCCGGCAGGACGGGCGCGAGAAGTCCGCCACTCGTGGGGTGGGCCGGGGTGAGGTCGACTCCGTACGGGACATGGTCTCGCTGTTCTCCCGGATGGATCAGCGCCATGGTGGCGGACATGCCCGTACTGCCGCTGTGCAGTACCTGACCTCGGACGTCGCCGGTTATCTCAAGGGACGGTTCGCCACCGATCGTGTCCGCCGGGAGATGTTCTCCGCAGCCGGCGAACTCGCTTATGTGTCGGGCTGGATGGCCTTCGACAACTCCGAACATGCGATTGCACAGCGCTACTTCGTACTCGCCGTGAAGCTCGCGGCCGAGGCGGACGACGGCCCGATGGCCGGTCATGTACTGCGTGCCATGGCCCACCAGGCAGTTGACCTCGGCCAGCCGCGCAGTGCGCTGGACCTGGCGAGCGCGTCCATGGCGGGCGAGCGGTACAGCACGGCGGCCCCGCGCGAGCGCGCCCTGCTCGGCGTCGTGCACGCCCGCAGCCTCGCTGCGGTCGGTGAGAGTTCGGCCGCGGCAGCGGCTCTCGTACGCGCAGAGGATGATCTGGCCGCTGCTCGGCCGGGGGACGAGGAGCCGGAGCGGGTCTTCTTCTTCCAGGAGGCCAGCCTCGCTCACGAGACGGCGTGCACCTTGCGCGACTGCGGCGACCTCGACGGTGCACTGCGGCAGTTCAGTCGTAGCGCGAGGACGCGAAAGACGTCGACGTTCACCCGCACCCATGCCGTCACCCTCGGATACCTGGGGCAGGTGCAGATACGGCAGGGCAACCTCGAAGAAGCCTGCGGCTCTTGGGCGCAGGCGCTGGACTCGATGGACGGAGTCCGGTCGGGGCGTACTCGTCGAACCGCTCAGGAGATGCGGGCCGCGCTCTCCCCCTTCCGGAAGCGAGGCGTGCGCGTGGCCACGGAGATCGACGCACGGGCCAGGGCCTATCTGGAGACGGCCGGATCCCGTTGAACCTGGTGGGCAAGGCGGGCAGGACAACTACTGAAGGAGAGACCATGGCCGGATCAATCCCGATCGAGCCCGTCGCACACGTCGTCGGTGGCCGTATCGAGCCCACGGACGACTACTGGGGCGGCACACGGGCCGTGATCCGTATCGACTCCGAGCGGTTCAGCCCCGAATCCACCAAGAACCTGGGCGACTTCTCGCACCTCGAAGTCGTCTTCCACTTCCACCTCACGGACCTGACGAACCTCAACCTCGGCGCCCGCCGCCCCAGGAACAATCCCAAGTGGCCCGAGGTCGGCACCTTCGGCCACCGGAACATGCTCCGCATGAACCGGCTCGGCGTCTCGCGGTGCCGTCTGCTGAAGGTGGACGGACTCGACCTGCACGTCGAAGACCTGGATGCGGTCGACGGCACGCCCGTCCTCGACATCAAACCGTGGTTCGAGGAGATGGGCCCCCGAGGCGAGGTACGTCAACCAGCCTGGACCGGCGAGATGCTCGGGGACTACTACGCGGCTCCGCCGACTGCTCCCTGAGCCCCACCTTTGGCCAAGCCGGGGTGCACGAAGGAGGGGCCCGAGGCAATACCGGACGGTCGCGAACGCGAGCCCGAGCGGCGCCTACTCACAGAGACAGGGAGAGAAACGAGGCACCGTGCGCATCGGAATCACCGGTCACCGGGGACTGTCAGACAGCATCGAGCTGACGGTCCGGCAACTGCTCCGGGCGGAGCTGCAAACCTACGATCCGTCGATGCTCTGCGGAGTTTCCTGCATCGCCGACGGCCCCGACGCCTGGTTCGCCGAGCTGGTACTGGAACTGGGCGGCCATGTCGAGGTCGTTGTTCCGGCGGAGCAGTACCGCGAGGCCCTGCCGCAGTCCCACCACGCCACGTATGACGCCCTCCTCGCGCGAGCCGCGAAGGTGCATTCGACGGGCATGCACGAATCGACCTCCGAGGCTCACATGGCAGGCAGCGAGCTCATGGTCGGTCTGGTGGAACGGATGATCGCCGTCTGGGACGGAGAGCCCGCCCGAGGGTACGGAGGAACGGGCGATGTGGTCGGTCATGCGCACAGTGCTGGTGTCCCGGTGAATGTGGTCTGGCCAGAGGGGGCCACGCGGGACTAGCCCGGCCAGGCCGCCGCCGTCCGGTTCGCAGCGCACGACGAACACCCTCACCAGAACACGCCTAGTCATCGAGGCCACGGGCACGAAGCGGCTTGAGGTCCTGGCCTGGACCGAGGAGTCACGTACATGGACCTGAAGCGCTACACCCACGCCGATGCACCCGACGTCCGCTCCTTGCTCCTCGACATCCACGACGAGGTGTACGCGAACGCTCCCGATCCGTTCCACTCACGCGAACGGTTCTCGTACTTCGTGGATCTGTGGTCCGGACGCGAGGACTGGCTCTGTATTTCGGGCTGGGAGGACGACAGCCCGGTCGGCTACGCGTACGGCTCCAGGTTCAAACCGGGCGGCTGGTGGAAAGGAGCGAGCCGCCCCAAGGGTGTGCGCGGCCGGATCTTCGCTCTGTCCGAGCTGATGGTGGTGCCCCGATGGCAGGGCACCGGCCGGGCCCAGCCGCTCCATGACGCGCTGCTCCACGAGGTCGAGGTCGACTTCGTGACACTTCTCGTCGATTCCACTCACCCCAAAGTGCAAGCTCTGTACGAGAAATGGGGCTATGAGGAGTATGGGGAGACAGAGCCTCCTGACGACTCTCCGCGTTGTGCCGTAATGATCAAGGACGTCCTCCGACTGGAACAATCCTGCAGGTTTCAATAGCCAGCTGATCAAGGGGTGACGGATGAAGGGTGAAGGTCGCGCGGAGTACGCCCCGATCGTGATGGTGCACGCACACGATGTCGACACTGTGTGGTCCACGCTGATCGATGTGTACGCGGATGTACGCGAGGCACAGCTCGACAACCCGCACTACTCCGTCGAGCGCTATGCCGAACGTCTTGCCCGCCACGGCCGCGAACCCGGTTGGGAGGCGGTCCTCGCGTACGCGGGGGCGCAGCCCGTCGGATACGGATACGCCAACACGCTCACCGCGGACGATCGTTGGTGGAGACGCGCCGACCCGCGGCCGCCCATACAGATCACCTCGGTCCCGACGCTCGCCGTCAAGGAAATGATGGTGCTGGAGCCGTACCGCCGTCGTGGGATCGCACAGCAGATCCACGACGAACTGCTCACCAGTCGGGACGAAGAAGCCGTCTCGCTCATGGTGTCCCCCGCAAACCAGGATGGTCGCGTACAAGCGCTCTACGCTCGCTGGGGCTACCGCGTGATCGGAGTTTCACAACCTTCCCCGGATTCAGCACAGTTGACAGTGATGCTTCGCGGTATGCAGGCACCTGAGGCCTCTTGAGTTCGGGCACAGGACGGTTGGGACGAGCCGGGGAGTTTGAGTGGCGGACCGTGAACAGCCCGCGATCACTGCCGCGCAATGGGCCGACGCCCAACTGATCTGGGACTACCACCTCATGGGCCACAAGCCCAGCCCCTGCTCAGCGGCGATCGTTTTCGGCAGTCATGACCTCGGAGTCGCGACCACCGCCGTCGACCTGTACCGCGCCGGTCTGGTGCCGGTGATCGTGTTCAGCGGAGGCAACAGTCCGACGACCAAGGCCCGCTTTCCGCGCGGTGAGGCTGTCCACTACCGCGAGCACGCACTGGAAGTCGGTGTGCCCGACGACGCGATCCTCGTCGAGCCCAGGGCCGGAAACACCGGCCAGAACGTCAGGTTCTCGCGGGAGATCCTGAGCGGGGCCGGGGTCGACGTCGAATCACTGCTGCTGGTCTCCAAGCCGTACATGGAACGTCGTACGTATGCGACATGCCGCAAGCTGTGGCCCGAGGCCGACCTCGTATGCGCCTCGGAGCCGCTCGGGCTCGACGACTACGTGAAGGCCATCGGTGACGGGAAACTGGTGGTGGACATGCTTGTCGGGGACCTCCAACGCGTCATCGAGTACCCGAAGTTGGGGTTCGCCGTCGAGCAGCACGTACCGGACGAGGTCCACGCCGCGTACGCGCGACTCCGGCGCGCCGGATTCGACAGTCGGCTGGTCATGGTCCAGGCCAAGGCCTAGATCAAGACCTCTGTCCGGGACGGTCCCGCTCCCCTGCGCCACTCATCGCCCACCCACAACTCACCAACCACACCGAACACACCAAACACCGACCAAAACGGCCCGCCCCCACGGATCCACGTGGGCCGGGCCGTTCAGCTACGTCATGGGTGCGGTCCGGGGCCACCGCCGGGTGTGGGCGGCCTGGACGGCGAGGTTACGGGTGGGCTCAGCGCGGCTCGTAGATCCTCTTGTGGCCCGAGAGCGCCGAGAACCGGTACGGGCCGCTCGTCTGCGCCGGTACCGGGTAGTCCCCGCCGTCCGTCGGGAAGGAGCGCTGGTGCAGTTCCCGGTAGGTGGCGTGGTCGATGGGCTTGCGGCGGTCGATCGCCTCGCGGTGGGCCTTGGTGCGCAGGTGGGCGCGGTAGCCGGGGACGACGGTGGCGGCGAAGAACTCGGCGACGCTGCCGGAGCCGTAGCTGAGGAGGCCGATGGCGCGGTCGGTCAGGTCGGCGTCGCTGTCGAGGAGGGCGGCGAGGCCGAGGTAGAGGGAGGCCGTGTAGCTGTTGCCGACCACGGAGTTGTACGTGGTGGTCGGTTCCAGGACGCGGGCGACCTCGTCGTTCTCGACCGGGTGGCCGCAGTAGTGGAGGAGGTGGCGGTGGGCCTTGTACGCCATCTTCGTGAAGGGCTGGTGGTAGCAGAAGGCGGCGAAGTCCTCCAGGGAACGGCCGCCCTGCTCGCTGTAGTCCTTCCAGGAGCCCTCGACGGCCTGGAGGTAGGCGGAGATGGACTCCTGGCCGTCGACAAGCGCGGTGTCGCGGTAGTTGGGGCGCCAGAAGTCCATCACGTCGGCGGTGAACAGGCCGGAGGCCGGTTCGATGCGCAGGAGGGAGGGGTTGGCGCCCACCAGGATGGCCGCGGCGGCGGCGCCCTGGGTGGCCTCGCCGGGGCTGTCGAGGTCGTACTTGGAGACGTCGCTGGCGATGACCAGGACCTGCTCGGAGGGGTTCCGGTAGACCAGGCCCATGGCGAACTGGAGGGCGGCGGTGGCTCCGTAGCAGGCCTGCTTGAGCTCGACCACGCGGGTCGCGGCGGGCAGTCCGAGCAGCGAGTGCGCGTAGACACCGGCCGCCTTGGCCTGGTCGATGGAGGACTCGGTGGCCAGGATGACGGTGCGGATGCGGCCCGCGCCGTGCCGGGCCACGATCGGCGCCGCGGCGGCCGCGGCCATCGTGACGATGTCCTCGTCGGCCGCCGGGACGCTCATCGACTGCTGGCCGATGCCCAGGTGGTACTTGCCGATCTCGGTGCCGTTGTACGCGGCGAGTTCGGTGTGCGGCAGGACGTACTCCGTGGTGGCGAAGGAGAGGTCCTCGATGCCGACGGCTATCGCGCCGCCGGTTCCGCCCGTCGCGTTGCTGCCGTTGTTGCCGCCCTGCGTGTGGTTTCCGTTTGCGCTCATCCGCTACACCCCGGCCTGTGTCGAAGAATTCTTGCGTTCGAATTGGACGTGGGCGCGCATGAGTTCGCCCGGGTTGGTCTGCGCGGCGAGCAGCGAGAGCTCACCGCAGAGCACGGTCGCGGCACACAGCACGGCCAGGCGCCGCGCGTTCTCGCCCGGCTCGCGCTCCTCGCGGCAGCCGAGCCGGATCAGGTTCTCCTCGACGAAGTCGATGCCCTTGCCGTTGCCGACGGTGCCCACGATCAGGTTCGGCAGGGTGCAGGAGAAGTACAGGTCGCCGTCGCGGTCCTCGGCGAAGGTGACGCCCTGCGAGCCCTCGACGATGTTGGCCGCGTCCTGGCCGGTGGCCAGGTAGAAGCCGAGCAGCATGTTCGCGAAGTGGGCGTTGGCCGAACGGATGCCGCCCGCGAGGAGGGTGCCGATCAGGTTCTTGCGCACGTTCAGCTTGGCGACCTTGTCGGCCGTGGTGTGCAGCCGGCTCTCCACGATCTCGCGCGGGACGAGCAGTTCGGTCACGACGTTCTTGCCGCGGCCGAGGATGCCGTTGATCGCGGTGGCCTTCTTGTCCGTGCAGTAGTTGCCCGAGATCGAGCTGTAGGACAGGCCCGGGATCGTCTGCAGGATGTGGGTCAGCAGGGCGTCCGCGGCGAGGGTGGCCATGTTGTGTCCGGAGGCGTCACCGGTGGTGAACTCGAACCGGATGAACATCAGGTTGGCCGCGATCTCGTGCCGCACCTTGACCAGTTCGGCGAACCGGCTGCAGGTACGGACGACCTTCTGCAGGTCCTCGAAGCGCAGTTCCAACTGCTGCGCGGCCGCGTACGCGGTCTGCGCGTCCTCGGCCTCGACGAGCACGGAACGGGTCATCCGCTCGTCCACCAGGGTGGCGACGATGCCCTTCTCGGTCAGCATGGAGATCTTCGCGCCCCGGCCGACGGACGGCCACAGCGGGGTTTCGTAGGTCGCCAGGGGGACTTCGGCCTCGGTGGTGGCTACGTTGCCCGAGATCCGCATCGGTCCCACCCACTTCATGGGGACCCCGGCGGTGGTGATGTCGCTCATCGTGCGCTTCCCGTCGTCTGCTCGGTGGCGGCCAGGCGCGTCGAACGCCTGCTCAGCGGCCCGGTCTCGATGCCCCGATCGGCGCAGAAGTCCCGCAGCTCGCCCTTGATAAGGACATCACAGTGGGCCAGTTCGGCCGGAGTGCGGGCGCCCAGTGCGGTCATGATCGCCGACAGGTGGTCCAGCCAGGTGTTGATGTGCTTGACCAGCGCGTCGACCCCGCCGTCCATCAGCGAGCGCAGGAAACCGCCGGAGGCACCGACCGCCGAGGCGCCGAGCGCGAGGCTGCGGGCCACGTCCAGCGGGTTGCGTACGCCGCCGGAGGCCAGTACCGGTATGCCCGCGTCCTGGGCGTCGAGGAGACAGGCCGCGGTGGACAGGCCCCAGTCGTTGAGGTAGCCGAAGTCGGCGACGTCCCGGCGGTCGTTCTCCACCTGGGCGAAGTTGGTGCCGCCGCGCCCGCCGACGTCGGCGACGTGCACGCCGAGCTTCTGCAGGGTGGCGATGGTCTCGCGGCTGAGGCCGAAGCCGACCTCCTTGACGATCACCGGAACGTCGAGGGCGGTGACGATCTCCTCGATCCGCGACTGCCAGTGCGAGAACTCGCGATCGCCCTCGGGCATCGCGGTCTCCTGGATCGTGTTCAGGTGGATCTGGAGGGCGTTGGCCTCAAGCAGCTCAACGGCCTTGCGCGCCTGGTCGGCGGTGGCGTTGAGGTTGACGTTGCCCATGATGAAGCCGCCCGGGTACTCCCGGCGCATCACACTGAACGTCTCCGCCGAGGACGGGTCCTTGAAGAAGGCGCTCACGGAACCGGTGGCGATCGCGACGCCGGTCTCGCGCGCGGCGATGGCCAGGTCCCGGTTGATGACGCCGGTGTTGACGCTGCCGCCGGTCATCGCGTTGATGTAGATCGGCGCTTGCCAGTCGATACCGGCGAAGCTGGTGGCCAGTGACACATCGTCGCGGTCGATACCGGCCAGAGCGTGATGGACGAACCTGACGTCGTCGAACTCGTTCTGCCCGCTGAGCCGACGCTGTTGCTCGACGGTGAGCCGGACGTGATCGTCCTTGCGTTCAGCGATCATTGCGCGCATTCCTTTCGGTTGTACTTACCTCGGCGGGACGCAGGGGCAGATGACGCACCCCTGCGGCGGCCCACCGTGTCCGCAACTGTCGGATTTCCGGCTCCCGTTCGACGGGCAGCAGCGCGATCCCGCAGTCGCCGCCCCCCGCCCCGGAGGGTTTCGCCGCACCACCCAGCTCCTCGGCGACCTCGCACAGCGCGGTCAGCCTGCTGGTGAAGACACCGAGCCCCACCTCTTCGTCGAGCTGGGCGAGTGTCGTCCGTGCGCTCCGGATCCGGTCCAGCAACTCGTCGCGGT
This sequence comes from Streptomyces sp. NA04227, assembly GCF_013364195.1. Lineage (NCBI taxonomy): Bacteria > Bacillati > Actinomycetota > Actinomycetes > Kitasatosporales > Streptomycetaceae > Streptomyces > Streptomyces sp. NA04227. Next base: position 4,379,110 of record NZ_CP054918.1, on the reverse strand, counting down.
CCCCCTGTTCGATGGCCTTCACCGACGCCCGCACGCACTCGTCCGTCGCGGCCACGAAGGCCCGATGGGCGGCGGTGCCCCGCCATTTGCGCCTGCCGAGGCCCGAGACCAGCGCGTCGGTGGAGGCGGGTGTGCCGGTCCAGCCGATCTCGGTACTGAGGCCGGGCGGTGACGGCAGGGGCCGTACCTCGTATCCCGGCCAATGGGCGCGCAGCGACTCTCCGATGCCGTGCTGTCGCGCCATTGCGACAACCTCGGCCCGGTCCGGCGCCCGGTAGGTGATCCAGCCCCCGAAGGTGCTCGCCGCCAGATCCCCGCAGGAGGAACTGGCGTTGAGGCGCCCGGTGGCCAGCAGGGCGAGCCGGAAGCGCTCGTCCCGCGTGAGGTCGAGTCCGTAGTACGCGGCGAGGGCGGCGACACTGGCCACCGTCACCGCACCGCTCGAACCCAGCCCGAACTTCGTTCCGCCCTCGTGGAGTTCGCTGCTCACCGAGAGGCGGAAGGCGGGTGCCTTCCGGCCGTGCTCGGCCAGCAGCGCGTCCAGTACGCCGACGACGGAGAGAATGTGTGCCAGCGCCGCGCGGGCGCTCTGCTCCTGCTCGGCGGGGCCGCACCAGAGCGGTTCGCCGTCCAACTGCCGTGTGAACCGGGCCGGTTCGGGCAGCAGCTCCGTGACGACGACGATGTCCGCGCCGTCCCCCGGTCCGTCCGGCCCGTCGGCCTCCTCCGGCACCGACACCGTGACGCCGAGGTACCGGTCGACCGCCATCAGGATCGACGGGGTGCCGGGCTCCAGGACGGCGTACTCGCCGAGCAGGAAGAGCTTGCCCGGTGCGCGCCGTGTCACCGCTTGCTGGGCGGGCATCAGCCGCCCTCGGTGAGCAGCCGCGCGCCGGGGCCGCTGCCGGCCACCACGACCGAGCCGGCCGTCATCGCCTCGCGTACGGCCTCGGCCACCCGGTCCGCGTCCGCGCGGCGGCAGAGCACCTTGACGTTGGGTCCGGCGTCCATGGTGGCGTACGCGGGAATGCCGTCGGCGCGGAGCTGGAGCACCCGGTCGAGCACCGTGACGGTGGCCGGGGACAGGTAGCGCACGGCGGGACGCGCGGCCAGCATGGTGGCGTGCATGCCGAGGGCGTTGCGCTCCGCGATCTCGCCGACCGCCTCGAAGTCACCGCGGCTCAGGGCCCGTCGCATCTCGGTCAGGTCGCCCTCGCTGGAGTCCGCCCATCCCTGGTACAGCGGCGAGGTGTCGACGGTGCTGCGCATCGCGGCGCGGCTGGACACGGACTTGGGGCCGCCGTCGACGAGCGCGATCACAAGGGCCGGGTCGATGTCGCCGACCGGCACCGGCTCCGCGTACGAGGAGAGGTCGGCGTCGGCGCCCTCGCCCTGGCCCTTGTGCCACTGCACGAAGCCGCCGTAGACCGACCGCGAGGCCGATCCGGAGCCGCGCCGGGCGAGCCGGGACAGCGCCCGCGCGTCCAGGTCGAGGCCGTACGCGGCCGAGGCGGCGAGCGCCAGGGCGGCGAAGCCGCTCGCGGAGGAGGCGACGCCCGCACCGGTCGGCGCCTCGTTGTGGGTGTCGACCACGGCGCGTTCCTTGCGCCCGGCCAACTCCCGTACCAGGTCGAGGAAGACGAGCACCCGGCGCTCCGCCTCGCCCGAGGCGGCCTTGCCGTTCAGGGCCACGCTGTCGACGTCGGCCTCGGTGCCGAGGCGGACCGTCGTGGTGGTCCGGAAGATGTCCAGGGTCATCGACAGGCTGCTGGTCATCGGGATGAACAGCTGCTCGTCGCGCTTGCCCCAGTACTTGATCAGGGCGATGTTCGGCTGGGCGACGGCGGTCGCGCCGCCCTCGGTGACCGGCTCCTGCATGGTGCGTGCTTCCTCGGTGTTCGGCGAGTGGTGGGAGCTCGCGGGGCTCTTGGCCCTCGCTGGGCCGCCCGGGCTTTCTGAGCTGCTAGCTGGCACGGTCGGTGCTCCTTTTCAGGGGCGTGGTCCAGGTCCGCGCCGCACCGGCCTCGCGCAGCCGGGTCTCGATGTGGCGCGCCTGGTCCGTCCCGTCGGCCAGCGCGATCATGCAGCCGCCGAGTCCGCCGCCGCTGATCTTGGCGCCGTGGCTTCCGGCCGCCAGTGCGGCCTCGACCAGGGCGTCGATGCGCTGCGTGCTCAATGCCGCCGCGCGCAACAGCTCGTGGTAGGCGGTGAAGCTTTCGCCGAGCTCGGCCACCCGGCCCTCGGCGAGGTCGCGTACGGCCGCGCCGGTCAGTTCGTTCGCGCGAGTCAAAAACCGCTCCTGGGAGCCCTCCTCGCGGCCGAAGGAGGCGCGCAGCATCTCCACCGCCTCACGGGTCCCGCCCGCCTCGCCGCTGTCGGCGATGACGAGGAAACCGTCGAGGCCGATGGGCGTTTCACGGGCGGTGGGCAATGTGTCGGCGGTTCCGGCCGAGAACAGGAAGGGTGCCCGGGCGCCGGTGGCGAGGGCGTCCACGCCGCTGGCCCGGCCGTGGGCCACGTTCTCGGCGATCTGCACCAGCTCGAAGACGGTGTCCTCGTCGAGTTCACGGTCGTAGAGGTCCGCGAGTCCGAGCACGATCGCGCGGGCGCAGGCGGCGCTGGAGCCGAGGCCCCGGCCGAGCGGGATCTCGCAGTCCACGACCACGTCGATGTGCTGCTGGTCGGTGACCTCGGTACGTTCCTTGAACTCCACGACAAGGCGCTGGAGTCCGTCTGTTGCCTTCATCGCGACGGTTCCGGTCACCGCACTGGTGACCGAGAAGGACGCTTCCCCGCTACCACCTTCGGCATCGGGAAGCTGTGCGACGCTGGCTGTCACCGGCAACTGAGGCACCGGACCGGCGAGTGCGGGCGCGCCGTAGACGGCCGCGTGCTCCCCGATCAGGATGATCTTGCCGTGTGCGCGCCCGATTCCGATACGGCGAGTACCGAAGTGCCTCGGCAGCCCCTGTGCCGACGTCGGCGAAGTCAACGCGCTCAACCCCCCTTGTTGTCTACCTGGCTTGCTGAGTGGCGTGCTGCGTGGCTTGCTGGGTGGTGCGCTGCGCCGTTCGCCGAGTGATGGTCGTGCCTCTTGCCGCGGTGAACGGTTCACCGCGTCCGATGCGTCTGCTGCGTGGTCCATACCGATATTCAAGAGCCTTGTTTCCCGGCGCCGCACATCCGCACGGCCGCGGCGGCCGGGCCGGGCTGGACGATGCCAGCGCCGGTCCGGCCGACTCGGTCGGATGCGGTCAGGCGAGAACCCCGATGCCCACCACAGTGGTCATGCTGCTCATCAGCATGCTCAAGTACGGGCCGACAAGCGACTTCTTCTTGACGCTGTCGACCACATTCTCGATCGGCGCTCCAGCGGCCTTGGACAGGGAGTACATGTATCCCTGGCAGACCAGCCACGCGGCGAGGAACGGGATCATGCCCCAGTTGAAGCCGGAGTTCTGCCACACGGCAGCGACGATCACCAGGGACGCGACGCACAGGATCGTGGACTGGACGGCGAGCGTCTTCTTGATGCCAAGGGCACGGACGTATGTCCGTACGTCGAATTCCTCGTCGTCGAAGAAGTCCTCGATCTGGTTCGTGGTGAAGAGGGCGACCAGTATCACCGTCAGCGCGGCGGTGGCCACGACGTTGGTCCACTGCAGCTCGTTGTCGAACGCGCGCAGCACGAACAGCATCGGGATCCAGACCCACAGGTACAGGCCGAAGAGCTGGCCGACACCGGCACTCTTGAGGTGCCACGGCGGGAGCGAGTACTGCATGCCCACGACCCAGCCCGCCGCCACGATCAGCAACAGGTCCCAGTGCCCGGTCTTCGCGGCCAGGAACACCGCCATGGCGATGTAGACGAGGCTGGTGACGATGACGTCACCGACCACGCGCTTGACGCCGAGGCCGTAGACGGCCGTGGCCAGGCGCGACTTGTTCGCCGCGTCCTCCCAGCGGTCGGCCAGGGCGTTGATCTGGTCGGCCAGCTGCATGTTGACGATCGCGAACAGGATCGCCACCACCGCGTTCACGGAGGTGAACTCGTCCCAGCTGGTGGCGGCCAGCATGGCCGGCGCGAGGCCGATCAGGATGTGGCCGGGCAGGAACTCGGGGCGGCGGATGTAGAAGTAGTACTTGAGCTGGGTGCCCAGTGGCGGACGCTGCGGATCGTCCTCACTGGTGTCGGTCAGGATCCGCGACAACTTCTCGCGGGCCGAGACTGCGGTGGCTGACATCTCTGCCTTTCTTTCTTTTCGTTCTGCGGCACGGCCGGGAACCGTGCCACTGGGGGCGGCGGCGGCCCGGATTCCGGCCCGCCGGGCGGAGAGGTGGGGGTGACCGGGGTGAGCGGGGCCGGGCGAACCGGCGCCCGCTCGAGGACGCGTCTAGGCGTGCGACTTCTCGACGACGTCCCGGTAGTCGGTGGTGATGGTCTCCAGTTCGTCCGCCACATCGCCCTTGGTGCCCGCCAGATCGCGCTCGGAGCGGTCCATCTTGCGGTTGGCCGTAACGATCTCGTTGGTGGCCGGGCGCCGGACGCTCTCGTAGCGTTGCAGGGCGGCAGGGATGTCGTCGCCCGCCTCGGCGAGTTCCCTCGCGAGGGTGATGCCGTCGAGGATGGCCTGGGTGCCGCCGTTGGCACCGATCGGGTACATCGGGTGCGCCGAGTCGCCGAGCAGGGTGACCCGGCCCTCGCCCCAGGTCTCCAGCGGGTCGCGGTCGACCATGATGTGGTGCATGACCTGCGGGCTGGACTTCAGGGTCGCGGGGACGTCGAGCCAGCCGAAGTCCCAGTCGCTGAAGTGCTCCAGGACGTCCTCGATACGGCCCGGGGTGAGCTGCACCTCGCCGTCCCACTTCGGGTCCGCAGCCAGGCACACCCAGTTGAACAGGACCTTGCCCTGGTCCGCGTGCGGCCGCGAACAGGGGTACGCCACAAGGCGGTTGGCGTTGTCGTCGGAGGCGATGATCATCGTCCGGCCGTCGATGAACTCGGGCAGCTCGGCCAGACCGCGCCACATCCGCACGGCGGTCTTGCGCAGCGGCGAGCCCTCCGGGTGCAGCTGGGCGCGGATCGGCGAGTGGATGCCGTCCGCGCCGAGCAGTACGGACGCCTCGATGGTCGAGTCGCCGTCGACGGGTGAACTCAGGTGCACCCGCACCCCGTCGGCGTCCTGGTCGAAGCCGCGCACCCGGGTGTTCGTACGGATCGCGTCGTCGCCGAGCCGTTCGCGCACCGCTTCGAGGAGCATCATCTGCAACTCGCCGCGGTGGATCGAGTACTGCGGGAAGTCGTTGCCCGCGGCGATACCGCGCGGCTCGGTCCACAGGGTGTTGCCCTTGTGGTCGAGGTAGCGGTGTTCGCGGGTGGCGATGCCGGTGGCGGCCAGCTTCTCGCCGAGGCCGAGAGCGGTCAGCTCACCGATCGCCGCGGGCTGGATGTTGATGCCGACGCCGAGCGGCCGGATCTCCTTCGCTTCCTCGATGAGGGTGACGCTCAGTCCTCGGGCGTGCAGGGCGAGCGCGGTGGCCAGACCCCCGATCCCGGCCCCGGCGATGACGATGCCGGGGGTAGCTGCCTCGGTCATGACGGCTTTCGCCTTTCTTTCAGGATGAGCTGTGTGGAAGAAGTCCGGTGACGCTCGTACGGGTGGAGCCGGAACGTGCGCTGCGGAAAAGGAAGTGGGGCGGACCGAGGGTCAGGGGGCGAGGGTGACCGAGTCGACGGAGTAGACACCGGGCGCGGGGGTACCGAGCGCCGCGGCCTTCTTGCCGTACTCCTGAACGGCCGGGTCGCCGAACGTGGCCTGCGCGTCGGCCGGGCTGCGCCACTGGGCGTAGTTCACGACCTTGCTGCCGTCCTTGCTGGCGAGAATCGTCGCGGAGACGAATCCCGGACGGTGCCGAACAACCTTGTCGAGTCCCTCGTTGAGAACACCGACAAGTTCCTGCTGCTTGTCCGGCTGGGTTTCGAAGACGTTGATCACGGTCGCTACGTCGTCGCCTGCGCGAATCACGGTTTCAGTCATACGTCCGAAGCTAGCAACGCTCCCATTTTCCGGGCCACACATCCATTGACTCATGAAAATGCTCGCGCCCGGCGTGAATTCGGATCCCTTAGACAAAAGCCGCGAAACAGGAAATACGCAGGGACTGTCAACTGCGGCGGCTCTCCGGCGAAGCCGGGAAGGGCATCCGCCATCATTACGGATGTCGCCTGAGTGAACAAGACCGTGCGGAGCGTACAACTGCCGGATACGGATTGTCCGGTGCGGTGCCCTCGCACACGACGGCACCGTGGCACCGTGTCCGGCGACGGAGCTTCCGACGCCGGACGCGGTGTCCACGGTGCCTCCCTGCCTACGCGCCCGCGCCGGTCAGACCGCGCTCGGCGCGGCTTCCCCGTCGAGGGTGAAGCCCTCGTAGTCCGCGCTGACGATCTCCTTCAGCTTCTCGCGGTAGGCCGCGATTCCGCCGAAGTAGAAGAGCGTGCGGCGCTCCTTGCCGGGAATGTTGGAGCCGAAGATCCAGGAGTCGGTCTGCGCGAACAGGCTGTGCTGGGCCATCTCACGGCACATCACCGTCCATTCCTCCTCCGCTGCGGCGGTCGCCTCGACCCGGCCGACGCCACGCTTGCGGGCCTCGCCGATGGTGTCGGAGATCCACTCGACCTGCGTCTGCAGGGCCGGCGGCAGGTTGGAGAAGACGCTGTTCGGGCCGAAGACCGTGAACAGGTTCGGGAATCCGTTGGTGGCCACGCCCAGGTAGCTGCTGGGAGCCTCGCCCCAGTGCTCCTTCAGCGAGCGGCCGCCCGCGCCCCGGATGTCGATCTTGTTGTAGCTGCCCTGCATCGCCTCGTAACCGGTGGCGAACACGAGCACGTCGACCTCGTGCTCAGTGCCGTCCTCGGTCTGCACACCCTTCGGGGTGATCTTGACGATCGGGTTCTCCTTGGTGGAGATGAGCGCCACGTTGTCCCGGTTGTAGGACTCGTAGTAACCGGTGTTGCAGATCGGCCGCTTCGCGTAGTAATCGGTCGGCATCAGCTTGCGCGCGGTTTCCGGGTCGCGCACGATTTCCTTGATCTTCGACCTGATGAACGAAGCGGCGGCCTCGTTCGACTCCGGGTTGAAGGCGATGTCGGCGAAAGTGCCGAACATGAAATTGAATCCGTTGCCCGCGTCCCAGCTCTCCTGGAATTTCCGCTCGCGTTCCTCGGCGGAAACCGCCATCGCGGAAATCTCGGCCTCCTGGAAACCACAGGCGACCCGGGAGTTGAAGACCTGCTTCCAGAACTGCTCGTGGTTCTCGCGGTAGTCCTCCAGGAACTCCTCGCTGAGCGGTCCGTCGCCCGCGGGCACGACGTACTGCGCGGAGCGCTGGAAGACCGTGAGGTGGTCGGCGATCTTGGCGGCGGCGCCGATGAACTGGGTACCGGTCGAACCGGTGCCGATCACGCCGACCTTCTTGCCGGTGATGTCCAGCTCCTGCGGCCAGGCGCCGGTGTGCACCTGGGTGCCCGCGAAGCTCTCGCGGCCCTCGATGTCGGGGAAGTTGGCGGTCGACAGCGGGCCGAGCGCGCCGACCACGTAGCGGGCGGTGTACTCCTCGCCGTCGTCCGTGCGCACCGTCCACAGGCTGGTGGCCTCGTCGAAGGTCAGCGCCTCGACGGTGGTGTTGAGCTGGATGTCCTCGCGCAGCTCGTACCGGTCGACCACGTGCTCCAGGTAGGCCAGGATCTCCGCCTGCGGCGCGTAGCGGGTCTTCCAGTTCCACTCCTTGATCAGCGCGCTGTCGAAGGAGTAGCGGTACGCGATGGAGTCGACGTCCGCGGCCGCGCCCGGGTAGCGGTTCCAGTGCCAGGTGCCGCCGATGCCGGAGCCTCGCTCGAAGGACCGTACGTTCAGGCCGAGTTCGTTGCGGAGCTTGTGCAGCATGTAGATGCCGGCGAAACCGGCACCGATGACAATCGAGTCGAGCTGGTTCTCTTTCTTGGACATCTCGGCCTTTCGAATCATGCGGTGGAGGAGAGAGGTGCCTCGGTGCGGGGCGGGCGCGACGGACGCGGGGCCGCCCCCTCAAAAGGCGGCCTCGCGTGGGGAGTTCGTCGACTACGGCTCAAGCTTGACGACGTTCCAGGTGCCGCCGTCCTGCTTCTCGTAGCGCAGGCGGCGGTGCAGTCGGGAGGCGGCGGCGTTCCAGAACTCGACCGATTCCGGCTGGAGTTGGTACGCGACGAACCGGTCGGGGCGCGGCAGCGGGCCGCCGCCGGCGATCTCGGCCTGGCGGCGCTCCTCGGTGAGCAGCGCCGCCGGGTCGTCGAGGACGTCGCTCTGCCGGGAGGCGACGGTCATGGTGTGCAGCCGGTGGTCGCGGGCCATCCACCACTTGTCGTGGGCGGCGTCGTCGAGCTGGACGACCGGGCCCGAGACACACAGCTGCTGGCCCGTCTCGCGCCAGTAGAACAACCCGGTCGCCCGGCCGCTCTCGGCGATCTCGCGGCCCTTGCGGCTGGTGCTGTGCGTGGTGAACAGCAGCCCGCCCTCGGCGACTTCGATGATCTGGCAGATCCGGCTGGACAAGCGGCCCTCGCCGTCCACGGTGGACAGGGCCAGCGACATGGGCTCGCGCACACCCACCTCGCGGGCGTGGTCCGTCCACTGCTTCGCCAGGCCCATCGGGCTCGGCGGCGGGTTGTCGTACTCGGGGAAGGGCAGGTCGACCGACCCGGTCAGACTCTCGTAGACGCTGCTCATGACGCTTCCGTTCAGGTCCGGTCAGATGTGGATGGTGCCTTCGGAGGCGACGGTGCCGTGCCCGCTCACCCGCACCCGGTCGAGCTCGGTGCTGTCGTCCTTCAGCGTGGCCTCGGCGAACATCACCGCGCGGCGGCCGAGTTGGACACCCTGGTGGATCTCGATGGTCTTGCCGTACTCCACGAGTCCGTGCCGGGCCAGGTGGATGGCGAGGGGGCCGGCCGCCGAGCCGGTGGCCGCGTCCTCGACCACGCCGTAGGCGGGCGAGAACATCCGGGTCTGCCAGCGCTCGCCCTCGGGGGCGAAGCAGTTGGCGGCCATGTCCGGGAAGGCGGACAGGGCCCGGTGGTCGGGGTGCAGCGCGGCGAGCGCGTCGGCGTCGGGCAGTCCGACGAAGACGTGCCGGGGGCCGTTGCGGTAGATCTCCACCGGCAGCGTGGAGGAGTCGATGCCGAGTGCCTCAAGCAGCGCCTCGGCGTGCTCGTAGGGCTCGTGGACCGGTATCGGCTGCTCCATCGAGATGTACGCGACGCCGCCGCCGAACTGCTCGGCGGGCGTGCGGTCGACCTCGAAGGGCACGACGCCCATCTTGGTCTCGAAGCGCAGGTGGTCCGCGCGGCGGTCGAGGCCGACCGCGACGGCGGTACCGAGCAACGGGTGCCCGGCGAACGGGAGTTCGTTGACCGGCGTGAAGATACGGGTGCGTACGTCCGCGTCCTCGACGGTCGGCGACAGCAGGAACACCGACTCGGAGAGGTTCATCTCCTTGGCGATGCGCTGCATCTGGTCGGAGGTCAGGTCGTCCGCGTCCCAGAACACGGCGACCGGGTTGCCGCGCAGCACCTCGGTGGCGAAGGCGTCGACCACGACGTAGCGGTGCGCGCGGTCACGGACCCGCAGCAGGCCCTCGCCGCGGACGGTGGCCTGGACGTCGAAGCGGTCCCGGTGGCTGATCGGGGCGCCGATGAGCGCGGCGGCCAGGTTCTCGGGCAGGTCGGCCGGGCGCTCCTGGTCCCAGACCATGACCGCGCCCCAGCGCTTGCCCTCCGGGTCGGCGATCCAGAACTTCTCCCGAAGTCCCTCCACGGACTGCCAGTTGTGGGCGACGCCGTCCTCGCTCAGGTGCTTTTCGAGGCTCTCCACGGTGGCGGGGGACCCGTCCAGGTCCCACCAGGCGATCTCCATCTTCATGGTGCGAGCACCCCTTCGAACATGTCGGTCAGGATCCGCGGACCGTCGACGGTCAGCAGGGACTCCGCGTGGAACTGCAGCGAGGCGAATCGGTCGCCGCGCAGCGCGTGCACCTCGTCGGTGTCCGGGTTGCGGCTGATCTCGACCTGCTCGCCGTCCGGGCCGGTCCAGTTCGCGGTCGCGCTGCGGGCCTCGAAGGTGTTGTAGAAGCCGACCCGCTCCGGCGAACCGAACAGGTCGATCTGCCGCTGGGTGCCCTGGTTCGGGCGCTCGCGGCGGACCAGCGGCAGGCCGAGCCGCCGGGACAGGACCTGGTGGCTGAGGCAGACCGCGACGAACGGGTGCCGCTCGGCGAGGAGTTCACCGACCACCTTGTCCAGGGCGGCGATCTTCGGGTGCTCGGTGGCCAGCGGGTCACCGGGGCCGGGGCCGACCAGGACCACGTCGTGGTCGCGGACCTCGAAGGTCTCGTCGAAGCGGCGCACGGTGACCGAGAGGCCCAGTGCGCGCAGCTGGTGGTCGAGCATCGAGGTGAAGGTGTCCTCGGCGTCGATCACCAGGGCCTTGCGCCCTTCGAGCAGCGAGGAGGTGACGCCGCGGCCCGCGTCCTGTCCGACCCAGAACCCGGCGATGCCGTCGTTGCGGCTCTTGAGCGAGTCGAGGATCCGCGGGTCCTGCGCGGGTGAACTCCCCTGCGCACGCTCGCCGAAGGCCTCCAGGAGCGCCTTCGCCTTGGCCCGGGTCTCGGCCACCTCGCCCTGCGGGTCGGAGTGGCGTACCAGGGTGGAGCCGACCGAGATGGCCACCTTGCCGGTGGGCTCCAGGACGGCGGTACGGATGAGGATCGCGGAGTCGAGGGTGCGCCGGCCCTGCTCGTCGGTGCCGGCCAGGCCGATGATGCCGCTGTAGTAGCCGCGGCCCTCGGGCTCGTAGCGCTGGATCACGCGGGCCGCGCTCTCCACCGGGCTGCCGGTGACGGTGGGCGCGAACATGGTGGCGCGCAGCACCTCGGGGATGTCCGCGCCGGAGGTTCCGGTGATGTGGTACTCGGTGTGCGCGACCTTCGCCATCTCCTTGAGATGCGGGCCGTTCACCTGCACCGTGCCGGGCTCGCAGACCCGGCACATCATCTTCAGTTCCTCGTCCACCACCATGTACAGCTCCTCGGCCTCCTTGCGGTCGGCGAGGAACTCGGTCAGACCGGCCAGGGTCGGGCCGCCGTCCGGGTAGCGGTAGGTGCCGCTGATCGGATTCATGGTGGCGACGCCGTCGGCCAGGCTGACGTGACGCTCGGGCGAGGCGCCGATCAGGGTCGCGTCGCGGGTCTGCACCAGGAAGGTCCAGTACGCGCCGCGCTCCCGGGACAGGAGTTCGCCGAAGACGGAGAACGCCTGCTCGGGGCGGTAGCCGGTGATGTCGGCGAGGTAGGTGCGCTTGATGACGAAGTTGGCGCCCTCGCCGGTGCCTATCTCGTCGGCGATGACCGACTTGACGGTCTGCGCGTACGCCGCGTCGTCGGGCTCGAAGCGCCCGTTGGCCAGCCGCACCGCGTGCTGGGGCAGCCGGTCCAGGACCGAGGCCACCGCGTGGTGCTCCTGCTGCTGCACGGTCATGGCGATGAGCGGGGTGCCGTCGTCGGGCGCGGGGTAGCCGCGCTCGGCGAGCTGGCGGTAGGGCACCACCACCAGTACGTCGCTGCCGTCCGCCCCGGCGCCCGCGGACGCGCCGCCGCGGGCTCCGAGGTCGAGCGCGTCGAGCGACTCGTGGTGGCCGACCTCGCCGGTGAGGACCTGTACGCGGCGGCCGTGCTCGCCGTCGCGGCAGATCAGCGCGAAGTCCCGGACCGAGCCGTCGAGTACGGCCTGGAGGAGATCGGCCGGTCTGTGGCCGTGCGCCCCGGTTGGCTCGTTGTCGATGCTCATGCCACCAGTCCGTCCACGTCCGAGACCTTGGCGCAGACACGCGCCGCGTGCTCCAGCGTCATCCGGTGGTGCTCGGCCGAGAAGTCGCCGATGGCGTCCGCGGCCAGGAAGACCTGGATGTCGTTGGTGTACGCCTCCAGCGCCGTGGTGAGGATGCCGACGTGTCCGTACACACCGGCGATGAGCAGCTGGTCACGGCCCTCCTCCCGCATGCGCTGGAGCAGATCGGTGCGGAAGAAGGCGCTGTAGCGCCACTTGACGAGGTTCCAGTCCGAGGCCTGCGGGGCCAGTTCGGCCACGATGGAGCGGTCGGCCTCGGAGCTGGTCATCCCCGGTCCCCAGAAGTCGCGGAGCAGTCCGCGGTCCTGTTCGGTCATACGACCGGGCTGAGCGGTGTAGGCGACCCGCATCCCCCGCTCCACGCAGACCTTGCGCAGTGCGGCCGCGTTGTCGACCAGGCGGCTGCGCATGTCCTGGCCCAGCGGCTCCAGGAAGTAGGTCTGCATGTCGTGGATGAGCAGGACGGCCCGCTCCGGGCTCACCTGCCAGTCGACCGGGCCGACCGGGAGATCTTCCCTGCTGGGAAGGTCGTACGGTTCGACGCGAAGAGATGTGGTCAAGTCCTCTACCCCTTGCTGAGAGCGGAAGCTGCGGGTGCGGCCTGGACGTCCGACCACGCCGCCACGACCTCGGCGGCCTGGTCCGGGTCCAGCCGCGGGTCGCACAGACTCGGCATGCCGGTTCCGTGCGTGCCGGGCGCCGAGCGCGGTCCGAAACCGCCGAAGCACTCGCCGACCGCGTACGGGCTCGCTTCCAGGTGCAGCCCGTGCGCCCTGACGCCCGCCTCGGCCAGACACGACAGGAACTGCCGCACCTCGTCGGAGACGGTCGTCACATCACGGCTCTTGGTGCCGTCCGCAAGCTTCACCGTGTTGCCGTGCATCGGATCGATGAACCACAGCACCGGGTGGCCGTTGTCCCGGACGGCGCGGACGAGGGCCGGAAGTCGCTCGCCGATCTGCTCGGCGCCCATCCGCACGATGAGCGTCAGGCGACCGGGCTCGCGCTCCGGGTCCAGACGGGCACACAGTTCGAGCAGCTCGTCGGGGGTCATCGTGGGGCCGACCTTGCAGGCGACCGGGTTGACGACCTTGGACAGCAACTCCACGTGGGCACCGTCGAGTTGACGGGTGCGCTCACCGATCCACGGCCAGTGGGTGGAGCTCAGCCAGAGCCTGCCGTCGTCGAGCTTGCGGAGCTGCGGCTCCTCGTAGTCGATGAGCAGGGCCTCGTGGCTGGACCACACGCGGTCCTCGGGCGCGCGAGTGGCCCAGTCGCCGCCCTGCCGCCAGCCGAGGTGCTGCATCGCCTCGCGCGAGGCCATGAAGCACATCAGCATGCGCAGCGGATCGGGCCGACGGCTGTGCTCGTCGACCTCGGGGGCGTTGACGATGTGCCCCCGGTAGGCGGGCAGCACAAGGCCGTCGATCTCTTCGGTGGGCTTGGAGCGAGGCTTCGCGAACTGTCCGGCGATCCGGCCCACCCGCAGGACCGGAACCCCCGGCTGCTCGCCGAGTGCCTCGGCGAGCCGGTTGACGAGACCGGCCTTCGCGGCGATGTGCGCTTCGCCGCACTCGTCCGGGTGCTCGGCACAGTCGCCGGCCTGGAGAACCAGACCCTCACCCCTGGCGACATCGGCGAGCGACTCCCGCAACGCGAGGATCTGTTCGGGACTGACGAGAGCGTCGGTCGCCGACAGAACATTGCGGACCTGAGCAACCTGATGCGGATGCTCCCATTCCGGCTGCTGGGCAGCGGGAAGGCCTCGGTCTAAGAACCCTGAATTATTCACGAACTCTTCCCCCGCAGACTTGTGAATGACGACCCGTGCAGCCACGGGCCCGGCTCAGGTGGGTATGCCTTCACGCTTCACGCGCGGCACCTCGATGCCGAGGGCCTTGAACTGCTGGCACGGGTTCATGAATTCACGCTGGAGCCGGATCTTTCCGTCCTCGAAACGGAAGTAGTGGATGAAGTGGTTCTCGTAGAACCCCTCCTCGTAGCCGGGGAAAATGATCTTTCCGCGGCCGTTGCACTCGACCCAGAACTGGTTGGGGTCCTGGGTGTCGAAGATCTCGATGTCGACCCAGGCCCAGTCGGGGAAGCACTTCAGGGACCAGACGGCGTGCTCACCGAGACGGTCGCGGCCACTGATCACGATGGGCTCGCCGGTCTCGGTGGTCCACAGACCACCCTGGCCGTCCTCGGTGAACAGCTCGTGGCGGCGCAGGCGGTCCTGACCACGGGTGTTCATGTACTGCTCGACGATACGTCGGTTCGCTTCGCGGTTGCCGGCAATTTCTTCGGCGGACGCGGGGGCGCTCATATCCATTACTCCCATTGACTTTGGAACTGAAAATCCAAGCTGCGCTCGACCAGTTGCTGGGAAGCCAGTTGCGATGGATGCGCGTTCAACCAGGACAGTTGTCCGGGGTGCCGAAAACCTACCGACGGGGACTCGGCGGTCGCAAACATCCGTTGCCTCATCGAGATGCGCGCGCTGGGGTCCCCGAGGCCATTTTATTTTTCACCTCGCCAGCATTTCGACACCTAGGGGATCAATCAAGGACATCTCCCTGACAAGAGGGAGCATCGTTCCATATCCCGGACAGGGTCTCAACTCCCCTACTCAGCAAGGAAGTTGGAGGCCAGAGGGCCACCGAGGACCAGGGCCGAACGCGTAATCACACGGAAGGAATAATTCCGTTTTCCCGCTTCTCACGGAACCTTCGGCGAAAGTTCTCCGGCACCCGGCGGGAGCGATGGCGGGATGCGTGGGCATCGGGACCTCTACGGCGCCGGCACACCTCATGACGCGGGTGACATTGTGGCACAGCTCACACGGGCGTGGGCGGGGATGTGCGCCCAACTCTTTGACGGAGCAACGGTGTTGTGCGCGTCTGAGTCCGGGTACGAAGTCGCCGCCGTGCCGTTCTCGATGTCCGGGCAAAGGGCGTCGCCCTCGCCCCGTCAATTCGGCCGTATTCCGTACCGATTCCGGTGTCCGCGCGGTGAAGGGAGCGTAGTGACAGGGGAGTTGAGGTCGAAGCGGGGGTTGGGGCGCTCGGCCGGGCGCGAGTCCCCGGCCGAGCGCCCCAACCGGTCATTTCCCTGTCACTGCCCGCTCTCGTACCGGACAGGGCGCTTTCCCGGGTGAACCGCGGCGCGGGGCCTACGCCGCGGACCGCGCCGGGGCCGCCTGCTCGGCCTCGTCCAGCCAGGCGATCAGGGAGGTACGGGCGCGGGCGACCCGGGAACGCACCGTGCCCACCGGGCAGTCGCTGACGCTGGCCGCCTCCGCGTAGGGCAGGCCCAGGAGTTGGGTGAGCACGAACGCCTCCCGGCGGTTCTCCGGCAGTGCGGCGAGGAGTTCGCCGAGCGCGATGCCGTCGTCGAAGCCGGGCAGGTCGCGGGGCTGGGTGCGTTCGGCGGCCGCCTCCCAGTCGCCGGTGTCGGAGAGCCGCGGGCGGCAGGAGCTGTACCTGATGCTGTCGACGACCGCGCGGCGCGCGATGGACAGCAGCCAGGTCCGGGCCGAGGAACGCCCCTCGAACCGGTGCAGACTCCCCAGCGCCCGCAGGAAGGTCTCCTGCGTCAGGTCGTCCGCGGCCTGCGGGTCGGCACCGAGGTACGTCACGTAATGGCGGACGTCCCTGTGCAGCGCGCGCACGAAGAGGTCGACGGCCTCGGCGTCACCGCCGCGGCCGGCAAGTGCCCAGGTGGTTATGGAGTGTTCGCGATGTGCCTGGTCCGGGTCGGTGGCGGCGGGGCGTGCCGCGCGTGCGGTCGGGGCGGTTGGCGTCGGGGCAGGGGTGATCACCTGGGGTCCGTCCTTCTCGGGGTTCCGGAGTCCGGGATCGGATCCGGCTTCCCGGCCCCCGGCCGTGCGGACATGCGGACGTGCCCTCATGCGTACGTACGGATGTACCTGCGTGCGCATGCATGGGTACGAGCCGGCCTGCACGCGTGCGCGTGGACAGCGAACCGCGGGCAGTGGGCAGCACGGCGGGACCGGTGTGGGTGTGGAGGTACGACCGCGCGCGAGGGGCGCGGCCGATGCCCGAGGCGGGAGCCGACGGCTCCGTGAGCTGCCTCGGGAAACCGGCTGTCGTCAGGCGACAGCGGTCCCCACGGGTGGACCCCGAGAAGTGATGGTGTGGATGAGCAGGCGCCCGCGCTGCCACCGCTCGACGCCCGAACGGCGGCGCCGTACACGGGGTTTGTGCGCGGGAGCCGGCGGGCGCAGCAGCAGACGCAGCGGCGCGAAGAGCCGGTTGCCGGCGGCCCGGAGAATACGGAAGGCCGCCCGTTCGCCGTGCGCGAGCCACAGGCCGCACACCAGGGCGGCGAGCAGGTGGGCCAGGAGCATGCCGGTCGGGGACATGCCGTGCAGGTCGCCCGCCCCGGCCATGCCCGGCGCATCCGGCATCGGCATGCCCGGCATGGCGTGTGCGCCGTGGTCCATGCCGTGCGACGCGTGGTTCATGGTGTGTGCCGCGTGCTCCATGGTGTGTGCCGCGTGGCCGCCGCCCGGTGTCACGTGCGGGGTGGCGGCTCCCGTTCCGGGCACCGCGCCGCACAGCATGTGCTCCAGCCACCTGGTGCCCAACGACCCGCCGGACACGGGGTGCACGAACACCTGGGCGAACGAGAACGCCGCGTGCAGTGCCACCTGGGCGGCCACGGTGAGGGAGACGACCGCCAGCGGTCCGCGTTCCCGGCCCGCCAGGGCCCAGGCCGTGCCGCCGGTCGCCAACGCGCCCGCCGCCATGGCCCACCAGGGCACCGGGGTCCCCGACATCATGACGTGGCCCAGGGAGGCGAGCAGCACACACAGGGCCGCGAACACGGCGGCCCTTGTCGTGCGCGAACACCAACCTGCTGTCATGGCGGGGCTCATCCTCGCATTCGTCACTCGCCGGGCACCCCCCGGTGCGGAAAACGCGGGGGCACTTTCCCGGCGGCGCGCACAGTGATCCGGGCCATACAACTCGCCGGGAACCAGGGCCGATCGGCGCCCGACTCCTTCCGAAAGCCGGAGAGATCCGCCGCGCGGGCGAAACCGGCGACGGACACGAAAGACAGACAGACACGAAGACGAACAGACACGAAGACAAGTGGCAGAGCCCGGAGCCGAGGGGGAGGGATATCGAGGGTGGCCGAACGCGACGGAACCGGTACCGCGACCGGCGCGACCACCGCGCTGCTGACCTGCGCCATGGCCTTCTCCATGCTCCAGCTGTTCCTGCTCGGCGCCCTGGGGCCACGGCTCGTGGACGACCTGGACGTCTCGCCGACCGTCCTCGGGCTGACGACGACGGTCGGCTTCGGGGCCGCCGCCGTACTCTCGCCGCTCGGCGGGCGCGTGGTGGACCGGGTGGGTCCGCGCCGGTGTCTGGTCGGGCTGTTGCTGGTGTCGGGGGCGGCGCTGGCGCTGATCGGCGCGGCTCCGGGCGCCGGGCCGCTGCTCGCGGCGGTCGCCCTGGGCGGTCTGCCGCAGGCACTCGCGAACCCGGCCACGAACAAGGCGATCCTGGCGGCCGTACCCGCCGAGCGCCGCGGGTCGGTGACCGGCATGAAGCAGTCCGGGGTGCAGTTGGGCGCGTTCGCGGCCGGGCTGCCCCTCGCCACGCTGGCGGGAGCGATCGGCTGGCGGGGCGCCGTCTGGACGGCAGCGGCGGCCGCCCTCCCGGCGGCCCTGTGGGCGGCCCGGGGCCTGCCCGCCGACCCGCCGCCGAAGAAGGTGCCCGCCGCCTGGGTCCCCCGTGGAACGATCGCCTGGCTCGCTCTGTTCTCCCTGCTGCTCGGCAGCGGCATCGCCTCGGTGAACACCTACCTGGCCCTGTTCGGCGTACGGCGCCTGGGACTTGGGCCCACGACGGCGGGCATCCTGGTGGCCGTGCTCGGTGTCGCGGGCGTCGCCGGACGGGTGGGCTGGTCCAGGCTCGCGGGGCGCCCCGGACGTGCGGTGTGGCTGCCCGGCGGCCTCGCCGTGGGCGCGGTCGCGGCGGCGCTGCTCCTCGGCGCGGCCACGTACATACATGCACTGGTCTGGGTCGCGGCGGTCGCGGTGGGCGTGTTCGCGGTGGCCGCGAACGCCGTCTCCATGGTCCTCGTGCTGCAACGCGCGGCCCCCGGCCGGGCCGGTCAGGACTCGGCCCTGGTCTCGGCCGGCTTCTTCGCGGGCTTCGCGACGGGCCCGCCCCTGTTCGGTCTCCTGGCCCAGGACGGCCGGTACGCGACGGGCTGGCTCCTGGTCGCCGCCGAGTTCACCGGCGCCGCACTGGTGGCGCTGACCTGGGCGGTACGGGACCGCCGTGCGGCGGACGGGGCGGCGGGGAGGCGGGCGGGATGAGCACGGGGAGAGCGGACGGTACGGCGGGGAGGCGATCGGGGTGAGCACGCGGGAGGCGGACGGTACGGCGGGTACGGCGGAGGGCCGCACGGACGATACGGCGAGTACGGCGGAGGGCCGCCCGGACGGCACGGGGGCAGGTGTACCCGTGGCAGCCGACGTCGATCCGCTCCCCCGCTGGGTCGCCCGCGCACTCGACGCCGTACTCGACCGGGTGGCCGCGACCCGGGCTCAAGTCGGCGACCGTTTCCCGCTGTTCGCGGATCCGGTCGACGGACGGTGGAAGACCACCGGCCGGGGCTCGTGGACGGGAGGCTTCTGGGCCGGGCTGCTGTGGCTGCGCGCCCGGCACACCGGAAACGGGGCCGACCACGCGGCAGCCGTACGGTGCACCGGCCGGCTCGCGCACTGGGTGCACGCCGACACCGCCACCCGCGGCCTCATCTTCTGGTACGGCACCCTGTTCGCCGACACCTCCGAGTCCGCCGCCCTGCGAGCCCGCGCGGCACAGGCCTGCCGTGCCTCCTACGACGCGGACCTCGAACTCGTCCCCTGGGGCGGCGAGTTCGGCGGCCCGCGCCTCATGGCCCGGGTGGACGGCGTACCCGGCATGGTCCCGCTGCTCGCCACCACCGACGCGCGGGCGGCCGAGTCCCACCTGCGCCGCCACGTCGAACTCACCCAGGACCAGCGCGCGTTGCACTGGTCCCACCGGTGGGAGTCCGGGAGCTGGTCCCCGTGCGCCGAGCCTCCACCCGGCTGGAGCAGAGGCCCGGCCTGGCTCCTTCTCGCGGCGTCCGAGGGGGTACGGCATCTCGGCTCGCACACCGTCGACCTCAACCGACTCGATCTCTGCCGACTCGGCATCCCCGACCTGGGCGCCCCGGGACTCGGCACCGACACCGCCCAACTTGCTTATACAGCTGGCGAGTTGCAGGACCCCGCGCCCTCATCCCCTTCCCCTTCGCCTTCGCCCTCCAGCCCGATGGCGCACATCCCCCTCGCCGACAAGGCCCACCCCACGGGCCCGCTCGACACCTCGGCCGCCGCCATCACCGCGACGGCCCTGCTGGGGCTCGGGCACCGCGACCACGCACTCGCCTTCCTGCACGAACTGGTCCACGCCCACCTCCAGGACGACGGCCGGCTACTGAACGGCTGTTACGACCACGCCTCGGGCACGGCGACACAACACGAGCTGATCTGGGGCGACTTCTTCCTCGCGTACGCCCTGGCCCTGCTCACCGGCCTCGTCGGCCCGGGCGAGGGGTAGGTTCTCGCGTACCGGGCAGGCGGGAGCCATGTACCCGTGGTCGATGCGACCTGTCCTGGAGAGGGTGTCATGAGCGCTGCCGTGTGGATCATCTTTGCCATCGGGGTCGGCACAGTCTTCGTGATCGCCTGGCGATCCTGGGGCGGTGGCAAGTAGGGACGAACCGTCGAGGATCCGGGGGCCGCTCTTGGCGGCGGCCTTGGCGGCGGGACCGGCGACGTCCGACCTGCCGCCCAGCCCGAACAAACCCAGAAAGCCCGAACGGCCCGAACAACCGGCGCATTCAGGCTAATTGAGGATTAGTCCAGCTACTGATCCCGAAGCACCCTCCGCGCGACGGATCCGATGTGCAGTTCGTCCGGGCCGTCGAGGATCCGGGCCGCGCGGCCCGTGCGGAACAGGGCGGGCAGGGCCGTGTCCGGACCGAGGCCCTCGGCGCCGTGCACCTGGATCGCCGCGTCGGCGACCTGTTGCAGGGTCCGGGCCGCGGCGACCTTGGCGAGGCCCACCTCCACATGGGCGTCACGTCCTTCGGCCAGCCGGGCCACCGCCTCGTGGACGAGGGGGCGGGTGGTGCGCAGGGCGAGCAGCGACTCGAAGACATGGCTCTGGACGAGCTGGAGATCGGCGAGCGCGCCACGGGACCCGGTCCGTCGCACGGCGCGGTCGCGCATCAGGTCGAAGGCCCGCCGCGCCTGCCCGAGCCAGCGCAAACACCGCAGCGTACGGCCGAGTTGGAGCCGTTCGCCCGCGACGGCCAGCGCCTTGCCGCGCTCGCCGACGAGATGGTCCCCGCCGACCACGACCCCGTCCAGCTCGATCTCCCACTGACCGCCCGCGCCGAGCACCGGCAGTTCCCGCACCACGCGGAAACCCGGTGCGCAGGTCGGCACCAGGAGCAGGGACAGGCCCTCGCGGTCGGGCGGCAGAGAGTCGGTACGGGCCAGGACCGTGACGAGGTCGGCGTCGGCCGCGCCACTGGTGAACCACTTCCTGCCGGTCAACTCCCAGGAGCTGTCGGCCTGTTCAACGGCCCGGGTGGCGGTCAGGAAGGGGTCGGTGCCGGGGGTTCCGGGTTCGGTCATCGCGTAGCAGGCCCGTAGGTCCCCGGCGGCCAGCGGGCGCACGCAGCGGTCGCGTACGGCGGGGCTCGCGTGCCGCCACAGCATCAGCACGTCGAGCAGTGGCGCCGAGCCGAGGGCCGCCGGGCCGTGGTCGCTGGCGCCCTCCGCCTCGGCGACATGGGCGTACGACCGCAGTGGCAGCCCCTGCCCGCCGACCTCGACGGGCAGCGGAAGCCCCCACAGCCCGGCGTCCCTGGCCTCCCCCTGCAACCGCCGCAGGGTGTCGGCGCCCTCGGGCCCGCCCGCGTCCAGAACGGGCTCGCACGGCATGACCCGGTCGCGCACGAAGGTGGCGACGCGCTCCCTCAACTCGACTACGTCCTGCGGACATTGGGGCTCGCCCCCGAGCACGTCCACCTTCTCGTCCTCTCCCGACATCCCAGCCTCGCGTACTCGCGTACTCGCGAAGCCCAAGGGCCCAATGACCCAACTACCCGAACTGTCCTGAACTTTCTTGAACTTTCTCGAACTCTCGTGACTTCCCGGCCGGAGTCCTGGAACCCCGGCCGTCCGCCATCCGACTGCCTCTTCCGTGGAACAGGTCGGAGGCGACCGCCTCCGGGTTCCCGCGCGTCAGGAAAGGAAGAGGGATGGCAACTCCAGCCACACCGGCCGTCGCGCGGACGGCCGGGCCACTCGATGGTCTCCGGTCGCACCGCTCGGGCCCGCCGGGTCCGGCGGACGACCTCGTACGAGAGCATCTGCGGCTACTCGGCGCCGCGACGGACGACGGGACAGGCGAAGGAGCAGGCGAAGGGACCGAAGGGACGGGCGAAGGCAGGGGCGGCGGCAGGGGTGAAGGCTCCGGCGGCCTGTTCGCCCTCGCCGGGACCGACCGCGCGGACGTGCCGTTCGATGTCCTGCTGCGCACCGGCTGGGGCGCCACCGCATCGGACGAGGCCACGGCGCAGGCGGTCACCGGCGTCATGGCGGTGCACGGACGGCGTGACGGTGCCCCGCGCGGCCTCGCCGTCGACTACGCTGCCGCCGCCACCGGCGTCCTCGCCGTCCAGGGCGTGCTCGCTGCCCTGCTCGCGCAGGCGCGGGGCGGGCGGGCGCCGCGCGTCGAGGTGGACGCCGAACGGGCCGCCCTGCTGACGGTCTCGCAGTACCTCGCCGCAGCGGGTGCCGAGGAGGGCGAGGCCGCCGAACTCGCCCCGGGTGGACCGCCGTTCACCTCGGCTGACGGGGTCGTCTTCGAGCTGGAGACCCTGGACCCGGGAGCCTGGGCGGCGTTCTGGCGTGCGCTCGACGCCCCCGAGGAACCGATCCGCCGGGGCTGGCGCCCCTTCCAGTTCCGGTACGCCACGGCCTGCGCGCCCTTCCCGCCGGTACTGCACGCCACCTCGCGCGCACACACCTGGGAACGGATCCGGCAGGCGGCCGACGCGTCCGGCGCCGAGGTGTGCCGACTGCGTTCGCTCGCCGAGCGGGCCGCCGAGTACGACGGCGCGGCGCCCTGGTCGCTGCGCGCGCACAGCACCGGGTACACCCCGCGCACGCCACCTCCCCCCGGTGACCTGCCGCTGGCCGGGTTCACCGTCCTGGAGGCCGGGCGGCGCATTCAGGCACCGCTCGCCGCGCACCTGCTGGGGCTGCTCGGCGCGGAGGTGGTCCGGATCGAGCCGCCGGGCGGCGACCCCCTGCGCGGGATGCCGCCCGCCTGTTCGGGTGTCTCGGCACGCTGGCTAGCGCTGAACCGGGGCAAAAAGGCCGTGGAGGTGGACATCAAGTCCCCGGCCGAGCGGGACCGGTTGCGCGCGATGGCCGCCGACGCGGACGTGTTCCTGCACAACTGGGCACCCGGCAAGGCAGGCCAACTCGGCCTTGACCACGCGGACTTCGCGCGGGTCAACCCGGGCCTGGTGTACGCGTACACCAGCGGCTGGGCGGACCGGCTGCCCGGCGCGCCGATGGGCACGGACTTCATGGTGCAGGCCCGTACCGGTGTGGGCGAGGCCGTACGGCCGTCCGACGAGTCGCCCGCGCCGTCCCTGATGACCCTGCTCGACGTACTCGGCGGACTGCTCGGCGCCGAGGCCGTTCTCGCGGGGCTGCTGCTGCGCGAGCGCACGGGCCGTGGCATCCGCGTCGAATCGGCCCTCCTCGGCGCCGCCGACCTGCTCACCGCCCCCGCCCGCGCACGTGCCGCACGGCAACTCCCGCCACGCCGGCCGGCCGCCTTCCGCCGCCCCCTGCGCACCGCCGACGGGTGGCTCGCCGTCGCCGATCGCGACTCGGACCGGGTCACGCCCACGCCCACGTCCACAACCGGGACCGGGACGGCGGCACCCGGAGACGGAACCTCCCCGGCGGGAACGCCCACGGGCGCACCCTCCGCGGACAAGAGGTCCACGACCAGACCCCACGCACCCGAGATCGCCCAACTCCCCACATCTCAAGCCCTGGAGCACCTCCGCGACCACGGTCTGACGGCCGTCCCCGTCCTCGCCGACCTCCGCGAGCTGCTCACCTCCGGCCCGATCACCCGCGACGCGCACGGCGCCCCCGCCGTCCCCGACCCCTGGAGCTTCCTGTGACCGTGGACCTGCACGACCTGCTGCCCACCGCGCTGCGCCGGGCCTGGGCGGTCGACGGCACCTGCCCGGACCTGGACGTCTACAGCCTGTACCGGGCCCGCCGGATCGCCGACCCGCACCGCACCGCGCTGATCGACGCCAAGGGGAAGCTCTGTTACGCGGCCCTCGACCGCAAGGCGCGATGTCTGGCCGCCGGTCTCGCGGAGACCGGCATACGCGCCGGGGACGTGGTCGGCGTCCAACTGCCCGGTGGGCGCGACGCCGTCATCGCCGATCTGGCACTCGCCGCGCTCGGCGCCGTCGCGCTGCCCTTCCCGGCCGGGCGCGCAGTGCGCGAGGCGGCCTCCCTGCTGCGCAGGTCGGAGGCGGTCGCCGTGATCGCCGCCGTCGAACACCGAGGCATCCCGCACGCGGCCGAACTGCGGGCACTCACCGGTGAACTCCCGCATCTGCGCACGGTGGTGGCCGCCGGACCGAACCCTCCCCAGGGCACGCTCTCCCTCTCCGCGCTGCTGCGCAGCGACCCGGCCACCTTCGTACCGGCCCGCCCCCACCCCGACTCGGCGGCCCGCATCCTCGTCTCCTCCGGCTCCGAGGCGGAGCCGGAGATGGTGGCGTACTCGCACAACGCGCTGGCGGGTGGGCGCGGCAACTTCCTGGCCTCGCTGATGCCCGAAGGGCAGCCGCCGCGCTGTCTGTTCCTGGTGCCGCTGGCCTCCGCGTTCGGCAGCAACGGCACCGCCGTCGCCCTCGCCCGGCACGGCGGGACCCTCGTCCTGCTCGACCACTTCACGCCCGAGACCGCCCTGGACGCGCTGGCCGCACACGAGCCCACCCACGTCCTGGGCGTGCCGACCATGATCCGGATGATGCTCGACCGGGTCGCGGAGACAGCGGGCGACCGTCCGGCGTTCACTCCCCCGACGGCCCTGGTCGTCGGCGGCTCACCGCTCGACGAGGCCACCGCCGAGGAGGCCCGGCAGGTCTTCGGCTGCCCCGTGGTGAACCTCTACGGCTCGGCCGACGGCGTCAACTGCCATACGGGACTGGGCGACGAGCCCCTGCGCGGTGCGGGTCCCGGCGTGCTCGCGGGCATCCCGGACCCGGCCGTCGCCGACATCCGTATCGCCGTCCCGGGCAGGCCCGACCTGCGGGAGGCGCCGACCGGTTCGGTGGGCGAGATCGTGGCCCGCGGCCCGATGTCCCCGCTCTGCTACGTCGCCGCTCCCGAACTCGACGCCCGCTACCGCACGGGGGACGGCTGGGTACGCACCGGCGACCTCGGCGTCGTCGGGGAGGACGGCAGGCTGCGGGTCGTCGGCCGCCTCAAGGACGTGGTCATCCGTGGCGGCACCAACATCAGCCCCGCCGAGGTGGAGCTCGAACTCGCGGCCCATCCCCAGGTACGGGACGTGGTGTGCGTGGGGGTTCCCGACCTCCTGATGGGCGAGCGCCTCGCGGCCTGCGTCGTACCCCGCGGCGAGGCACTCGCCCTGGACGCCCTCGGCACGCACCTCACCGAACGCGGCCTTCACCGGCACAAGCACCCCGAACACCTGCTGGTGATCGAGGAGTTGCCCCTCACTCCGGCGGGCAAGCCGGACCGGGTCGCGCTGCGGGAGCGGGTTCTGGCGCAGAAGGCGCAGCTGGATTCGGGGCAGGGCTCGGAGACCGGACCGGATTCGGAGACCGGACCGGACTCGGGCTCGTCGAAGTCCCTCGCGCAGGCCGTCTGAGAACGGTACGAGGCGCGGGCCGCCCGACATCGCGTCGGAACGGCTCGCGCCGAACGACCCGCGCCGAACGGCCCGAGCCTCGGAACGGCCCGCGCCTTGGCCCGTCGTACGGCTCAGGACGAAGCCATCGCGTCCTTGATCGTCTTCGCGGCGTCGCGGTACACCGCCACCAAGTCCAGGTTCTTGTCCGGGTAGTTGACGATCTCGACCTGTCGCGCGTCCGTGTCGGGCAACACCTCGCCGGTCGTCATGTGCGCGTTGTCCAGGACGAGTACGGGCTTCTTCGCGGACAGTTCGGCGAGCTGTCCGGCGGTCACGGAGCCGGGCCCGTACCGGCCACGCAGGTCCGCGCCCGCCATCTTCGCCGACCAGGTGGAGAAGACCTGGGCGACGACGGCCGGGGGCTTGCCGTCCGGCCAGGCGGACTTGAGGTCCTTCTGCAGTGCGGCGTACGTACCGGCGAAGGAGGTGTTCCACTTCGCGGCGGCGTCCTCGGTACCGAACTCGCGTCCCAGCCGGGTCACTTCGGCCCTGGTCTTGTTCGCGTCATTGTCGAGCCCGACCTGAACCAGCTTCGCGTCGGAGCCGGCCGCTTCCTTGATCTGCTCGGCGTACGGCTCGAAGGGCGCGTACAGCACGAAGTCGGCTCCGGCGACCGCGGCGAGGTCGGAGGGCTTGGGCTCGTAGTCCGGGGCGTGCTGGGCGGAGGAGGGGACGATGACCTTCACGTCCCGGGCGCCGGCGGCCTTGGCGAGGGCCCCCTCCCACGTGGTTGTGGCCACGACAGTGGGGCCGCCCTTGCCCTTTCCGTCCTTTCCGCCCTTGCCGTCGGCGCCGTCATCGTCCTGGTCGGATCCGCAGGCGGTGGCGGTCAGCGCCAGCAGGGCGCTCAGGCTCAGTACGAGGGCGGTAGAGGTGACGGGGAGGGAGCCGCGGCCTCGGACGCGGGTACGGGTTCGGGTGCGGACGCGGGTGCGCGCCATGAGGTGATTCTCCGTTCGGGGATGAGATGGACGAGGAGTACGAGGACTCCGGCCGTCAGGACGAGTACCGGCCCCGGCGGCCAGTCGAGCTTCAGCGCGACGAGGAACCCGGTCAGGTTCACGACGATGCCGAAGCCGACCGCCCAGGCGGTGATGGAGGTGAGGGAGGTACCCAGACGCCGTGCGGCGAGCGCGGGGAGCAGCGTCAGCGCGTCGACGAGCAGGGCGCCGGTGAGCTTGAGGGCCCCGGCGACGGACACCGCGACCAGAACGAGCAGCAGCAGCGTGAGCCGTTCGACGTGCACCCCGCAGATCAGGGCGAGTTCACGGTCGTGGAGGAGGAGCGCGAGGTCCCGGCGGCGCCACACGAACAGGGCGGGTACGACGACGGCGAGCGCGCCGAGCAGCCACAGTTCCGCCGTGCCCACCGACAGGATCGAGCCCCACAACAGGGCGAAGGCGCCCTGCGCGTTGACCCCGGACACCGACAGGACCAGGAGCGCGGCCGCGATCGCCAGGCTCATCAGCAGTCCCATCGCGCCGGAGAGTCCGTCCGGCGTACGGGCGAGGGGCGCGACTCCGGCACCCGCGAGCGCGCAGGCGAGCAGGGCGCACAGCAGCGGATCGAGCCCGGTGAGCAGGGCGACGGCGACACCGAGCAGCGCGACGTGCATCATCGCGAACCGCACCGGCATGATGTCGAGTCCGACGATCACCACCCCGATCACGGGCAGGGCGACCGAGGCCAACAGCAGTGCGGCGCCCGCGCGTTGGACCGGCAGGAGCTGGAGGAGCTGCCCGAGGTCGGCGGTGGCGAGGTGCACCGGAGCTCCGGCGACCCCGTTCAGCGGGTCTCCCCCAGCCGTGTTCACCGGACCTCCCGCAGCCGTCCGGCGGCCATCTCCAGGACGCGGTCACTGCGGTCGGCCAGCGCCCGGTCGTGCGTGACGACCACCACCGTCACCTTGAGGGACAGCAGCAGGTCGGCGGCCTCCTCCTGCCCGGCGAAGTCGAGTGCGGCGGTGGGCTCGTCGGCGAGCAGCACCCCCGCCCCGGCCGCGACACAGCCGACCGCCCGGGCCAGGTACATGCGCTGCAACTGCCCGCCGGACAAGGTGTGCAGCGGACGACCGGTCAGCGGCCCCACGCCGAGTGTGCGCGCGGCATCGGCGGCTTCGCCCAACGCCCCGCTGCTGGCGAGGAGTTCACGGGCGAGCAGCGGAAACCGCCCGACGGCGGGCTTCTGCGGAATCCACGCGCACACACGCCGCCGCCACGCCCACTGCGCCGCGCTGTCGGTCCCCCGGCCGCCCACCAGGATCCGGCCGTCGGCCCCGCGGTGCAGCCCGAGCACGGCACGTAGCAGCGTGGTCTTGCCCGAGCCGTTGGTACCGGTCAGCGCCACCCGCTGCCCCGCGTCGATGTCCAGATCCACCGCCCGCACGGCCTCCACCCGGCCGTGCCGGCAGCTCACCGCCCGCATCCGCAGATCCAGCCCGCCCCGGCCGCCGTCGCACCCCTGACTCCCTTGGCCGCCCTGGCTGGCTTGGCCATTCCGGCTGTCCTGGTCGCTCTGGCTGCCTTTGCCACTCTGGCTGTCGCCGTCCACCCCACACACCTCCCCGTCGGTTCTCCGAGAGGAGTCGGAAGGGGGAGGTGTGGGGTTCCCGCCGAATTCGACCCGGGCCGGGCAGGTCACCTCCTGCCGGCTTCCCGGGCGTGTGTTCAGCCGCTTCCGGCCTCCACCACGACCGCCGAAGCCTCCACCCGTCCGCTCTGCCGGAAGTGCAGGACGAACGGCACGACGTCCCCCACGCGCACCGCCTCGCGCACCGTCACCATCACGTCCACGCCCTGCGGTGACATGGCGAGGGTGCGGCCCGCCGGGACGGTGACGGAGTCCAGGTGGCGCATGTATCCGGCGTTGCCGTCGGTTCTCGTGTTGCGGGCGAGCATCGCCCCGTCGACGGCGTCGGAGGTGACGCCCGTCAACTGGTCGTCCGTGCGGCCCGAGTTGGTGATCCGGAAGTACACGGCGGACTCCCGGCCGTTCCCGTACGGCAGGAGCATGCGGGCGGAGGTCACCTCGATCCGCACGGGACCTCCCGCCGCCCCGGAGTCGGTCCAGACGACCAGGCCACCGAGGACGACGAGACAGGCGACGACGGGGGCGAGCGCGGCGCGCAGCGCTTCGGTGAGCCGTCGTCGCGAGGGGCGCCAGCCGTCGGGGACCAGGACTTCGGGGGCCAGGACTTCGGAAGCCAAGGCTTCGGATACCTCCCTGCGGGCGGCGGTCATCGGGAGCCACCCCCGCCCGGCCTCGGCTGCCAGGTCCGCAATCGGAGGCTGTTGCCCACGACCAGCAGCGAACTCGCCGACATCGCACCGGCGGCGAGCATCGGGCCGAGCAGGCCCACGGCGGCGAGGGGCACGGTGACGGCGTTGTAGCCGAACGCCCACAGCAGATTGGTGCGGATGGTGGCGAGCGTGCGGCGGGCGAGGCGGACCGCGTCCGCGACGGCCTCGATGTCGCCGCGCACCAGGGTCACATCGGCGGCCCCGATGGCCACGTCCGTACCGCTGCCCATGGCGATGCCGAGATCGGCCCCGGCCAGCGCCGCCGCGTCGTTGACGCCGTCGCCGATCACCGCCACACGTCTGCCCTCGCCCTTCAACTCCCGTACGAGCGCGGCCTTTTCCTCGGGTGTACAACGGGCACGCACCTCGCGGATGCCCAGTTCGGCGGCGACGGCGTGGGCGGTCGCGGCGTGGTCACCGGTGGCGAGTACCGGACGTACGCCCAGGCGCCGAAGCCGGTCCACGGCGCGATAGCTGCCCGGCCGCACACGGTCGCCGACGGCGAGCAGGGCACCCGGCTCACCGTCGACCCGTACCAGGACCGGCGTGTGCCCGGCGGACTCGCACGCGTCCAGCGCCCGTTCCAAGGGCTCGGGCAACTCCCCTGTGGGTACACCGACTTCGACCCGACGTCCCTCCGCCCGGCCGCTCACGCCCCGGCCCGCCAGCGATCGGAAATCGCTCACGGGCGGCAGGGGCGACGGTCCGGCGTGAGCGGTGATCGCACGGGCCAGCGGGTGTTCGGACCCGTACTCGACGGCGGCGGCCAGGCGTACCGGGTCGGCAGAGGGAGCGGCGTTGGTGACGGAGTCGGCTTCGGTGGCCGCCTCGGTCTCTGCGCCCGCATCAGTCCCGGTTCCGTCGCCGTCGCCGTCCCCGGTTCCGTCGCCGTCGCCGTCCCCGGTTCCGTCGCCGTTGCCGTTGCCGTTGCCGTTACCGTTGCCGTGCGGCGTCGTCACCGTCGCGCGGACCACGCTCATCTCTCCGGAAGTGAGGGTCCCCGTCTTGTCCAGGACGACGGTGTCGATGTGCCGCAGGGCCTCCAGCGCCCTGGGTCCTGAGACCAGTACGCCGAGTTGGGCGCCCCGGCCGGTGGCGGCGAGCAGTGCGGTCGGCGTGGCGAGGCCCAGCGCGCACGGACAGGCCACGACCAGTACCGCCACACTCGCCGTCACCGCCGCCTGCGGCTCGGCTCCGGCGCCGAGCCAGAAACCGAGCACGGTGACGGCGACCGCGAGCACCACCGGTACGAACACACCGGCCACCACGTCCGCGAGCCGCTGCGCACGCGCCTTTCCCGCCTGCGCTTCGGTCACCAGCCGTGCGATACGGGCGAGTTGGGTATCGGCGCCGACGGCGCTCGCCCGCACCAGCAACAGCCCCTGGGCGTTCAGGGCGCCGCCGACGACCGCCGCACCGGGCCCCACCTCGACCGGCTCGCTCTCACCGGTGACCAGCGACAGATCCACGGCGGAGCTTCCGTCCACCACCTCCCCGTCGGTGGCCACTCGTTCCCCCGGCCGTACGAGAAACGTCTGCCCTCGGCTCAACTCGCCCACCGGGACGCGCCGTTCGGTCCCGTCCGCCTCGCGCACGGCGACGTCCTTGGCCCCGAGTTCGGCCAGTGACCGCAGTGCCCGGCCGGTACCGTGCCGGGCCCGCACCTCCAGGAACCGCCCGGTCAGGACGAACAGCGGTACCGCGACCACCGCCTCCAGATAGAGGTGCGCGGCACCCCCGCTCCCCGCGTCGGGCACCAGGCTGAACGGCATCCGCATCCCCGGGTCCCCCGCCCCGCCGAGGAACAGCGCGTACGCCGACCAGCCGAAGGAGGCCACCACCCCGAGGGAGACCAGCGTGTCCATCGTCGCCGTCGAGTACCGCAGCCCCCGCACCGCCCGCAGATGGAACGGCCACGCACTCCACACGGCGACGGGCGCGGCCAGCACGAAGCACAGCCACTGCCAGTTGCGGAACTGAAGGGCGGGGACCATGGACAAGGCGAGAACCGGGAGGGAGAGGAGCGCGGTGACGGCGAGGCGCTGAATCTCCGGGCCGTATCTCAACCCCCGCTCCTGGGCCCCGGGTTGCGGCCCAGCCACCCGTCGCGGATCTGCCGTCGCCCCGGACTCCGACTCCGGCTCCCAATCCGACTCCCACTCCGGCTTCCTCCCGCTCTCGCGCTCGCTCTCGGGCTCGGGCTCGGGCTCGCGCTCGGGCAGCACCGCCGCGTACCCGGCCTGCTCGACCACCGCCACAAGCTGCTCGGGACGCACATGAACCGGGTGACTCACCCGCGCCAGCCCGGTCGCCAGGTTGACCGTCGCACTCACGCCGTCCACCTTGGCCAGCCGCTTCTCCACCCGGCGGACACAGGCGGCGCAGGTCATACCGGCCACGTGCAGATCGGTCCTCGCCGGCGGCGGACCGGCGGCCCCGGGAGAGAGCACCGTCTCCGGAATCGTCATCCGTGCGACCCGCCCATGTGGCCACCCTCGCCGTCGCCGCCGCTCTCGCCGCCGTCCTCGGGCGCGTTGTCGTGGCCGCCCCCACCCGTACCGTCACGGTGCATGCCGGGTGCGACCGGCCCGCTCGCGGCACCCACGGCGTACGACACCGTGAACATCAACGCCAGCAGGAGCAGGAAGCCGCACAACGCGGGTGGCGGCGCCGCGATGCGCACCCCGCGCACGGGAGGCCGCGGTCCTGAGGGCTCGTCCATACCGGTTCTCCTGATCGCCCGCACGGCGTGGGGCGCTCGCCCAGCCGCGCCGGTCGTCGTCCAGCCGTACTGGTTCAGGAGTCGTGGCGCTACCGGAGTTGGTTCCCGGGGGTCCCGGTTCGCGTTGCGTCACCGCGCGAAGTCGGCTGAGGGGAACGGATTCCCGGCGCCCGCCGCTCCGTGAGCCGCCGCGTCAGCTCCATGAGCCGCCCGCGCGCCTGCTCGTCGTACGCCTGCTCATGCGCGCGGGTGTCCGTGAACTGGTCGAAGTAGCGCCCGGTGGTGGACGCGAGAGCCGGGTCGGTGAGCAGCCGTACGGTCGGCCGTACGCCCTCCTCGACGGTGGTCACCGGAGTGAGTCCGTAGGCCCGTACGGCGGCGGTGTCCATCAGATGGGCCGGGTGCAGGGTGTTCACGGTGACACCGGTGCCGTCGAGTTCGGCGGCCAGCGCGAAGGTGGCGGATATCAGGGCGAGTTTGCTGCGGCAGTAGGCGCGCAGACCCTCGTAGTCGCGCTCCAGCATCACGTTGTCGAAGTCGACCGCCTCCTGCCCGATCGAGGCGACGTTGACCACGCGGGCGGGCGCCGAGGCGGTGAGCAGCGGGAGCAGGGCGCGGGTGAGGGCGTAGGGCGCCAAGTGATTGACGGCGAACCGCAGTTCGTGGCCCTGCGCGCTCAACTCCCGTCGCAGGGGCTGCGATCCGCCGCCGGAGACGGCGTTGTTGACCAGCGCGTCGAGCCGGGGTTCCGCCGCGCGCACCGCGTCGGCCAGCGCGTACACCTGGTCGAGGTCGGCCAGATCCGCGAGGTAGCTCCGGACCGTGGCGTTCGGGGCAGCGGCCCGGATCTCGTCGGCGACGGCGGCCAGGCGCGTACGGTCACGGCCGTGCAGCAACACGGTGTCCCCGCGCGCGGCGAGGTCCAGCGCGATACCGCGGCCGAGGCCCTGGGTCGCGCCGGTGATCAGGGTGGTACGTGGGGTCATGCACCGGATCCTGGCAGGGGCGGGGCGGGCCCGGGAGTGTGTGCCGAACCTGGTGTCGGTACCACCAGGCTCGGCGGACTCTCGGCGGCTGACCTGCCGTAGGTCCATATAGGGACCCGCCAACTGCCGCCCCCACCCCGGCCGTTCACGCTCCCGGCAGCCTCACCGACTGACTGTGCCGGAAGAAGTCGCGCGGGTCGTACTTCTGCTTGACCTGCTGGAGCCGGGCGTAGTTGTCCTTGTAGTACAGCTCGTGCCAGGGCACGCCGGAGGTGTTGAACGCCGGGTCTCCGAGGTCGATGTCCGGGTAGTTGACGTAGCAGCCGTCGGTGACCTCGTTCAGGACCGGAACGCCGCCCGTCCGTGCGTACACGCCGTGGTAGAACTCGCGGATCCAGCGCAGCGAGAGGTCCTCGGCCGCCGGGTCGGTCCACCAGATCGACCACGCCGCCTTGTACGCGGCTCGTCGGTGCGGGAAGGCGGTGGCGTCCTCGGCGACGGCGGCGATCCGCCCGCCGAAGGAGCTCAACTGCACGTTGGCCAAAGGGTTGTTGAGGTCGTCCCGGGTCAGATGGGTCCAGAACTCGTCGAGGTGCGCGTCCGGCATCGAGGTGCGGTAGTACGAGGACTTGTTGTCGCTTCGGTTGCTGGGGTCGTTCAGGGTCGGGTTGGTGGTGCAGGCGTAGCGGGTGGCCTGGAACCACGGCATCCGGCGCGGCTCGGCGAGGTCGGGCATGGCCGAGATCTCGCCCATGTGCACGGTCATCGGCTGGTACGCGACGTCCAGGCCCGCGGTCACCGCGGCCAGGAAGTCGTCGAGGAGCCGCCGCGCGTCCGGGACGGTCGCGTCGACCTGGGTGACCATGCCGATCTGGCCGCTCGACTTGTGGTTCAGCCACAGCGCGCTGAACAAGTGGTCGTGGACGGTGCCGGGTTCGAGGTGGGCGGCGTGCCAGTCGCTCCAGTTCTTCACCAGGCGCGTGAACCGGTCCTTGGTGAGCTCGGCCCACGGCCAGGAGACGGCGTGCAGCAGGATCTCGGCGGGCGGTTGCGGCAGCAGCTTCGAGGGGTCCGTACCGGTGGCGCCGGGCGAGCGGAACCAGAAGCGGGTGATGACACCGAAGTTGCCGCCGCCCCCGCCCGCGTGGGCCCACCACAGCTCGCGGTTCGGGTCGTCCGGCTCGCGGGTGGCCACCTGCGCCCTGACCGTGCCGTCGGCGGCGACGGTCACCACCTCGACCCCGTACAGATGGTCGATCACCAGGCCGAACTGGCGGCAGAGCAGCCCCCATCCGCCGCCGCTGACATGGCCGCCCGCGCCGACCTGGAAGCAGATACCGCCGGGGATGGTGACGCCCCAGGTCCGGTACATCCGCTCGTACACGTTCAGGAGCTGCGATCCGGCCTCGACGCACACCGCGTTCCTGGCGGCGTCGTAGGAGACCTTGTTCATCCGGCTCATGTCGAGGACGACGCGTACCTGGGAGTTGAACACCCAGTCCTCGTGACAGTGGCCGCCGCTGCGCACGGTGAGCCGCTTGCCCGCGCTCACGGCGCTCTGCACCACGGACCGCACCTGTTCGGTCGTCACGGGCAGACAGACCTTCTCGGGTGCGGCGCTCCAGCGCTGGTTGTAGCCGCGCACCAGATCCTGGTAGCGCTTGTCGCCGGGGGTCACTGTGGCGAGCGGTTCCGCCGCGGGCCCGCCGTCGGCGGCGGCCGCTGTGGACGGAGCGGCCAGACCCGTCCCCGCCAGCCCCGTCCCCGCCAGGAGCGCGGCGCCCGACGCGGCCGCGCCGCCGGTCAGAAAGTTCCGCCGGTGGAGCCCTTGTTCGTGACCTGCCATGGCAGCGATCCCCCCTCGCGTCCACCGCGCCCGGGTCCGGACCCGGGCGCGGACACGTGTGCCGTGTTCGTGGGGCGGAGCGTGCCAAGCGGGGGTCGGGAGTTGGTGGGGCGGCGGTGGAGTGAGGGGGTCGGCGTTCCGTCCAACGGGGCTGGCCGGTGAGCGATTCATCCTGACCGATAGTGATAGTAATGACCGATATGTCACGTACGAAGTGAGGGCACCACCCTGAGGAGGAGCGACCCATGTCTGTGACGACCCCCTCGACCGGCTCGGCGACAGCGCCCCCGAGCGGTACGCACGGCGCGGTCCGGATCGGCGTCATGGGCTGCGCCGACTTCGCGTTCCGGCGGATGCTGCCCGCCTTCGCCGCCTGCCGCGCCACCGAGATCGCCGCGGTCGCCAGCCGGGACCCGCGCAAGGCGGCCCGCCTCGCGGCCCGTTACGACTGCCGCCCGGTGCACGGCTACGAGCACCTCCTCGCCCTCGACGACGTCCAGGCCGTGTACGTACCGCTGCCCGTCGCCCTGCATGCCCCCTGGGTGGAGGCCGCGCTCAGAGCGGGCAAGCACGTACTGGCCGAGAAACCCCTGACCACCGACCCGCGGCAGACCGAGCACCTGCTCACCCTGGCCCGGGACCGGGGCCTGGCCCTGATGGAGAACGTCCTGTTCGTCCACCACCCCGGCCACACCCGCGTACGCGAACTCCTCGACAGCGGCCTGATCGGCCAACTCCGCGCCTTCCACGGGGCGTTCACCACCCCGCCGCGTCCGGCCACGGACATCCGCTACGCCCCCGAACTCGGCGGCGGCGCCCTGTGGGACGTCGGCGTCCACCCGCTGCGCGCCGCCCTGCACTTCCTCGGCCCCGGCCTGCGCGTCGTCGGCGCCTGCCTCGGCCAGGGCCCGGGACGTACCGTCGACACCTCGGGCGCCGCCCTGCTGCGTACGGACACCGGGGTCGCCGCCCACATCACCTTCGGCATGGAACACGCGTACCGCTCCGCGTACGAACTCTGGGGCAGCGAGGGCCGTATCACCGTCGACCGTGCCTTCACCCCGCCGCCGGACCACGGGCCCGTGGTGACGGTGCACCGGGACGGCGGGAGCGAGGACGTCTCCCTGGAACCGTGCGACCAGGCGGTACGCGCGGTCGCGGCCTTCGCCCGGGCGGTGGCGGCCGGGGGCGCGCCGGGTGAGGGGACGGCGGTGCAGGCGCGGTTGGCGGAGGCGGTGCGGGTGGCCGCCGGGTACGGGAGGGGTGGAATGGCCGTCGCGGAGGCGGTGGGGACGAGGGCGGGGGCCACCGGAGAGCGCGCGGCCCGCCCGTCCGTCATGTCCGGCTGATCAGGTTCTCGCGCACCCGTTCCCTGAGCGGGACGGTCCCCGCTCGCGTCTCCGGCGCCACCCGTGCCACCAGATCGATCATTTCCACGAGATCCCGGAGCTGCTCAAAGGGCGGTTCGGCGTCGAGGAACGCGTCGAGTCTCTCCGCCGCGCTGTCCCATTCGGCGGTCGCGCAGTGCAGGACCACCAGGAATCCGGCGGCCCGCCTCGCCTTGCCCCTGTCGGCCCACGCGCCGTCCGACACCGCGGTCAACGCGGACCGGGCTTGCTCGAACCGTGCGGTGGCCTCGTCATCGCCCGTACTCCGCGTCGCGAGAGCGTGCAGCAGGTGGAGTTCGCCGTCCTCGGGGTCGATGTCCAGCGCACGGCGGCAATCCTCCAGAGCGGCCGGGCCGTCGCCCAGGAGGAGCCGGGCCTCGGCCCTCCCGGCCCAGAACCAGGCGGTCCCGGGGCGGAGCTCGACGGCCCGGGTGTAATCCGCCGAGGCGTCCTCGTAGCGCCCCATGCTGGTGTGGGTCTGGCCCCGACTGGCCGCCGCCCAGGCGTAGTTGGGGTCGAATTCGAGGGCACGCGTGAAGTCCGCCAAGGCGTCCTCGTAGCGGCCGAGACTCTGGTGGACCTCACCGCGACTGGTGAGGACCCAGTCGTCCTCGGGGTCGAGTTCCAGGGCGCGGCCGAAGTCCGTCGACGCCTCGTCGTAGCGCCCCATGAGCCGATGGATTTCGCCGCGCATGGCGAGGGGCCACTCGTATTCGGGGTCGAGTTCGACGGCGCGCGTCAGATCCGTCAGAGCATCGTCGTAGCGCCCCGCGGCCTGATGGGTGTCCCCACGAAAGGCGAGCGCCGATGCGGAGCTCGGGTCGAGTTCAAGGGCGCTGGTGAAATCCGTCAGAGCTTCCTCATAGCGCCCCAGGGACCGGCACGAGAGACCCCGCCTGAGGAGGACCCAGACATTGCGGGGATCGAGTTCGACGACCCGGGTGAAGTCCGCGAGCGCCTCCTCATGGCGGCCCATCCCCTGATACGTCTCGGCGCGGCTGGCGATGGCCCAGACGTTCTGGGGGTCGAACTCGATGGCACGGTCGAACTCCACCAGGGCTTCCTCGTTGCGCCCCAGGAGCCGAAGGGTCTCACCCCGGCCTTCGTGCACCCGTTTCAGTTCCGGGTCGAGGCGCCGCGCCACCGCGTAGTCGGCCAGGGCCTCGGCGTAGGAACCGGCGAGACGGTTCTCTCGGGCGCGGACGGCATGCGCCAACGCCCTTGTGGGGGTGGTGAGTTCGGCCGCGCCCAGGAGCAGGGTCAGAGCGGCGACGGGGGCCGTGTCCCCTTCGGCCGACTCGGCCGCACCACGCGCCTCGCTCGCCTCGGTCACCGCCGTGAGGCGTTCGCCCCAAGCGGTCAGGGGAGGGTGGTCGGCGTCCCGCCCGGCCCGGGTCAGCAGCTGCGCCCAGCGGTGCAGGGTGGTGATGTCGTGGTCGACCGCGCGGATGGTCTGCGCCAGGGCGTCGGGCAGGGCCCTGGCGGGCTGGACGCAGAGCCGGTGGTAGGTCTCGTTGAGCCGGTGCTCGCGCCACGAGGCGTCGTCCCAGTGAGCGAACTCGTCGCTGCCGAGCGCCACTTCGGCACTCTGCCGCCGGGCCCGGAAGGTCTCGGCGAGCCGCAGGTGCTGCTCCTCCCAGCGGGCCGGGGACTGGGTGCGGCGCAGGCGCAGCATGGCGGTACGTACGACGTCGTGGTAGCGGCAGCGGCCGTCCTGACGTGAGACGAAGGCGAGGGCGCGCAGCCAGGCGTAGTCCTCGCTCGTCTCGGGCGGTACGACGGCCCGGTAGATGTCCTCGTCGAGATACGAGGGCAGTGCGCAGGCCAGCGCCGCCTCCCGGCGCTGCTCGTTGCTCTCCCACTTCAGGAACCGTTCGACGGCGGTCTCCGACACGTCGTCCAGGCCGTCGCCCGTTCTCGTGTCGCTCTGCGCGAGCATGTCGACGAGCAGCGGCAGCCGTCCGGACAGCCGCAGGATCAGCTCGATGCTCGACTCGTCGACGACGCCCCGGGCGGCGAGCAGCGTCCGCGCCTCCTCCTCGGTGAACACGTCGAGCGCGACCTCGGTGACCGCGCCGAGCCAGTCCCCCCAACTGCGCGGGTGCGGACGGGACCGCCCGGCGAGCACGATCTGCACGTTGACCGGCAGGCTTCCGAGCACCTCGCCGAAGGTGATCTCGCGCAGCCAGTCGTCGAGCACCGGGCCGGTCCGCTCGTACACGTCGAAGAACAGCACCACGCGCTCGCAGCGCTCCGCGACATCGCCGAGGTCCTCCAGGAACACCGGCGTCAGCATCTCCACCGGCCGCATCACCAGCTGTACGTCCTCATGGCTGCGCAGCCGCGCGTTCAGCATCGACCGCACCCGGTCCACGCCTTGCGCGACCTGCTGCGGATCCACCGCGCCCGCGAACGCCCCGACCACCGGCACGGCGCCGAGACCCACCAGACCGAGCTGCGCCATCACGGTGCCGGACGTCGACGCGGGCGCCGCCCCCTCCTCGCCCGCGCCGGACTCGCCCGTACCGGCCGGTGTCACGGGCTGCGCGCTGTCGGCCTGATGACGCCGCTGCCGGTACAGCGACAGCTGCTTGTCGAACTTCTTGAGCGGGCAGCCCTGTTGACCCAGCCGCGCGCTGAGGGCCTCCATCGCCTCCAGCGGGTCGTGCACCTCGTCGTCCACCAACGCCGTGACCACGGAGGGCCGTTCGCGAGCGGCCGTCTCCCACTGCCGCAGCAACGTCGACTTCCCGACCCCGCCGTTGCCGTGCACATGGAAGAGGAACGGAAAGTCGGTCTCCTCGGGATCGCGTACCAACGTCTCCCGGAACACGGCGAGTTCACTGCGCCGCCCCACGAACCCCGCCTGCCCGCGCCGCCGGTTGATGTCCTGCCGAGATGGCCTGCGCCCCGCCATGACCGCCCCTCCGTCTCCGGCCGCTCCGGATCTCGCCGGCTTCTTCGGCTTCTTCGGCTAGTTCAGCTTCTTCGGCTTCTTCAGCTCGTCCGGCCTCTTCGAGCTCCCATGATGATGTTCCGGCGGATCCGACGGTAGGCGAAGGGGAGCCGGGGAAGCCGGGGGAAGCGGGGGAGCCGGGCGGAGGGGGAACCCGGGCGGAGGCGGGAGCCGCGCTCCCGGATCGACGCCCCGCCATCCATCACATCCGGATACCCGCCCGAAATAATTTGTTACGCATACGATTTGCGCACTCGGCAGGGTCTACAACTCCCCAGTTCAGCAAGGTAGTTACCGCGAACGAGCCTCTCCACCACCCCCAGAAAGTCCTGCAAGAGGTCTACACCAACCCATTGACTTCATGGTCTGGACCACCTCATTCTGGGGCAGCTTTCCGCCCTTCGGCGCCTGCTCACCCCGCTCCCACGCCCCGGGAGAACGGCGTCGTCCACCCCCCTTCTGCGACGGAGACGCCGATGAACAGTCCCTCCGGCAACAGACCCCTCTGGCTGGGAACCCTGCTCGCACTGCTGCTCACCCTCGTCCCCGGTGCCGCCGCCGTCACCGCCGCCCCGGCACCGCTCAACGCCGCTCCCCCGGGCGTACTGCCCGCCTTGCAGCAATGGGAAGGCGGCCGGGGCACGGTGTCCCTGGACCGCGACGCGCGCCTCGTGGTGCCCTCCGGCTCCTCCGAGAAATTCGTGGGCCTGGCCCGTGAAATCGCCCGGGACGCCGCCGAGTTGACCCCGCTGCGGCTGCGCGTCACCGTCGGCACTCCGCGCCGTGGCGACATCGGGCTCGCCCTCGACCCCGACGCCGACTACGGGAAGGCGAAGCCCGCCCTGCGCGCGGAGTCGTACCGCATGACGGTCGCGGACGGCCGGGTGCGTCTGGTCGCCGGTGGCGAGAAGGGCGCGTATTACGCGAGCCGTACCCTGCTCCAGTCCCTGCTCGGCTCGCCCG
This sequence comes from Streptomyces sp. NA04227, assembly GCF_013364195.1. Classification (NCBI taxonomy): domain Bacteria; kingdom Bacillati; phylum Actinomycetota; class Actinomycetes; order Kitasatosporales; family Streptomycetaceae; genus Streptomyces; species Streptomyces sp. NA04227. Next base: position 4,339,942 of record NZ_CP054918.1, on the reverse strand, counting down.
GGCGGCAGACGCTGCCGGTCGGCACCGCGGTGGACTGGCCCGACTACGCGGTGCGCGGATTCATGCTCGACGTCGGACGCCGCTACTTCACCCCGGAGTTCATCAAGTCCTATCTGAAGTGGATGGGCTGGATGAAGATGAACACCCTCCAACTCCACCTGAACGACAACGGGTTCGTCGGCAAGGACGGCGACTGGTCCAAGGTCCAGGCCGGGTTCCGGCTCGCCAGCGACAACCCGGAGTTCGAGGGCCTGGCCGCCAAGGACGGCGCGTACACGCGTAAGGACTGGGACTCCTTCGAGGACACGGCCGCCGACAGCGGCGTCACCCTGGTCCCGGAGATCGACGCCCCGGCCCACGCGCTCTCCTTCATCAGGTTCAAGCCCGAACTCGGCCTGAACAACGGCAACTCGGACCACCTGGACCTGAGCAAGCCCGAGAGCACGGAGTTCATGAAGTCCGTGTACCGCGAGTTCGCCCCCTGGTTCCGCGGCCCGGCCGTGCACATCGGCATCGACGAGTACCCGCGCGAGTACGAGGCGCAGTACCGCGATTACGTCAACACCATCGCCCCGTACGTCCGCGGCCTGGGCAAGAAGGTCAACGCCTGGGGCAGCTTCGCCCAGATGTCCGGCGGCGGCGCGGGCTACGACAAGGACATGACGCTCAACAGCTGGAACAACGGCTGGTACGGGCCGAAGGGCGCCATCGCCGACGGCTACGACGTGATCAACTCCAACGACGGACTGCTGTACGTCGTGCCGTTCGCGGACTACTACCACGGGCAGGGTCTCGACGGCCGGTGGATCCACCGCAACTGGGCGCCGAACATCTTCGGCGGCGACCAGAACCTGCCCGCCCAGGACCCGAAGCTGCTCGGCGCCATGCCCGCGGTGTGGAACGACCTCACCGAGGCCGACTACACCGAGTTCGACGTGCACCGGCTCGTCGAGAAGAGCTTCGGCGCCCTCGCGGAGAAGATGTGGTCGCCCACGGCGGCGGGCACCGACTACCGCGCCTTCCTCGACCGGCTGCACACCGTCGGCCAGGGCCCCGGCACCGGCTACCTGCCCGACACCCTGCCCAAGCCCGACCCGGCCGACCTCGCCTACGGGCGCGACACCGCCGCCTCCTCCTCCGAGACCGGCGGACTCGGCCCCGACAAGGCCTTCGACGCCGACCCGAAGTCCCGCTGGGCCAGCAAGTACACCGACGACCAGTGGCTCCAGGTCGACCTCGGCACCGCCCGCCACCTCGGCTCGGCCCGGCTCAGCTGGGAGAGCGCCTACGCCAAGGACTACGACCTCCAGGTCTCCGACAACGGCACCGACTGGCGCACCGTCGCCGAGCAGCGGGGCCTGACCCAAGCGGGCACCCAGACGCTCGACTTCGACGACGTCACCGCCCGCTACGTCCGGATGAAGGGCCTCACCCGCGGCACGAGCTACGGGTACTCCCTGTACTCCTTCGAGGTGTTGGCCGCCGGTTCCTGACACGGCAGCGAACTCCCGGGCGGCGGCCGACAGTTCCGAGTCGGCCGCCGCCCGCGCCGTAGGCACCGGCTTTCCCCGGCACCGGTTTCCCGTCCCCCGAGCCACCAATAGCCAGTAGCCAGTAGTCAATAGCCACTACCGAGAACCAAGTATCAGGAATGAGGCGCCGTGAAGCGCAAGGTCCCCGTAGTCGCCGCCGCCTGTTCGGCCGCCCTGGCTCTGCCGATCTCCCTCCTCGCCGCGGTGCCGTCCGCCTGGGCCGCCGCCCCGGCCACGTACCACGTGGACTGCGCGGCGGGCGACGACGCCGCTGCGGGCACCTCGCCCGCCACGGCCTGGCGCACCCTCGCGAAGGCCAGTGACAAGACGTACTCCCCCGGTGACCGCATCGTCTTCAGGCGCGGCACCCGCTGCACCGGCACGCTGGCGCCGCGCGGCTCCGGAACGGCGAGCGCGCCGATCGCGGTGGACACCTACGGCACGGGCGCCAAGCCGCTGATCGAGGGCGGCGGCGCACCCCGTGCGGTAGTCCTGCGCAACCAGCAGGGCTGGGAGATCCGCAATCTGGAGATCACCAACAAGGGCGCCACGATGGGCAATCGGCGCGCGGTCTCGGTGGAACTCTCCGACTACGGCACGGGCGGCCACTATGTCCTGGAGAACCTCGACATCCACGACGTCAACGGCGACGACACCAAGGACCTCGGCGGCAGCGGCGGCATCTACTTCACGGTCGCCGGGACCAAGAAGCAGACGAAGTTCGACGGCGTCACGCTGCGCGGCAACACCATCCGCGGTGTGGACCGGGAAGGCATCTTCTTCGTCTCCACCTGGAACCGCTCCGGTTTCGAGACCCCCAGCGCCGGGGCCTTCGTGCCATGGCCGAACGTGCACATCACCGGCAACGACCTGTCCGACCTCGGCGGGGACGGCATCGTCGCGGGCAACACCACCGGCGCGCTCGTCGAGCACAACAAGGTCGACGGATTCCAGAAGCGCTCCGCCGGTTACAACGCGGGCATGTGGACGTACGACTCGGACGACGCCGTCTTCCAGTACAACGAGGCGACCGGCGGACGCACCCACCGCGACGGCATGGCCTACGACGTCGACCAGGGCACCGTCGGCACCGTCTTCCAGTACAACTACAGCCACGACAACGAGGGCGGCTTCATGCTTCTCTGCAACGCCACCGGCATCCTCGAGGGCGCCGTCGTGCGCCACAACGTCAGCCAGAACGACGCCCACCGCGGAGTCGAGACCTGCAAGGGCGAGATCGAGTCCGCCGAGATCTCCCACAACACGCTGTACGTCGGCGACGGCGTCACCCAGAGCGTGCTCCAGGAGAACAACACCACCCGCCGCAACGTCGTCTTCCGCAACAACATCGTCGTCGCCGCCGGTACCGGCCGTGCCTCGATCAACCTCCAGAGCGGCGGCTTCACCCTCGACCACAACGTACTGAAGGGCGTCACCGGAGCTCCGGACGGCGCCGGAACCGGGGCCGACCCGCAGCTGTCCGCCCCCGGCACCGCCACCGGCCGGACCGACGCCGACGGCTACCGCCTGTGCACCGGCTCCCCCGCCCTCGGCACCGGCAGCCCCGACGTCACCCGGGGCACCCGCGACTACTTCGGCAACCCGCTGCCCACCGGCGCCCCCCACATCGGCGCCGACGCCGGAGGGGGCCTCGCCTGCCCGCCCCAGGTGGCCGACGGCACGTACACCCTGCGCCTGTCCGGCACCCCGCTCGCCCTGGACGTGCCGGACCACTCCACCCGCCCCGGCACCCAACTCGTCGTCTGGACCGAACACGCCGGAACCAACCAGCAGTTCGCCCTCACCCGCGACGCCGACGGCACCTACACCGTGAAGAACGTCCACTCCGGGCAGTGCCTCGACGTCGAGGCGGCCTCGCGGCAGCCCGGGGCACGGGTGATCCAGTGGACGTGCACGGGCTCGGGTAACCAGCGCTGGAAGCTGACCGGGAACGGTGACGATCTCGCTCTCATCGCGCAGCACAGTGGGCTCGCGCTCACGGCGGCGGGTGCGGGTGACGGGGACGTACTCACGCAGGAGGAGCCGAAGGGGACGTCGGGGCAGCGGTGGGCGGCTGGGGCGCGGTGAGGCGGGGTCGGGGGTTAGGGGTCGTCTTCAACTGAGGGCCGGGCAGGGCGACTTGCTCCGCTCACCAGATGATCTCCGGAACGCCCCAAGCCCCAAAAGAGGAATGGGCCGGCTCACATGTTCTTGGGTTCTGTGAGCCGGCCCTTTGCGGCAGCCCGCGTGGGACACGTCATGCCCCGGCGAAATCCTTGCGGACGAGAGTGGTGAACTCCACGGCCGACACCTCCTGTTGCACGTCCACGCACGGAGCCGCCCCGCTCGCCGAGGGCAGGGGCAGGTCTCTGACCTGAGCCGCGGCGAAGTCCTCCTTGGCCAGGCCGAGCGTGACATGGGGCCAGAAACCGTTCTCGACGATGCCCAGGCCCCGGGTGATCTCTTCCTGGAGGCGGCGCAGCTCGTCGTTGTGTTCGACGCCCAGCCGGACCTGCTCGCCCTTCTGGACGACTTCCTCGTCGTAGCGGTAGGCCGGGTCCTTCGTCAGGGCCCAGCTGCCATGACGTACCTGGCCGGTCAGGCGCACGACCGGAGCGGGCCAGGTGCCTCCGGTCAGCAGCGAGCGGGTCTCGGTCAGCTTCCGCTCGTCGGCGTCGTGCAGGAAGCCCAGGGTGATGTGCATGTGTTCCCGGTGCTGCGGGTCGACGCGCTCCCGGCACCGCGGTTGCAGGTCGACCAGGGCGTCGGCGAGCTCGTCGGGGATCCTGAGGCAGATGAAGGCGTTCGTTGTCCGACCACTCGCCATGGGGCGTCCTGCCTTTCGTGTACGACTCGGTTTCAGCGGGCTCCGCTCTGCCGGTCCAGCGAGCACTCCGAGGATGCCGTCCCAGACGCTGCGCGCACCGGAGCGCGAGGGGCTCGTGCACGATGCGAGCACGCCGGAGGACCGGCCAACGGCCCCGGCATGGACACACCGGGGCCGCCCTTCCGGGTCGTTGCACGTGAGCGTGCGCGGACCCACTCACCAGCGTAGGCCCCGGATGCCATTTCGGTCATATCGGATGACGTGGGCCGTCATCCGCCGTCGGCGCCCGCGGGGTAACCGCGCGCTTCGGTGGCGGCGAAACCACGGCGGAGAACCTCCGTCACACCGCGAACCACCTCCGGATCCGCGGCGACGATACGCACCTCCGCATGCCCGGCCGACGGCGGTTCCGGTGACTTCACGGAGCCCCCTTGCTCCCCTCTCGACGCTCACGGTGCGGGGCGTCGGCAGGAGGACCCTTCGACGCGGTCGCACGTGGGCCCTTACGGTTCCGCCGACCGCCTCCCGGCAGGGCACCGCGGTAGCGGAACCCTTCGGTCCCTGCGCCGTGCTGCACGTTGATCCGGTGGATCAGGAACATTCCCGCGACGATCACGAAGACGATCACGGCGACGGTGACGGCTGCCTCCATGTCCTCACCTCCTCGAGGTGGAACTCAAGGTCCCGAACGCGGCTCCGGCCCTCTCACTCTACGCCGCTCCGAGGCCCCGAGACGTGCCCGTGAGCAGGCATTTTGCCGAGAGAGCACGAGCCCGCCGGCACCTTCGGCGACAGGAGCGGGAAGCGGGAGGATTCCGCCGGGGAGACCCGTGCAGGTGACGCCGGGAGGTGCACCCCTCCCGGTGTCCCCCGCTGCTGCGCCGCCGCCTGCGTCAGCGGCGCAGGCCCGGGTCCGCGTACGCGCCCTGGCCCGGCGCCTCGGGGGCGCCCTGGCCCGGCGCCTCGGGGGCGCTCTCGCCGGACTCCGGCCCGCGCTGCTCGTGGCGCTCGATCTCCACCCGCGGCAGCAGCCTGCCCAGCGGCGCCGGGAGCCACCAGGCGCGGCGGCCGAGGAGTTGCATCACGGCGGGCACGATCAGGCACCGGATCAGCACCGCGTCCAGCAGGATCGCCACCGCCAGGCCCAGGCCGAACTGCTGCAGCATCCGCTCCGGGCTGAGGATGAAGGCCGCGAAGACCACGATCATGATGGCCGCGGCGGCCGTGATCACCTTGCCGGTGTGCGCCAGCCCCTCCCGTACGGCGTGCGAGGGGTCCTTGGTGTTCTCCCACTCCTCGTGGATGCGGGACAGCAGGAACACCTCGTAGTCCATGGAGAGACCGAAGACGATCGCGAAGATCATCACCGGTATGAACGCCTCGACCGGGCCCGGCTGGACCCCGAACCACCCCTCCTGGAAGACCAGCGTGACGGCGCCCAGCGAGGCCCCGATGCTCAGCAGGTTGAGCACTGCCGCCTTCAGCGGAATCAGCACCGAGCGGAAGACGGCCATCAGCAGCAGTGCCGAGAGCCCGACCACGATGGCGACGAAGACCGAGATACGGTCCTGCACCTTCAACGAGAAGTCCTCGGCCGCCGCCGTCGCACCGCCGACCAGGAACCGCGTGCCGGTCTCCCGCTCGACGCGCGGCAGGATGTCGTCCCGCAGCGAGCCGACCAGGTCGGAGGTCGCCTCGGCCTGCGGCGCGGAGGCCGGGTAGGCGATGAGCAACGCCACCGAGGGGTCCTTCGTCGGGATGGCCGGGGAGACGGCCGCGATGCCGGTGGTGTCCTCGAGCGTCGTACGGAGCGTGCCCGCCGCGTCCTTGACCGGCTCGCCCTTCTCCTCGCCGTCCGCGACGACGATCAGCGGGCCGTTGAAGCCGGGCCCGAAGCCCTCCGCGAGCAGGTCGTACGCCTGGCGGCTGGTGGTGGACTCCGCGTCGTTGCCGGCGTCCGCGAAACCGAGCCGCATGTTCAGCGCGGGTGCGGCCAGCGCGCCCAGGGCCACCACGGCGACCAGCAGCGCCGCCCACGGATGCCGCTGCACGCCGCCGCCCCAGCGGCGCCAAGCCGTGCCCTCCTCCTTGCGGCCACGGGCCGCCTGCCCGCGGGCCCGCTTGAGCACATTGCGCCGGATACGGCCGCCGAAGGCGCTCAGCAGCGCGGGGAGCAGCGTCAGCGAGGCGATCATGGTGACGAGCACGGTCAGGGCCATCGCCAGGGCCACGCCCTGGAGCGAGCCGAGACCGAGCGCGTACATGCCGAGCAGTGCGATGATGACCGTGCAGCCCGCGAAGAAGACGGTACGGCCCGCCGCGTCCAGCGCGACGCGTGCGGCACGCTCCTGCCCGGGGCGGCTGGCGCGGTCGGCGGCCTTGCGGGAAGCCCGGTCGTTGCCCTCACCGGCACCGCCGCCGCCTGCGAGGGAACCGTCCCGGGCCGCCTCGACGAGCAGCTCCGTGCGATACCGGGAGAAGATCAGCAGCGCGTAGTCGATGCCGACCCCCAGCCCGACCAGCATCATCAGCGGCGGGGTGAAGTCCGCGAGGGTCACGAAGTGCGAGGCCATCACGATCAGCCCCATGGTGCTGCCCACCGCGAACAGCGCCGTGATCACCGGCAGTCCGGCCGCGACCACCGAGCCGAACAGGAAGACCAGGATGATCAGCGCGCCCAGCATGCCCGCACCCTCGGCGGCGCCGCCCTCACCTTCCTCCGCGTTGCGGATGGCGTCGCCGCCCAGCTCGACCCGCAGCCCGTCGCCCTCGAACTCCTGGGCCGTGTCGATGAGTTCGACCCGTTCCTCCTTGGGCACCTCTTCGGCCAGGCCGTCCAGGGTGACGGTCGCGTAGCCGATGGTGCCGTCGCGGGAGACGGCGGACTTGTCGTCGTACGGGCTCACCACCGCGGTGACGCTGTCCTGTGCGGCGACCTTCTTCAGCATCGCCGCGACGCGCTTCTCATGCGCGGCGGTCCGCAGGCCCTCCTCGTCCCGGACGACGATCTGGATGCTGTCGCCCGCCTGCGCGGCGCCCTTCTCCTCCAACGTCCGCTGCGCCTGGTGGGACTCGGTGCCCGGAAGGGAGAAGTCGTTGCGGTAGTCGTTGCCCACCACCATGGACAGCGCCTGTACTCCGATGAGCACCGCGGCCCACAGCACCAGCGCCCGCCACTTGTGGCGGAAGGAGAAGGCGGCGATCCGCTCGAAGATCCCCGGCCTCTTCGGCCCTCCTCCGGCCGTGTCTCCGTGGGCCCGCGGCCCGGTCCGTGCGTTGCTCATGACGGCTCCTCCGTGTCTCTACGCATGTTCGTCTCGTCGCCTTCGTCGTCGTCTTCGTCGGCGTCGTCTTCGTCTTCGTCGGCGTCTTCGTCGGCGAATCCGCGATCCGGATCTCCGAGGCTGTGAAGTCCTGTGCTGCGCGGGTCCTCCGCGCGCCCTACGGCGCACCACCGCCCGTCCCGCCCCGCGGGCCACCCCGTCGGGTGCCTCGAAGGGCCGAGCGGAAGGCGGGGCGGAGAGTGTCCGGGAAGGTGCGCCGGGCCTGCGTCCGCGCGACGGTCAGCAGCGCCGCGACGGCCGCCAGCAGCGGCACGACCACCCACGGCAGCCATGCCAGCCACGTCGGCGACCCGCCCACCGGCCCGTCCACCGCCGCATCCCACAGCGGCAGTTGGAGGCCGCAGACCAGCGGCAGCGCCACCATCGCCACGGCGGTCAGCGCGTACAACTCGCGTGAGCTGCCGCGGCCCGCCAGCAGCCGGGCCCGCTCAAAGGGCCTGCCGGTGAGCCGCAGAGTCCCGAAACCCAGCCCGTGCAGGGCGAACAGCAGGGCCACGGCGAGCGCCACGACGGCCACCGTCCCGGCGGCCGTCGTACCGGTCGCCCCGGTCGTTCGGCCGGTGAGCAGCGAGGCCAGCAGCCAGCTCCAGCCGAGCACCGTCAGCCAACACCCGTACACCGACGCCTGGTTGGCGCGCAGCAGACCCGCACGGCGCACGGCCAGGCCGAGCAGCAGCACGAGGAGGGCAGGACAACGCTCACGGAGCAACTCCCCCGCCATCTGCGGCAGACAGGTCAGGAGCACCCCGGCCGCGGCGACCAGCCACGCGGCGCCACCGCGTGCCGAGGCGGCCAGCACCTGCCGCCTTTCGCGCGGGTCGTGGGCCAGCCAGGGCAGCAGCATGCCCAGGCCAAGCCCGGCACCGACCACGACGAAGTAGCCGACGGTGAAGAAGCCGAGCAGCCCGATCGCGAGCGCTCCGACCACCGCTTCCACCGACGAGTCCACCGCCGCCACCCCCTTCTGTGCTCCCGGTCCCTCGACCTGGGAACACAGTGCGGTGACGGCTTGGTGCGCCGCGTCAGCCTGGGGTCACGACCCGGCGTACCCCAGGAGTTGCGTCCGAAAGAGGCGCCGTACCACGGGAGTTGCGGCCGCCCCGAGGCACTGGGCACTCATGGCATGCGGAATGTGAATGTCACAGCCCACCCGACAGAGCAACTCGGGCATGGCGCATGCCGAGCACCGTCACGGGCCGCCCACGCCTCCGGCATGAGGGCCATGTCGGTAACGAAGTAAGGGAACTTGAGGACGTCGACATGAACTCGAGGACGTCGGCGTGAACTTGCGGACGTCGGCGAAGATCGCCCCGGCCTGCTCAGGCGGCCGGACGACCGTGACGGCCGACGTCAACTCGATACGGCTATCCCAGCCAGCCTGGGGTGATCATCCCGGACTCGTAGGCCAGGACGACCAGTTGGGCGCGGTCTCGGACGTCCAGCTTCGTCATCACCCGGCTCACATGGGTCTTCGCCGTTGCCGGGCTCAGTACGAGCCGCTGGGCGATCTCGTCGTTGGTCAGCCCCGCACCGACCAGGCCCATCACCTCGCGCTCCCGCTGGGTGAGGCTGTTGAGCCGGGTGCTCGGCTCGGGGCGCTTGACGCGGCCCGCGAACTCCGCGATCAGGCGCCGCGTCACGGTCGGGGCGATCAGTGCGTCGCCGCGCGCGGCGACCCGTACGCCGTGCAGCAGTTCCATCGGTTCGGTGTCCTTGACCAGGAAGCCCGAGGCGCCGGCGCGCAGCGCCCCGTACACGTGGTCGTCGACGTCGAAGGTGGTGAGGATGACCACCCGTACGCCCTCCAGCCGCTGGTCGCCGACGATCTCACCGGTGGCCTCGAGGCCGTCCTTCTCCGGCATCCGGATGTCCATGAGGACGACATCCGGCCGCAGTTCGCGGGCGAGGCGTACGGCCTCCACACCGTTCGCGGCCTCGCCGACGACCTCGATGTCGTCCTCGTCGTCGAGTATCGAGCGGAACCCGGCCCGCACGAGTCGCTGGTCATCGGCCAGCACAACCCTGATCATCTACCGTCCTCCACCGGAATCCGTGCCTCCACCCGGAAGCCGGAGATGCCTCCGGTGCGGCCGGGGATGTTCTCCGCCGTCAACTCGCCGCCGAGGGCCCGTGCCCGTTCGGCCATGCCGCCCAGTCCGCTGCCGCCGAGGCCGGTGGCACCGTGCCGGCCCGCGCCGTCGCGTACGCCGGGCATGCCCTTGCCGTTGTCCTCGATGCGTACGCGCACGCTCGTGTCACCGCCGTCGTCGGCAGCGCCGCCGTCGTGCTCCAGCCGTACCGTGACCACCGCCTCCGTCGCCTCCGCGTGCCGCACGATGTTCGTCAGCGACTCCTGCACGATCCGGTACGCCGCCAGCCCCACCTGGGGAGGCAGCCGCGGCACCTCCCGCGGTACCTCCATCACCGTACGCACCGAGAGTCCGGCCGTGGACGCCCGGTCCGCCAGCCCGGCGATCTCTGTCAGTCCGGCGTCGGCGGGGACGGTCGGCGCCGCCTCGTCCACCTGCCGGAGCACGCCGAGCGTGGCCCGCAGTTCGCGCAGCGCCTCGCGGCTGGTGTCCCGGATGGCCTCCATCGCGGGCGCCATCTCGGCCGCGCCGGTCCTGCCCTTGGCGTGCCGGTGCATGGCGGCGCTCGACTGCACGTTGATCAGCGAGATGTTGTGGCCGAGCACGTCGTGCAGCTCGCGCGCGATCCGCAGCCGCTCCTCGATCGCCGACTGCCGTGCCCGTGCGTCGCGCTCCCGCTCCGCCGCCAGTGCACGCTGCTCGGCCTCGCGCAGATAGGCCAGCCTGGTGCTGTACGCGTGGCCCGCCGCGACGAGGCCGACGAACCAGCCGAGCAGCAGGAAGATCGAGGTGTCGTCCACGTGGCGGCCGTCCGGGGAGCCGATCTGCTCCGAGATGGCGATCATCAGCATGGTCGACACCGCGAGGGTGGCGGCGGCGAGCAGATAGCCCTCGGCCGCGACGGTGAACAGCGCGAAGGCGAAGGCGGCCAGCAGCACCGGCACATCCCGTTCCGAGAGCGGGAAGTAGGCCATGCTGCAGGCCAGCACGAACACCGCGACCCACACCGGCCGTCGCCGCCGCCAGCGGAGCGCCACGAAACCCGCCAGCATCAGCGCCCCGGACAGGACGGTGACGGGTACGGAATCGCCGGACGAGCTCTCGACCGCGAGAACCGCGACCACGAGAACTGCGGCCAACACCCCGCCGACCACGGCTCGTTGAGACTGGGACATGCGGGGAAGCGTACGCACGCCGATCGCGACCAGCACCCCTCGCGTACGAGGGGACGGACAGGAGAGCCCACGGTCATCGAACCCAGTCGGTGCCGGCCACTCCTTGGGCTGTCCCCTCTCACGCACGGGGCCGGGAAAACCGAAGCGCCCCGGTCCGCAGAGCGGAACCGAGGCGCTAAGTAACAGGTCAGAGCGGGAATCCCGGCTCATTTCCCCGTAGGCCGTGTGGGACTCGAACCCACAACCAATGGATTAAAAGCTCAAGATCTTTTGTGACGGGGGGTTCCAACCTCTGCCGCCCGGTGGCTATTTGTGCAGGTCAGCGCCGGGCGGCACCCCTCTTGCATTCAACTCATATCAACGTGTTCACAGCAGTCCGGCCTCACAATGGCCTCACACTGGGGCCCCTCTGTGCAGCACAGATTCAATGACATTGAGGATTCCCGCAGACGCGTGAACGTGGCGCATGGCCTCGCCTGGCTGTCAGTTGATGGGGCCCTCCGGGGTCGGCTGCTGCGGCGAGGGGCGAGTGCTCCGGTAGCGGTCCAAGCTGAGCACGTCGCCCTGTTCGTCTGCCTCACAGAGGCAGGACTCGGACTTGCCGAGCTGAACACCGTGGGCGAAAGCTTTCAGCAGCTCGGCCTCGCGGTCGAGTTCCCACTGCTGGCGCGCGGCTTGGAGCTGGTCGCGCTCTTCTTCTGCGCGGGCCGCAGCTTCGTCAGCGAGGCGCCAGGCTACTTCGCTGGCGCGGCGTGCGTCCTGAAAGAACGACCGCGCGGCATTGAGTCGTTCAATGCTGGTGTCCTGGCGGTGCTGGGCTTCCCGCAGTTCCGTGACGAGAAGGTCTGCGCGGTCGTCTTCGGTCTTGTGGTTCAGTTCCTGGAAGTAGGACGTCACCCACGGGAGCGCGCTGAGGGCGGTAAGGACGATCGCCCCGTCAAGAGTGACAACGTCGTTTTGGCCCATGGCGGCCGTCAGTGACGCGATGGTGAAGACCACGAAGGCGACTGATGCGATGAGCGTGAGTCGTAGGTGGATGATCCTTTTACGGGTGGCGTGCACTTAGGGCTTTCCTCTGGGGGAGGCTCAACGCGTGTGAGCTTGTTCTCCGCCGTGGCCCGACTCGTCGATTCCTTCTGTCTGTTGCAGCGTGCGAACGAGCCCGCGGAGCAGTTCCACGTTGTTCGGGCTCCTGATCCCCAGCGCTTCCGCGATGTCCTCGACGCTGAGGGGCGGGACCGCAGAAGGTGCAGCACCACTGAGAGCGCCCTCGCTCACGACACCTGATCGAACGAGAAGTTGACTCACCGGGACATGGATCGCTCGCGACAGTCCCTCAAGATGGTTCGGGTCAGGCAGCGATTGGCCGTTGAGAATGCGGCTCACGGTGGCCGGACTCATGCCGGCGTCGACCGCGAGTCGACTTCTGGCCCCGCTGCGCTGATCGTCTACGGGGTAGCCCGCCTTGAGGGCTGCTGCTTTGACGAAGGCGCCGAAGGTTCGCGCCAGGGCGACGCTTGCTGTGGCGTTCATGGGCGCACCTTATCTACCGCGCGCGGAAGCTAGACACTCCTTTCGATCGCGGAAGGAAGCTAGGCGAGAATCGAGTGCACCATACGCGGACTTTCCCGGGCATCCCCTCCCCACCCTGGCTTGGACTCAGTTGGAAATTCTAACTCACTGGACCTTGCCAGTGGCATATCTCCTTGTCCGATCGAACTCGTGTCGCATATGTTCCTTCCGAGGAAGATCAACCTTCCTCGGAAGAAAGATGGGACGTCTGCCTTGCCAGTTCTACGCCTGAACCGCGCGGCCCTCATCAAGCATGCTCGGCGCCACGGGGACGAGAGTGCCGCCGCCATCTCCCGCACCACTGGAGTGCCCGAAAGCACGCTGTCCGCCCTGCTCTCCGGGCAACGCGCGCCTGCCATGCCGACGTTGGTCGCCCTCGCTTCGCCCTACGGCCTCGCCAGTGACGACCTGTTGAAGGTGCGACCGTGACCGCCGGGCACTCCGCACTTGCGACACCCACCGGCCGCGTGGTCGCCCCGCCGGGGCTCAGCCGCGAGGACTGGTTCGCCACGCGCCGCCGCGGGGTGGGCGGTTCGGACGTGGCCGCGGTGCTCGGCATGGACAAGTACCGCGGTCCGCTTGAGGTCTACCTCGACAAGGTCGGCGAATTACCCGAACTGCCGCGTGACACCGACCTCGACGAGTCCGCGTTCTGGGGGCACACCCTCGAACCCATGGTCGCCGAGGTGTTCGCCGAGCGCACCGGACTGCACGTCACGCTCGGCCCGGGGACGCTCGCGCACGTCGACCGCCCGTGGATGCTCGCGAACGTCGATCGCCTCGCCCTCGAACCGGGCACGGTCGGTTCCGTCGGCGTACTGGAGATCAAGACCCGCAGCGCCTACCAACTCGACGAGTGGCGCGAGGGGGTACCTGACGGGCCCGCGCTGCAAACGCACTGGTACCTCGCGGTGACCGGCTACTCGCAGGCGCACGTCGCCGCACTGATCGGCGGGCAGCGCCTCGTCGTGCACCGCGTCGAGCGCGACGAACAGCTCGTCGAGCACCTGGTGCAGCTCGCCGGCGAGTTCTGGCAGCGCGTACAGGACCGGACTCCGCCGCCCGTGGACGAGTCCCCGGCAACGGCCGACCTGCTCGCCCACCTGTACGAGGTCGAACCGGACGCCGTCACGCTCGCCGATCCCGCCGAGGTGCAGCCCCTGCTCGACGAGCTCGCCACGGTAAAGGCTCGCGAGGCCGATCTCGCCGACGAACGCCGAGCCGTCGAAGCCCGGTTGAAGACGATCGCGGGCGCGGCCGAGGTGGTGCAGGTGCGCGGCGAGACCGCGTTCACGTGGCGCCGCAACGGCACCTTCGCCTCGAAGCGTTTCGCCGAGGCGCACCCCGACCTCGCCGCGCAGTACACCCGGCCGCGGCCCGCGCTCGACGTCAAGCGCCTGGCCGCCGAACACCCCGACCTCTACCGCGCGCACCGTGCGCGGCGTCTGCTCGTGCCTGCCCAGAAGGGGAAGAAGTGAGTACCGAACTGACGCAGCGCGTTGCCAAGCGCGCGCAGACCAAGGCCACCGGCAAGCAGGTTGCCCCCGCCGGACAGCAGCCGCTCTCGCAGTTCGTGCAGGAGATGCGCGGCGAGCTCGCCCGTGCGCTGCCCCAGCACCTCACGCCGGACCGGATAGCCCGGATCGCGTTGACCGAGCTGCGCCGGGTGCGGCACCTCGCGGAGTGCACCCGCGCCTCGTTCGGTGGTGCGCTCATGACGTGCGCGCAGCTCGGCCTCGAACCCGGGGGCGCACTCGGCGAGGCGTACCTGCTGCCGTTCTTCAACAAGGACGCGCGCGTCTACGAGGTGCAGCTCGTCATCGGCTATCAGGGCATGATCAAGCTGTTCTGGCAGCACCCCCTCGCCGCTGGCCTTGACGCTCAAGTCGTCTATGCCGACGACGAGTTCACCTATGCGTACGGGCTCGATCCGGTGCTGCGCCACGTGCCGTCGATGGCCGCCGACCGCGGTCAACCTGTCGCGTACTACGCCGTTGCCCGGCTGAAGAACGGCGGGAGCGCGTTCGTCGTGCTGTCGCCCGGTGACATCGAGGCGGTGCGCCGCCGTTCCAAGGCGCGGGACTCGGGACCGTGGCGCACCGACTACGACGCCATGGCCAAGAAGACCGCCATACGCCAGCTCTTCAAGTTGCTGCCGAAATCGAGCGAGCTCGCGCAGGCCGTCGCCCACGACGGCATGGTGCGCCGGGACGCCACGGCGGACGGAATCGACGCCGTGCCCGACTACATCGAGGGCGAGACCGTCGACGCGTCCGACACCACCGGCGAGCCGTCCGACCCTGCGTCTGACAGCCCGTCCGACACGGCGACGGATGCCTCGTGACCAGCCTGTTTGCACCCGCGGCACTGTCGGACACGGCCGGGGCCCCGCGCGTGATCGGCCTCGATCTCTCGCTGCGCGCAACGGGCATCGCGGGCCCCGGATGGGCGCGCACCGTGCGCAGCACCGGCCGTGTGTCCGACCGCGCGGGCGCCCGTCGGACACGGCTGCGGTCCCTGCTCGCCGAGATCCTGCTCGCCACCGGCCGGCCCGACCTCGTCCTCGTCGAGGGCCCCTCATACGGCTCGCAGGGGGCGGGCACGTGGGACCGGGCCGGACTGTGGTGGCTCGTCGTCGACGCCCTGCACGCCCGCGAGTTGCCCGTCGCGATCGTGCCGCCCGCCTGCCGGGCCCAGTACGCCACCGGCCGCGGCAACGCCCCCAAGCAGGACGTGCTCGACGCCGTCCGCGACCGGTACGCCGTCGACGTCGCCAACGACAACGAGGCCGACGCCTACGTGCTCGCCGCCATGGGACGGCACCGCCTCGGCGCGCCCCTCGCCACGGTGCCCGAGCAGCACCTGCGGGCCCTCGACGGGGTCCAGTGGCCCGACTTCCTGCCCGAGGCCCCCGCCACACCAGGGAGGAGGCACCGGGCCCGTGTGGACCAAGTTGGATGACGGGTTCCACAGTCACCCGAAGGTGCGCAGCGCGGGCAACGCCGCCGCTGGCCTGTTCGCTCGCCTCCTGTCGTACGCCGGGCAGCACCTGACCGACGGGGTGGTGCTCGGCGCTGTCGCACGCGACTACGGCACCGCCCCGCAACTGCGCAAGCTCGTGTCGGTGGGGCTGCTGCACGAGCAGGGGCACACCTGCGCACGCTGCCCGCAACCCGAGGCCGGCGACTACGTGCTGCACGACTACCTCGTGCCCAACCCGACGCGCACCCAGGTCCGCGAGGGCCGCAGCAAGGACGCGCAGCGCAAGCAGCACCAGCGCAACCGGGACGCGAACCGGCCCCGAAACGCATCCGATTCGCCGACGAACGCGACGCGAAACGAAACCCAACCGGCCCCCGAATCAGACCTCGGTTTTCAGGCGGAACCGCAGGTCACCGGGGACCGTCACGGCGGACGCCTCACGGGCGCGCGCGTAGACCAGACCCGACCCGACCCGAGTACCCCCTACGGGGGTACCAACAAGCAAGCCCCCCGCGCGAGTTCGGCACCACGGATCGCCGAACCGGTGCGTCCCCTGGTCGATGCCATGACTGCGGCCGGCCTCGTCGTCGGGTGGGAACTGTCGGCCGACGAGTGGCTGCTGCTGCACGCCTTGATCGACCGCTGCACCGTGCCCGTCCTCGTCGACCACGCCCGCGGCATGTGGGACAACGCCCGCAGCCGCCCCCAGTCAGGCCGGTACTTCCTCCCCGGATGGCGCGCGCTTCCCAGCCTGCCCGCAAGCGCCCCCACCGGTCCGGCCATGGCGGCCGGGAACGTCGTGCCGATGCGCCGCCCCGCAGCCGGCCACAGCGACACCCTGCTCGCCGGCCTCGCCCTGCTCGAACGGGAGCAAGCCCAGTGAACCGACGCCAGATAGCAGCCCTGCTCAACTACGCCGCCACCCTCGACAGCCGCGTGCGCCGAAGCCTCGTCGACGAGCACCAGGCCGCCCGCACCATCGACGAATGGGCCGCCGCCCTCTCCCACGTCCCCGCCACCCTCGCCGACGGCTCATGGGACGCCACGACCGCCGTGCGCCGGTACTACGAGCAGCACCGCGGCGACCGCACCGCCCGCTATTTCGCGATCGAGCCGCACCACCTGCTCGCCGTATGGGCCGAGCACCGGCACGCGCTCATGAACCGCCACACGGACCCCGTACCGGCCGCGGACCCCGACGATGTCGCCGCCTACCGCGCCGAACTCGCCGACACCCGCGCCGCCGTGGCCACCGGCCAGACCTCGCCCGCCCTCTACCGCGCCGCCCTGAACAACGCCCGTGCCCAGCGCGTTGCCGAGCTCGTCGCCGGTGTCGCCGAGGCCCGCGTGTACGTACCGGCCGACGCCGCGCAACAGCTCGCCGCGGCCGGTCTCGGCGCCCAGCGCGAACGCTTCCCCGAACTGGCCGTCGCCTGCCCGGTGCCCACGTGCCGCGCCGCCGCCCGCCACCGCTGCAAGACCCCCAGCGGGCGCGAACTGCGCGAGCACACCCACGACGCCCGGCAGCAGTTCTACGCCCGCATCACTGACGACAACGGCGGGGCTGCGGCATGACCGGCGCCGAACGTGCCGCCCTCGCCGGCGCCCTCGCCTCCCGGCGCCCGGGCATCCACCGCGCACCGCAGCCCGTCGACCCGGCAGCCCTGGCCGACGCCGAGGCCGTCCTCGCAGCCCTCGCCGCCGACGGATGGCAGCTCACCGAAACCACCCCCGCCCCGCAGACCAGCCAACCGCCGCTCTGAGCGCGGCTCGCGCGACCGGTCGAGCGCGCCCTACGCGCGCGTACGGGCGGCCACACCTTTCCGAATTGGAGTGATTCCCTTGTCCGTTCCTCCCCGTCGCGAGGTGCACGAGATACGGGCCGAGCGCACCCTTCCGCTTCCGGCCTCGCTCGTCGACCTCGCCGAACTCCTCGACGTCGTACGCGGTGAACTCGGCAGCGCGGGCCAGCCCGCCACCGACGCAGTGCTGCGCGTCCACGGCCGCGCGCTCACCGTCGCGTACGTCGTGCCCGAGCAGCCCAAGCAGGCCCCGAAGGCGGTGGGGTTCCAGTGACCGACGTTGCGGCGCTGCTGCACCTGGTCGACCGCGCGGAGCGGGGCACGCTGCTCACTGGCGAGGCCGAGCTGCTGCGCACCGGCCTTTACAGCCTCGACGCCGCGCGGCGCAGCAACGGCGGGGCGCAGGCCACGGCGCGCACCCTGCGCGCACGGTATGCCGCAGCCGAGCAGGCCCTCGTCGCTGCCGAGGCCCGGCTCGAACGGTCCGAGCAGCGACTCACCGAAACCGAGGCCACGGTGCAGCGCCTCGGCGCCTACCTCGCCAACACACAGCGTGCCTGCGGGGCTCCGGACTGGCCGGGCCTGGCCGCGCACGTCGAGGGCCTGCTCACCCGACGGGCAGACGAGGAGCGTGCCGCGTGAGTGACGTTCGTATCGGCAGCCTGTGCAGTGGATACGGCGGCCTTGACGAGGGCGTGCGGTCCGTGGTCGGTGGTGAGGTCGCTTGGCACAGCGAGATCGACCCGCACGCCTCGGCGATCCTCACCCGGCACTGGCCCGACGTTCCCAACCTCGGCGACCTGTCCGCGCTCGACTTTCACGACGTCGAGCCCGTCGACGTCGTGTGTGCCGGGTTCCCGTGCACCGACCTGAGCCTCGCCGGCCGCCGGGCCGGTATCGCCGAGGGCACCCGGTCCGGTCTGTGGCTGCACGTGGCGCGCGCTATCAGCTTCCTTCGACCCTCCTTGGTGGTGATTGAGAATGTCCGCGGCATCCTCTCGACGCAGGCTCATAGCGATATGGAGCCCTGCCCGTGGTGTCTGGGAGACACAAGCGCTGAGCCTGCTTTGCGAGCACTCGGCGCCGTACTTGGCGACCTGGCCGGCCTCGGGTTCGATGCGGAGTGGGCGAGCGTACGCGCTTCGGAGATCGGCGCTCCCCACCAGCGAGAGCGGGTATTCGTCGTTGCCTGGCCTGCCGACACCGCGGGCGCGGGACGGCAAGGGAGTGGGGTACCCGGACGGGTTGCCCTCGGTGGCGGGGACGCTGCTGCCCACGCCGACGGCGAGCGAGGCGAACGGGCCCGGACCGATGAACCGGCGCGGGGTCGGCACCTTGCGCTCGCGGGTGCGGCTGCTGAAGACACCGACCTCGAACCTGGGCTCGAACGGGGGGTCGCAGCATCCGGACAAGCGCAAGAGGGGCGGGCACGGGCCGAATCTGGCCGACGAGGTCGAGCACCTGCTGCCGACGCCGACTGTGGCGGATTCCCGAGGAACGCGAACCCGGCGCCGGGACGGGGCACCGTACGGCGAGGGACACGGCAAGACGCTGACGGACGCCGCGACGCTGCTCCCCACGCCCCGGGCGAGCGACGGCACCAAGGGAAGCCCGAACCAGAAGCACGGGGACGGGAGTCTGACCCTGGCGAGCACAGCGGCCCGGCTGCTGCCGACTCGCACGGCGACGCCGTATGGCAGCAATCAGTCGCCCTCGCCCGGCGCTTCGGTACGCCCCTCGTTGGAGCCGATTGCCCCGGCGCTGCTGCCCACGCCCTCAGCGAGCGACCACGGATCGAACTACGCGACAGCGGAGGAGAGAGCGGCGCAGGGGCATCAGGTCTACCTGTCGAACGCGACGACGTCGATTGGGGCGCGTACGCGCAAGCGGTCGGCCGATGGGAACGGCTCACCCGGCCCGCTCCCCGGCCAACTGACGATCGAGGCCGCCTAGACCCGCCGTTTGTTGAGTGGCTGATGGGCCTTGACGCCGGGCACGTCACCGGGGTTCCGGGCCTCTCCCGCGCGGCGCAGCTCAAGGCGCTCGGTAACGGGGTGGTGCCGCAGCAGGCCGCGGCAGCCCTGCGGCTGCTGCTCGACCGCATCAACGCCGATACGGCGGCCGCCGCGTGACCCAGAAAGGAAGTGCACCCATGACTACCGCCGAGAGCGCCCGCCGGGATGGTGCCGCGGCACTGCGCACGATCCGGGACCGGTGGGGCGAGCTGCTGCTCGCGATCGAAACCGCGCCGGCCGAGGTGTGGCCGCCGCGACAGCTCGCGCACACCCTGCGCCCCGTCGATGATGAACCCCTGGTCGAGCGGGCGCCGTTGGTGCTGCGCGAGCACCCTGCCCCGCTCAACCTCTCCGCCCTCGACACCGGCCTCGTCATCGAGCGCGCGGTGTTCGACCTCGCCGACACCCTCGCCGCCGTCGTGCAGCGCGCGAGCCTGGATGACCCGCGGCGCTGGACATTCCGCAGCCCAACCTCGCCGGGCAGCCGGGCGCACGGGCTGCCGTGGGCCGTGGTGTGGGTCGAGGGCAGGCTGCTCGACGAGGACACCACACCCGAGCAGGGCCGCGATGGGACCCTGTTCGCGGCGCCGTTCGGCGAGCTGCCCGAGCACCTACTGCACGAGGCGCACCAGGCCGCGCGACGCTGTGAGGCCCGGCTGCTGCGCGAGCTCGGCCTCGATGACCGGGCGACTGTGGTTCCGGACCGGGTGTGCCCGTGGTGCGCGGGTGAGCTGACGCTGCATACCGGGCCCGGCGAGCCGCCGCGGGTGACGTGCTCGACCGGGGCGGGATGCACGGCGCCGGTGGACCGTGACGAGCTGGGGCGCCGCGTGTGGTTGTGGCGCAACGTTCCGGCCCTGGTCGCCGCGCTGGGTTCCGGCGGGCCGGGCAGCGTGCGCGCCGCGTGAGGTTCCCTCCGTGCCGCGCGTCGGCTGCTACTTGCCTTTGGCCAATTGGTCGACGCGCGGCACGGAAAGGCCGGTGAGCCCGGACACCTCGCGCAGGGTCAGACCCTGTCCGCGCAGTTCCCGGATGGCCTCGCGGCGCACGGACTTGGCGCCGCCTTGGACGACGTCGGGCAGCAGTTCGTCGGTGTAGAAGCGGGCGGCGCGTTCGCGCGCGACGGGGTCGGCGATGCCGTCGAGCAGCGCGCGTACGGCCTCGACGTGGTCGGCGGCGAGGGTGCGAAGCGCTGCGCGTACCTCGTCTGGCGGGTGGTGGGTGTCCGTCATGACAGCAGGGTACGGCCTTCCCGCACGGGATTTATAGACCCCCCTTGACACACCCTTCTAGGCCCCCCTATAACTGGAGACCGCTCCACCGGACTCCACCCGGCGGAGCCCACCAACGAAGGGAGCAAACCCCATGAACAACAAGACCCGCGCCCGCTACCACATCGGACAGAACAAGATCGGGCAGGCGCCCGAGTACCGCGTCGAGTGCATCGGGGACCTCGCGTTCGCCCGCGACTGGAACGACGACAACGTGGCCAACACCGCCGAGGACTACGAGGGCGCCGAGGCCGAAGCGTTCGACCACTTCCTCGCGCACGTCCACCTCACCCGCGAGGACACCGAGGCACGTGTCGGCGAGCGCCACATCATCGGCGACATCGAGTTCTGGATCACCCCTGTCGAGTGCGCCTGCGCATGCGAGTGCGAGCGCGGCGCCGACTGCGACGACCCCAACCACACCCGCGAGGCGCAGACCACCGTCGAAGCGCGGCAGACCAGCGTTGAGGCCGAGTTCTCCCCCGTGATCGTCACCGAGGAACCGCGCGACGAGAGCCATGCGCCGCTGCTCGTCGACCCTGTGCACGCGCGTCCCGTGCGTGCGCGCGACGTGGTCGAAGGCGACCTGATCCTCGCCTCGTTCTGCATCCCCAAGAGCGGCATGCAGCGCGCGGACTACTTCAACGACCAGTACGAGGCGCACCCGCAGCCGTTCAAGCCGGAATGCCAGTGCGGCGTGTGCGAACTCGCCGAACGCGACGTGCCGCACGTGGTGCTCACCGACGGGTACCCCTCGGGCCCGTGGGAGACCTGCGACCCGTGGCCAGCCGATGACTTCACCCTGATCATCCCCGCCGCACGCCTCGCCTGAGCAGCACGGGGGCCGAGCAGCAGCGCTCGGCCCCCGCCTTCCTCGCGAGTTCGCCTTGGTGACTCCACCACCACGCGGACCGCATCCCACACGGACGGGAGCAAACCCCATGAACAGCAACCACAACAGCGACAACGCGCAGCCGCTCGGCATCTCGACCGTCGTTGCTGGCGCACTCGTCGAGTTCCTGGAGGGCACGCAGCTCGTCACGGGCACCGAGGACGCCGATCCCGCCTCGCGCGCCACGCGCATTGCGCTGGAGACGAGCACGGCAGGCCGAGGAAACTCGCGCGTCTTCACCGCGTCTTTGGACGTGATCGAGGTAATCACCGAGTACGCCGAGACTCTGCTCTACGCCGACGAGCGCAGCCGCGACGAGGAACGCGCCGCCCGTGGCTGGCTCGCACGCGTCCCCAAGATGCGGAGCGAGGTGCGCCGCCTGTACCGCGCCAACGGAAAGGCCGTGGTGCACCGCTTCACGAGCACGCGCAGTGCCTACGACGCCACGCAGACACGGGACGACATCGAAGACGGGGACCTGCTCCTGATCGAGCGCGAGCAGGTGGTCGGCTTCCTCAACAGCGCGTGGCCGGTCGCGATCACCGAGCAGCATGGCGAGCTGCACGGCCTCAAGGTTCCCGCGCGGGAGATCGAAGACGGCATGTATGTGGCGAGCGTGGACGCCGCCGAACGGCTCGCGGCCAGGCTCGGTTTCGCGCTGGCGCAGACGAGCGCGGACAGCGAAGGGGCAGGCGAACTCGCCGAGGCCGTGACGGCTGTTGAGCAGTCCGAGGCGGCCGACGGCACATGGCGCCGCGAGTGGATCGGCGCCGAGCCCTCGCAGCAGCTCACCCTCGACGGCACGGAGCCCGACGGGCAGCAGGGCGCCCTCTTCACCTGACAACGACCGAGGCCCGCCTCGCCGCGCGCGGGGCGGGCCCGCCCAGACCCAAGCGGCCCGCCTCGACGACTCCACCGCCGGACGGGCCTGACCACGAACGGGAGCAAACCCCGCCATGGCTGACCAGAACCCTACCCGGGCCCGCGAGAACACCCCCTCCCGCGCCCGGTGACCGCCCCTCCGTACGCGTCGATGGCGCGCTCGCTGCGGATTTCGCGGTGCTCATGCGCACGGGCCTGTCGAAATCCGAGGCGATACGCGAGGGCATCCGGATCGCTGCCCAGCTCTACCGCACCGCGCACGTCCACGGTGTCTGCTCACCTGACGAGGCGCCCGCGCTGCTCGCCTACCAGCTCGGCGCCCCTGGCGCGTCACTGCCCGAGCAGCACGCGCAGCCCGGACAACTGACGCCCCGGGGCGTGGGCCGCCGGATTCCGCCCCCTCCCCCTCATAAGCGTACCGCTGCCTGATGGGCCGAGCCCCTGCGGCCGAGCGCTGCGGGGCTCGGCCGTCCGGGCGCGGAAGGTCGCTGTTTTCGGGGTAGTTCGCGACCTTGAGGCGCCGTAATGTTGGCCGTGCCTTCGGCGTGCCCGGAAACTTACCCGGCCGCCCTGACGCACTCGCCCCGCCACGTATCCCCCCACGTGGCGGGGCTTTCTCATGGCTGGGAGGTGCCACCGTGGCCGATCCGATCACCGACGCCGACCGCGAGCAGGTGCGCCGCCTGCACGCTGCTGGCAAGTCCCGGAACGCGATTGCCCGGGAGATCGGCCGCAGCAGCTCGACCGTGTCGAAGATCGGGCGCGAGCTGGGGCTGCGGTTCGAGGGGGGCGCCCGGGTGGCACCGGCCACCGAGGCGCGCCGCCAGGACCTCGCCGCAGTGCGCACCGAGTTGCAACAGCGGCTCTACGCCCGTGCGTCCGCCAACCTCGCCCGGGTCGAGGCCAACGACTACACCCGTACCGAGCTGCTGCCCAACGGGCGCGTAGTGCGGGTGACGAGCCACGAGCCCCCGGCGCAGGACGAGCGCCATCATTCGCAGGCTGTCGCGTCGTACCTCGCTTCTGCTCAGCGTCTGGCCGAGGTCGACGCAGGCAGCAGCTCGGGCGCGGTGCGTTCGATGCTCACCGACCTCGCCGCGGGCATCCGCGAGGCGTTCGCCGACGAGGAGCAGGAGACCGACACCGGGGGGTGAGCTCGCGTGCTCGCCCTCGACGCACTGCCCCTGTCGCGCAAGCAGTTGCGCAGCGTCGCGCAGGCCCGTGCGCGCATCAATTTGTGGCATGGGGCGGTGCGGTCCGGGAAGACGATTGCCTCGCTGCTCGCGTGGCTGCTCGCCATTGCCGAGGCGCCCTCATCGGGGCTGATCGTGGTGGTGGGGCGCAGCTTGCAGACCATCGAGCGGAACGTGTTCGAACCGCTCACCGACCCGGCGCTGTTCGGGCCCGTGGCCGCGCAGGTCCGGCACACCCGCGGGGCGACAGTCGCAACGGTGCTCGGCCGGACCGTGCACCTGATCGGCGCCGCCGACGCGCGGGCCGAGGGCCGGCTGCGCGGCATGACCGCGAGCCTCGCCTACGTCGACGAAGCAACCTTGCTCCCCGAGGCTTTCTGGACTCAGCTTCTGGCCCGGCTGTCCGTGCCGGGTGCGCGGCTGCTCGCGACGACGAACCCCGACAGCCCCCGGCATTGGCTCAAGCAGGGCTACCTCGACCGCGAGGCCGAACTCGACCTCGTCTCATGGCACTTCAAGCTTGACGACAACCCGAGCCTGCCGCCGGCCTACGTGGCCGCGCTCGCTGCCGAGTACGTCGGGTTGTGGCGCCGCCGGATGATCGATGGGGCGTGGGTGGTTGCCGAGGGCGCCGTCTACGACATGTTCGACGAGCAGCGGCACGTCGTCGATAGCCTGCCAGCCATGCGCCGGCACTGGCTTGGCGTGGACTATGGCACGACGAATCCGTTCGCTGCGGTGCTGCTCGGCCTCGGGACCGATGACCGGCTGTACGTGGTCGATGAGTGGCGCCATGACTCCCGCCGCGCGCACCGGCAGATGACCGACGCGCAGTACTCCGCCGCCGTCCGCAGGTGGCTGGACGAGCGCAACGTCGTACCCGAGTGGACGTTCGTAGACCCGTCCGCGGCGAGCTTTCTCAATCAGTTGTGGAGCGACGGGCACCCGAACATCGCACGGGCCCGTAACGACGTCCTCGACGGCATCCGCACCACCTCGACCGCCCTCGACTCCGGCCTGCTGCGCATCCACAGCCTGTGCACGGGCCTGCTCGACGAGCTGCCCGCGTACGCGTGGTCGTCCGAGGCATCCGAGAGGGGCGAGGACAAGCCGCTCAAGCGGGATGACCACAGCCTCGACGCTCTGCGCTACGTCCTGCAATCGACCGCGCAGGAGTGGCGTCAATTGCTTGCTGCGTCTTTCGCCTACCTGAGCTCCCCGACAAGTTGAGAGGCTACAGCGGAGAACTTCCCAAATTCCCGCGCGAAAGAATCGACGCTTTCTTCATATTGCACATCCCTGCCAGCATCACTGTCTTGAAAACCAAATTCTTCGGCGGCGATCTCGAAAGCCTTCCGTGCACTCCCTAGCACGTCATGCGTGATCTCCACTACTTCAAGCGGACCAAGAATCAACAGCCTGGCCTGACACTTGGCAGTTTCCCGAATGCAGTTCTGCGCAAAGTCCGTCCGTTCGACAAGTAGTTGAGCGGCACTTTCATGCATATCGCCGTCTTCCCCGAGAGTCGGATTATCTCGCTCGGAAGAAACAACCGCACGCAGCACGTGCACAGCTTCGATGGCTTCCATGGCAGCCGCCACAAAGGCGGAATATGCGTCGACCCGTTCGGATCTGACCACCTGCTTACGTTCCTCTTCCGCCGTGGCTCGGACTTGGTGGCGTACGCCGATGTAGGTCAACACGGCCGCTCCCACCGAACCGACCACGCCCGTCGCCGCTCCAAGTACTGCCGCAAGTCCTTGATCCACTGCGCCAGGTTGCCCTACGCCTGCGCCTCAGACCAGACCGAGGGGAAGGAAACCGAGAATGTGGCCCGAAGCCAACTCTCCTTGGCCTCCGCCACAGTTGGCGGTGGTGCTCCGCGAGATGCGTCTCGACGACGCCTGGTACTCCGGGAACCGGGCCTGCCTAGCCGAGCTGTACCGTTCCATGCATCAGCGCCGTGACGGACGCCGCCGGCTGTGGGGCCAGCGTAGCGAGCAGGCACCGGGGCGACCCGACCACCGGCTGCACGCCCCCCTCGCCGCGGACATCGCAGCCACCTCTGCCGACCTGTTGTTCAGTGAGCCGCCCACATTCACCGTGGACGACACCGCCACGCAGACCCGCCTCGACGAGGTGACTGAGGCCGGCGCCGTCGCGAACACGCTCCTTGAGGCCGCCGAGGTCGCCGCCGCCCTGGGCGGGGTGTTTCTCCGGGTCACCTGGGATGCCGAGCTGGTGCGCCGACCGCTGCTGACAGCCGTTCATCCTGATGCCGCGCTGCCCGAGTTCCGGTTCGGCATCCTGACCGCGGTCACGTTCTGGCACGAGCTGAGCAGCGACACGGCAACCGTGTGGCGCCACCTGGAGCGCCACGAGCCGGGCCGCATCCTGCACGCCCTCTACCAGGGCAGCACGGACCGCCTCGGCGTGCGCGTACCGCTGACAGAGCACCCCGACGTCGCGCAGCTCGCCGACTCCCTCGGCCCGGCCGGCGACGCCATCGAGACCGGGGTTCCGCTGCTGACCGCCGCCTATGTGCCCAACATCCGGCCCAACAGGCGCCATCGCGGCAGCCCCTACGGGCGCAGCGACTACCAGGGGCAACACGACCTGTTCGACGCGCTCGACGAGGTGTGGACGTCGTGGCTGCGCGACATCCGCCTCGCGCGGGCCCGGCTGATCGTGCCCGACGGGTACCTGCGGGCGAACGGCCCCGGGCAAGGTGCCTCATTCGACGATGACCGCGAGATTTGGCAGACGCTCAGCATCCCGCCCACCGAGAACGGCGCAGGGATCACCCTGTCTCAGTTCGCGATCCGCGTTGCCGAGCATCAGCAGAGCGCCGAGGCCATCGTGCGGCAGGCCGTGCAGGGCGCCGGCTATTCCGCCCAGTCGTTCGGCCTCGGCGACGCAACAGCCGTCACGGCAACCGAGGTCACCGCCCGAGAGCGCCGCAGCATGATCACCCGGGACAAGAAGGCCCGCTATTGGGGCCCGTTGGGCGACATGCTGCATGTGCTGCTCATGCTCGACCGCACCCTCGGATTCTCCACTGTGCGCACCGACCTGCGGCCACATGTGCAGTTCGGGGACGCCGTGAGCGAGGACCCGCAGAACGTCGCGCAGACGCTCGCGCTGCTCGCGCAGGCCGAGGCAGCCAGTACCGACACCAAGGTGCGTGCGCTGCACCCGGATTGGAGCGACGAGCAGGTGCTCGCCGAGGTTGATCGCATCCGGGCGGACACCGGCTCCGTCGTGCCGGACCCGATCATTGGCGGCCTCGTCCCGGCGGAGGTTCCGGGCGATCAGCCAGGGGCAGCGAGCCGTCAGGCTGGCCGCTCATAAGGCGAAGCACCCGCATGGCTCGGGAGCTGATCTCTTGGGTTCCAAAAAGGGCACAGAGCACGGTGACCGCAATGGAAATAACTACCGGGGCCCAGCAAAGAAAAGCCATACGAAGGATCGTAGGCGAGACGAAAACTCCAAAAATTTCAGAACGTGGCTTGCAGAATTTTTGTAGTTTCTCGATCTCAAGTACAACGCCGTTACCCAATCGGAAATCTTGCAGCTCAGCACCCACCTGTCGAACGTCCACCGACGACGCTTGTGACTTACACCTCACTTTCCGGAGGGGCCAGTGCCTGCTTCCCCCGACATGGTCGAGGACCTGACCGCCGGTACTTACCGCCTGTATGCCGATGCCGAGGACCGGCTGTTGCAGCTCTGCGCCCGGCAGTTAGCGGACGGGTTCGAGGCTCCGGGGTGGGCGCAGCTCAAGCTCACCGCGATCCAGCCCCTACGCCGCGCCGCGCAGGCCGTTGTCGACGAGCTCGGCCGCGCAGTGTCGCTTGAGGTGTTCGACGTGGTCGCCGAGGCGTACAACCGCGGGCACCGTGCCGCGGTCGCCGAGCTCGGCGCGCTTTCGGACCGCGGGCGAGCCCTGGTGGACGAGATCGCCCCGAACGCGCAGGCAGTTGACCGGTTGGCCGTGGAAACCGTCGACCTCGTCACGGCCACCCACCGTGGGATTCTGCGCGCGGTCGTGGACGGGTTCCGCAAGGTGATTGCCCAGGTGTCCGCAACGCCGTTGCTCGGTGTGGCCACGCGTCGGCAGGCGACGCAGGACGCCATGCGGCACTTCGCAGACCGCGGCATCCGCAGTTTCGTTGACCGGGCCGGACGCTCCTGGCAGCTCACCTCGTACGCTGAGATGGCCGTGCGCACCTCGACCGCCCGCGCCGCCATCGAGGCGCACACCCGGACCCTGACCGAGGTCGGTATCGACCTCGTCCTCGTCTCGGACGCGCCACGCGAGTGCCCCCTGTGCCGCCCGTGGGAGGGCCGCCTGCTCGCCATTGACGGGCCGGACGGGCGCCGTACGGTTGAGGTCGAGCATGCCACCATCGACGGCAAGATGCTGTCTGTGGTGGTGCAGGGCACCCTCGACGAGGCGCGCCGCGCAGGACTGCAACACCCCAACTGCCGCCATTCGGTGTCGGGTTACGTGCCGGGGCTGTCCTCGCTCGTGCCGCCGATGCGGTCGGACGGCACGGGGTACGAGGCCGGGCAGAGGCAGCGCGCGATCGAGCGGAACATCAGGAAGTACAAGCGGCGCGCGGCCGGCGCCCCGACCCCCGAGGCGAGGAAGGCGGCCGAGGCCAAGATGCGCGACTGGCAGAAGGCCATGCGCAGGCACCTTGCCGAACACCCGGGGCTACGCCGCAAACCCGAGCGCGAGCAGATCGGCGCCGGGAACCTTCCGCCGCAGCGCACCCCGGCGCCGGCCGAGGCCGTCGAGGTTGCGCGGCTGCGCGCCGGTGATGAGCACACACCCGGGGAGATGAGCGAGCAGCAGCTCGCCGACGCAGTCGGTACCGGCTTGCTTGATGGGCGGGACTACGAGCGTGCAGCAGGCGAGCTCGACCGGCGCGACGAGCAGGTACTGCTCGACCGTGTCCGCCCGCACGGGCAGCTCGCCGAGGACCTGAGCGTGTTCTCGGATCGCGAGCTCGGCCGCGTGCTGCGCCACTTGGACGACGAGCAGGCCCTGCGGGTGGCCGCGGAGATGGACCGGCGCGACGTCGCCGCCCGCTTGCCCGCTGGCCGCCCCGACCTCGTCGGGTTGTCCGAGGCCGCGCTCGCCACCCGTGTCCGGATGGCCACCGAGGCGGCCGAGTTCGCCGCCCTCGCCGCCGAGGCGAACCGCCGACAGCTCCTCGTCGCGCTCTTCCCTGCCGGGCAACTCGCGTCCGATCTCGCGTCGTTCAGCGACGACGTGCTCGGGTGGGCCCTGCGCTACGCGCAACCGCCCGAGGCCGAGCGCATCGCCGCCGAGCTTGACCGCCGATACCCCACGGTGGTGCCAGAGCCTGCCAACGCTACCGGGCCCGAGGGGCAGCTCGCCGACGCTGCCCAGCTCGACGACGTCCTCGCCCCCGCGCCGGACGCCGCCGTGTGGGCCGTGGCGCTCACCGATCCGCCGCCGGACCCGCACGCGGGCATGACCGCAACCGAGCGTTGGATCGCAGAGCGGGATGAGGCGCAGCAGTCCGCACAGGCCGCGTACACGCGGGCGGAGATTCGCGAGCTGTACCGAGAGCACGTGTACCGGCAGTGGCTCGCGGCCGAGGACTACTGCCGCGGCTACCTCCTCAATCGCCGCGCGCAGGCGCAAGGCGTCGACCCCGAGAGCCTGTTCTCGGGGCCCACGCACGTCGCGTACGCGCGCGCGTCTGAAGAGCTCAAGCGGTATTGGGCCGAGGTCGAGCCGCGGCTGACTCTTGCGGAATACACTGAACAGCTCACCGGCATTCGCACTGCCGAGGGCGACCGCGCACGGCGCGCCCTGAGTGATCAGCAGAATCGAATGTGATGGAGGGGCGCACGGTGGCGAGAGCACGCGAGCAGATTGTGCGCGCCATCAATCAAGGCCAGCAGGCCGGCCGCAGTCGGCAGCCCGTAACCGTATGTCCCTACCCGGCAAGCGACTTGCGCCGCTCCGCGTGGGTGCGCGGCTACACCGCCGGACGCCGGGGCGCGGACCAGAGTTAGGCATCCAATTATCTCTGAATGTCTTTAGTCAGAGAATCCGTTAATTCTCCAAACTTTGGGCCCCAGAAGGTAAAGGATGCACTCTCCCTCAGACCTTTTTCGATCTTGTGCAGCTCGGCACGCAACTCCTCATCAGCAACGAGCTGCGAAGCTGCGATCTGATAGGTAAGGGCCTCTCTAGATTCCTCGTTCCTGCGCGACTCGTAGGTTTGAACGGCGCTCAATAAATCAAGGTAGACGCTCCGCTTGCGTTCCTGTCGTTCAGCGGACCTCTGGGCCTCCTCGCCCCGTTTGGATCGCAGATGCTCGAATACCTCGGTGACCACCACGCCGATAATCGCACTACCCGCCGAGATGCTCGAAACGGCGATAAGCGTCCCGTCAGTCATGATCGCAACCCTTTCGAGATGGCCCGGATTCTTCGTCGCACGCAACGACCACCGCCCCTGACTATCACGGTCGAGGTCGAAGGTTTGGCGACCTCGCACATTCTAGGACCGCAGAGGAAATTCTTATGTGCTTCGATGCTCTTCCAGTGCACCCGAACACCGGCCTGCGGGCCGTGGGCCGCCGCCGGGACGGTCGCCCGATCTGGCCGATCCTTGGAGGATCGGGCGAAGACGACCCTGCCTCGGCCCTCGGGCCCGAGGCGCAGCCAGCTTCCGCCGACACCGTTCCAAATGCGGAGAACCCGGCCGCCCCGGCACCGACCACGCCGGAGGCTGACGCGCAGCAGCTCGCCGCAGCCGAGCAGCGCGCGAGGGAACAGGCCGAGCGTGCCGAGCAGTTGCAGACCGCGCTCGACGCCGTGCAGCGCGCCCTCAACCCGGACGACCAGGACGGCGGGGCGGACCCCGCCGCGCTGGCCGCGCAGGTCGCCGAGCGCGATTCGCAGCTCGCCTCGCTCACGGGCGAACTGCGCACGGCGCGCGTGGAGCTCGCCGCCTACCGGGCCGCGGGCGAGCACGAGGCCCGTGCCGACCGGCTGCTCAACTCCCGCAGCTTCCTGGACCAGGTCGCCGCCCTCGACCCCGACGACGCGAAGTTCGGCGAACGGCTCGCCGCAGCGATCACGTCCGCGGTCGAGGCCGACCCCGAGCTGTACCGGGCAACCACCGCGCCGCCGCGCGGGGGCGCCGAGATCAACGGCGCCCCGGCGGGCGAGCGTCGCCCGGTCACCCTGCACGACGCCGTCGCCGCCCGCCTCGGCGGCTGACCCGTCGGCAGTCCACCACCCCGCAACGCGCCCTACGGGGCGCTTTTTCATGTGAAGGAGAACCGTCATGGCGGAACGTGAATCGGTCGACCTGAGCGCGCTGATCAAGGCGGCGCGACTGGACGCGAACGACGACGATGGCCACTACCCGACCGGCGCCCTCATCGTCGAGAAGGCTTTGCACGCCGAGGGGCTGCTCGGCAACTTGTACGTCGAGGGCTATTTCGGCACGAACTCGGTTGACGCCTACGCCGCGTGGCAGCGCTCCCTTGGCTACAGCGGCAAGGACGCCGACGGCATCCCGGGCAGGAAGAGCCTTACGGCTCTGGGCCGTCGCCACGGGTTCACCGTCCGGGACTGACCGGCCCGCGCAGGGTCCGCGGCGGGCAAGCGTCCCTGCTTGCCCGCCGCGGGGGACCTCGCGCCCCTCCCCCTCCTCCCGTACTTTGCAGAGAGAGATCTCATGGCGATCACCCTTGCCGACGCCAAACTCAACACCCTCGACGACATCGACCTGAACGTCATCGACGAGTTCCGCAAGTCGTCGTGGCTGCTCGACAACCTCACCTTCGATCAGGCCGTGAACCCCGCCGGCGGGGGCGCCACCCTCACCTACGGCTACACGCGTCTCGTCGCCGAACGAGGCGCCGCGTTCCGGCCCTACAACACCGAGTACGACGTCGCCGAGGCCAAGCGTGCCCGGTACTCCGTCGACCTCGTCCCGCTCGGCGGCGCGTTCGAAATCGACCGCGTCCTCGCGAACCTCGGCCCGGCCGCCTCGAACGAGGTCACGCTGCAAATGCAGCAGGTCATCAAGGCCGCGCGCGCGTTCTTCGCCGATCAGGTCATCAACGGCCGCAGCGTGGCTACCCCGAACGGCGAGGTCGGGTTCGACGGTCTCGACGTCGCCCTCGCCGGCAGCACGACGGAGGTAGGCGCCGAGACCGTGCAGGACTGGACGGGCGAGGCCATCGGCGATGACCGCGGCCGGGCCAATGACGCGTTGGACGTCCTCGACGCGTTCCTGCGCAAGCTCGACGGTCCGCCGTCCGCGCTGCTCGCCAACGAGGAAACCATCGGCCGCGTGGTCTCCCTCGCCCGCCGGGCCGGCTACTACACGCACAGCGAGGATGCGTTCGGCCGCCAGATCGAGGGATACCGCGGTATCCCCCTGGTCAACCTCGGCGCCAAGGCCGGCACCAACGATCCCGTGATCCCCATCGAGCAGCGCGAGATCGCGCAGGGCGAGGCCCCGCTCGTGCAGCACCTTTCCGACCTGTACGCCGTGCGGCTCGGCCTCGACGGATTCCACGGGGTCACCACCACCGCCGGGAACCTCGTGCAGCAGTGGATGCCCGACTTCACCACCGCCTACGCGGTCAAGCGCGGCGAGGTCGAGCTCGGCCCCGTCGCCGTGGTGCTCAAGGCAACCAAGGCTGCCGCGGTGCTGCGGAACATCAAGGTGAGGTGACCGGCGTGCCCTACGAGATCACCGCGCCCGATCAGGTCGAGGGCATCGTCGCCGGCGTCGCGTTCACCGCGGGCCGCGCCGTGGTCGACGAGCCTGCGGCGGGGGCGCTGCTGTACTTCCGCCGCCACGCCTTCACCGTGGCCGCGCTCGACACCGACCCGCCCGCGAGCGGTGAGCAGACCGCCCTCGACGGGCCGCCGGGCAAGCGCCCTGCGGTCCGCTCTGGGGGACGGTCTAACCCGGGTAGAGGGGGTGCCGAGTGAGCCGTGTCTACGCCACCCGGGACCAGTTCGCCGCGTTCATCGCGACGAACGTTCCGAACAACGCCGAGGACCTGCTCGTGCGCGCCTCCGAGATCATCGACACCGCAGTGATGACCGCCGTCTACGACGTCGACGAGATGGGCTATCCGGCCGAGGCGCGCATACGCGCTGCCCTCGCCGGCGCGGTGTGCGCACAGGTCGAGTACATGCTCGCCACCGGCGAGGACGGCACGGTGACCGGGGAAGTGTGGGACTCGGTCAGCATCGGCCCCGTCTCCCTGTCCGGTCGGCAGCCCACCAACGAGCCGCAGGCGATCAACGGGGTTGAGGTCGCCCCGCGCGCGGTGCGGCTTCTGCGCCTGGCCGCACTGCTGCCCGGCACGGTCACATCGTGCTGACCCGGGTCCCGGGGTGGCTGCTGCGGCACCGGATCGACGTCGAGCCCTACCTCGGCGACACCGCGTACGGCCCGCAGTTCGGGCCGACGGTCTGCGGGATACCGGCCCTGGTCGCCGCGGTGCGTCGGCAGCTCGTCGACAAGGACGGCCGCGAGGTGACCGCCACGGCGCAAGTCATCGCCGGCCCGGATCTGAACTGCCCGCCCGGCAGCCGCGTCACGCTGCCCGGCGGGCGCACCACCACCGCCGTAGAGGTGCACGCGCATACGGCGCCGGGGCTGCCCGCCCCGGCCTGCACGGAGGTGATGTGTGAATGACGCAGCGCTCGCGGCTCCGCTTCAACGGCGGTGCGATCCTGCGGGGCACACAGGTGGGGGCGGTGCGCGGGCTGCGGCTCGCGGGCGAGTTCGTCCTCGGCCGTTCCCGCGCGCAGGTCCCGCTCGACGAGGGGCTGCTCGAACGCTCCGGGGTCGCCACCGTCGACGAGGCGAACCTGCGAGCTGCGGTGTCGTATGACACCCCGTACGCGGTGCGGCAGCATGAAGAGATGAACTACCGGCACGATCCGGGCCGGAGGGCGAAGTACCTGGAAGATCCGCTGAATCAGAACACCGCGACAGTGGCTGAGATCATCGCTGCGCAGATTCGTATGAGACTTGGCTAGGCGGGGCGTCACGATGGAGAGCTGCGATGCCCCGCCCCCTTGGCCCTTGCTATCCGCCGTGTTTTCTCCTGTACCAGCGTGCTGCGAGAACTCCTGCGAGTATGCCAGGAACAATGAAGTACAGGCCGCTGATGGGCCCATTGCTGTCCTGGATGATGCTCCACAGCGCGATGAGCGCGAGTGTGGTGGCGGCGGAGACAGCCAGGAATACTGCCCACTCGATCCACCAGTTACGAGAGCGGTAAGTCATGTCCCCAGTCGCAATCACTTGGTGATGAAGTGGCACTGCACGGCTTTGCGTTTGCCGTTTACGTAAAGGTGCGCGCAAGTTTTACCGTACTCGGGCAGGATACGGAACTGTTCGATCTTGAAGGTGGGCACTCCCGCTGTGGAACATGACTTGTTCACGGGCCCGCGCTCAATTTTGTAGGTTTTTCCGGATGTGTCGGCGTAGTGGAATTCAAGTCGACTGTTGCAGAAGCGAGTCACCGTGGCAGCGGGACCGACGCAGTCAACACCGGCCATTTGATAGCCGACTTTTTTCCCTGAACCCTCGATCTTGTGATTCAGGAAGCAGCCTTTGGGGACGTTGACACTGACGCCAAAGACATCGAGAGCGAATGGATCGATCGCCGTGCTACCGAAGGCACTCCGCGCCATCATCGCCGCTTTCAGTGCGTCCTCGTCGGCCTGAGTAACGGGATCCCCCGGAACGTCCTCGATGACGACATTCTCGGCAAGTTGCTCATTGGAGTAGTCGGACGGAACGTCGTCGGACGCATTCGCGGGAGCGATACCGAGAGCGAGAACTGAAGCGGCTGAAAGGGCCGCCATCATGGCGGCTGCGGGTTTACGCATATTTCCCCCAATGGGTGGTCTAGTCCATTGAGATCGACATGGTAGGTGTGGGCACCCTCCAGCGCCACCAACGTCCAATCTTTGAGACTGCAAACGGTTCTTGCTGATCTCGGGTTCGCCCATCACCCGTCCGGCTCAAGCGAGTTAGGAGTGTGCCGTGCTGCTTCACGCTCTCGCGCAGCATCTACATGATCACGGGCTACTGGCGTACGACCCGACCGGCACCACGGGCGACACCTTCATCGAAACCATGCCGCCCTATCCCCATCGGGCGGTCTGCTTGTCCCTTTACGGGGCGGGCCCTACGGATCCCCGTTCGGGATGGGACGTGCGCAGTCTTCAAGTTCGGTGTCGTGGCACAAGCGACCCGCGTCTCTCCCGCCGTCGAGTCGAGGCGATTTACGGCGCGCTGCACGGGCTCACCCGCACCGAACTGCCCGGCGGTGTGTGGCTGGTGCTCGCTGTCGCACAGGCCGCGCCCGCGCCGATGGGGACCGACGCGAACGGCCGGCACGAGCACGTCGTGAATTTCCGGCTCGATATCGAATTC
This sequence comes from Streptomyces sp. NA04227, assembly GCF_013364195.1. Taxonomy (NCBI): domain Bacteria; kingdom Bacillati; phylum Actinomycetota; class Actinomycetes; order Kitasatosporales; family Streptomycetaceae; genus Streptomyces; species Streptomyces sp. NA04227. The sequence continues at coordinate 4,304,888 of NZ_CP054918.1, read as the reverse complement.
CCCACTCTTCACCGACCCTCATAACGAAGGGAGTTCCCGTCATGGGACGACCGATTGACGCACGCGACTGGATATTCGAGGTCAACGACGCCACCGCGGAATGCGAGACGTGGCTGCCCATCGAGAACCTGACGAGTTTCACCCACAACCCGGGTGAGAACGAGGAAACGGCCGATACGACGACTTTCGACAGCCGCGGCTATTACGAGCAGGACGTGATGCAGCGCGGTGCCACGATCGAACTGGAAGGGCAGTACGCCATCGACCCGCGTACCGGGGAGCAGATGCCGGGGCAGGCGTACGTCGACCATGTGTGGACTCCGCAGGTCGGCATCGACTCGCGCAACCTCGTTCGGTGGCGCCACCGTTCGCAGGATCGTTGGGCGGTGTGGGAGGCCACCGTCACGCCGGACGAGCAGGGCGGCGAGGTCAACGACAAGACGAGTTGGCAGGCCACATTCACGCGGTGCGCGCGCCCGTACTGGGCTCCGGTGTGCGTGGAGGTCGCCGCATGAGCGAGGACCAGCTCGGCCCGGTCGACGAGGTCGAGGCCGCCGATTTCGACGAGTTTTTTGGCGAGCACGCCGAGGCGCGCACGGGTGCGGTACTGCGCCTGTTCGGGGTCGAGTACGTGCTGCCGGCCTCGCTTCCGGTGCTGTTCACGCTCCAGATGGAGCGCGTACGCGACAGCAGCCACCCGGACGACATTCGCCGCATGCTGGCCTCGCTGTTCGGCCCGGACGCACTCGATGCGTGGGCAGAGGCCGGTATGACCGACCGGCAGCTCGGCATCGTCCTGGTGTGGGCTGCGGCCAACTGCCGAACCCCGGGAAGCATCGGTATGGCCGAGGCCGCGCGGCTCTACGACGAGCGGGAGGAAGCAGGCGAGGAGGGAAAAGCCTCGTCGCCGAATCGGGAGCAGCGCCGGGCCGCGGCGAAACCGGGCCCGAGGCCGCCGAGTTCTGGCGTGCGGTCCTGATTCATTGGGGTGCCGTCGAGGCCGATCTCGCCCGCGAGTACGGGGTGAGCGCCGACGATCTCGCGCGCCTGAGCACCCGGCGTTTCCTCGTCCTCGTCGGGGGACTTCCCTCCGATTCGCAATTCGCCCGCGCGTGGGCTCGCACGCCGCGCAAGGTCACGGACCCTCGTGAAATCGCGGCACTGACCGGCGCACCCTCCGCATAAGGGAACGGTGCGCCATAACTGAATAACAACCGAATACCAACAGCAGGACCTAACGGAATACACAACTGAATATGCGGGGTGGTCTGCGCCATGGCGCTTACTGTCGGCGAGCTCGTCGGATTTATCGACCTTGACTCGTCCGGGGCTCGCCGGGGCGTGGCGCAGGCCGACCTCGCGCTACAGGGGTTGCAGCGGTCGGCCGATGGCCGGCTGCGGGACATGCGGGGCCAGTTCGTCGCCGAGTCGGCAGCCCTGGGCGTTGCGGTCGGCGAGGGGATCGGCGGGGGCGCCGAGCGAGCCAGGGCGAGTATCGCCGGCCTCGGCCCCCTGTTGGGGGTGCTCAAGGCGTCGACGCTCGCGCTTGCTGGCGGGGCTGTTGCGGCCGGTGGTGCCCTCGTTGCGATACCGGCGCTGTTCGCCGGGATCGGCATCAAGGCCGCGGCCTCGTCGCAGGAAGTGAAGGACGCGTTCGGCAGCCTCAAAGAGGACGTGACCGGCCAGGTAAAGGGCATGGTCGGCCCGATCGAGGATCAGCTCGTTTCGATCGCGGGCAAGGCCGGGGACACGTTCAAGACCATTGCGCCGAGCCTGAAGCAGGCGTTCGCCGCGGTCGCTCCGCAGATCGGCACGCTCGCCGACGGGGCGCTGTCGATGGTGGAAAAACTCGCCCCCGCCCTGGCGAGCTCGGTAAGTGCGGCCACCCCCGTCATTGAGGCGATATCCGACGGTCTCGCCTCGATGGGCGACGGGTTGGCCGGGTTCTTCACTGCTCTGCAATCCGGGGCGTCCGGCGCTGCTACGGGGCTCTCGGCGCTGTTCTCCGGGATCTCCGGCATCTTGCCTGCGCTGGGGCAGTTGATCGCGCAGCTCGCGCAGGCAGGCGGGCCCGTGCTGTCCGCCCTCATGGGGGCGCTCGGGCCGCTCGTCTCCCAGCTCGCCGGCGCGTTGGGTCCGGCGCTCGCGATGCTCGGGCCGCCGTTGCAGCAGTTGATCGCCGCGCTCGGCGCGGGGTTGCAGCCCATCGTCGCCGCCCTGGGCCCGGTGCTCGCCGCGGCGGCCGGCGCCATCGGGCAACTCGTCTCGGCTGTGGCGCCGTTGCTGCCGATCGTGGGGCAGCTCGTCGCCGCGCTGCTGCCCGCCTTGACACCCGTCCTGACTGCGGTTGGGCAGGTGTTCGCGATGCTCGCACCGGTCGTGCAGCAGCTCGCACAGGTGTTGATGACCGCCCTTGCGCCGATCCTTGCTCAACTTCCCGTACTCATGCAGCCGTTGATGCAAGTCCTTCTCACCATGGTTCAAGGGCTGCTGCCCGTCCTGTCGCAGTTGCTCGTTGCGCTCGCGCCCTCGCTTGCCGAGCTCGGGCTCGCGTTCTCTCAGGTCATGGTCGCGCTTGCGCCTCTGCTTGTTCAGATCGCGCAGCTCAACACGCAGTTGCTGCAAGATCTGATGCCGGTTTTGGTGCCGCTGATTGCCCTCTTCGGCAAGCTCGCGTCCGTATTCGCAACGGCGCTTTCCAAGACGCTCACAGGGGTTGTGGTCCCGGCGTTGAACGTCGTCGTTGCGCTGCTGCGAGGCGACTTCTCCGCCGCCTGGACGCAGGTGCAGGCCCACGTCGCCAAGGTCGGGGCGTTCCTGCAATCGCTGTTCGCCCGGCTGGTCACGTGGGCGAAAGGCGGGATCGACGGGGCCGTGCGCTGGATCGCGAGCCTTCCCGGCCGGGCAGTTGCCGCGCTCGCCTCCCTCGCACCGAAGCTGTACGCGACGGCTACGAACGCGTTCAACCGGTTCAAGGCCGGCATGGTCGCTGTGGGCGAGCAGGTCCTCGCGTGGCTGCGCGGGCTGCCCGGCCGCATGGCCGCCGCGGTCGGCAGCCTCGGCAACCTCCTGTACGGCAAGGGGCAGGACGTCGCGCGCGGGCTGCTGCGCGGCGTGCAGTCCATGAGCGGCACGATCAAATCGACCCTCACCGGATGGGCCAAGAAGGTCATTCCGGGGCCGATCAGCAAGGCCCTTCACATCGGTTCGCCCTCCCGGTTGATGGCGCGCGACGTCGGCCGCTGGATTCCCGCGGGCATCGTCGCCGGTATCCGGTCCGGTGAGGGCGCCGTCGACCGCACCATGCGCCGCCTTGTTCCCACCCCCGCCGTGCCCTCATTCGCCGGCGCGGCCGGTATGGGCGCGGCCGGGGCCGGTTCGGGGCCGCTGGTGCACATCGAGAACTGGAACACCGCGGGCGCCTCGCCGGATCAGACCGCCGCCGCGCTCGCCTGGCAGATGAAAGCAAGGGGATAGCCCGTGACCACCCAGACCACCCGCCCGGGGTCCGTGCAGTACGGCTCTCTGCTGCTCGGCCCCGGCACCCCCTACAGGTGGAAGAAACTGACCGGTTGGGAAGAACTCCCGGCCCTGGACTCCGGCACCGTCGCCCGGTCCGGTGCGCACGGCGCCTACCCGGGCGCCCTGCTCGCGCAGCCGCGCACGATCACGTTCGAGAACATGGTGATCCGGGCCCCGGTCGAGGAGATCGGCGAGGCCATGCGCGTGCTCAGCGCCGGTACGGGTCTCGTCGACGAGGAGGTGCCGCTGCTGATCCACACCGACGAGCGCGGACCGCTGCTCGCGTTCGCCCGGATCACAAAGCGTGCGGTCCCGGTCGACAAGGAGTACGCGGTCGGCACGATCACCGGCGCGGCGCTCCAGTTCGAGGCGAGCGACCCGCGCCGCTACGAACCGGCCGAGCAGTGCGCCGAGACCGGTCTGCCTGAGCCGTGCCTCGACTGGCACCGTGACGACGAGGGCGACCTGCTGCGCGGGATACCGGCGAGCACCGGCAACCTGACCGTGCGCAACTGGGGCGGGGCACCGACTCATCCCGTGATCACGTTCCGGGGCCCGGTCGGCACCCCGTCACTGACCAACGAGGCCACCGGGGTTGTCCTCGAATACGGGGTGCAGCTCGACGAGGGCGACAAGCTGACCGTGGACACCTACGCCTCTTCGGTGGTGCTGAACGGCGCCGAGAACCTGCACGACACCGCCACCGCCCGCAGCTACCCCGAGGAACTGTTCACGCTCCCGCCGGGCGACACGGCGCTCGCGTTCCGGTCCCGCACCGCTCCCGACCCACACGCGCGCGCCGTTCTTCGGTGGCGCTCGGCCCACTGGTGAAGGGAGCAGATGCCGTGAACTTGCCTTCTGCGTACCGGGTGTTGGTGTGTGATCTGCGATCCGACCGGCTACTCGACGTGCTGCCGCTGCATGACGTCACGATCGACGATTTCCTCGGCAAGCCGGGCAGCCTCAAGGGCACCGTGCCCATCCCGAACCGCGCCATGGCCGCCCGGGTGCGGCCAATCCTCGTCCCGGGGCGTACCGCGCTGTGGGTCGAGCGCGGGCGCGACATCTGGTGGGGCGGAATCCTGTGGACCACCGAGGCCGCCAAGGACGAGCGCGGGTTCGTGTCCGTCGGCATTCAGGCCGGCACCGTCGACACGTACCTCGATCACCGGATTCTGTTCGACACCCTCGAAGCCAAGAACCTCGATCAGTTCGACATCGCGCGCGACCTCGTCGACTACGTCCAAGCCACCCCGGGCGGTGACCTCGGCATCGGCTACGACACCGCCCTGTCCGGGGTGAAGCGGTCCCGGAAGTTCTCCCGGACCGATCTTCCCCGGGTGCGGGAACTCCTCGACAAACTCGCCGGCACCGAGGGCGGGTTCGAGTGGCGCATACGGTGCTTCCGCGACCCGGCCACCGGCCGCCGCGCCAGGCAGCTCGACCTCGGGCACCCCGTCATCGCCCGCGGCGAGGCCGCCCTCGTCCTGGACTCCCCCGGCCCGGTGCTCACCTACAAGTTCCCCACCGACGCCACCGTGCAGGCGAACGTCTGGCAGTCCCGCGGCGCGTCGACGAACACCAACCAGGCCGCCGCCACGAAACCGCTCGTGTCCGAGCTGCTGATCGCCGAGGACGACCTCGCCGCCGGCTGGCCCCGCCTCGATGGCACCAGCGACTACACGAGCGAGGAGACGCAGCAGGGCCTCGACGAGCACGCCCGCGCGGACGCCGCCGCGGCGCGCCGCCCGGTGTCCATTCCCGAGATCACGGTGCACCTCGGCAAGCAGATCACCCCCGACCTGCTCGGCCGCACCGTGCGCCTGCGTATCCGCGATCTGTGGTTCCCCAACGGCTACGACGTCCGGCACCGGGTCGTCGGCATCACGGTCACCCCGCCCGAGCGCGGACGCGCCGAGTCCGCCCAACTCACCCTGGAGAACCCCTATGGCAACGATCCCGAATGATCTCCTCGACCGCATCCGGCGCCTTGAGCGGCAGGTGCGCGAGCTCGCCGGCCGCTCCCAGACCCGCCCGCCGCTGAATGAGATATCCGACGGTGCCGTGCGCATCGTCGACGGTGGGCAGCTCGTCGTCGCCCCGCCCGGCAAGGACTACGCGACGTTCACCGTGGGCGAGTGGCCCGACGGCTCGTTCGGCATGGTCGTCCGCCGGTTCGACGGTACGTACGCGCTCACCGTCGAGGGCGAACGCGAGGACCGCGGCACCGTGCGCATGTGGTCGCGTGACCTCGCAGCGCCCGACCGCATCCTCGTCATGGACGACCGGCATTCCGACCGGTTCCTCGGCCGCCCCTGGATGCCCGTCCCGCTGCACCCCACCGCGGACCAGTCGACCACCTCGGACGGATGGCGGTATGCGTGGGTCGGCAAGGCACCCGCACACAACGCCGTTGCCGTACTGCGCGCCTCGACCTACGCCGAGGCCGGCGCCGAGGTCCGCCTCGTCATGCTCCCCGCCGAGGGCGAACCGGTCGTCGTCACCTCGCGGAAGGTGCCCGCCCGCGCGTGGACAACCGTCCAGGGCGTGCAGCCGCTGCACGGCGTCGACTTCCTCGACGAGGTCGGATGGCAGATCCAGCACCGCAGCCTCAAGCGCGGACAGCCCGTTGAAACCCGGCTGTTCACCGCGTACACCCGCAACACTTTCACGGCCGACGAGGCGCCCGACCTCCCCCTCGGCCGCAACCCCGACACCGGCAAGACACCCGACCCCCGCCTCGACGTCGAGGCCAACGAGGACCAGGGCGAGCACCAGCTCGACCGCGCCCCCGCCCCGACAGACCACAACTGAACAGGAAGGACACCCCACCCATGTCCGATGCCGCCCGCCGCACCCTGCGCACCATCGTGCAGACCCTGCTCGGCCTCGCCGCAGCAACACCGCTCATCATCGACGCAGCCGGAATCCCGCGCACCGCCGCCGGCGTCGCAACCGCCCTCGCAGTCGCCGCCGGTATCACGCGCGTGATGGCCCTCGACGCCGTACAGAACCTGCTCCCCAAGTGGCTGCGCACCACCCCGCCCAAGCCACTCCCGACACCGCAGCCGGCCCCCACCGGCCCGGACCGCGCCCCCGCCGCCCCGCGCGACGGTGGCAGCGTCTAACCACCCCACACGCATTGCGCCCCCGGTACCGGCCAACTGGCCGGCGCCGGGGGCGCTTTCGCGTTCTGGTGCTCTACAGGTCGAACGCTCCGGCGACCCGGCCGACGAACGTCTGCACGGCACGGCGGCCGAGCAGAAGCGCCGGACCCGTCGGGTTCTTCGAGTCGCGCACGGCGATCTCAGCACCGAACTTCCCGAGCTCGACGCAATTACTGTTCGCGCCGCTGTAGCTGGACTTCACCCACTGAGTATCGATATCGCTTGCGTTGGGGACATGCTCAGACATAGACCGGTCCTTTCCTCTTGAGTTAGAGGTCGAACGCCCCGCCAGCGACTCGACCGACGAACACCTGCACGGCAGCAGGGTCAAAGACCAGGGCCGGCCCCGTCGGATTCTTGGAGTCCCGCACCACGACCTCGGCGCCATACTCGCCGATCTCCACACAGTTACTGTCCCCACCGCTATGGCTGGACTTCACCCACTGAGTGTCGATGGCGCTTGCGTTGGGAATGCGCTTGCTCACTTTGTGGCTTCCTTCAATTCAGTGATCATTTCGAGGGACTTGTCGAATCCCAACGCGTCTGCTCGCAGCAACTCAAAGGCCGCTCCGTAGAGTTCCACGTCTTCGTCATCTTCGATATAGAGGCTGTTGGAAAGGCTCTCCAGCAGGACAACGTCGAGGTCCGTACGCTCTGGGAATCCCAGGATGGTGAACGCACCTGCCGCACCAGGGTGCGGCGCTGACCGCTCGGCCATGACTTGGATGTTGACGTGCGGGAGCTCCGCGAGGTCACACAGTCGCTGCAACTGATCCCGCATCACTGCCGGGTTGCTGGCCACCGTGGTACGCAAGGCGGCTTCGTGGATGATTGCCCAAACTTCCAGCGGTTCCGGGCGAGTCAAGACCGACTGGCGGGCTACCCGGACTTCAACAAGGGCATTCACCTTGTCCGGGGTAGCGCGCAAGTTGATTGCGCCGATGACGCTGCGCGCGTAGGCCGAGGTCTGAAACAGGCCAGGGATCAGCAGGGTCTCGAAAGTCCGTATCCCGGACGCCTCAGCTTCGAGGCTGATCAAGTCTTGATAGACGGGCTTCAAGATTTCGCGGTAGCTCTGCCACCACCCACGCTTACCGCCCTCACGTACGAGCTTCAACAGCCCTTCACGCTTGGCCTCGTCGGTGAACTTGTACAGGTCGAGCAACTTCTCGACGTCGCCGGCCTTGGCTGCGACGCGCGCAGTCTCGATGCGAGACAGCTTGGCCACAGTGAAACCGACTCGCTCCTCTACGACCTCAAGCGTCAAGCCTGCGTCTTCGCGCAGCTTGCGCAGCGTCGCACCGAGGCGCCTGCGTCGAACGGTCGGAGCGCTCATCTCCCCTTGTCCTCCCTGGTCTGGGGGCAAGTCTGCACCGCGCTGGGAGCGGTGCGCCACCCGCGTCAGGGCGCACGCTACTCGTCAACTCCCGTGCGGCATATGCAAATTTACTGATCTTGAGAACTACTTGCGCGCTCGGGAGTTGAGTAGCACGCTAGGCGTCACGACCTGCATGCGAAGGGTGAGCCTTCGCATGGAGTGGGGCCGGTTCTCTCGTCATGCCATCACGCACCGGAGGGGCCATGAACTTTGTGGAGGATCTGCCTTCACAGCGCTACGAGCAGCAGCTCAGGGCGCACCCGGACGGCATCCCTGGTGTCCGGCGTGCCGTGACTGCCCTGCTGACGCTGTGGGGGCGTGAGGCCATAACGGACACGGTGAATCTGTGTGTGACCGAACTCCTGGCGAACGTGGGGGCGCACGCGAGTTCACCTGAGTGTGTGCTCACGCTCCACAACCACCCGGACCGCCTCCGGGCCTCGGTTCGGGACACCGAGCCTGCCCTACCAGTCGTGAAGCAGCCTGACTTTCTAGCTGAAAACGGCAGAGGTATGTACTTAGTTAGCGAATCCGTCGACAAGTGGGGCGCCGATCCTGTCCCCACCGGCGGGAAAGAAGTGTGGTTCGAGCTGAGGACGGGGGGCGCCTCGTCGTGACGATCTCCCCTGAGTTCATCGGCCGTGTCATGTCGTGGGTGTGGATCGAGGAGACCGAGGCCGGCCCCGCCGGTTTCGTGTTCCTCGCGCACCCCCGGGACCCCGCCGAGAACCTGCACCGCACGGCCGAGGTACGCGACGTCATGGGCGAACTCGCGGACGCCTTATGGCTGGTGCCCCTCACCTCGAAGTCCTCTGGTAACGACGTCGCCGACATCGGGCCGCGCGTCGAGATCGACACCCCTTACCGCGCGCTGCTCCGCCTCGCCGACGGGATGCCTTCCATACCCCTGGCCATCGGCCCGGACTGGGCAGACCGGGTGTCCGCGGAACGTCTCCCCGTCCTGGTGTTCCTCAGCGCTCTTCCGATTCCGCCGGACAGCGATTCCGAGCGGGTCGACCTCGTGATGCGCACCCCGATCGTGCAGCGCCATATGCGCGTGGGCTGCACCCGCCTCGTCACCCCCGCCGGCGCCGTACAGCTCGGCGCCCCGGGCGATACCGGGCCGAGCGTGCCGAGCGCCGCGCACTTCCGTGCGACAGGCCAGCACATACGGCCCGATGACGTGGTGATCATCGGCGGTGTTCCGCACATCGTGAGTAACGCCGAGAACCGTGCCGCCGGAAGGGTCCGGCTCCATTTCACGGACGGCAATTTCTACACCCTCGAAGCCTCTCAGCGACTCAAGGTCACCCGCCCGCCCCGGGTCGGGACTCACGCCTGAGCAGGCGCCCCCAGATTCCCGCCCCTTGTCGCGCTCGACCGACGGGCTTCCCCGCCGACGTCGCGTGATCGGGGTGCGGGTTCCACACCGCAGGAAGCCTCGGCAGCCGGTGCAACGGCTGCCGAGGCAGCAACGCCACCAACCCCTACGGAAGACGACGCATGCGCGACTTTATCGACTGCCTCGCCATTTGGCTCGGGCCCGGAATACGCCGGGCTCTCTACCGCCTCCCCTTCCTCCAGCGGCCCGCGCAGCCGGAACCAGTGCTCCCCGTGCCGCTGCTGCGCAAGCCCGTGCGCCTCTCCGCCCCCTTGCCCCTGCACGTGCGGGTACGTCGGCTCACGCACAACGCCGAGAACCGGTACTCGATCCGGCCCTATCAGCTCCGCCAGGAGTGGAGCGACCAACTGCGCCGGGAACGGCGCACCGCCGCCGCCCTTGCCTCCCTCGGCATCGACTACGACGCCGACCTCGTCGCCGCGCTCAACTCCGGCGCCCTCACCTACGACAACCACCCCGTACGCACCCTGTGCCAGAACGGAGCGCACGCATGACCGCCACCCTTCGCGCCGTGACATGGAACCTCTACCTGGGCGGACTCGACGGGCACGTGCAGACCCGCCTCGACGCTCAGCTCGACATCCTCGCCGACCTCGCCCCGGACGTGCTCGCGCTCCAGGAGTGCACCAACTGGGACGTGAACGGCGAGCAGCGCCTGCTCGACACCGCGCACCGCCTCGGCATGGCACCGGCCCTCATGGCGCCCTCGTCCATCGGCGACGGCCGCAACTTCACTGCCCTGTTGTACCGGCCCTCACGGCTGCGCCTGCTCGCCCGACGCGTGATGGGGGCAGGGGTGTTCCATCACGCCCTGCTGCGCGCCCTGCTGCGCCCCGTCGAGGCAGGCGACGACGACAGGTTCGACCTGCTCACCCTCGCAACCCACCTCAGCTACACCGACGGCGACACCCGGCTGCGCGAAGCGCGCTGGCTGACCGACTACGCAGGCGACTTCCCCCAAGTCCCCGCCCGCGCGCTCCTCATGGGCGATCTCAACTGCCCCCACCCCAACGACCCGACGCCCGATTGGGAGCAGGACCACCCCCGGAACATGTGGCCGCGCTACCGCTCGATCGGTGCCGCTGGCCAGTGGGGCGGCCTCGACACCCGGGCCGTGCGCGTACTCCTCAACTCCGGCTGGCAGGACCCCGAGACCCTGACCGACACCCCCAAGACACACACCGTCGGCGACTACTGGGCCAACGAGCCCCCGAAATACCGGCTCGACCACATCCTCACCCGCGGCCTGGCCGTCAAGTCCTACTACACACAGGAAACCGGCCGCCTCTCCGACCACTACCCCAGCATTTGCGACGTCGTCCTCGACACCCCGAAAGGCGCCGCCGCATGAGCCCCGACACGATCACGCTCGCTGTGTGGAACCTCGACGCCGACGGCGGCGCCGACGGGGTGCACTGGGGACACGCGCACGACATCCTCGACCTGTACCGGCCCGACATCGTCCTGCGCCAGGAAGCCAAGCACAGCCGCGCCGGCGGCGAGCGCCGCCTGCACGCCGCGGCCGACCGCCTCGGCCTCGTCGACTACCTCTCCGCCCCCGACCCGGGCAACAAAGACGACATCGCCACGTCCATCCTCATACGCCCCGGCATGTTCACGGTGCTGCGCAACAACCCCGTGATGAAACCCTGGTGGCTGCACCCGACACACCTCGTTGTGCGCTTCGGCAACTGCCCGCGCCTGCTGAACCTCGTGTCGTTCCACATGTGCTTTTACGACCCCACCACCCGTGCCACCGAGGCCCGTTGGCTCACCACCCTCGCCAATCGCGAAATGGCGACCATCGTGGGCGGGGACACGAACTCGTACACCGTCGACCCCGGGCCCGTCCCCCCGCCGCAATGGCCCGTCGGGGACCGCGCGCACATGGTGCACCGCACCATCCCGGAAGCCGACGGCGAGCTCGTGCGCGACACGGAACCCGACCGAATCCTGTGCGACGCCGGGTACACCGACCTCGCCGCCTACACCGAGTGCGGACTCACCCAGTCCAGCGCCCGTAACCCCACGGCCGGATACCGCCGCCGGGACCAGGGCGGCCCCCAGCGCATCGACCGCGTGTACGGCTACGGCATCCATCCCGCCGTGGTCGGTGTGGAAGTCGTCGACAACGACGAGACGCGCAGCGTGTCCGATCACGCGCTCTTCCTCGTCCGCCTCGACCGCGGCCGGCTCGAACGCGTTCTCTCCTTCGCCCCCGAGGCAGCGGTCTGACCGTCACCGACGGGCCCCAAAGCTCCCGGGCGGCAGGCGGACGCATTCACCGCCCGTCGGCCGCCCGGGGTTCCACACAACAACCGACAGAAGGGCAAACCAAGTGATCACCTTGGCGCACCCGCGCGAGGCATTCCCCCTCGCGCCCGAAGGGGGCCGTATCCCCCACAGCAGCGAACCCCCGAGCGCCCCGGAAACCCGCCCGTGGGCCCTGCGCTTCGCACGCACCCCCGACGCGACACAGGCCACCGTCAAACCGGCCGCTCTCTACGACGAGGACTTGCAGATGTCCGTCGGTCTCTACGACGGGCCCCTGCCGTTCATGCAGACCCACAGCCCCACCATCCCCGACGGCAGTATCACCAACCCGCCGCCGCTCGACGAGGGCACCAAGGACTGACGCGCCATGACCCACGTTCTCGTAGTCGCCGCACGCGAAGACTGGCCAACAGACCGCGTCGTCAAGGTGCTGCAAGAGCGTGGGGTGCAGGTGTTCCGCATGGACACCGCCGAGTTCCCGCAAGAGCTCACCCTCGCAGGGCGCATCGACGCCCTGCGAGGGTGGCACGGCCAACTCGCCACCTCACGCCGCTCCGTCGACCTCGCCGACATCCGCGCCTGCTACTTCCGCGCCCCCCACCCCTTCAACCTGCCCTCCGGCATGTCGGACGCCGAACGCCGGTTCGCCGCCGCGCAAGCACGCTCCGGCCTCGGCGGAATCCTGTCCGCCCTCGACTGCCGATGGGTCAACCACCCCGCCGCCATGTCCCGCGCCGAGTACAAGCCCCACCAACTCGCCACCGCGCGGCAGTGCGGACTCACCATCCCCCGCACCCTGATCACCAACAACCCGGCCGCCGTCCGCGAGTTCGTCGACGGCATCGCGGGCCCGGTCATCGTCAAACCCGTTGCCTCGCCCGTACTCATCGAGGACAACGAACTCAAGGCCGTCTACACCCGCCGCCTGACCGACGACGACCTCGCCGACCTGCGCGGCATCGACACCACCGCCCACATGTTCCAAGCCTGGATCGACAAGGCGTACGAGGTCCGCCTGACCGTGGTGGGCGAGGCCATGTTCACAGCCGAGGTACACGCGGGCAGCGACGCCGCACACGAGGACTGGCGCAGCGACTACCGCTCACTCACCTACAAGGCCACGGAAGTTCCCGACCTCATCCGGCTCGGTGTCCGCCAGCTCATGCGCAAACTCGGTCTGAGCTTCGCCGCTCTCGACTTCATCGTCTCCCCGGGAGGAACCTGGACGTTCCTCGAAGCCAACCCATGCGGCCAATGGGACTGGATTCAAGGCGCCACCGGACTGCCCATCGCCGAAGCCATCGCCGACGAACTGCAAGGAGTCACCCCCCGTGCATGATCCTGCCGTTGCCGCGCGCCCCCACATGGCAGCGCTCGCCGACGAACTCAAACGCGCCGGCGCCATCCGCTCCACGCCATGGGCCCGCGCATTCGCCACCATCCCCCGACACGTGTTCGTCCCCACCTGGTTCGCCCAAGAGACCAACGAGCAGGGCATCACGGTGTGGCGCCAGCAACGCGCCACCAAGAGCCCCGAACACCTCGCCGCCGCCTACCGTGACGACACCCTCGTCACCGCCCTGGACCCCAAGACGGCCGAGCAGGTCGACGACACCGCGTGGACCGGCATTCCCACCTCGTCCAGCACCCTGCCAAGCCTCATGGCCGGCATGCTCGAAGACCTCGACGTCAAAAGTGGTCACCGTGTCCTCGAAATCGGCACCGGCACCGGCTACAACGCCGCCCTGCTGTGCGCCCGCCTCGGCGACCGCCTCGTGCACTCCGTCGACATCGACCCCGCCCTCGTCGAGGCCGCGCAGGATCGCCTCGCACAGCTCGTCTACATGCCCCGGCTCGTCGTCGGCGACGGCCGCCTCGGGAACCCCGCCGAGGACAAGTTCGACCGGATCATCGCCACCTGTTCCGTGCCCGCAACCGACCTCCCTACGGCCTGGATCGAGCAGACCGTGACGGGCGGGCTGATCGTCGCCGACCTCGTCCTCGGCATCGAGGGCGGAATCGTCCGACTCACGGTCGACGACGACCACCGGGCAACAGGGCGCTTCACCGCCACCGCCGGGCGCTTCATGGCCGCACGAGGCGACGCACAGACCTACCCCACCGCGAACCGGGCCCCCCTCGCCCCCGAGGCCAGCTCACGCCAAACCACCCTGACCGCCGCCGACTTCCGCGCGCACTACCCCCTACGACTACTGGTGTCGGCCCATCTGCCCGGCACGGAACTCGTGTACCACGTCGAGGACACGACAACGTCCGTACAGCTTCAGCGCACCGACGGGTCATGGGCTCGCATCCCTCTCACCGGCGACCACACCAGCACCGTGACCTACGGCGGAGACCCGGAACTCTGGCAACGCGCCGAGGCCGCATGGCAATGGTGGAACGAACACGGCCGACCCACGCACGGCACGTTCGGGTACACCCGCGAGGCCGACGGCGCCGTCGCCCTGTGGCACGAAACCAGCGGCGCCCGCTGGGCAATCACAAACCCCTGACAACTGCCCTGCACGGCCACATAGCCACCAATGCCCCGGCGCTCATCACGTCGGGGCGTTGCTGAATCTGCGGCCAACCCGGTCCGTGCTCCCCCTTGTGCGTAGACCCCACGGGGTTCACATGATGCGAGTAGTCAGCCCTGACTTGTCATGGACGCAGTCGCACCGGATAAGGATCATTTGGGATGTGCTCGGGCGAGTCCAAGACGAGTGCAACCCTATTTTCAAACCGGTTGCGCTCGGTTACTACGTGTCGGATGCGGTCGCTACTCGACGCTCTACGAGCATTCTCCGACAGCTCGGAGAGCACGCCACGAACGGCAACGACTGTAGCGGCGGCGGCACCCATCACTTCGGCGGGTCCCTCGATACCGACAGCCGCCTGAGCACGACGAACTGCCTCATACTTAGCAGTCAGCGCAGTGAGGGCGACCGCCACTGAGCTGTCATCTCCCTGCGTTGCGGCCACCCTCACAGGGATGAAAGCGTCCTCGAATTCCATGACGCTGTGCATGAACGTGACGTATGCCTCTCGACGGGCTTGATGCCTCGCTTGTGCATGTTGGCCACGAGAGCCGAGCCTTCCCGTGATCCGCGCAGCGACGAGCGCGCCCACAGCACCAACTAGCGCCCCGATCAGCCCTGTAACAGCCCCCGAATCCATGCCTGGCATTGTGCCAGGCATGGGGCATCTGAGGGGCATGACTCCAGGTCTATGGTCCCTCGCGGATGCAGGACAGATCTGACGGCTGTCGCCCACCTCGGCGAGGGTTCGGGCTCCTGCCGCCGCATTCCGAAGTGCGGCAACAGGAGCCTTTCGGGGGCGTTCCCGCAGGTCACGCCGCAGTAACCAATAACCTGTCGTGAGAGCGAGTCATGCCGCTGTTGGGCAAACATCCTCGGACTTGCTCTCTACTACGCCGAGGTAGCGCAGCAAGTCGTACCGAGTCACGCGGTACTGCCGACCAAGCCGCAGCACGCGCACCGGGTACGCCTCCCGTTTGGCGAGCGCGAACCCCGTAGTCCGCCCCAGGTCTAGGGCGCGGTTCGCAACGTCGAGAGAAAAGCTCACGGGCAGAGCCAGCAACTCATCGTGTGTCATCCCCCGCTGCTCCTCGACCTCGTCAATGGCCCGTGGCATGCGTGCACCTCCCAATCCGATCTGGTCTGAACACCGCACACGCTACCGACCTGCGCTGCCACAAGCCAGAATGAATGTGATATTGATTCACCATGGAGCAACAAGGATGGCCGGAACGACTGGCCGCCACGATCGCGCACGAGGTACGGCGCTACCGCCTCAACCTCCGCATGAGCGCACAACAACTGTCCGACCGCTGCACCGAACTCGGAATGGAGATCCCACGCGCAGTCATCTCGAATCTCGAAAACGGCCGCCGAACCTCCGTCACCGTCGCCGAGCTCCTGGTGCTCGCCGCCGCCCTCGACGTACCCCCCGCGGTACTCGCCTTCCCCGTCGGCTACACCGAACAGACCGAAGCCCTGCCCGCGGCGCCAACACCGCCGTTCGAGGCCGTGCGATGGTTCGCAGGCGAGGAGCAGTCAGCCACCCCGGGAACGGCCGCACAGGGCCGCGCAGCCGCCTTGCAGCACCTCGCGTGGCGCACGGAAGGGCACGGCGGTGAAGCCCTGTCCGGGTACCGCAAGGCGGACCGCACCGCCGAGGAAGGTCTCAAGCACGCCGACCGCGCCGACCGCATGCGCGCCGACGCCTACGACGTCGACGACACGGCCACACGCGACGCTCTCGCCCACGCCGCACACAAGCAGGCCGAGCAAGCCGAGCACGCGCGCACGCGCCTTCAGCGTGTCCTCGAAACCCTGGACGAACTCGGCGCCACCGTCCCGCCCAAGACCATGCACGTAGCCCTCTTCCAGCAGACCACCCGAGGCACCCCGCCGAGGGCCAAGCGCACCAAGGGGAAGTGAGTGAAAGGCATCATCACCAAGCGTTGCAGTTGCCGTGACGCCACTACGAACAAACAACTCGGCGCTGCCTGCCCGAAGTTGCCCAAGCGGCAGCACGGCGTGTGGTCGCTCGTCCAAGAGCTTCCGCCGCGCAGCGACGGCACCCGCCGCCGGTTCCGCCGCAGCGGCTACGACACCAAGACCGACGCGCAGCAGGACCTCGACAAGCTGCGCGCCCTGCTGAACATCGCGGGCAAGGACGATCCCGAGGGCCGCATCCGCCTTGCAGACCTGCTCGAATCGGTGTCGGCGAGCAAGGAAGACATCCCCAACTACGACGAGACCAAGCGCAGGTTCAGCACCGGCCAGTCGCTCACCCAGCACACCACCGTCGGCGAATGGCTCGACCTCTGGCTCGCTGGCCGGAAGTCGGTCCGGGAAACCACCCGGGACCGCTACGAGGTCGACGTCAGGCTGCACCTGAAACCGCGCATCGGACACATACGCCTTGACCGCCTCAACGTGCCGCACCTCGACGCCATGTTCGAGGACATAGCCGAGACGAACGAGGAAATCCGCGACGCCAACACTCTCCGCCGCGATGCGCTGGACGAGCTCAAGAGGGTTCCCTGGAAAGGGGTGGAGAACCGGGGCCGCCGAAAGGCCCTGAAAGCCGCTATCGCAGAGATGCCGCCGTTCCGGCGTATCACCGGACCCTCGTCACAGCAGCACATCCGCAGGACGCTGCGCGCAGCGCTGAACATCGCCATCGCGCGAGGGCACATCACGTTCAACGCCGCCGTGCACGTCGAGCTCGAACAGGCCAAACGGCCCAAGCCGCTCGTGTGGGAAGAGCACTTGGTCGAGGAGTGGCTGAAGACCGGCGAACGGCCCTCACCGGTCATGGTCTGGACTCCCGAGCAGGCCGGGCAGTTCCTCGACTTCTTGGCCGAGCGAGGCGACCGCCTGTACGGCATCTACCACGTCATCACGTTTCGCGGGCTGCGCCGCGGCGAATCCTGCGGGCTGCGGCGCCTGGACCGGAACCGCAAGCGCAAGACGCTCACCATTGCGACGCAGCTTGTGCAGAACGGTTGGGAGGTCATCGAGAGCGCGCCGAAGACGGACAGCGGCGAACGCGTCGTCACGGTCGACGAGTACACCGATGAAGTCCTCGACGCGCAGGAAGCGTTGCAGGATGCCGAGCGCGCCAAGTGGGGCGAGGCGTGGGTCGACAGCGGGCGCATGTTCACCCGGGAAGACGGGTCCATGATCCACCCCGGTTGGCTGTCCGATCACTTTGAGCGGGCGGTCGAGGCGTCCGGGCTGCCGCCGATCCGGCTGCACGATCTGCGGCACGTCGCCGCCTCGTTGATGCTCGCCGCCGGGGTTGACGAGAAGATCGTGAGTGAAACGCTCGGCCACAGCAGCACGTGGTTTACGCGGGACACGTACGAATCGGTGCTGCCGAAGGTCGCTGCCGCGGCGGCCGAGGCCACCGCGCGCATGGTCCCGCGGGGCGCCTCCCGCGCACCCGCGCAGGCTCCGGAGGAGACGAGCCCGGCCTCACAGACCGCCGACCTTGCCGCCGTCGAGGAGCCTTCCGAGCAGGATGGCCTCACAATGGCCTCACACGAGGGTGCGAAGATCATCGCGTTCCCCGGGCACCGGCGCCACAAGAAGGAAAAAGACCAGGTCAGGGGCTATCTGACCTGGTCTCATTCCGTAGGCCGTGTGGGACTCGAACCCACAACCAATGGATTAAAAGTCCACTGCTCTGCCAATTGAGCTAACGGCCCGCCCCAGCAGCATAGCCCGGACGCACCCGCTGACGTGCGCCGGTTGTCGCCGTGGTGCCGCGTACGCGTGCGGCGAGCGGTTCCCACCAGGTTCGGTGGGTGCGGTACCACTGCACCGTTTCGGTGAGGGCGGTGGTGAAGTCGTGGTGGGGGCGGTAGCCGAGCTCCTCGTGGGCGCGGGTCCAGTCGACGGAGTAGCGGTGGTCGTGGCCCTGGCGGTCGGTCACGTGGCGGACGCGGTCCCAGTCGGCGTCGCAGGCCGCCAGGAGCCGGGAGGTGAGCTGTTTGTTGGTCAGCTCGGTGCCGCCGCCGATGTTGTACGTACGGCCCGCGCGGCCCCGCGTACGGACCAGTTCCAGGGCGTGGCAGTGGTCGTCCACGTGGAGCCAGTCCCGCAGGTGCGAGCCGTCGCCGTAGAGGGGGACCGTGAGGCCGTCGAGGAGGTTGGTGACGAAGCGGGGGATGACCTTTTCGGGGTACTGGTACGGGCCGTAGTTGTTCGAGCAGCGGGTGATGCGGACGTCCAGGCCGTGGCTTTGGTGGGCGGCGCGGGCGAGCAGGTCCGAGGACGCCTTCGAGGCGGAGTAGGGCGAGTTGGGGGCCAGCGGGATGTCCTCGGTCCAGGAGGGGTCGCCCGGGGCGAGGGAGCCGTAGACCTCGTCGGTCGAGACGTGCACGAAGGTGCGGATGCCGTGGCGGACCGCCGCTTCGAGCAGGGTCTGGGTGCCCATGACGTTCGTACGGACGAAGGCGGCGCCGCCGTCCAGGGAGCGGTCCACGTGCGACTCGGCGGCGAAGTGCACCACCTCGTCGTGGTCCGCGAGCAGCCGTCCGACCAGGTCCGCGTCACAGATGTCGCCGCGTACGAAGGACAGGCGCGGGTCCTGCCGCACCGGGGCCAGGTTGGCGAGGCTGCCCGCGTAGGTGAGTTTGTCCAGGACGGTTACCCGGATTTCCTCCTGGCGCTGGCGCTGGCGCTGGCGCTGCCGGGGGGTGGCCGACGCCCGGGCCCTCTGGGGTTCCTGCTCGCGAGGGACCGGAGAGACGGAAGGGACGGGGCCGCCGAGCGTGCCGTTCAGCAGGCCCCGTACGTACGCCGATCCGATGAACCCCGCGCCGCCGGTGACCAGGATGCGCGTAGGACCGCCGCCCGGGTTCGG
Organism: Streptomyces sp. NA04227; assembly: GCF_013364195.1. Taxonomy (NCBI): domain Bacteria; kingdom Bacillati; phylum Actinomycetota; class Actinomycetes; order Kitasatosporales; family Streptomycetaceae; genus Streptomyces; species Streptomyces sp. NA04227. Next base: position 4,285,741 of record NZ_CP054918.1, on the reverse strand, counting down.
ATGGCCGCCGCTCGGGCTCGGATCGGCGCCGGGACCGGGACCGGGACCGGGACCGGGGCCGGGGCCGGAACTCAGGCGCATATCTGCACCCTGCTGTGGTCGCCGACGATCAGGCGGTGGGCGCCGGGGGCGGTGGCCGCCGGGCCGACGGTGGCCTCGCGGCCGATGAGGGAGGAGTGCACCGGGCGGACGCCGCAGACGCGGGCGCCCTGGAGCACGATCGAGTACTCGACGTCGCTGTCCTCGATGCGGCAGTCGGCGGCGATGGAGGTGTACGGGCCGATCCGGGAGCCGACGACGGTGGCGCCCGCGCCGATGATGGCGGGGCCGACGATGCGGGAGCCCACGATCCGGGCGCCGGGTTCGACCACCACGTTGCCGGTCAGCTCCGACTCCGTGTCGACCAGACCCTCGACGCGCGGGGCGAGGGTGTCCAGGACGGTGCGGTTGACGTCGAGCATGTCGTTGGCGTTGCCCGTGTCCTTCCAGTAGCCCGTGACGGGCTGGGAGCGTACCTCGTGGCCCTCGTCCACCAGCCACTGGAGCGCGTCGGTGATCTCCAGTTCGCCGCGCGGGGAGGGCTCGATCGCGCGTACCGCGCGGTGCACGACGGGGGTGAAGAAGAAGACGCCGACCAGGGCCAGGTCGCTCTTGGGGAAGCGGGGCTTCTCCTCCAGGGCGCGCACCCTGCCGTCCTCGTCCAGCTCCACCACACCGAAGGCGGACGGGTCGGGGACCTTGGTGACCAGGATCTGGGAGTCCGGGCGGCCGGTGCGGAAGGCCTCGGTCACCTCGGTGATGCCGCCGACGATGAAGTTGTCGCCGAGGAACATCACGAAGTCGTCCTCGCCCAGGAAGTCCCGTGCGATCAGGACCGCGTGCGCGAGGCCGAGCGGGGCCTCCTGCGGGATGTACGTGACGCTGAGGCCGAAGCGGGAGCCGTCGCCGACCGCCGCCCTGATCTCCGCCCCGGTCGCGCCGACGATCACTCCGACCTCGGTGATCCCGGCCGCCGCGAGCGACTCCAGGCCGTAGTAGAGGACCGGCTTGTTGGCGACCGGTACGAGTTGCTTGGCCGAGGTGTGGGTCAGGGGCCGCAGCCGCGTCCCACTGCCTCCGGCGAGGACCAGCGCTTTCACGAGGACTCCTGAGGGGAGAGGGGAGCGGTCGGCACCCTGGTGGGCCCGGTCCAGTCAATCAGGGCGGGTGGGGACAGAAGGGTCGGCATGGTGCATCTCACTCCGTCTCGACGGGGGCTCGCGAGGTCCGGGCCGACCGGGACCACGCCCGGGCCTCGGAACCCCGCAGCCGCGCGGCCCCGCATCGTCCCGGCCTCTTCCGGGCCTCTCCCGCCGGGCTTCACGGCAGCGGGTGAGGGCGGGTCGGGTACGCGGACGGGGGGCCCGCCGTGCAGCCGGTGCGGGCCTCGGCGCTCGCCAGGCGGGGGCGGTGCCAGGTGAAGTCGTGGCGTTCGGACAGGCGCAGGGCCTGCGAACCGGCCGGGATCACCTTCATCGCCGACCAGCCCATGGCCCGCAGTCCGGCGGGCAGCCGGAAGCTGAGGTCCAGGGCCAGCGGGTCGCCGCCGTCCGCGACGATCCGGTCCACGATGTCCGAGGCGGACAGCGGCGGCGGCAGCTCCGCCGACCGCTCGGGCGCCTCGGTCTCGGTGAAGGCGGCCACCCACTCCGAGACCTGCTCGTATCCGGTACGGGAGGCCACGTGCCGCAGGCGGTCGTCGTCCGTGACGATCACCTCCGGGGCCGGGCCGAGACCGTCCTCCTCGGTGCCGAGGTGGCGGACGACGGTACGGATCTGCAGGGCCTCCTGGAAGGCGCCGAGCATCGCGCGCCAGGGGTCGTCGCTCGTATTGCAGCCGACCGCCGCCAACGGGTGCCGCCGCTGTTCGTCGAAGACGATCGCGACCGTGCAGTGGACACCGGGCAGCCCGGTCGGCAGGTCGGCGAGCACCGGCCGCAGGCCCGCGGCCTCGACCCGGCGCCACAGCGTGAGCAGGTGACGGCGGGAGGCGTGCGCTTTGCCTCGGGCATCGGCGGCGGCGGCCACTGCGGCTGCGCCAACAGCCTTGGCGCCAGGCGTCTTTGGTCCGACATCTGCCGCGCCGCCGCCCGTGCCGACCGAACCGGCGATGCCGGCCGTACCGTCCGCACCGAGCAACCGGTCGACCCTGATCCGCGACAGGACCAGGCGGCGCTCCCAGGCCACCATCAGGGCGTCCCGTTCGACGGTCTCCAACAGGGCCGAGCGCAGGGCCATTTCTTGTCCCTGGCCGGAGGCGGCACCCGACGGGCTCGGGTCGAAGTACGCCCCGTCCTCGACGGAAGCCGGGTAGTCCACCAGGGCCGCCGGAACCAGGACCTCGGCACCGTCGCGCAGGCGCCGGGCCGGGTACCAGAGCAGCTCCTGCTCCGCCGCGCGCGGGTCGCCGAGCGCGACGTCCGGGTCCGCGAACTCCAGTGCGTCCGGCGTCAGTTCACGCAAGGTGCCGCGTACGGCGCCCTCGGGCGCACCCCGCTCGGGGAACAGCGCGAACCGTTCCACCGCCTCGCCGACTCCGCGTACGAGTGCGTCGGTACGCGAGTGGCCGTATGCGCCGACCACTCGCGGGGTGAGGCTGTGGGCGCTTTCCGGGGCGCTGTCCGCGGCGGCTTCCTCCCCCGGTTCGGCCGACCGTGCCAGCTCTGCCGAGTCAGCCAACTCGACCGACTCGGCCGCCCCTGCGCCCACGCGCAGACGGACCAGCACCTGCCACAGCAGGTCGCCAGGGCGTGCCGGGCGGACCTCGCACAGTTCGGCAAGTCCCTGCTCGGGACGGAGAGTTGCGAGAAAGTCGATCACGACGGGCCACCCGGCAGACCGACCGACGAACCGACCGATGAACCAACCGACGCACCAGCCGACGCACCGAAGAACGGAAGGGTGGCCCCCCGGTCGCCGAACGCCGCGTCCAGGGCTAGCAGGACACCCGCGCCGCCCGTGGCCAAGTCCGTCGAGATCTTCAGGGATTCGTGGCCGAGGAAGGCGGTGCGTTCCTCGTCCGGTACGGCCTGAAGGGCGAAGTCCCTTGCCTGGCGCAGGATCGCGGTACGGACGGCCGGGTCTGCACCGTCACCGTCACCGGCACCCACAGCCGAGGCGGCACCCGCACCCCCGCCGACTGCCATGCCAACACCACTCAGATGCAGCAGAGCCAACAACTCCCCCGCCCGCCCGTGGAACAGGCCTCCCTGAGGAAGGAATTGGTGCCTGGCCAGTTCGGCCACGGCGTCCCGCGCCCCGACCAGCGACGCGTCCGTGTCCGCATCCGGCAGGTGCCGGAGCAGGTCGTGCAGGAGCATCGCGGTGCCGCCGGTGCCGAGGCCAAGCAGCGGGAGTCGGCCGGGGGCCTCCGGCGGGAGTTCCGTCCCGGTCCATCCGGCGTGGTCGAGGTCCTGGCGGACCGCGTACTCGGCGCCGTCGAGGTAGGCCCGGTCACCGGTCGCCTCGTACAGGCGCAGCAGGAACAGTCCCCGGCCGGACGGTCCGCGAAGGAGGCCGAAGCGGCGCTTGGCCTCGGCGGCGCGCGGGTCGGTCCCGGCGCCGTCGGCGCCGTCCTCCCCGGACTGCTGCGAGGACTGCGACGACTGCGCGTCGAGCGCGAGCAGAGGTGCGGCGAGGGCCAACGCCCGTTCCAGCCAGGCCCGTTCACCAGTGACGGAGGCGAAGTGCAACAGGGTGAGGCCGAGTCCGGCGGTCCCACTCAGCAACGTGTCGTCCACGGCCGCCTCGCCGGGCTCCCCTTCCGAGGCGTCGTACGCCTCCAGCGCCCGCCCCAGCAACTCGACCGCTTCCTCAGGCCGTTGGAGCTCCAGCAACGCATACGCGACACCCGCCAACCCGTCGTAGAACCCCGGCCTCGGCGAGTCGACCGACCGCGCCTTGGCCACGGTCCAGTCGACATGCTCCTGCGGGACCTCGGTGCCCGTACGCGACAGCGCCCACAGAACTCCCGCCGAGCCGTTCGCGAGTGCCGCGGCGCCCTCCGGCGTGAAGAACTGTTCGGGGTCGCCGGGGAAGAGGCGGTCCTCGCGGTCGGGGGTGGCCGTGGCGAGGATGCCCTCGGCGATCTCGGTGCGCAGGGATTCCCACGAACTGCCGTGTGCGGCGGGCCAGTCGGCGGGCGGGGTCGGTTCGGCGGGGGCGGTCAGGCCGAGGTCGCGGCGTACCAGGTCGGCGTAGTCGGCGGGGAGGGGGAAGCGGGAGGTGACCGCGTCGATGAGGTGTTCCGCCTTCTCCGGGCCCCAGATCAGGAGGGTGGGCAGCGGGACGAAGACGGCCAGGCGCAGACAGCCGAGCGCGTAGCGGTCGATGGCGGGGCCGGTGCGGTCGTGCGGGGCGGTGAAGCCCGCGGCGCCGAGGGTCTGGGGGGCGTCGGAGTCGGTGGCGCGGGCGGTCTCGAAGTCGATGAAGGCGACCGTGTCGTCGGGGCGGACCAGCACATTGGAGGGGTGCAGGTCGGCGAAGACCACGCCGCGTTGGTGGAGTTGGGTGATGCCGCGCTCGATGTGGGCGAGCACCTGCTGTGCCCAGCGGGCGTACGCGGCGAAGTCCTCGGGGTCGGCGCTGCCGCTGGTGAGCGGGTTGCGGTGGAGCATGAGCTTGGCCAGCGGCTCGCCCTCCACCCAGTCGCGGACCAGGAACCAGTGCTCGTTGCCCTGGCGGTAGTCGAGGACCTCGGGGACGCAGTCGAGTCCGGCGGTGCGCTCCAGGGCCCAGTGCTCCTGGCGCTGGCGGGCCACCGCGTCGGTGCCCTCGACGAGTCCGGCAAGGGGGCGGGCCTCGCGGAGGAGCACGTCCTTGCCGGTGCGGGTGTCCGAACCCCGGTACACACCACCGCCGTTGGAGAAGTGCACGGCGGCGGTGACGCGGTACGGGAAGTCGGTGAGGGTGCCCGCGTTGCGTGCGGCGAGGGCTTCGGTGAGGCAGTCGGGCAGGGTCACCCACGGCGGCGGCCGGAAGCCGGGGCCGCGGTGGTCGGGCACCAGGTTGCCGTCCAAGTCCTCGATGCAGTGCACCAGTTCGCCGTTACGGCCGCGCACGGTGCGCGAGACGAAGCCGCCGTAGCGGACGTACAGCGGGCCCTTGCGCCAGCGCAGGTCGCTGAGGATGTACGGGCCCTCCTCGCCGTCGAGGAGGGCTCCCAACTCCTCGAGTACGCGGGCGAGATGGGCCTCGTCCAGGGGGTACATGGTGATGAACTTGCCGCTGGCGCTGCGGTCCCCGTACTTGCCGTTGCGGTGGGCGAGGATCTGCGGGCTGCGGATGAACTTGAAGGTGAGGCCGTCGGCGAGGCAGTACTTGGCGACCGTGGCGAGGATGCGTTCGGCGTTGTCCGGGGTGGCCGAGACGTGGATCTTCCAGCCCTGGAGGGGGAGCCTGGCGTCCGGCGCGGTGATGCCGAGCCACTCGGTGTCGCCGCCGCGGGTCCAGCCGGGCGGGAGTTCCTCGCGGGCGAGGGCGAAGTTGCCCTCCTCGGCGCTGTGCCGTGCGGGCAGGTCGAAGTAGGGGCTGCCCTGCGGGCAGAAGTGCAGATGCCGATCGATGTCCATGTGCTGCCTTTGCCTGCCTTACCTGACCCTGTTGCCTGTCGTGCCTGTCCGGACGGACGGTGCGGGCGCCGTGGCCGGCCCCGCGCGCCGCGTCAACGCAGGCTGGGTGCCACGTACTTGAGGTAGAGCCACTGGCCGAGCGGGCGCTCGCCCGCGTCGATCTGGGCCATGCCGACCTTGACGGACGGCGGGAGCGCGTCGACGGTGCCGAGCGGGATGCGCGCGGCGGGCACCGGGTAGCGCGAGCCCTCCTTGACCGGGAGGAAGGCGGAGAGGGGGGCCTCGCCCTGGCGGGGGCGCACCTCGCCGAGGGTGGTGGTGGCGAGGTCCTTGCGCAGGATCATGCCGCGCTTGACGAGTTCGACCCGGGAGCCCTTGTGGACCGCGTCGATGTCGCCGGAGTCGGCGATCACCAGGTCGACCCGGCCGTCCTTCTGCACGAAGCCGCCGGTGACCGTGTAGGGGATCTGGATCAGGGTGAGGGCGGCGGTCAGCGCGCCCGCGGCGAGGACGCCGACCACGGTGATCCGGCCGAAGCCCGCTCCGGCCGAACGCGCCTCCTGGACAAGCTTCTTGCAGCCGAGCCCGGCCCGGTACAGGAGGTAGCACAGGCCGCAGCCGAGGATGATCGCGCCGGTGATGCCGAGGCCGGTGAAGACGTCCGTCCACAGTGTCGCGGCGACCCCGACCAAGTAGAGCGGGAAGACCATGCAGGCCAGTCCGAACGGCACCGACCAGGACAGCTGCGGCAGTTCGCGGGTGTAGCGGCCGCCGAAGAGGACGCCCGCCACCCAGCGGCGGGCGTCGGTCATCGCGTGGTCGCGCAGGTGCGAGACGTCGAAGTGGCTCATCAGGGCCAGGTAGCCGTCGAGCTTGACGAACGGCACGAAGTTGAGCAGGCCGGTCACCGAGGTGGACACGGCGAACACCAACAGGCCGGTGTGCAGGGCGGATTCGCCGCTCGGGCCGCCGACGGCCAGGGCGGTGATCGCCGCGCCCATGCCGATGACGAGCTGGGTGGCGATGCCCGCGAGGGCGACGTGCGTGCGCTGTTCCTTGCGCGGCAGGCGCCAGCCGTCGGAGACGTCGCAGAAGAAGGCGGGCGAGAGGTAGAAGAGCATGAAGCCCATCCGGCTCGGGCGGCCGCCGTAGTGGGTGAGCACCGCGCCGTGGCCCATCTCGTGCAGGGCCGTGGTGGCGAGGGTGGCGGCGAAGACCGCGAGCAGGACGGTGAAGGACACCGGTTCGCCGAGCGCGGTGGTCAGCGCCGGGGCCTGGAGCAGCAGCGAGAGCAGGCCGCCCGCGAGGATCAGGATGCCGAGCGCCGCGCCCGCCTTGTTGGCGAGCAACCGGATCACCGGGGTGAGGCGGCTGAGAAGCCAGTGCGGCTTGATGACGGTGAACTGCAGCGTCATCGGCGGCACCCACTTGAACCAGGTGCCGCTCTGGCGGTGTTCGGTGCCGTCGTCGAGCAGACCCTGTGCGTTGAGCTTGCCGACGACGCCGTCCAGGACGGCCTCGTTCCACGGCGGGCCGAGCGTCTCGACCAGGGCCCGCCGGTCGCGGGCGCCGTCCAGGACGGTGAGCAGCCGTCCCATGTCGGCGCCGACGCGCATGTACTTGGCCTGGCCCGACTGCACGATCCAGGGCGAGCCGTCCTCGACGGGGGCGTGCACCTGGACGTGCGAGGCGAGCCGCGGCCGCAGCAGGAGCTGGGTGGTGTCCCGCTGCGTGCCCGGCCCGGTGGACCGGCCCGCCCGGCGGCCGCGGATGCCCCGCGGCCGACGGTGCTTGCCGGTCCCACTGCGGACCAGGTGGGTCACGCTGAGCGAGAGGGACGTTCCCTCGGTGGCCCTCATGTGACGTCACGCCGGGTGAACAGGCGTCTCGCGGTGAACCCGGCGAGTGCCAGCCAGGCGGCGATGACCAGGAGCGCGTACGGCAGGTCGAGCGCCATGTTCTTGTCGTCGCGGTAGACCGTGCCCATCGCGACCTGCATGGTGAAGCGGCCCGCCTCGGGCAGCAGGGCGTGCAGGCCCTCGTCCACGAACAGGGTGACCACGAGCAGGGTGGCGATGGTGGCGGCCTGGTTGCGCAGGATCCAGCCGAGCAGGACGCCCCAGGGCGCGGCGAGGGTGATCACCGCGAAGACGCCGAGCAGGGTGAGGCTCGCGTCGCGCGACCAGTGCGCGTCGATGCCGAACATCGGGAAGAACAGCCACAGCGACAGCGGCGCGCACAGCGTGGCGACGGCCGCGAGCAGGGCGCCCATGCCGGTGCCCACCAGGGTCTTGGCGGCGAGCAGTCGGCTCCGGCTGCCGCTGAGCAGCACCGAGCGGCTGATCGCGCCCGCGCCGTACTCGCGCGTCACGAAGACGGCGCCGAACAGCATGGACGCGAGCAGCGTCGAGAACCAGGCGCGGACCACCTCGGCGGAACCGGCCACCGCGTCCGTCGTCCCGTCGTCGATCTGGACGTCGGCCGCGGCCGCGGCGCCGCTGGCGCCGAGCAGGCCGAGGAAGAGCCCGACCAGGAGCATGATCCACCAGGTGCGCCCGCTCCAGGCCTTGAGCCATTCGGCACGCAGTACGTCACGCATAGCCGCGCACCTCCGTCGGGTGGGCGTAGCCCGGCGCCGCCGCCTGCTCGCCGTGGATCACGTCGAAGAAGCGCGACTCCAGGGTGGCGCCGCTGCCCGGCGGAACCAGCTCGGTGATGGAGCCCGCGTAGCGGGTGGTGCGCTGGATGATGACGACGTCGTCCACGGTCTGCTCGACCTCGGCGAGCTGGTGGCTGGAGAGCAGCACGGTGCGGCCCTCGGCGGCCAGCGACCGCAGGAAGTGCCGCAGCCAGCGGATGCCCTCGGGGTCCAGGCCGTTGGCGGGCTCGTCCAGGACGAGCAGTTCCGGATCGGCGAGCAGCGCGGCGGCTAGCGCGTGGCGCTGGCGCATACCGGTCGAGTAGCCCTTGATCCTGCGGCCCGCGGCCTCGGTGATGCCGACCTGCTCCAGGACCTGGCCGACGCGGCGCTTGGGCAGGCCGAGCATGCGCGCCCAGATCTCCAGGTCGCGGCGTCCGGTGGTGCCGGGGATCGGCGCGACGTGGTCCATGGCGACGCCCACCCGCCGGTTGGCGCCGGGCAGTTCGGCGTACGGGCTGCCGAACACGGTGGCCGTACCGGAGGTCGGCCGGACCAGGCCCAGCAGCATGCGCAGTGAGGTCGTCTTGCCGGCGCCGTTGCTGCCGAGCAGACCGACGATGCGGCCCGGGTGTACCTCGAACGACACGTCCTCGACGGCGCTGACCTCACCGAAGCGCTTGGTGAGTCCGTGGAACACGGCTACGGGGGCGCTCACTGCTGCTGCCTTGTCCGCCGGTTGACATTGGCCGACCAGGCGCACAGGAAGAGGCCCACGCAGGCCCCGCCGAGGAAGATCCACCGCGCGGCGCTGTCGAGCATGAAGCCGACGGGCATGGTGATCATGGCGAACGCGAGGAGGACCCATACGAGGATGGTGTTCGGTGAGCGCGATCCGGGGTGCGACATCGCCTTTCTCTCCAATCAAATTGCTTGGGGGGTGGCCGGGGTGCGCGCCCGGGGCGCGGGTCCGGCAGTGCCACCCGGGCCCCGGACGGCGAGAAGCCGTCCGGGGCCGGGCGTGCGTGTCGCGGTCAAGGCCGCGAACTGCGTTTCGCCTCAGATCACGTGGCGATCGCGGCGCCCACGGAGAGGGTGCCGACGGCCACCGTGAAGGTCAGGCCGTCCTTGAAGCCGGTGTAGAAACCGGGGGCCTCCATGGCCTCCAGCTCCTGCATGCCGAGCTCCAGCGCCTCGCCGCCCTTCATCAGGTCGGCAGTGTTGGTGATGGTCTGCATGTTTCTTTCACCTCGATCCTGGTGACAGTGGAGAACAAGTGGTCGGTCATGCTGTTCGGGGCGGTTGCCCGGCTACGTCACAGGCAGCCGGGCAACCGTTCCGAGGCAATCGCTCAGACGCGGCGAGATCCGCGCCTGCCCGATCAGGTGATGGCGGCGCCGGAAACGGCGACGTACACGCTGCCGTAGGCAATCGCGCTGGTCACCACGGTGCCCGTGCCGAAACCGGCCCAGGTCTGCCAACCCGGGGCCTCCATGGCCTCGAGCTCCTGCATGCCCAGCTCCAGCGCCTCGGCGCCGTGCTGCGAGTCGATGACTCCCTGCATGTCTTTTCCCTCCCTTACCTAATGAAAAGGTGTGTTATTTCCCCCGTCTCCCGTCACCGGGAACCGGAAGTGTGTGCCCGCGCCCCGGGTGAGCGGGAGGCGGAAGTCTGTGGTGGGACCGGGCCTGACCTGGTCCGTCAGCCCGCTGCCGTGGCGAGCGCTCCGGGTCCGGCGGCCGGTCCGGCGGCCGCTTCGGCCGCGGGTTCTGCGGTGGGTCCCGCGGCGGGCCGGTCGGTGGCTTCGGGAGGCACCGCCCGGGCGGTGGCCGCCGCGAGCAACTGCCGGATCTCGGCCGCCGAGAGCCCGCCGAGCATCGGCAGGCCGCCGCCCCAGGCACGCACGGTGCGGGTCGCGATCCGCGTCAACTGCTCCTCGTCGGCGCGTAGTTCGCGCTCCACGCGCCAGTCGTCGAAGAGCGCGGCGATCCCGTCCGACGGGTCGGCGGGCAGGTCCGGGGCGCTGCCGTGCGCGGTGCGCAGCAGGTCCCAGAGCCGGTGCAGCCGGGGCGCGGAGCCGAGCCGGGTGTCGCCCGCGGTGATCGCGCGCCACAGCGGCGGCAGCAGTGCGCTGACGGCGGTGGTCTTACGGGTGCCGAGCGCGGTGGACAGCTCGTTGGCCAGGTACCAGCCCTTGGCCCCGTAGCGGTTGCGGCCGAGGCTGGTCCAGGTGAGGTGGGTGAGCCCGGAGACCTTGGCGATCTCGGCGCGCAACTCGCCCCGGGCGGCGAGGCCTTGGGGCTCGCGCCCGGCGTCGCGCACCTCGTTGCCGAGCTGTACCAGGCGCCGGGCGAGGGCCTCGGCGAGCGCGTCCTCGGTGGGCAGTTCGCGGTGGTCGCCGACGTAGAGACCGGTGACGCGGAACAGCGCCTCGACGACTCCCTCGGCGACCAGCGCGTACGGCAGGGTGCTCGTCGCCGCCGGGTCGATCACCGCGAGCTCGGCCTGCAGCGCCTCGCCGACGACGAGCCTGCGCCGGTCGGCGGGCTCCAACAGGCAGGCGGCGGCGCTGAGTTCGGCGCCGGTGCCCAGGGTGGTGGGCACCGCGACGAGCGGCAGGCGGCGGACCACGTCGCTGGGCAGCATGACCAGGCCGCTGCGGTGCGACATCGCGAGCCGGGTGTACGCGCTCGGGTCGTCGCGCAGCAGCGCGGCGAGCTTGGCGCGGTCGAGCAGGGCTCCCCCGCCGATCGCCACCAGCAGGTCGGCGCCGTCCAGATCCCGGGCGAGCGCGGCGAGTTCGTCGAGCCCGCCGGGGCCCTCCGCCGTCAGGAACCGGACCTCGCAGCCCGTGCCCTCCAGCAACTGGCCCAGCCGCGAGGCGAGTTCGCCCTCGGCGACATTGGGGTCGGCGAGCAGGGCGACCGTGCGGGCCCCTTGTCCGCGTATCCAGTCGCCCAGCCCGGCGGTCCCGTAGAGGGCGCGGGTGGGGCAGTGCCAGCTGAGGTTCACCGGTCGGCTCCGGTGGTGTGCGCGATGTCCTCGGCGCGCCCGGTGTGGGCGGCGATCCCGGCGCGTACGCAATCCAGGAGTTCGGTGAGTTCGGCCTCGGTGTAGGTGAGCGCGGGGATGAGCTGGATGCCGTGCGGACCCGGGTGGACGATGGCGCCCGCGGTGCGGATCGCGGCGATCAGCTCGGGCACCTCGGCCTGCGGCAGCGGCTCACCGTCGGCGGTGGCCAGGCGCACCGAGCGGAAGCAGCCGAGTCCGGTGGTGCCGGTCACCGAGGGCACTTCGGCGGTCAACCGGGCCAGGTGGGCGTCCAGTTGCTCCGCCAGGCGCCGCCCGCGGGCGACCGCGTCCAGGCGGCGCATCTCCTCGACGGTGGCGAGGACGGCGGCGCAGGTGGTGGGCGTACCGGCCTGGGTCTCGCCGTGGGTGAGCACGGCGCCCGAGCGGTGCACGGCCTCGGCGACGTGGTGCGCGACCAGGACCGCGGCGGCGGCCATGGTGCCGTTGGTCAGGCCCTTGGAGGCGACGACCAGGTCGGGGCGTCCGGGCCACTGCTGGGAGGCGAAGAAGGAGCCGGTACGGCCGAAGCCGGTGGCGACCTCGTCCGCGACGAGCAGGAAGCCGTGCTCCTCGCGCAGTCGCAGCAGCGCCTCGGTGAACTCGGGTGTCAGCGGCACCGCGCCGGAGCCGAGGACCGGTTCCACGACCACGGCGGCGACCTGGCCGCCCTGCCGGGCGAGCAGCGTGGTCAGCTCCTCGGGGTCGTTGGGGGCGACGTGCCGGATCAGGCGCTGGTCGACGCCGTACACGCCCTGGCCGAGGTCCTCGCCGGTGAGCGCGAAGCTGCCGTAGGTCAGGCCGTGGTAGCTGCCGCGCAGGCCGACCACCAGCTTGCGCCGGGGTTCGCCGCGCAGTGCGTGGTACATCCGGGCGAGCTTCATCACCAGGTCGTTGGCGGCGCCACCGGAGGTGGACCACAGGACGCGGCCGAAGTGGTCGGCGCCCGCGAGTTCGGTCAGCACCCGGGAGGCCTCGCGGGCATAGGTGTTCTCGTACCGGAAGACGCTCAGGTACGAGCCCTCGCGCACCGCGCGGGCGACCGCCTCGGCGACGACGGGGTTGCCGTAGCCGATGTTGGTGTTCCACAACCCGCTGGTGCCGCACAGGAGTTCACGCCCGTCGGCGAAACGGACCCGCACGCCGTCGGCGGAGACGGCGCACAGTTCGTCGGCGCCCTGCCTCTCGGGCGGCAGCAGCGAGGGCCACAGCGGGTCGTACTCGTGGGTGCCGGGCGCGGCCTGGGCCGTGCCGGTCGTGGTCTCGGTCATCGCGGGGCCACCTCTGCTTCCAGGAGTACGGCGTCGTGGCGGCCGTCGGATCCGGCGGGCCGGTGCTGGGCACGCACCCGGAACCCGGCGGCGGTCAACTCGGCCTCCAGCTGGGCCGAGGGCAGCACCGCGACGGTGGAGGTGCACACGGTCAGCGGGTTCTCGTCGAGCACGTTCTCGTCAAGAGGAGCCTCGTCCGCCTGGGCCCGGTGCAGCGTGACCGTGCGGGTGCCCGCCTCGGGGTTGTGGTGCTCGTGCAGGTGGTAGAGCTGTCCACTGGCGCCGGTGGCCGCCACGCGGACCTCCTGCTCGGTGCCGTCGCCGGTGCGCACGTCGACCGTCGAGAGCAGGAACAGGCCGCCCTCGGCGAGGTGTTCGCGCACACAGCGGTACAGGCCCGCGCGGCCCGCCGCGTCGAGCAGGGACACCGAGGTGGTGCCGAGGACGACGGCGCCGAAGCGGGCGTCGAGCGCGAAGGACGCCATGTCGCCGCGCACCGGGGTGCACTTCTCGCGCAGCCTGGCCGGGGCCTCGGCGAGCCGCTCGCCGAGCAACTCCAGCATGTACGGGGAGAGTTCGAGCGCGGTGACCTCGCGTCCCGCGGCAAGCAGCGGCAGCGTCAGGCGTCCGGTGCCCGCGGCGAGATCGAGCACCGGGCCTCGGGTGGTGCGGACCAGCGAGACGATCTCGCGGACCTCGAAGGTGTCCCGGCGGCACAGGTCCTCGTACAGCGGGGCGCCCAACTCGTCGTATACGCCGCACAGTTGAACCCGGTCCGGGCCGAGCGAGGCGAGCCACTCACCGGCGCGCCCGGGCACGGTGCGCGGGCTGCCGCCGACGGCTTCGGCGAGGTTCTCCGTAGCCGTGGTGGTGGCCGTCTCCGTAGCCGTGGTGGCGACGGTCTGCGTGGTCGTGGTGGTGACGGTCCCGGCCGTCGTGGCCGCCGTCACGCGCCGTCCCCGGACCGGTCGGCGGTCAGGCGGACGCCCGCCGTGCCGAAGAAGGCCTGCACCTGCTGGAGTGCCGCGGGTGCGGCGTGCGCGGCGGCGGCGCCGGGCTCGCCGTGCACGAGCAGGGCCTCGGCGACCTTGGCGGCGCGCAGGTCGAGCTGGAAGAACCGGCCGGTCTCGGCGACGTGCACGTACGCCTTGTCCTCGCTCCACAGCAGCAGCGGGAGCGCGCGGTCGGTGTCGGCGGGCACGGTGACCTCGTCGAGCGCCGGGTCGAGGCGGCCGCCGAAGCCGGAGACCTTCAGACCGGTGACCCCGCGGGTGCGCAGTTCGCGCAGGGCGTCCAGGACGGCCAGATAGCGGCCGAGCCAGGGGCGCGCGGTGAGCTGCGCGGTGCGGTCCTCGTCCGGTACGGCTGCCGAGAGGGCCACCGAACAGGGCTGCAAGGAACGGGAGTTGAGGTCGCGCCACTGGGCGTCGAGCGCGTCGAGGCCGGAGTCCAGGCCGCCCAGCGGAATGCCGCCGGGTGCGGTGGAGACCTGGCCGTCGGCGTTCACGTACAGCCGGGTGCGCGGACCGTCGGCGCCGGTGCCCGCGCCGAGCGCGGACAGGTCGGCGAGCCGTACGACGGGTTCGCTGACGTGGGCCGGGAACTCGCCCTTGTCGTGGGCGGCGTCGGCGTCGGCGAGGAATGCCTCGAAGTCGCCGGGCTCGGTGATCCGGATCAGGGTGGGACCGATCACCGACATGTACTGGCTGGTGGCGTAGTCCTGCGTCTGCAGGAAGAAGGCGTCGCCGAGCGACATTTCGTCGCCGGGTTCGACGAGCGAGCCCTGGTAGCCGAGCACCAGCGGCGCGGCCGCCGGGTCCTGGCCTTCGGCTTCCTGGTCGCCGGGGACGAGTACGAGCGTGCCGGGCCCGGCCAGGTCCGAGGCGAGCAACTGGTCGAGGTGGGCCGGGGATTCGAGGACCACGGTGGCGCTGCCGGTGGCGCCCTCGGGGCGGGGCAGGGCGGAGCCGGTGCCCCAGGAGGCGAGGTGGCGCTTGGCCGGGCCCAGTCCGCTGCCGCCGTCGATGGCCTGGCCGCCGTTGCCTTCGGTCCCCGCTTCGCTCATGGCTGCGCTCACTTCCTTGCTCCGGTCCGTGCGCGGGTCCGCGCCGTCCTGCGGCTCGTACGTCATGCGCGGGCCGCCAGAATCTTCTTGAGGTCGTCCAGCGCCGCCTGCTGGCCGAAGGTGTTGAACACACCGGTGAGGTTGAGGACCACCTCGTCGGCGCCCGCCTCGCGGTAGGCGTCGAGCGCGGCACTCACCTCGTCCAGGTCCCCGTGCAGGAAACCGCCGCCCGCGACCAGGCGTTTGGCGCTGAGCACCGGGTCGTCGGCGACGACCTCGATGCCCGAGCGGCGCAGCATGTCCTGGTAGTGACCGGCCGCCAGGTGCGCGGCGTTGGAGGACAGCGCGAGCTGTTCCGGTTCACGGTCGGGGCGCCTGAGCGCCACCGGCACGATCGCGGTCACCTTCGGCACCTCGCGCCCCGCCTTCGCCGCGCCTTCGCGCAGGGCGGGCAGCAGGGTGTCGCGTACATACGTGGCCGGGGTCAGCCAGGTGATCGCCCGGTCGGCGACCTCACCGGCCAGGCGTGCCATGCCGGGGCGCAGCACACCGAGTCCGACCTCCACCTGCGGCGGGGTCGCCGGGGGCAGCCCGCCGTGGCAGGAGAAGTACTGTCCCTCAGTGCGCACGATCTCCCCCGTCAGCAGCCCGCGCACGATGCCGACGTACTCCCGGCTCGCGGTCAGCGGACTGGCGTACGGCTTGCCGCGCATGCTCGCCTGGAAGGCGGGCTGCCCGGGGCCGAAGCCCGCCACGACCGGCTGACCCGTCGTCAGGGCCAGCGAACGGACCTGATGGGCGGCGTCGTACGGGTGGCGCAGCGGCATCAGCGTGACGCCGAGGCCGAGCGGCACCCGGAACCCGGCGCCGCTCGCCGAGGCCGCCGCGTGTGCGGCGTCCACGAGCATCGCCTGGCCCTGCCACAGTCGCCGGGCGGCGGTCCACTGGACCAGCGCGGCATAGGGCAGAACCTGTTCCGGCCTGCGTGGTGAGAAAGGAATGAGCACCGAGAAATCGGTCATGAAAAGCCCCGCCCCGGTACGCCAGAATGACGCATCGCAGAGTTTCCCTGAATTTGCAGCATCCGTCATGGAACGCCGGCCCCACACCGGCAATCATTCCTGGGATGCACCCCGTTTATTGGTTCGGCGAACGGGCGGGCGGACATTCATCTGGTCAGGTCTCGCGCCCCGCCGAACAAGAACAAATATAGCCATCGCACGAGTTGTGCACCCCCGCCCCGAGACGGGTCTTGCGGCCTCTCCTCCCCCGTCCGAAGACGGGGGAGGAACCCGAACAACGGTGGTCAGCCGCCCTCAGGCCGCCGTGACGGAGTGGGCGTGCACCACCGCCGCCAGCTTGGCTCGATCCCGACACTCCAACTTCCGCAGAACGTTGGAGACATGGAATTTCACGGTGCTCACCTCGACGCGCAGCTCGCCCGCGATCTCGGCGTTGGACAGGCCTTGTGCCACAAGGGCGGCCACATCCGACTCGCGTGCGGTGAGCAGTCCCGGCGGCGGGGCCGGACTGCGCCGTTCCTCGCCGAGACCGGACAGCACCCGCCGGGCCAGGCCCGGCGAGATCCAGCCGTGCCCGTCGCGCACTTCACGCACCGCGGTGACGAGCACGTCGTCCATGTCGTCTCGGTCGACGACCCCCGCCACCTCAATGAGCGCGGCCGAGTCCCAGACCGCGTCCTGCTCGCCGTGCACGAGGGCAACAAGGCCCCCGTGGCGTGAAGTCGACCGCGGCCGTGCGAGCAGTTCGCACGACTCCACGATCACTACCTGAGCTGTCGCGGCACCTGGTCCGGGCACCGCGAACACCTCCAAACCGGCCGCCGACAGGGCCTTGATCACCCTGTGTCTCAGCGACGGTGTCCTGATGGAGACAGCAACAGAATCCACCCTGGCTCCCCCGGGGAATACGATTGGTCCGAGGAATCATCGCAGGAACTTCACAAGAGGTAAAGCTCAAGTCAAAGCATGAGCAGAGCCCCACCCCGGGGCCGATCCCGCCCAAAGTGAACACTCGCCACCATCCCTCACACACCGCCACGGGTTTCTCACCCTCCGGGTACGGATAAATCCCGGATTGACAGGCCCCGGGAATCCCGTTAACCCTGTTCCTCGTACATGCCTCTCGCATGGCATTGACGGGGGAAATTCTCGGCGTCCGGCGCCTGCCGGTTCAAGGCCGCCCAATTCACGGGCCAGGCCCGCCCATTCACGATTTACGGCTTGTCGCGAGTGCGTACCGCTGGTCCCCCACGGAGCACGAAAGGACACGCAGGTGCCTCGCATCTCCGTGATTTGTCCGACCTGGAATCGGGGCCCGGCGATCACCGCGACCCTCGAATCCGTGCGCGCCCAGACGATGACCGACTGGGAACTCTTCGTGATGTCCGACGCCAGCGACGACGGCACGGACGAGGTGGTGGCCGAACTCGCCGCGCGGGACCCGCGGATCACCCTGCGCCGCACCCGCCGCTTCGGCTTCCAGGCGGGCCCCACCAACATCGCCCTGAAAGAGGTGAGCGGCGAGATCGTCGCCTACCTCGATCACGACGACGTCTGGGACCCGCACCATCTGGCCCTGCTGACCGAGGTGTTCGACCAGGGCGCCGACTTCGCCGCGACCCGGGCCCGCAAGGTCGACGCCGCCGGCACGCTGCTTTCGGTGGCCGACCCGCTCACCATGTGCTGGCACCCCGAGCTCCAGCTCATGAACCCGCTCTTCGAGAACTCCTGCGCCGCGCACCGCACCGAGCTCGCCGAACAGGCCGGCGGCTGGCGGGAGTCACGGGTGGGGCTTGAGGACTGGGACCTGTGGCTGCGCCTGACCGACCTCGGCGCGCGCTGCACCACCCTGCTCGACTGCACGGTGAGCATGTTGCACGACCTCGGCACCCGCCAGCACAGCCTGCCCTGCGACCACGACCACGAGATCGCCCGCTTTCCCGACGCGCGCAGCGCCCGCGCCGCCTACCGCGCGCTGACCCACCCGCGCCACCACCGGGCCGGGACCGAGGC
This sequence comes from Streptomyces sp. NA04227, assembly GCF_013364195.1. Taxonomy (NCBI): domain Bacteria; kingdom Bacillati; phylum Actinomycetota; class Actinomycetes; order Kitasatosporales; family Streptomycetaceae; genus Streptomyces; species Streptomyces sp. NA04227. Next base: position 4,268,054 of record NZ_CP054918.1, on the reverse strand, counting down.
GGCCCGCGCGGACCTGCTCGACTGGTACGGCTCGCTCGCGGCGAGCGGCGAACTCGCCCTGCCGCGAGGCTGGCAGGGCGGCCGCGCCGAACTCGACCGCGCCGTCCACCGCCACGTCGACAACGTCGAGCCCGCCTGGAACAACCTGATCATCGAACCCAAGGACGGTTACGTCGCCCTCGCCATGGTCCTCGGCACCATGACCCCCGAACACGCCGCCCGCTACAGCGAGTTCTTCCGGAGCCGTATGCACCACCAGATGGGGTTCTTCACGGAGGTGCTGGGGGAGGCGAGCGTGGTCCGGGCGGCGGGGAGCGTGACCCGGTGAGTGGAAATGCGGGTGTGACCAGGGGTGCTGAACTCCCGGCTGACAGAAGGCAGTTGAGCGCTGAGGCCGACCGGTCGCCTGGGGACGGTCTGCTGACCACGGACGCCCCGGTCGGCGCCACCGGACCGGCACGGGCGGGGCTGCTTCCCCGCGCACTCGCCGGTCCGCTCGACGAGGCGCGCGGCTGGATGCACACCCACGCCGAACAGGTGCCGCTCGACGGCCTGGACGGCTGGGCCGTCGACGCGCGCACCGGATGTCTGCGGCACCGCTCGGGCCGTTTCTTCGCGGTCGAAGGGCTGCGGGTGCGGCGCCCCGGCCATCCCGTTCCGGCCTGGGACCAGCCGATCATCAACCAGCCCGAGACCGGCATCCTCGGCCTGCTGCTGCGCCGGGTCGACGGCGAACCACAGGTCCTGGTCCAGCTCAAGGCCGAGCCCGGCAACTGCAACGGCATCCAGCTCTCGCCCACCGTGCAGGCCACCCGCAGCAACTACCAGGGCGTGCACGGCGGCAGCCGGGTGCCCTACGTGGAGTACTTCACCGCCGAGGCACGCGAACAGCACCACGTCCTGTGCGACGTACGGCAGTCCGAGCAGGGCGCCTGGTTCCTGCGCAAACGCAACCGGAACATCGCGGTCGAGGTGGACCCGTCGGTGCCGGTGCCGGTGCACGACGGCTTCGTCTGGCTCCCCCTGCGCGAACTGCTCTCCCTGCTCGCCGTGGACGACCTGGTCAACATGGACACCCGGTCCGTACTGGCCTGCCTGCCAAGGGAGTTGGGGCACACGGGCGAGGCTTCGGAAGGCGACCTGCCGCCCGCGACCTCGCTGCACAGTACGCGCTCGCTGCTGAGCTGGATCGTCGACGTACGGGAGAGCACCGAGCCACAGGTGGAGCGGGTCGCACTGGCCGAACTCGACGGATGGCGGCAAGGCGCCTGGGACCTCGCGCACGAGAGCGGACGGTTCTTCCGGGTCATCGGGGTCCGGGTCCGGGCCGCGGGCCGGGAGGTCTCGCAGTGGAGCCAGCCGATGATCGCCCCCGCCCATACGGGACTTGTCGCCTTCCTGGTCACCCGTATCGACGACGTACCGCACGTACTGCTGCACTGCCGCACCGAACCCGGTTTCGTGGACACCGCCGAGCTGGCCCCGACCGTGCAGTGCGCCCCCGAGACCTACGAGGTCCTGCCCGCCGAACTCCGCCCCCGCTACCTGGACTTGGTACTCGACGCCCTCTCCGGCGACCGGTCCCCGGTCCGCTTCGACGCGGTGCTCTCCGAGGAGGGCGGACGGTTCCACCACGCCCGTACGCGCCATGTTGTCCTGGACGCGGGGCAGTTGGCCGAGGGCGGCGGTGAGGTGTCGGAGGGCCCCGAGCATCGCTGGGTCTCCGTCCACCAGATCAGCGCCCTGCTGCGGCACAGCCACTACGTGAACATGCAGGCGCGGAGCCTGCTGGTGTGCCTGCGGGCGATGGACGCGATGTCTGCGGTGGACGCGATGGACGCGATGTCTGCGGTGGACGCGATGGACGCGGTGGACGCGGTGGACGCGGTGGACGCGGTGGCCGTGAGGGAGGCGGACGGTACTCGGGACGACGCGGCCGCGCGTCCGTCGGCCGCCCCGGCGCTCGCCCCCGCGCTCGCCCCGGCCGCGACCGGCGCCCCGGGAGGCCCGGCATGACCCCGCGTGTGGTGGTGCTCGGCGCCTCCGGCTTCCTCGGTGCCACGCTCGTGGCGCAGCTCGCCGAGCGGCCCGTACTGCTGCGCGCGGTGGCCCGGCGCCCGGCCGTGCCGCCCGCCTGCTCGGCGCCCGCGCACACCGAGATCCGCAGCGCGGACCTGACGGACCGCACCGCCCTGGCCGAAGCGGTCGCGGACGCCGACGCCGTCGTCCATCTCGTAACTCACCGGGACGCACAGGGGAGTTGGCGTACGCGCGACGGTGACCCGGTCGCCGAGCACACCAACGTCACCGTACTGAGGGACCTGTTGGAGATCCTCGCCGAGCGGCCCCGCTCGGAGGGCGCCCCGCCGCCGACCGTCCTGTTCGCGTCGACGGCGAGCCTGGACGCCCACGAGCCACCGCCCACCGCCCCGGGTGCGACACCGCCCGCCACCGCCGCCGCAGGCCCCCTCACCGGTTACGACCGCCAGAAGTATGCTGCCGAACTCGCCCTGCGCGCCGCCGACTTGGCGGGCGTGGTGCGCGGCGTCGCCCTGCGGCTGCCGACCGTCTTCGGACCGGCCGTGAACCCGCGGGCGCCGGACCGGGGTGTGGTCTCGGCGATGGTGCGGCGCGCACTGGAAGGCGAACCGCTGACGTTGTGGGCGGACGGGTCGCTGCGGCGCAATCTGCTGCCGGTCGCCGACGCCGCCCGTGGCTTCCTCGCCGCGCTCGACCACGCGGACCGGCTCGCGGGCCGCTCCTGGACGCTCGGCGCGGACCGGGACAGCTCGCTCGGCGAGGTCTTCGAGCAGGTCGCCGCCCTGGTCGCCGAGTACACCGGCCGCCCGCCGGTGCCGGTACACCGCACCGCACCGCCCACGGGCGCCGCGACCGGCAGCGACTTCCGGGACGTACGCGTCGATGCGGCCCCGTTCCGCGCGGTGACCGGCTGGCGGCCCCTCCTGGACACCCGCACCGCCCTGGAGGCGACCGTCGCCGCCCTGGTGCCACCACCGGGGGCGCCACCGCCCATGTCCACGACGGCGGCACCGGCAGCGACACCGGCCGCCGAGCACGACCTCGCCTCGGGGAACCGGCGGGCCCGCCCCGGCGAGCAGCAAGCACCCGCAGCAGCAAACGCACCGGGCACCGCCCGCGCCCTCGGAAAGGACAGCGCGTGACCACGTACGTCTGGGACTACCTTCAGGAGTACCGCGAGGAGCGCGAGGACCTGCTCGACGCGGTCGAAACCGTCTTCTCCTCTGGGCAGTTGATCCTCGGCCGCAGTGTGCGCGGCTTCGAGGAGGAGTTCGCCGCCTACCACGGCGCGGCGCACTGCGTCGGCGTCGACAACGGCACCAACGCCGTCAAGCTGGGCCTCCAAGCGCTCGGCGTCGGCCCCGGCGACGAGGTCATCACGGTGTCCAACACCGCGGCGCCCACCGTGATCGCCATCGACGCGGTCGGCGCCCGCCCCGTCTTCGTGGACGTACGGCCCGCGGACTTCCTGATGGACACCTCCCGGGTGGAGGCCGCGATCACCGAGCGCACCAAGTGCCTGCTGCCGGTGCACCTGTACGGCCAGTGCGTCGACATGGCGCCGCTGCGCGAACTCGCCGACCGGCACGGCCTGGTGATCCTGGAGGACTGCGCCCAGGCCCACGGCGCCCGGCACCACGGCAGCCTCGCGGGCACCCTCGGCGACGCCGCCGCGTACTCCTTCTACCCGACCAAGGTGCTCGGCGCCTACGGCGACGGCGGCGCCGTCCTCACCTCGGACCCCGAAGTCGCCGAGCGGGTACGGCGGTTGCGCTACTACGGCATGGCCGAGCGCTACTACGTGGTGGAGACCCCCGGGCACAACAGCCGCCTGGACGAGGTGCAGGCGGAGATCCTGCGCCGCAAGCTCGGCCGCCTCGACGACTACCTCGCGGGCCGCCGCCGCGTCGCCGACCGCTATGCCGCCGAACTCGCCGACACGGGGCTCCAGTTGCCGCGTCTGGCCGAGGGCAACGACCACGTGTACTACGTCTACGTCGTACGCCACCCCGAGCGCGACGCCGTCCTCGAAGCACTGCGCGCGCACGACATCCAGCTCAACATCAGCTATCCGTGGCCCGTGCACACCATGTCCGGCTTCGCCCATCTCGGCGTCCCCGAGGGCTCGTTGCCGCACACCGAGGCCCTGGCCAAGGAGATCTTCTCGCTGCCGATGTACCCCTCGCTGCCCGAGTCCCTCCAGGACAAGGTGATCGGCGCCCTGCGAACGGTCCTGGCGGCGGTATGAGCACCCTCTCGCCCTCCCCGCAGGGGAGTTCACGCGGCCTCGCCGAGGACGAGCCCCGCCGCTACGGCGACACCCTGGTACGGGAACTCGCGGTGGCGGGAGCCCTGGAGTTCACGCCCGCCGTCTACCCGGACGAGCGCGGCGCCTTCGTCTCCCCCTTCCAGGAACCGGCCTTCCTCCAGGCACACGGCGGACCGCTCTTCGAGGTGGCACAGCTCAGCCACAGCCGTTCCCGGCGCGGCGTGGTGCGCGGCGTGCACTACACGCTGACCGACGACCGCGCGCCCGCCAACGCCAAGTACGTGCACTGCCCGTACGGCGAAGTGCTCGACCTGGTCGTCGACCTCCGCGAGGGCTCGCCCACCTTCGGCGCCTGGGACGCGGTGGTCCTGGACGCAGACCACTGCCGTGCCGTCTACCTGCCGCCCGGCGTCGGACACGCCTTCGTCTCCCTGCGCGACGACAGCGTCATGTCCTATCTGCTCGCGGCGAGTTACGCCCCCGCGCAGGAGCGGGCCCTGTCCGCCCTGGACCCGGCACTCGGCCTGCCGATCCCCGCCGACATCGAGCCGCTGCTCTCCGCACGCGACCTCGCCGCGCCCACCCTGGCCGAGGCCCGCGCCGCCGGACAGCTTCCCGTCCACCGACCCACCCGACCGGACCCGCACCACCCCGCCACGGGCGGCCGCGTCCCGAACCACCCCGCCGCCCAGGAGAGCTGAACCGTGACCGACACGAACGCGACCGAGACGAACGCAACAGACGAGAGCGGGACCACCGCGAGCCCCGACACCGCCCCGGCGCCCGCGCCCGCCAACTACCCTGCCACCACGCCGCCTTGCCGTATCTGCGGCGGCGCGCTCCGCGAGTTCCTCGACCTCGGACGGCAGCCGGTCTCGGATGCCTTCCGCGCCCCGGACGCCACCGACGAAGAGTTCTTCTTCCGGCTCGCGGTCGGCCACTGCACCGAGTGCACCATGGTCCAACTCCTGGAGGAGGTACCGCGGGAGAAGATGTTCCACGCCGACTACCCGTACCACTCCTCGGGTTCCTCGGTGATGCGCGAGCACTTCACCCGTACCGCCCGGCACTTCCTGGACTGTGAACTCACCGGCGAGGACTCCTTCCTCGTCGAACTCGGCTGCAACGACGGGGTGATGCTGCGCACCGTGCACGAGGCCGGGGTGCGCCACCTCGGCGTGGAGCCCTCCGCCGGAGTCGGCGAGGTGGCGCGCGGCAAGGGCATCCGGGTGCGCACCGCCTTCTTCGAGGAGTCGACCGCCCGCGAGATCGCCGCCGAGGACGGCCGCGCCGATGTCGTCTACGCGGCCAACACCCTGTGCCACATCCCGTACTTGGACTCGATCTTCCGAGGCCTGGACGCGGTGCTCACCGGGGGCGGCGTGTTCGTCTTCGAGGACCCCTACCTCGGCGACATCGTCGAGCGGGCCTCCTTCGACCAGATCTACGACGAGCACTTCTACTTCTTCACCGCCCGCTCGGTCGCCGCCCTGGCCGCCCGCCACGGCTTCGAGCTCGTCGACGTCGAACGGCTCACCGTGCACGGCGGCGAAGTCCGCTACACCCTGGCCCGCAAGGGCGCCCGCCCGGTCGCCGAGGCCGTCGGCGCGCTCCTCGCCGAGGAGACCGAACGCGGCCTGACCGAGCCCGCCACGCTGGACGCCTTCGCCACCCGCGTCGCCGCGATCCGCGACCAACTCATCGCGCTGTTGGTCAAGTTGAAGGAAGAGGGCCACAGCGTGGTCGCCTACGGCGCCACCGCCAAGAGCGCCACCGTCGCCAACTACTGCGGTATCGGCCCCGACCTGATCCCCTTCGTCACCGACACCACCCCCGCCAAACAGGGCAAGCTCACCCCCGGCTCCCACCTCCCCGTGGTCACCCCGGACCGCTTCGCGTCCCCGTACCCGGACTACGCCCTGCTCTTCGCCTGGAACCACGCCGAGGAGATCATGTCCAAGGAGTCGGCGTTCCGGGCGAGCGGCGGCAAGTGGATTCTTTACGTGCCGGATGTGCATCTGGTCTGAGGGCGGTTGCCCTGAGGGGGCGGCTGCTCTGAGGGCGGCTGGGCCCTCTTCCCCGGGAGACACGGCTCCGGGAGACACGACGAACGAGGCCCGGCCCGGTCCCCTTGGGGGGATCGGGCCGGGCCTCGGTGCACGTGTCGTCGCGAGGACGGCTACAGCACTACAGCACGGTTACGGCCGCAGCGCCGGACGGAACTCCGTCAGCCGTTGCGCTTCCAACGCGGCTTGTCCTCACGGCGGTTGGCGGCGAAACCGCTGCCCCGGTGGTCGTCACGACGGCCGAAGGGACGGTCGTGCCCGGCGGAACGGTGGCCGCCCGAGGGGTGACCACCCGAGGGACGGTCGTCACGGCGGTCACGGTTGAAGGGACGGTCACCGGCGCGGTGGCCACCACGGTCGTCGCGGCGGAAACCACCACGGTCCCCGCCACGGTCGCGGTTGAAGCCGCCACGGTCGTTGTCCCGGCGGAAGCCGCCTCGGTCGCCGCCCCGGTCGCCGTCACGACGGTCGTCGCGTCGGTCGTCCCGGCGGAAGCCACCACGGTCGCCGCCGCGGTCGCCCCGGTCACGGTCGTTGCGGTCACGGTTGAACCCGCCGCGGTCGTCACGACGGTCGTCCCGGCGGAAGCCGCCTCGGTCGCCACCACGGTCGCCGCCGCGGTCGCGGTCGTTGCGGTCGCGGTTGAAGCCGCCGCCACGTCGGTCGTCCCGGCGGTCGTCGCGACGGAAGCCGCCACGGTCGCCGTCACGACGGTCGTCGCGTCGGTCGTCCCGGCGGAAACCACCACGGTCGCCGCCCCGGTCGCCCCGGTCACGGTCGTTGCGGTCACGGTTGAACCCACCGCGGTCGTCCCGGCGGTCGTCCCGGCGGTCGTCGCGACGGAAACCGCCACGGTCACCGTCCCGGCGCTCGTACGAACCGCGCTCCTCGCGCACCGTACGACCGAACGGGCGCTCGTCACGGCCGGCGGCCGGACGCTCGTCGCGGGCCGGGCGCACCTCGCGGTCGACGGCCTCGGTCGCGGGCTGCTCGGGCACCGAACCACCGGTCTCGGCGGTCACGGCCACATCGGCGGCAGCCGCCTGCTCGTCCGCCGAACTCGGCTGCTGCGCACCGCCGTTGGCGGCGGCCAGGACCTCGGCCGGGTCCTCGCCGCGCTCGCGGGCCGCACGTACGAGAAGACGCTCGGCCTCCTCGCGCAGCTCGGTGGCACGGCGCTGGGCGCGCTCCAGTTCACGGGTGAGCTGGGTGACCTCGCGCTCGGCCTGCTTGGCGGCACCGGCCACCGACTCGGCCTGCACCTCGGTCATCGAACGGGCACCGGTGATCTCCGCGACCTCGGGCTCGAAGACGCCGCCGCCACCGACGATGTGGCGCGAGGCGTCCACGCCCGCGTCCTCCATCAGCCGGAAGATCTGCCGCCGCTGGTGCGGCAGGGCCAGCGAGACGACGGTGCCGGAACGTCCGGCCCGCGCGGTACGGCCACTGCGGTGCAGGTAGTCCTTGTGGTCACCGGCCGGGTCGACGTTCAGGACCAGGTCGATGCCGTCGACGTGGATACCGCGCGCGGCGACGTCGGTGGCGACCAGGACGTTGACGTAGCCGTCCTTGAAGTCGGCGAGGGTGCGGGTGCGCGCGCCCTGCGTCATGCCGCCGTGCAGCGCGTCGGACTTCACTCCGGCGTCGCGCAGCTGCTCGGCGACACGGTCGGCACCGAGCTGGGTGCGGACGAAGATGATCGTGCGGCCCTTGCGCGCGGCGATCGCGGCGGTGACCGGCGCCTTGTCGCGCGGCTTCACGACCAGGATGTGGTGCGTCATGGTGGTCACGGCGCCCGCGGACGGGTCGACCTCGTGCGTGACCGGGTTCTTCAGGTACCGCTTCACGAGGGTGTCGATCTCGTTCTCGAGCGTCGCCGAGAAGAGCATCCGCTGGCCGCCCGGCGGAACGAGGTCGAGCAGCTCGGTGACCTCGGGCAGGAAGCCGAGGTCGGCCATCTGGTCGGCCTCGTCGAGCACCGCGATCTGCACCTGGTCGAGCTGGCAGGCGCCGCGGTTGATGATGTCGCGCAGGCGGCCCGGGGTGGCGACGAGGATGTCGACCCCACGCTCCAGCGCGTAGATCTGGTTGCCCATGGACGTACCGCCGCAGACGACCTTCATCCGCAGGCCGAGCACATCGCCGTAGGGCTGGAGCGCGTCCGCGACCTGCATCGCGAGCTCACGGGTGGGCGTCAGGATCAGGCCACGCGGCCGCTTCTTCTCGGTGTGGCCGCCCGCCAGGGTGGCGAGCAGCGGCAGACCGAAGGAGAGGGTCTTGCCGGAACCGGTGCGTCCGCGGCCCAGGATGTCCCGGCCGGCGAGCGCGTCCGGGATGGTGGCGGCCTGGATCGGGAACGGCGTGGTCACACCGTTCGCCGCGAGCTTGCGCACGATGCCCTCGGGCAGACCGAGGTCGCCGAAGGTGAGCTCGGGGGCGGCGTCGGCGGCGCCTTCCGCGTCGACGGTGTCCGAGGCGGTGTTCTCCGCAGCGGCGGCAGTGGCCTCGGTGGTGTCGGCCGGGTTGTTCTCGGCCTGGCTCGGAGCCTCGGCCTGGACCTGGTCAGTACTGGAAACAGACATGCGAAATGCGAAACCTTCCGGAGTCTCGGCACGCGCGCCCAAAACTCCGTGAGTTCTCGCAATCGACCGCCTCTATGCGGTCCAGCCACGGCTAGGGGGAGTACGCGCCACACGCGGCGCGCTTCGTTCCTCGTACGGTGAGGAGCTGCGCCGGGCAAATGGGATCAAACGATCTACCACCATACGCACCCCCGCCCCCACGGAGCAAACCGGCTGGTGGCCACCGCCCCGCCACCCCACCGTAACCGTTTCAGCAGGTCAGCTCGGCGGGCGGCGCGGGGGCGGGGAGCAGGCGGGCGGAGGTGGATGTTGTGAGGTGCGCCATATCGGGGTGAGCGCGCGAGGGGCGCCCCCGCAGGGCGCTGGGGCTTTGGCGGCTCAACAGCAGGGCAGGGTGGGCAAGTTGACGGGCCCGACAGGTGGGCAGGAGGCCCGGAAAGTCACTTCGCCGGGAGTGACGGCTTCGGACTCGTGTCGCCCTCGCCGCCGGATGTCGGTTCGGGCGAGGGTTCGCCGGGCGGCGAGGTCGGCGTCGCGCCGGGCGCGGGCGGGGTCGGCCGGTCCGGCGCGGTCGGACGGTCCGTAGGCGCGCCGTCACTGCCGCCGGAACCTCCGGCCGCGGGCCCGGAGGCCCCGTCCGGGCCCGGGCTCCGGTCCGCCGGCGCGGAGGGCGAGGCGCCGTCCCCGCGCTCGGCGTCCGGGGCCGACGCGGAAGCGGACGGACTCTCCTGCGCCCCGTCCGGGCCCGTCCCCTGCTCGGACCGCGCCCCGGCGCCCTCGCCGCCCACCGTGTCCCCGGCGTCCACCCCGGCCACGGCACCCCCCTGCCCGTCCGGGACCTGCGGACGGCGGCCGCCGTCGTCGCCCGCCACCTTCACGCATCCCGCGGCCGCGAGGACCACGAGCGCCACGGCGGCCAGCCGCACGGGCAGGGGACGGGGAACGCTCAGACTCAACGGAACGGCCAACGACAAGGAACGCAAAACAGCCACCTCCGGATGCGGCACGGCGCAGGACGGCACGGGTACGGATTCGGGTACGGGCACAGGCACAGGTACAGGCACTGGTTCGGGTACGGGCACAGGCACTGGTCGGACGGTCGTGTCGGACGGGTGTGCGGGTCGCGGGGCCACCGAATGCCCCGGGCGAACGGACACCGGACTGACCAACTCCCGTGGCGCACAAGAGGACACGCACCGCGTACGCCCGGCGTGCGCACTTCACGCCCTTGCGGCGCCCCGCACCACCACGGACCGCACCGGTCCCGACACGTGCTCAACTCCTGGGATATGACCGTGAGTTGACTCATACTTGGTTGTCCGGCGCAGCACCTCGGAGGCCGGACCGGCGCACGTACGGCTCGGATGGGTGGGCGTGGAGTCTGTGGAGTCTTCGGATCTGGTCGCAGTGGCCGTACGTGTGGTGACAGGGCTGTCCTCGGGAGCCGCCACCGGCGTCGGCACCGAAATCGGACAGACGGTGGCCGGTCTCGTACGCGAGAAGCTGAGCCGCAGCAGCGAGGGGCAGCACGCGCTCGACGCCACCGAGGAGCGGCCGCAGGACCCCGAGACCGTCGCCCGCCTGCGCGAGGCGGTGGCCGCACACCTCACCGAGGACCCCGACTTCGCCGCCCGGCTCACCGCGGCGCTGGCCGGACCGCCGCCGGGCGAGGCGCCCCGGCAGTACCACCACAGCGTCGTCATCGACGGCGGCTCGAAAGTGCGCGGCAACACGATCTCGCTCGGCCCCGTCACCTTCAACAACACCCCCTCCGGCCGCACCGCCCTGGCCCTCGCCGCCCTCGCCCTGGCCGTACTCGCCGGTCTGCTCGTCTTCACCGCCACCGAACTCGTCGACTCCGACGACGGGCGGGGGTCGAACGGTCCGGCTGCCCAGCACCCGGGCGGGACCGGTGGCCCGGCGGGCGAGGACGGGGAGGGCTCAGGCTCAGGTTCCGGAAACGGAGGGGCCAGCGAGGGTGAGGCGGGCGACGGCGACGCGGGCGGTTCGGACGGCGGCGCTTCCGCGGGCGGCCTGGACGGCGACGCCGCCATGGCCCCGCTGACCAGCGCGGACCGGCTCCTCGAAGTCCTGCCCGACACGGCGAGCCTGCCCACGGGCTGGACCGAGCTCACCGCACCTTCGGCCGACGTCTCCGGCGAGGACGACGGTTCGACCTACCGGGGCGAGGCCGAGTACGCGGGCACCTACAGCATGGAAACCGACTTCATCGTCGCCGCCTTCCCGGACACGGACGCGGCCCGCCGCGCCTTCGACACCTGGAGCGAGGAAGCACGCACCGACGGCGCGACCCCGCTGGCCATGCCCCGGATCGGCGACGAGACCTTCGCCTTCGCCCTCACCGAAAACCGCGGCGACGGCTACAACGCCAACACCACCCGCTGCACCCTGGTCCGCACCGGCACCGTGCTCACCGCCATCGTCGGCGAGGACAACGAAAGCCGCCGCTACGACAGCCAGGACCTGGAATCCATGACCCGCCTGCTGTCGACCCGCGCTCTGACGGCCCAGACGAGCTGACCCGGGCCTCGGGGTCAGCAAACGCCACCTCCCGCGCGCCACCTGGCGCACGCCACCTCCCGTATCCGGCCGCGTCCCGGACAATGGGCATGTGCTGGAGATGACACGCGACGCCTTCGAAGAGCTGGTGGCCGAGGCCCTCGACCGGATCCCGCCCGAGCTGACCCGGGTGATGGACAACGTGGCCGTCTTCGTGGAGGACGAACCCCCCTCCGACGACCCCGAACTCCTCGGCCTCTACGAAGGCACGCCCCTCACCGAACGCGGCGAGTGGTACGCCGGCGTGCTCCCCGACCGCATCACGATCTACATGGGCCCCACCCTGCGCTACTGCGAGGCCCCCGAGGAGATCGTCGAGGAAGTCGCCGTGACCGTCGTCCACGAGGTCGCCCACCACTTCGGGATCGAGGATGAGCGGCTGCATGAGCTGGGGTGGGGGTAGTTCCGCGGCTGGGGTGGGGTGGGGCTGACGAGGCTGCTGACTGCCCTTTTCGGCACCCAACCCCGCCACAACTCTCCCGTGCATCCGACGTGAAAAAACTCACTCGATGGATAGTAGGGCGAATTCTCGCGGGATCTCCCGAAGTTAACGAGGAAGTGGCCGCTCCGCTTCTCGCCATACCCAGGGATATTCGGCCACAGAATCACTGTGCACGTCTTTTCGCCCCGTGCCGGACGCCGCCCCTCAGCCGCTGCCCCGCAGCCTTATGAGACCGGTGTTAATTCCCTCGTCATTTCCGGTTACGATCACGGACCTACTGTCGTCGGGGGGTTCCCCTTGCTCCCTGACCAGCCGATCTCCTAGGGGATGCGAGCCCGGTTCAGGAAGATTGGCCACAGCGTCCACCTGACGGGACATAGGGTCGATGAGTGTCGGGTGGTGACCTTCGATAAACGGAACCCGATACCCCTTGTCTACTGAAGGAAGGCCCGTGCCCGCTTCCCGGCGCATACCTCTGTCTGCCTACCAGCACGATATCTGGACCGCCGAGGCGGCAGCCGTCGGCGATCCACAGTTCAACGGTGTCCTGTACCAGCGACTTTCCGGGGCCGTCGACGTGGCAGCGCTGACGGAAAGCCTGACGCGCACCCTCAAGCGGAATGATGCATTCTCATTGCGTTTCGATGAAGAAGACGGAATTCCTTACCAGTGGATAGAGACGGCGGACTCCGAACCGTGGGTCGAACACCTCGACCTGTCGGGGGCCGAGGACCCCGCGGCCGCCTGTGCCGCCTGGCGGGAGGAGTCCTTCGTCCGCCCCTTCCCCCCGCGCCGTACGCGTCTCGTCGTCGCCACCCTGCTGCGCGAGAGCCCTTCCGTACTCCATCTGCACCTGAAGACCCACCACCTCCTCATGGACGGCTGGTCCGGCAACGAGATCGACCGCCAGCTGTGGGAGGAGTACGCACGGCTCACGGCGGCGGCGGGATCCGCCCCCGCCGAGCCGCCCGCGCCCCCTTCCGTGCGCACCCTGGTCGAGGACGACGCCGCCTACCGCGCCTCCGCGGACCACGCGCGCGACCGTGCCTTCCACCGGGACTACCTCGCCGGGGCGAGCCCGGCCCTGTTCGCGCGAAGCGGCGCGGAGCACCCCGGCGGGGCCCGCCGGGCCCGGCACTCCTTCACCGTGGACGGCGAGTTGGTCCGCCGGGTCCGCGCCCAGGGCAGCTCGCCCTTCGCCTACCTCGCCGCCGTCTTCGCCACCTACCTGGCCCGGGTCCACTCCCGTCCGGAGGTCGTGCTCGGGGTGCCCTTCCTCAACCGGCGGGGTGCCGCCCAGCTGAGCATCGCCGGGCAGCGCGCCAACAACCTGCCGCTGCGGGTCGCCGTGCCGCCCGAGGCGACCCTGGCCGAACTGGCCGCCGAAGTGCGCCGCGACACGGACCGGCTGCACCAACACGAGCGGCTGCCGCTCGGCGAGGTGCTCGGTTCCCTCGCACCCGACCAGGCCGGTTCCCGGAGGCTCTTCGACGTCACGCTGTCCTACCTGCGCTACCCGCCCCGCGAGGCGCCCGAGGGACTGGACCGCGAGACGGTGTTCATGGCGCCGCTGCACGAGGGCTCCGCGCTGGCCGTGGTCATCTGGGCCTTCGGCGACGGGGGCGACCTGCGCGTCGACTTCGACTACGCCACGGAGATCTTCGACGAGGACCTGCCCATCGCATCGGTCTCCGCGCACCTGCTCAACCTGCTCCGCAACGGCGTCGAGCAACCCGAACGCCCCGCGCTGACCGTGCCGATGCTGGACGAGGCGGAATACGCCGCACTGGTCCACGGCGGCCAGGACGCCCCCGTCGCGTACCCGGCCGAGAAGACCCTGCACCAGCTGGTGGCCGAGCAGGCCGCCCGCACCCCGCACCGGACCGCCGTCACCGGCGCCCGGGGCGACGCCCTCAGCTACGCCGAACTCGACGCCGCGGCCAACCAGGTGGCCCGCGCGCTGCGCGCCCGCGGCGTCGGCGTCGGCAGCCGGGTGGCCGTCCTGATGGACCGCTCCCCGCGGCTGATCGTCGCCCTGCTCGGCGTACTCAAGGCGGGCGGCGCCTACGTCCCCGTCGACCCCGGCTACCCCGCCGACCGCATCCGCTTCGTGCTGCGCGACAGCGGCGCCCCCGTCGCGCTCACCGACCGGGGGACCGTACTGCCGGAAACCGAGGCCGACGACGTCGGCGAGGTCGGCGAGGTGTCCGTGCTTGCGGTCGAGGACTGCCTGACCGGCCCGGACGGGCCACTGGAGCCGCTGGCCACCGGCTCCGACCTGGCGTACGTCATCTACACCTCCGGTTCCACGGGCCGCCCCAAGGGCGTGATGGTCGAGCACCACTCGGTCGTCAACCGGCTCGCCTGGATGCAGCGGCGCTATCCGGTCGGGGAAGGCGACACCCTGCTCCAGAAGACGCCGATCTCCTTCGACGTCTCCGTCTGGGAGCTGTTCTGGTGGGCCATCGAGGGCGCGAGCCTCACCCTGCTGCCGCCCGGCGCCCAGCGCGACCCGGGCGACATCGCGCGGGCCATCGCCGAACAGGCCGTCACCACCGTGCACTTCGTCCCCTCGATGCTGGCGCCCTTCCTCGACCTCCTTGACGCCTCCGCCGAGGCCCGCGCGCAAGTGGCCTCGCTGCGCCAGGTGTTCTGCAGCGGAGAGGCGCTTCCCCCGGCCCGCGTGGAGCAGTTCAACCGCGTCTTCGCCGACGGACCGGGCCCGGCGCCCCGGTTGGTCAACCTGTACGGGCCCACCGAGGCGGCCGTCGACGTCTCGTACCACGACTGCCCGACCGACCCCTCGCAGCCGGTGCGCCGGGTGCCCATCGGCCGCCCGGTCGACAACACCCGCCTCTACGTGCTCGACCCGCAGGGCAACCTCCAACCCCCGGGCGTACCGGGGGAGTTGTGCATCGGCGGCGTCCAGGTGGCCCGCGGCTATCTGGGCCGTCCCGAGCTGACCGAGGAGCGCTTCGGGCCCGACCCCTTCGCCGGGAGCGGGCGACTGTACCGCACCGGCGACCTGGCCCGCAGGCTCGCCGACGGCGACCTGGAGTACCTGGGCCGCATCGACGGCCAGGTGAAGATCCGCGGCAACCGGGTCGAGCTGGGCGAGGTCCAGAACCGCCTCGCCTCGGTGCCCGGGGTGCGCGACGCGGTGGTCACCGACCACCGGTCACCGACCCGCGGCACCTTCCTCACCGGCTACTACGTCAGCGCGGACACCCTCGACCCGGCCCGGCTGCGCGCCGAACTCGCCTCCGTACTGCCGGAGTTCATGCTCCCGGCGTACTTCGTCCGGATCGACGCCGTACCGCTCACCCCCAACGGCAAGGCCGACCGCCGCGCCCTGCCCGCCCCGGTGGCGGCGAGCGGCCGCGGCGACGGCGCTCCGCGCGATGCGACCGAGGCGCTGCTGGCCGGAATCTGGGCCGAGGTCCTTGAGGTCGAACGGGTCGGCGTGCACGACGACTACTACGCGCTCGGCGGCGACTCCCTCACCATGCTGCGCATCCGTGCCCGCGCCGAGCAGGCCGGAGTGCACTTCTCCCTCGGCGACCTGGTGCGCCACCCGACCGTCGCCGAGGTGGCCGCCCGCTCCACCGCCACCGCCCCGGCGGACGCGGCGGACTCCGCGCCGCTCGCGCCCTTCACGCTGATCTCCTCAGTGGACCGGGGCCGCCTGGAGGGCCGCGAGGACGCCCATCCGCTGACCCGGCTCCAGCTCGGACTGCTCTACCACAGCAGGGCCCAGGAGGACTCGGCCGTCTACCACGACGTCTTCCAGTACTCCCTCGCCCTCGACTGGGACGAGTCCGCCTTCCGTACCGCCTTCGACCGGCTGGTGGCCCGCCACCCCGTGCTGCGCTCCTCCTTCGACCTCGGCGGCCACTCCGAGCCGCTGCAGATCGTCCACACCGAGGTCACCGACGGCCTCGGCATCACCGACCTGCGCGACCGTGACGAGGAGGCGGCCCGTGCCGAGATCCGCGCCCACGTCGACGAACGCCGCTTCCACCACTACGACTTCGCCCGGGCTCCGCTCCACCGCTTCCAGGTGTACGTACTGGCGGACTCCGTAGAGCTGGTGCTGAGCTTCCACCACGCGATCCTCGACGGCGGCAGCGTCGCCCACCTCATCCAGGAACTCCTCCAGGACCATCTGCACGCCCGCGGCCTCGACGTGGCCGCCGTCACGGACCCGGCCGCGCCCAGTGCCGCGCACCACGTACGCGCCGAGCGCCAGGCCCTGGAGTCGGCGCCCACCCGGGAGTTCTGGCGCGAGCTGCTCGCCGGGGCCCCGCGGCTGCGCCTCGCGGGCTTCCGCCCCCACGAGGACGTCCGGCCACCGGAGCAGATCACCCGGCTGATCGGCATCCCCGACGAACTGGTCCACGCGGCACGGGAGTTCGCCAACGAGCGCGCGCTGCCGCTCAAGTCGGTGCTGTTCGCGGCGCACTGCCTGACGCTGCGGCACTTCACCGGCATCGAGGACGTCACCACCGGCCTGGTGGCCCACGGCCGCCCCGAGGTCCAGGACGCCGACCGCACCGCCGGGCTGTTCCTCAACACCCTGCCGCTGCGGCTGAACACCGCCCGGTCGAGCTGGGCGGAGGTGGCCCGCGAGGCGTTCCGGCTGGAGCGCGAGAGCCACCCGCACAAGCGCTACCCGCTGAGCGCCGTGCAGGAGGACCTCGGCCGGACCGTGGTGGACACCGCCTTCAACTACGTCCACTTCCGCCAGCTCACCGCCGTGCTCGCACTGCCCGGAGTGCGGCTGCTCGACTTCCGCACCTGGGAGGAGACCAACTTCCAGCTCCTGGTCAACGCCGTGGTCGACCCCCGCGACGGCGCCCTGCGGCTGCGGATGGACCACCACGGCGAGACCTTCACGCACGCGCAGGCCGAGCTGTACGGGGACCGCTTCACGGCGATCCTGGAGCGACTGGTCCAACACGCCGACGAGGCACCGGACTTCGGCTTCCTGACCCCGACCGACGGGCAGCCGGGCCGGGCGACCGCCGGGGCCGAGCCCCAGGACATCCTCACCACCCGGACCGGGGCCGAGCCCCAGGACGTCGTCACCGCCGTCGCCGCCCAGACCGCCCGTACTCCCGAGGCCCGCGCCCTCGCCTTCGGCGAGGAGCACTGGACCTACGCCGAACTGGGCCGTGCCTCCGACCGGGTGGCCGCCGCCCTGCTGGCGCGCGGCGCGCGCTCCGGGGACCGGGTCGGCATCGCCATGGAGCGCTCGCCCGAGACGGTCGCCGTCACCCTCGGCGTGCTGAAGGCGGGCGCCGCCGCCGTCCCGCTCGACGTCGCCTACCCCGCGGAACGGCTCGCCGCCATGGTCGAACAGGCCCGGCCGCACAGCGTCATCGCCCATGCCGCGCACATCGCGCCGCTCGGCCAGGGCGCGCCCGTACTCCTCGCCGAGGAGGCCCTCGGCGGCGCCGAGGCGAGCGGGCCGCTCCCGGCGATCTCGCCCACGGACACCGCGTACGTGCTGTTCACCTCGGGCTCGACCGGCCGCCCCAAGGGCGTGGCGATGCCGCACCGTTCGCTGTCGCAGCTGATCGACTGGCAGAACGGCATCCCGAGCGGCGTACCCGGCGGCGCCACCGCGCAGTTCGCCCCGCTCAGCTTCGATGTCTCCTTCCAGGAGATCTTCGCCACTCTCGGCAGCGGCGGCACCCTGCACGTACTGACCGAGGAGCAACGGCGCGACCTGCCCGGACTGCTGCGCCTGCTGGAGCGCGAACGCGTCCAGCGGATCTACCTCCCCTACGTGGCCCTCCAGCAACTGGCCGAGACCGCCGCCGCCCTGGACCTGGCGCCGAGCGGCCTGAAGGCCGTCATCTCCTCCGGCGAGCAGCTGCGCGTCACCGACGAAATCCGCGCCCTGTGCGCGGCATCGCCCGGGGTGATCCTGGAGAACCAGTACGGGCCCACCGAGTCGCACGTGGTCGCCTCGTACACGATGAGCGGCGACCCGGCCCTCTTCCCGGCGCTGCCGCCGATCGGCACCGCCGTCGACGGCTCGCGGCTGCTGATCCTCGACGAGGAGCTGCGGCCGGTGCCGACCGGGGTCAAGGGCGAGCTGTACCTCGCGGGCGACTGCCTCGCCGACGGGTACATCGGCCAGCCGGAGCTCACCGCGGAACGCTTCGTGGAGCATCCGCTCGGCCGCCTGTACCGCACCGGCGACCTGGCCTTCGCCCTGCCCGGCGGCGACGTGGTCTGCCTCGGCCGGGCCGACTCCCAGGTCAAGGTGCGCGGCTACCGGGTCGAACCGGCCGAGGTGGAGCTGGCCGTGACCCGCTTCGCGGCCATGCACCCCGGCCTCTCGGAGGCGGCCGTCGTCGCCCGGCGGCGCGAGAGCAACGACTCCTTCCTCGCCGCCTTCCTGGTCGGCGACCCGGCGGGCGCGGACCTGACCCTGCTCGGAAAGCAGCTGCGGACCGTCCTGCCGGACTACCTGGTGCCCTCGCACTTCGAGTGGCTGGACGCGCTCCCGCTCACCCCGAGCGGCAAACGCGACGACGCCGCCCTGCGCCGGTTCCCCCTGACCACGGCCGCCGCGACCGAGGCCACCGCGCCCCGGGACGCCTACGAACGCACCCTCGCCGAGGTCATCTGCGACCTGCTCGAACTGCCCTCACTCGGCGTCCACGACAACATCTTCGAACTCGGCTGCACCTCGCTCACCGCCATGCGCCTGGTCGTCATCCTCGAACAGCGCTACGGCGCCGCCCTGCCGCTGTCCGAGTTCGTGTCCGCGCCGACCGTCGCGCAACTGGCGCGGCGACTGCGCTCCGGCGGGGCCACCACCGCCTTCGACCCACTGGTGCCGCTGCGCACCAAGGGCTCACGGCGCCCGCTCTTCCTCGTCCACCCCATGGGCGGCAACGTCCTGTGCTACGTCCCCTTCGCCAAGTACCTCCACGAGGACCAGCCGTTCTACGCCTTCCAGGCGGCAGGCGGCGACCACGGCACCGAACCCCTCACCACCCTGGAGGACATCGCCGCCTCCTACGTCGCCGCCATGCGCCGCGCACAGCCGAGCGGCCCGTACACCATCGGCGGCTGGTCCTTCGGCGGCTTCGTCGCCTTCGAGATGGCCCGGCAGCTGCGGGCCGCGGGGGAAAAGGCCGAACGCGTCATCCTGCTCGACACCGTGGCGCTGAAGTTCGGCACCCACAAGAGGACCGACGACGACGCCCTGCTCGGGTGGTTCTTCTGGGAACTGCTGTGGCTCCAGCGTGGCGGCGACTCCCCGATGGAGGTGATCCCCGCCGAACTGGACACCCTGGAGGATAAGTTCGAGTTCATCGCCCGGCTGGCGGTGGACGAGGGAGTCCTCCCCGCGGGCAGCACCGGTGCCGTCGTACGCCGCCTCTTCCGCGTCTACGAGGCCAACTGGCGGGCCACCGCCGCCTACCGGCCCGACGTGGTCGACCAGGACCTGGTACTCCTGCACGCCTCCGAGCCGCTGCCCGCGGTCCTCGACGCCATGCACAGCCACGCCGAGTCCCTGCACCAGGACCCGGCCAACGGCTGGGGCGCACTCACCGCGGGTGAACTCACCGTGGTGGACGTGCCCGGGGACCACCTCACGATCATGGAAGAACCGCACATCGCCCACCTGGTCAAGGCCGTCACCGAACTGATCGGACACTGAAGTGACACAGCACGCACCCAAGAAGGCCCTCGTTATCGGCGCGGGAATCGGCGGACTGACGGCGGCGATCTCGCTGCGTCGCGCCGGACTCGACGTCGAGGTCCACGAGCGGGCCGGGGAACTGCGGGCGGCCGGTTCCGGCCTGTCCGTCATGAGCAACGCCATCGGCGCCCTGGACTCGCTCGGCCTCGGCATCGACCTGGCCGCGCACGGCCAGACGCTCGAGTCGTACCACGTCCGCACCGCCGCCGGACGGCCGATCCGGGAGTTCCCCTTCCCGGAGATCATCGACCGGATCGGCATACCGAGCGTCCTGATCACCCGCCCCGCCCTGCAGAAGGCCCTGCTCGACGCCGCCGAGGGCATCCCGATCCGCACCGGCGCCGTGGCCACCGGCTTCGAGTCCGAAGAGGACGGCGTCAGGGTCGCCTTCGAGGACGGCACCGAAGCGCACGGCGACGTACTCATCGGCGCGGACGGCTTCCACTCCGTCATCCGCCGCCAACTCGTCGGCCCCGCCCCGGAGGAGTCCCAGGACAGCGGCTACGTCTGCTACCTGGGCCTGGTGCCCTTCTCGCACCCGAACTTCCCGCCCGGCTCCGTCGTGCACTTCTGGGGCAGCGGCAAGCGCTTCGGTCTGGTCGACATGGGCGGCGGCACCCTCTACTGGTGGGGCACCGAGAACATGCCCACCGAGCGCTCCCACGACTGGCAGGGCACCAAGGACGACGTCCTCGCCTCCTACGAGGGCTGGGCCGACGAGGTGCGGCAGGCGATCAGCTCCACTCCCGAGGAGTCGATCATCGCCGTGCCCTCCCGCGACCGCGCCTTCCTGGACCGCTGGGGCAAGGGCCCGGTCACCCTCCTCGGCGACGCCGCCCACCCGATGCTCACCAGCCTCGGCCAGGGCTCCGGCATGGCCATCGAGGACGCCGTCGTCCTCGGCCGCTGCCTCGAATCGGCCACCGACCTCCCGGCCGCCCTGCGCCGCTACGAGGACGAGCGCCGCGAACGCACCAGCGGCATGGTCGCCGCCTCCCGTCGGCTCAGCTCCTTCGAGCAGGCCACGGGCATCCTCCGCCCCCTGCGCGACGCCTTCTTCCGCTTCCTGCCCCGCGCCAGCCTGATCAAGATGCTGGAGGACTCCCTGGCCTTCCCCATCAGGGAGCAGCAGGGGTCGGACAAGGGTGAGCAGCAGACGGGGAAGCCGGTGGCGACCAGCTGAGCTCCGGCGCCTCCCGCACCGGGCCGCCCTGTGGGACGGGTCGGTGCGGGAGGCGTGGCCGTGGCCTGGCCGTGGCCGTGGCCGTCACCCGGTGCCGGCAGTGGTCGGTCGTTGCTGCCAGCTCCGCCCGACAATCGTTTTGGCGATCCCTCCTCGCATCCCATATGCTTCTCACGTCCCCGACGCGCTGCACCGCAGCGCCCAGGTGGGCCGATAGCCCTCATCGTCTAGCGGCCTAGGACGCCGCCCTTTCAAGGCGGTAGCACGGGTTCGAATCCCGTTGGGGGCACATCGTTCTTTTCCCGAAGCCCGTTCGCCTTCCCAGGTGACGGGCTTCGAGCGTTTTCCGCTCCGGCCGACGCCAACCACCGCCCCCTCAGCAGTCGTCGCGGCTGGCGGAGAAGTGGAGGGAACCCCCGAAGCGGTCCTGGGACAGGAACCGCGAGAAGATGAGTGTCCAGCCCGACTTCTTCAGCTCGACGAACTCAAGATCGCTTTCGCCTCGGAGTTTCTGCCGCTTCCCCGCCCGCCAGCCGTGCCGCTCGGCGACCGCGACCACCGCGCCCAGGTCCTCCTTCGCGGGTACCGCCGCGGCCAACGACCGTTCGGCATCGATCCAACACTCCTTCCGAGGCGCCGAGCCCCCGCTGTGCATGGTCGCCACATACGAGGAGTCCACGGGCGAAAGCCCCGCGTCCTCGATCACCTGCCGCACATCTCGCTGTACTTCCTTCTTCGCTCGCGGAGGCTCCTCGTCGCCCCGAACCGCCTTGCCGCACTCCGTGACCCCGATCGCGGCGGCCACCACCGCGACCGCGATCAAGGTCCCTCGTATCCTCGGTTTCACTCCCCCAGCCCCTTCCCCCCCGGCCGCGCCCGCTCCCCGGGCCCGGCGCCCTGTGATCAAGGCACTGCGAGTCTGGCACGGCGACGGACCTCACCCGAGGTTTTCCACAGGCAGTCACGGTCGGGCAGTTATCCACAGCCCGGGGACAACAACTTGCGCTCCCGGAGCCGACCACCCACCCCGCACGCGCCCTCCCCTCCCACCCTCCCCACATGGACGTTTTCGGAGCACCCCCGTGGTTCTGATACGCTCATTCAGCGACGTCACCCGAGCTGACGGAGCACCACCTCACACCGATGAAGGCCTTGCTCAAGGGCTTCTCGGAGCAAGGCGGAGCTTCCGGAAGAAGGGTGGCGGGCTTGTGTGATCTCCCTCCAGGAATCTGCGAATCCCCCACCTTCCGGCTGCCCGGTGAGCGTGCGGAGACGGCGAGAATCCCGTTGGGGACACGCGAGAGGATGTGCGAGACTTATCCCGCGCACCACGCAAAAGCCTGGTCCTGTGGAGCAGTTTGGAGTGCTCGCCACCCTGTCAAGGTGGAGGCCGCGGGTTCAAATCCCGTCAGGACCGCTGTGATCCCTCGGATCACTCCCGCTCTCCGAGCGGATGGCTGGGTAGCTCAGTTGGTACGAGCGTCCGCCTGAAAAGCGGAAGGTCGCCGGTTCGACCCCGGCCCCAGCCACAGCAGCCTGAACAGGCAGAACGCCCCCTCCGAAGATTCT
The DNA here is from genome assembly GCF_013364195.1 of Streptomyces sp. NA04227. Lineage (NCBI taxonomy): Bacteria > Bacillati > Actinomycetota > Actinomycetes > Kitasatosporales > Streptomycetaceae > Streptomyces > Streptomyces sp. NA04227. The sequence continues at coordinate 4,245,597 of NZ_CP054918.1, read as the reverse complement.
CGGAGGGGGCCTTTTTCATACCGGTACGCCAACGTACGCCCGAACAAGGCACCCGGCACGGCCCCACCGAAGAAAGACCATCCATCGGTGGGGCCGCTTCCGTACCTGGAGCCGCTTTCGTACCTGCGACCGCTTTCGTTACCGATGACTCGACGACGCCGAGCCGTGCGCCCCTACTGGTGGATCTCGTTGGTCCCCGGACCGCCCGAGATGGTGTCGTTGCCGCCACCGCCGTAGATGGTGTCGTTGCCGCTGTTGCCGTACAGCACGTCGTCGCCCGCGCGGCCGATCAGCATGTCGTGGTCGGGGCCGCCGTAAAGGGTGTCGGCGTCGTCCGTGCCCACGAGGGTGTCGTTGCCGTAGCCGCCGTCGGCGCTGTAGTTCGGGGCCGAGAGCAGGTCGGCGCCGTTGCCGCCGAGCTGGGTGCCGCCGGTGAGGGTGTCGTCACCGTCGTCGCCGTAGAGCATGTCGTTGCCGTCGCCGGTGAGGGTGTCGTTGCCGGAGCCGCCGTGGATGACGTTCTCGTTGCCAGCGTGCATGGACAACTCGTCCTTGTAGTCACCGAGGTCGACATGGATGCGGACCCAGTAGTCGCCGAACTCGGTCAGGGTGCACACGACCTTGGTCTGGTCGGTCTTGTCGGGGTGCACGCATCCGGTGCCGGCCGTGATCGGCACGGTGTCGTCGATGGTGAACTCCGTGCCCTTGGCCTCGGTGATCACCACCTCGTTGTACTGCTGCGCCCCGGCCGTGTACGTGACCGAGTGGCCGCCGTCGTCGGCGACCGCCGTGGCCGTGGGTTCGGCCGCGGACGCGGGCAAGGCCGCGAGCCCCACCCCGACGGGCAGGGCGATCAGGGCCGAGGCGGCCAGTAAGCCGAGCGAACGGGACGTACGAGCACTGCGAGACATGGGTCCCCCCTAGGACGGATCTCGTGTTTCGTGAACCTTGCGATGTTCGTGATCTTGGCGATCGTCGCGCTCTTGGTGATCTTGGTGATCTTGCGCTCTTGAAAGTCCTGGCGGCGTACGCGCACACGAACGCTTTCGCGCATCCGTACAGACAACGACCATCCGCCCCGCCCAACGGTTGCCCACCCGAGCCGACCAACCCGGCCCCTCTCACACCGCCGCGTGCTCCCCCCGGGGCAACGTCGACGAGGCGCCGGGATGGCGATGCCGCCAGAACCAGAACACCGAGGTGCCGACGAGGGCCCAGGCGGCGAGGACGAGAAAGGGGGCCGCGTGCTGGTTGTGGGGGAAGTAGACGGCCGTGTGCTGGGCGCTGACCGAGGCGCCGGGCGGGAGCCAACGGCCGATGACGCGCAGTGCGGTCGGCAGCAGGGGCCAGGAGACGGCGCCGCCGGAGGACGGGTTGCCGAGGATGATCAGCAGGCCCCAGGTGGGCAGCATCGCCCAGCGGCCGAAGAGGGTGGTGAACATCGTGGAGACCATGCCGGAGGTGAACATCGTCAGCGCGAGGATCACCCAGGACTCGCCCTCGGGCAGGTCGACGGCCCCGATCCACCAGTCGACGACCCCGACGATCACCAGGGCGCCGAGCATCGAGTACGCCGAGGTGAACACGATGCGTGCCAGCGGGCCCAGGTCCCTGCCGTGCACGGAGAGCTGGATCGAGCCGACGAAGCCGACGATCACCGCGGCCAGGGTGATGTAGAAGATCGCCAGGCCGCGCGGGTCGCCCTCCTGGAGCGGGTTGAGGTCTCTCACCCGCACCTTCACCCCGGCCTCCTCGGCCACCTGCGGCGCCGCCCGGGTGAGTACGTCGGCGACCGAGGCGCCCGAGGCGCTGGACACCGCGAACTCGACGGCCCGCCCGCCCGGCGCGACGTCGACGATCGCGAAGATGTTCTGCTCCTGCACCTCGTGCACGGCCTCGGCCCGGGTGTCGTACCGGTGCGGGCTCAGCGAGGTGTCGAGTTCGCGCTCCAGGTCGGCGATGTAGGACTTGCCGCTCAGTGCCGCGACGTCCCCGGTCACACCGATGGGGATGTGGTGCGGCGTGGGCTTGGCCATGGAGTACGTGTACGAGCCCGCGAAGAGGCCCGCCGCGAGGGCGAGGATGACGACGAGCACGGTCGCGGGCCAGAACGGCGTCCCGCGAAACCACGACCACCGCTCCCGGGGCCGCCGCGTACGAGCGTGCGCGCCGCCCCCGCTCCGGCCCTCGCCCCCGTCCCTGTCCCCGTCCTCGGGGACGTCCCCGCCCGTATCCGCCCCGGATTCCTCAGACATACGGCCACGCTAGGACAAACCCGCCAAACCGGCCCCGCGACGGTCGGCCGCACGACCCACCACACCAGCCCCGCCCCCGGAGGCCCCCAGCCCAGGGCACCCAGCCCCCGGCCCCTCGTGATCCCTCTCCCTCCCGCCTCCCCTGCCTCCCCGGCAAAAGAGTTCGCCACCGATTTCCCCGGGATGAGATCCTGGGGTTCGTATGTCTACGCAGCCCGCCCCCGCCTCCGCCTCGGGCACCGCCCCGCAGGGCGACTTCGCCGCTCTCTCCGACCGCCTCTCCGCTCTGTCGCTGCGCGACGCCAACCGGCTCGGCCGCAGGCTGGAGGGTGCGCGCAGGATCCGTAAGCCCGAGGCGCGGTCCGCCGTGCTCGCGGAGATCGGGGCGGAGGCCGCCGCCGCCGAGGAGCGGCTCGCCCTGCGGGCGGGCCGGGTGCCGGCCGTCTCGTATCCCGAGCAGCTTCCGGTCAGCCAGAAGAAGGACGAGATCCTCGCGGCGATACGCGACCACCAGGTCGTGATCGTCGCGGGTGAGACCGGTTCCGGTAAGACCACGCAGATCCCGAAGATCTGTCTGGAGCTGGGCCGGGGTGTGCGCGGCATGATCGGGCACACGCAGCCGCGCAGGCTGGCGGCCCGTACGGTCGCCGAGCGGGTGGCGCAGGAGCTGGACTCGCCGCTGGGTGAGGCCGTCGGCTGGAAGGTGCGGTTCACCGACCAGGTCGGCGGTTCGACCTTCGTGAAGCTGATGACGGACGGCATCCTGCTCGCCGAGATCCAGACCGACCGGGAGCTGCGCGCCTACGACACGATCATCATCGACGAGGCGCACGAGCGTTCCCTGAACATCGACTTCCTGCTGGGTTATCTGGCGCAGCTGCTGCCGCGCCGCCCGGACCTGAAGGTGGTCATCACCTCGGCGACCATCGATCCGGAGCGTTTCTCGCGGCACTTCGGGGCCGCGCCGATCGTCGAGGTGAGCGGGCGGACGTATCCGGTGGAGGTGCGCTACCGGCCGCTGCTCGAGGAGGACTCCGCCGAGTCGGACCGGGACCAGATCACCGCGATCGTGGACGCGGTGGACGAGCTCTCGCGCGAGCCGCGCGGCGACATCCTGGTCTTCCTGTCCGGTGAGCGCGAGATCCGCGACACCGCGGACGCGCTGGAGAAGAAGTACCGGCACACCCAGGGCATGCCGGGTGCCACCGAGATCCTGCCGCTCTACGCGCGGCTGTCGCACGCCGAGCAGCACCGGGTGTTCCAGGCGCATCAGGGGCGGCGCATCGTGCTGGCCACGAACGTCGCCGAGACCTCGCTGACCGTCCCCGGCATCAAGTACGTGATCGACCCGGGCACCGCCCGTATCTCCCGCTACAGCCACCGCACCAAGGTGCAGCGGCTGCCGATCGAGCCGGTCAGTCAGGCAAGTGCCAATCAGCGCAAGGGGCGTTGCGGCCGTACCTCGGACGGTATCTGCATCCGGCTGTACTCGGAGGACGACTTCCTGGCGCGGCCGGAGTTCACCGACGCCGAGATCCTGCGTACGAACCTGGCCTCCGTCATCCTGCAGATGACCGCGGCCGGGCTCGGCGAGATCGAGAAGTTCCCCTTCATCGACCCGCCCGACCACCGCAACATCCGCGACGGCGTCCAACTCCTTCAGGAACTGGGGGCGTTGAACCCCAGCGAGAAGGACGTACGCAAACGCCTCACCCAAATGGGGCGGAAACTGGCCCAGTTGCCGGTGGACCCGCGCCTTGCGCGAATGGTGCTGGAGGCGGACCGCAACGGCTGTGTCCGTGAAGTCATGGTGATCGCGGCCGCGTTGTCGATCCAGGACCCGCGCGAACGCCCCACCGAGAAGCAGGCGCAGGCCGATCAGCAGCACGCCCGGTTCAAGGACGAGACGAGCGACTTCCTCGCGTACATCAACCTGTGGCGGTATGTGCGCGAGCAGCAGAAGGCGCTGTCGTCATCGGCGTTCCGCCGGATGTGCAAGAGCGAGTTCCTGAACTATCTGCGCATCCGCGAGTGGCAGGACATCTACACCCAACTGCGTACCGTGGCAAAGCAGATGGGCCTGACGATCGCCGAGGACGACTCCGGTGACCAGCAGATCCACATCTCGCTGCTCGCGGGTCTGCTGTCGCACGTCGGTATGAAGGACGTCAAGGAGAGCAAGGACGCGAAGCCCGCTCGCGGCGGCGAGGGCGAGAAGGGCCGTGGCGGGCGGAACGAGTATCTCGGGGCGCGTGGCGCGAAGTTCGCGGTGTTCCCGGGTTCGGCGCTGTTCAAGAAGCCGCCGCGGTTCCTCATGTCGGCGGAGCTGGTGGAGACGTCGCGGCTGTGGGCGCGCGTCAACGCCCGTATCGAACCGGAGTGGATCGAGCCGCTGGCCGGGCATCTGCTCAAGCACACCTACTCCGAGCCGCACTGGGAGAAGGACCAGGCGGCGGTGCTCGCCTACGAGAAGGTGACGCTGTACGGGGTGCCGATCGTCGCGCAGCGCAAGGTCAACTACGGCCGGATCGACCCGGAGGTCAGCCGCGAGCTGTTCATCCGGCACGCCCTGGTCGAGGGTGACTGGCGCACGCACCACAAGTTCTTCGCGGACAACCGCAAACTCCTCACCGAGGTCGAGGAGTTGGAGCACCGGGCGCGGCGCCGCGACATCCTCGTCGACGACGAGACCCTGTTCGACTTCTACGACGAGCGGGTGCCCGAACACGTCGTGTCCGGGGCGCACTTCGACTCCTGGTGGAAGCGGAAGAAGACCGAGGAGCCCGAACTCCTCGACTTCGAGCGCTCGATGCTCATCAACGAGCAGGCGCAGGCGGTCACCAAGGCGGATTATCCGGACAGTTGGCGCCAGGGTGCGCTGAAGTTCCGGGTGACCTACCAGTTCGAACCGGGTGCGGACGCGGACGGCGTCACCGTGCACATTCCGCTGCAGGTCCTCAACCAGGTCACCGACGAGGGCTTCGACTGGCAGATCCCGGGCCTGCGCGAGGAGGTCGTCACCGAGCTGATCCGCTCGCTGCCCAAGCCCATCCGCCGTCACTACGTCCCGGCGCCCAACTACGCCAAGGCCTTCCTGGAGCGTGCCCAGCCCCTCCAGGAGCCGATCACCGTGACGCTGGCGCGCGAGCTGAAGCGGATGGTGGGGGTGCCGGTCACGGGCGACGACTTCGACCTGTCCCGGGTGCCCGAGCATCTGCGGATCACCTTCCGCATCGTCGACGAACGGCGCCGCCAACTCGCCGAGGACAAGGACCTGGAGGCGCTCAAGCTCCAGCTGCGGCCCAAGGCGCGCAAGGCGATCTCCCGGGCGGCCGCCGCGACCGCGGAACGCTCCGGCGAGCAGTCGGTGGAGCGCTCGGGCCTCACCGACTGGACGGTGGGCACGCTCAGCCGCCTCTTCGAGACCAAGCGGGCCGGGCAGCCGGTCAAGGCGTATCCGGCGCTGGTGGACGACGGCGACACCGTCTCCGTACGTCTCTTCGACACCGAGGCCGAGCAGCAGCGGGCGATGTGGCGCGGCACCCGGCGGCTCATCCTGCGCAACATCCCCGTCAACCCGGCCAAGTTCGCCTCGGACAAGCTGAGCAACGCCGCCAAGCTCGCCCTCTCGGCGAACCCCCACGGCGGCATCCCGCAGCTCTTCGCGGACTGTGTCACGGCCGCCGCGGACAAGCTGATCGCGGACTTCGGCGGCCCCGCCTGGGACGAGGAGTCCTACCGCAAGCTGTACGAGAAGGTCCGCGCCGAGATCGTCGACGCGACCGTGCACACGGTCGGCCAGGTGCAGCAGGTGCTCGCCGCCTGGCAGTCCTGCGAGCGGCGCCTGAAGACGGTGACCTCGCCCGCGCTCAAGGACAACGTCGCCGATGTGCGCGCCCAGCTGGACGCCCTGGTGCACCCCGGCTTCGTCACCGAGGCGGGGCTCGGGCGGCTCGGTCACCTGATGCGGTACCTGGTCGCCGCCGACCGCCGTCTCCAGCAGATGCCGTCCAACGCCCAGCGGGACACCACCCGCATGGACAAGGTCCGCGAACTCCAGGACGAGTACGCCTGGCTCCTGGAACAGCTCCCGCAGGGCCGTCCCGCGCCGCAGGAGGTCCAGGAGATCCGCTGGATGCTCCAGGAACTGCGCGTCAGCTACTTCGCGCACGCCCTCGGCACCGCGTATCCGGTCTCCGACAAGCGCATCCTGAAGATCGTCGACAAGTACGCCTGAGGCGGCGCCGGGACGCATCCCCGCGCGACGTCGAGCAGGGCCACGGACACCTGTCGGGGCCCTGCTCGACCGCTGTTCGGGCCCCGTTCCCGCTCAGTTCGACCCACCCCCCTGACCTGGGGTACAGTCTCTTCCGCAGCGAAGGAAGGTTCCGCTGCAAGCCAGGTCCTGTGGAGCAGTTTGGAGTGCTCGCCACCCTGTCAAGGTGGAGGCCGCGGGTTCAAATCCCGTCAGGACCGCAGTAGATGAAGGCCCGTACCCAGTGGGTGCGGGCCTTCGCCGTGCTGCGGGCACGCGCCCGCGCGGAGTCCGGCCGAGCCGGGCCCGCCCGGCCAAGTCCCGCTGTGACCTCCAGGGGCCGTACGGCAGGCCCGTACGTACGCGCAAGCACGCCGCGCCCGCACCCCGTACGTACGCCGCACCCCCACCCGCCCCCAACTCCCGCCGGACCGCCGCCCTCACAGGGCGTGAGCCCCGCCGCCGCCCCGCCCCCGGACACACTCGCCAGAACTGATGCTCTTCGCGAAGCAACCTCCGGGAGCTGTCAAGCATCTTCCAATTCAGGAGAGTTGCGCATAGCGCAGGCCCTGGTGCAGTAACAAGAGCATCACACTGTGACAGGTGTCACGGAATCTCTTACCGCAGGGGCATTACTTAACCCCCTCCTACAACGCATCGATTTAATATGTGCAATTGCACGTGCCGGTGAGGGGCGGTGGCGAGAGCTTCACGCACCGTTCCGGCAGTTGGAGGGATCCCACAGAAGCGCTGGCCGCCCGCTGTGGCGAGCGGAAGAAACGGCGGGCGCGAAGAGAGTGCGAGGGTCCGCGGCGCGCCCAGCGGCTCACGAGGGAGTCCCGGGCGGCCTCGCGCGCGCCACTCACCGGGCACAAAAAAGATCGCGCTGGACCCGGCGGAGTCCAGCGCGATCGACGACGCACCCTTTGATCTTGCAGGGGAACAGGGCCTGTTGGGGCAGGGCCCGCGCCGCATGGAGCTGCAAGTCGGACGCCGACCGGATGGGGGTCCGGTGCGGGCGAAGCCCCGACTGGGGGCTCTACGTCCTGTTTTCTACGGTTCTTGCGGTTTTTCTCAGGCCTCGCTGCGCTGCTGCGGGATACCCGCGAGCAGGGCACGGACCTCCGCCTCGCGGTAGCGGCGGTGGCCGCCGAGCGTGCGGATCGACGTGAGCTTGCCGGCCTTTGCCCAGCGCGTGACCGTCTTCGGGTCGACGCGGAACATCGTGGCAACCTCAGCGGGCGTCAGCAGTGGCTCGGCATCAGGGGTGCGAGCGGTCATGAGCGGCCTCCTCGGAGAACCGAACCTTCGGTTCTTTCCTCTAAATTCTGCACCTTGGCCCGCGTTGCCCGAAATGGGCGACCCGGGTCGAGTCGGTTATAGGACGAACGGCTTGTCCTCGGCACTACAACTACACCATCTGTCCAGCCGCGTCGGCCAAACCGATGGAATTGCCCCGTCAGGTATCCATCAGCGACGGAAGCCGATGGACCATGCCATAGCGGACAGTTACGCCACCGTGACGATCAGTCACAGTGGCGCTCGGTGATCACTCGGACCCCCGATGGCGTGCAATGTCGAGCATTCCACCCACAGTTGAGCGGAAGGAGGCCTCACCGGACTCCTTGTCCTATTTTGGCACGAGGAGGGGTGATGGGCGCAAGAGGGCCGTAAGTGCGGTCCATCACGCTTGAGAGGTTGGCCCGGATCGGGACCTACGTCCCCACAAGGAGATGTGGTGGCCCGTCAGTTCGCCAACTGACGTTCGCGAACCGAACGCCAGCGCTCCACGAGACGACGGTACGCCTCGGCCGCCTGTGCTCCCTCGCCCCTGCGCAAAGCCGTGATGCCTTCTGTCACATCCGCCGCCGAATGGTCGGCGTCGAGTTCCTCCGCCGGGAGTGCGTGTACCAGTCCCCCGTAGTCCAGTTCGACCAGGGACCGCGGATGGAACTCCTCCAGCCAGCGGCCCACCTCCACCAGACCGTCCAGCAGCGGGCCCTCGTCCACGCTGTCCTTGAGCGCCTTGAAGGCGCGCGCGACCCGGCGCCTGGCCTGCACCATCGGCGTGCGATAGCGAAGTCGCGCGGGCTCTTCGCCGTTCTCCTTCGCGTACTCGCGCTCCTCGTCCTCGAAGAGCGCGAACCAGCTCAGCGGCACCTGCCAGGTCGAGGACCTGATCCACGGCCGTGCGTCCGGGTGTTCGGCCAGCCACTGTTCGTAGTCGGCCATCGCCTGCTGACGCACCACCGGCGGCAGCACCGCGTCCAGGACCGGCAGCGGCCACTGCCCGGCCAGTTCGCCGAGCGACTGCCAGCCGCGCAGCCGGGTCCGCCAGGGGCAGACGCACAGCACCCCGTCCACCTCGGCGACGAAGGCGTCCTCGCTCTCGTGCACCGGCACCGCCATCGGCGGCGTCGCCACCAGGGACGCCAGCGAGCGGCGCAGCTCGTCCTGGCAGGAGGGCAGTTCGGTCCGCTTCGCGTACCGCTCCCAGTGCCCGCGTTCCGGCTCGGGGAAGGCGGCGAGTGGCTCGTACACACGCAGATACGTGGCGTACGGCACCGTCACCGAGGACACCTGGGGCACAGCCACTCCTCTTCCAGTTCGGGCCGCCCGCCCGGCCGCCGGTGCCGCACCGGCCCCAGGGGGGGCGACGGGCGGCGGGCGGCGGCGATCGACGGCGGTCGACGGCACGGAAAGCACTGCAAATCGTGCCACGGCACCGCGCGGCCGGAACGTGATCGGCGGGACTGTGCGCACGCATCGCCCCACAGGCTCTAATCTCGTGCTCGTCGGCCCCCAAGGCCGCACCCGAAATGCCGCGGACCGGCGTTCCGCCACAAGCGGCAACCGGGCCGCGGACCATCCGTCCATCGCCGCTATTACCCAGGAGTCACCACAGTGACCGACGTAACCGGCGCCCCTGCCGGGGTACTGCACACCCTGTTCCACTCGGACCAGGCGGGCCACGAGCAGGTCGTGCTCTGCCAGGACCGCGCGAGCGGCCTCAAGGCCGTCATCGCCATCCACAACTCCGCTCTCGGCCCCGCGCTCGGCGGTACGCGCTTCTACGCGTACGCGAGCGAGGAGGAGGCCGTCGCCGACGCGCTGAACCTCTCGCGCGGCATGTCCTACAAGAACGCCATGGCCGGGATCGGCCACGGTGGCGGCAAGGCCGTCATCATCGGCGACCCCGAGCGCATCAAGAGCGAGGAACTCCTGCTGGCCTACGGCCGGTTCGTGGCCTCCCTCGGCGGGCGCTACATCACCGCCTGCGACGTCGGCACGTACGTCGCCGACATGGACGTCGTGGCCCGCGAGTGCCAGTGGACCACCGGCCGCTCGCCCGAGAACGGCGGCGCCGGTGACTCCTCGGTGCTCACCGCCTTCGGCGTCTACCAGGGCATGCGCGCCAGCGCCCAGCACCTGTGGGGCTCCGCGGAACTTCGCGGTCGCAAGGTCGGCATCGCCGGAGTCGGCAAGGTCGGCCACCACCTGGTGGAGCACCTCGTCGAGGAGGGCGCCGAGATCGTGATCACGGACGTCCGCGAGGAGTCGGTGCGCAAGATCACCGAGCGGCACCCCGCCGTCTCGGTCGCCGCCGACACCGACGCCCTGATCCGCACCGAGGGTCTGGACATCTACGCCCCGTGCGCCCTCGGCGGAGCCCTCAACGACACGACGGTGCCGGTACTTACGGCCTCCGTGGTGTGCGGCGCGGCCAACAACCAGCTCGCCCACCCCGGCGTCGAGAAGGACCTCGCCGACCGCGGCATCCTCTACGCGCCCGACTACGTGGTGAACGCCGGTGGCGTCATCCAGGTCGCCGACGAGCTGCACGGCTTCGACTTCGAGCGCTGCAAGACGAAGGCCGCGAAGATCTTCGACACCACGCTGCAAATATTCGCTCGCGCGAAGGACGATGGCATACCGCCGGCCGCGGCGGCGGACCGCATCGCGGAAGGACTGATGGCCCAGGCCCGCCGCGCCTGAGCCGGGCCGCCCCCGCCGACCGGATCCGGACACTCTTTTCGGACCGCGACTTCGGACACCTGCTCCGAACCACCGCTCCGAACATCTGTTCCGGACCGGCCCGGCGGGGGCGGGCGGTCGCCTTCCGCTTGCGTGCGGCGACGCTCTGCGCCAAGCCGCCAGGAAGACGACCGGAAAGCGCTTGACCAGCAGAACCGCAGCCGTCGGCAGCGGTGAGAGACAAGACTCACCCCCGTCGGCGGGTCGGCCGCGAAGAAGAGGTTAATATTGCGGCTGACCAGCGAGGATGGGGCTCCTCGCCGGTTCTGCTGACAGGCGCGTCCTGCGGGCGACGTACCGTATGGCCGCAACAGCAGGTACCGTGGAAGCCCTACGGACCGGACTCTCCACGGAGGGCCCGTTCCAGATCATGAACGCGTGTCAAGACTCTGGGGCCGTCGAGCCCCGTCACCGAGGGGGTCGAGCCATGGGGCGCGGCCGGGCCAAGGCCAAGCAGACAAAGGTCGCCCGCCAGCTGAAGTACAACAGCGGCGGGACTGACCTGTCGCGTCTGGCCAACGAGCTGGGCGCATCGACTTCGAGCCAGCCGCCGAACGGCGAGCCGCTCGAGGACGATGACGAGGGCGAAGACGATCCGTACGCACAGTACGCGTCTCGCTACAACGACGACGAGGACGAGGACTCCGAAGAGTCCGATCCGTCGTCACAGCGCCGCGGCGCTTGACGCGACCGCCTTCGCGGTCCGCCGGGCTCCTGTAGCCCTCGCTCTCGCAACAACCGCACTTCACCCGGTCCGGAGCCTTTGTGCCGGACCGGGTTTCGTGCTGCCGCGCGAGCGGTGAGGGAGCCGGTCCAGCGCACGGAGAGCCGCGGCGCGGACGCGTCACGCACCGGCACGCGTCGGACGACGGCGCATGCGTCAACGGGTCGCCGGACGACGGCCCGCCATGTCGCCGGCGGGCCGTCCTCGGCGCTCGTGCGTCAAGCGGCGTGGTCGCCATGGAGGGCCGCGCCCGTCGAGTGAGCACCGCGGGCCGTGATCTCACCGGCGACCCAGGCCTCCACCTCGCGGTCGGCGAGGGTGGCCAGGGCGACGTCGACCGAGTCCTGCGGGACGATCGCGATCATGCCGACGCCCATGTTGAGCGTCTTCTCCAGTTCGAGGCGCTCCACCTGACCGTGCCGCCCGACCAGGTCGAAGACCGGGGCCGGGGTCCAGGTCGAACGGTCCAGGCGCGCGTACAGCGAATCCGGGATGACCCGGGCCAGGTTCGCGGCCAGGCCGCCACCGGTGACGTGCGAGAAGGCGTGCACCTCGGTGGTCCGCAGCAGCGCCAGACAGTCGAGCGAGTAGATCTTGGTGGGTTCGAGCAGCTCCTCGCCGAGGGTGCGCCCGAACTCCTCGACGTGCTGGTCCAGCCGCAGCCCGGCCCGGTCGAAGAGCACGTGGCGCACCAGCGAGTAGCCGTTGGAGTGCAGACCCGAGGAGGCCATCGCGATCACCGCGTCGCCCTCCCGGATGCGCTCCGCGCCGAGCACCCGGTCCGCCTCGACCACGCCCGTACCGGCACCGGCGACATCGAAGTCGTCGGGCCCGAGCAGGCCCGGGTGCTCCGCGGTCTCGCCGCCGATCAGCGCGCACCCGGCGAGCACACAGCCCTCCGCGATGCCCTTCACGATCGCCGCGACCCGCTCGGGGTGCACCTTGCCGACGCAGATGTAGTCGGTCATGAACAGCGGTTCGGCGCCGCAGACCACGATGTCGTCCATGACCATGGCGACCAGGTCGTGCCCGATGGAGTCGTACACCCCGAGCTGCCGCGCCAGGTCCACCTTGGTGCCGACACCATCGGTGGCGGAGGCGAGCAGCGGACGCTCGTAGCGCTTCAGCGCGGAGGCGTCGAAGAGCCCGGCGAAGCCGCCGATGCCACCGAGGACCTCGGGGCGGCGGGTCTTCCTGACCCACTCCTTCATCAGCTCGACGGCGCGGTCGCCCGCCTCGATGTCGACACCCGCGGCGGCGTAGGAGGCGCCGGTGGGTGCGTCAGCGGAACCTGGCACACCAGACATATGGGGACACGTCTCTTTCGGGAGGCGATCAGAAATGCGGAGGTACGGGAGCTACGGGCGCCGGACGGCCTCGGAGGCGGCCGTCGAGGCCGGACCCGCGGCGAGCTCGGTCTCCAGGAGCTGCTTGCCGAGCAGCTCGGGGTCGGGCAGCTCCATCGGGTACTCGCCGTCGAAGCAGGCCCGGCACAGATTCGGCTTGGCGATGGTGGTCGCCTCGATCATGCCGTCGAGCGAGATGTACGAGAGCGAGTCGGCGCCGAGCGACTTGCCGATCTCCTCCACGGTCATGCCGTTGGCGATCAGCTCGGCCCGGGTCGCGAAGTCGATACCGAAGAAGCAGGGCCACTTCACCGGCGGCGAGGAGATCCGTACGTGCACCTCGGCGGCACCCGCCTCGCGGAGCATCCGCACCAGGGCGCGCTGGGTGTTGCCGCGCACGATCGAGTCGTCCACGACCACCAGACGCTTGCCCGCGATGACTTCCTTCAGCGGGTTCAGCTTGAGCCGGATACCCAGCTGACGGATGGTCTGCGAGGGCTGGATGAAGGTCCGCCCCACGTACGCGTTCTTGACGAGCCCGGCGCCGAAGGGGATACCCGAGGCCTCGGCGTAACCGATGGCGGCCGGGGTGCCGGACTCCGGTGTCGCTATCACCAGGTCCGCCTCGACCGGCGCTTCCTTGGCGAGCTTGCGGCCCATCTCCACGCGGGAGAGGTAGACGTTGCGCCCCGCGATGTCGGTGTCCGGCCGGGCCAGGTAGACGTACTCGAATACGCAGCCCTTGGGCCGAGCCTCGGCGAAGCGCGTACTGCGGAAGCCGTTCTCGTCCACGGCGACGAACTCGCCGGGCTCGATCTCGCGTACGTAGGTCGCACCGCAGATGTCGAGCGCGGCGCTCTCCGAGGCGATCACCCAGCCGCGCTCCAGGCGGCCGAGGACCAGCGGGCGGATGCCCTGCGGGTCGCGGGCGGCGTAGAGGGTGTGCTCGTCCATGAAGACGAACGAGAAGGCGCCCAGCACCTCGGGCAGCACCTTCAGCGCGGCCTCTTCGAGACCGAGCGGCTTGCCGTTCTCGTCCCGCTGACCGGCCAGCAGGGCCGTGACCTGGTCGGTGTCATTGGTCGCGGCCACCTTGGCGCCGCGGCTCTCGTGCCCCTGCGGAAGCTCGGCGACGAGCTCGGCGAGGTGGGCGGTGTTCACCAGGTTGCCGTTGTGCCCGAGGGCGATGGAGCCCTCCGCGGTGGCACGGAAGGTGGGCTGCGCGTTCTCCCAGACCGAGGCACCGGTCGTGGAGTAGCGGGCGTGGCCCACGGCGATGTGTCCCTGGAGGGAACCGAGAGAGGTTTCGTCGAAGACCTGCGAGACCAGGCCCATGTCCTTGAAGACGAGAATCTGGGAGCCGTTGCTCACCGCGATTCCCGCGGACTCCTGACCTCGATGCTGGAGGGCGTAGAGCCCGAAGTACGTGAGCTTTGCGACTTCTTCGCCCGGAGCCCAGACACCGAAGACGCCACAAGCGTCCTGGGGGCCTTTCTCGCCGGGGAGCAAGTCGTGATTGAGTCGACCGTCACCACGTGGCACGCCACCGAGTGTAGGCGAGATCGACCACTGGTCCGAATGGGGCCGGTACCCGCCCCCTGCTCCCCGCCCCGGCCGCCACTCCCCTCCTCCGGCAAGAAACCCCAGGACAGAGCCTGATTGAGACGCCGATGTCCGGTATCCGGATCATCGTTGACGGCCACGAGTGTCATCGGTCACGCTCTCGGCCATGCAGCTGCCCGACGGCCCGTACGCCGTCCTCGCGGAGCGCCGCCACGTCGACCTGGTCCGTGTCGCGAGCGCCATCTGCTGGTGCGCTGGCTGAAAATCAGCGCTCAGCCCGCGCTTGGTCGCTCTGTGTGACGGCCGGCTGGGAGCTCTCCCGGTCCGGCTGAGAGTTCTCCCGTTGCCGAGCGGTTCTCGACGTCCGCCCGTCGGACGTCACGGCTCGGGCAGGCAGCACGCCCACACCGCCGCCACCCCTGGGGAGTCCGTCCCGGCGGCACCGGCCCCGGCCGAACGCCCCTTCCGCGCCGAGACGAGACGGCGCTCCGCGGGGCCGAACATCCGGCGTCCAGGTCAGCCACGAGCCCGTGTTCACCCCGGACTGGACGGCGGCCGGAGTTCCCGCGTGATCGTCAGCTCGTGAGCGGTACGGCTGTTCCCTCGGGTGGGTTGCCGTAGTGGGCCCAGACCTGGTTGATCTCGTGCTGGTAGTACAGCGAGTGCAGACCGGCGACGAACATCAGGATGAATCCGATCCACGCGTTGCAACTGCCGGGCAGTCCGGCGGCCCTCTGCATCGCCGCGATCCGTTGGCCGGTGCGGTAGGTCGAAACGAACGGGGGCACGATGATGATCCAGCCGATGAGCTGGGCCAACATCGCGTGTACGGGGCTGACCTCGATGCGTTCGTCGAAGTCACGGGCCTCGCGGTTGATCTTGAAGTACCAGACGAAGAAGTAGATACCGAGCGTGATCAGTGGCCAGATCAGCCATACGAGGAAGATATTGCGCGGCTTTCCACTGCGTGCGCTCATCGTGCCTCCCTCATGGGCGACCGCCGAACGCGGGCGTCTCTACCAGGTTGCGCTCCGCGCCGTCGGTACGCACGTCAGGGCGCCTTCGACCGGCCACTTGGTGAGGCCGTACGGGCCGAACTCTCCTGTGCACAACCGCCGTTGAAGTCCTCAGCCCCGCACCTTCAGCGCCCCCAGCGCGTGTGTCCGGAACGTCGTACGCCACGCGAGCTCCTCGGCCGGCACCGCAAGGGCCAGGTTCGGGAAGCGCCGCAGCAGCGTGCTCAGTGCGACGTCGATCTCCATCCGGGCCAGCGGGGCGCCGAGGCAGTAGTGCAGGCCCTGGCCGAGGGCGAGGTGGCCCTTGTCCGCCCGGTGGATGTCGAAGGTGTCCGGGGCGGTGTAGCGGGCCGGGTCGCGGTGGGCGGAGGCGAGGCTGAGCATGACGGTGTCGCCGCGCGGGATCGTCGTACCGCCGAGTTCGATCGGCTCCGTGGCGAAGCGGCGGATGGCCGTCTGGTTGGCGTTGACGTGCCGCAGGAGTTCCTCGACGGTCTCGGGCATCAGGCTGAAGTCCGCTCGCAGTTCCGCCAGTTGGGCGGGGTGGCGGAGCAGGGTCAGCAGGCCGCCGCTGATCAGGTGCTGGGCGTTCTCGCTCCCGGCGAGCAGGATCAGGAAGGCGAGGGAGACGAGTTCGTTCTCGCTGAGGCGGTCGCCCTCGTCGCGGGCCGCGATCAGCTCGGAGAGCAGGTCGTCGCCGGGGGTGCGGCGGCGCTCGGCGACGAGGTCCACAAAGTAGCCGTGGATCTGCCGCACCGCCTCGGGGATCTGACGCGGGTCCTCCGGCAGGAGCATGGTGGCCACCCAGCCGGAGAAGGCGGGCCGGTCGGCGTCCGGTACGGCGAACAGGTCCCCGATCACCGCGAGCGGCAGCGGTTGCGAGAACCCGGCGACCACATCGGCACTGCCCTCGGCCGCGATACGCGCGGCGAGCGCGTCCGCCAGCCGATCGGCCTCGGCCTGTACCGGCCCGCGCAGCTTCTCGACATGCCGTGGCGTGAAGCCCTGTGCGACCAGCCGCCGCAGCCGCAGATGGTCCGCGCCGTCCATGTTGAGCAGATTGGCGTCCAGCGCCGGAGGCAGGCTGAACCCCTTGTAACCGCCCCCGGAATGGGCCTTGTCCAAGGACAGCCGGGGGTCGGCGAGCCCGGCCCGTACATCCGCCTCGCGCAGTACGAGCCAGGCGGGCGAACCGTCCGGCAGCGCGATCCGGTGCACGGGCCCGTCCGCACGCAGCCGTCCGTATCCCGCGAAGGGGTCCGCCAGAAAGTCGTGGTCGAAGGGGCAACCGGGAACGGCCCGGAGCGAGTCCTGCTGGGTGGTCACGCGAAGTCCTCGGGTGGGGAGGGGAGTTGGCGTAGCGAGGGGTGGGCTGCGCCGGGCGGACGGATCAGCCCATCAGCGGCAGCAGCTCGGACAGATCGGCGCGTTCTCCGCTCGCGCTGACCTGGGCGGCGTCCAGTGCCGTGGCCCAGTCCGTACGGCCGGTGGCCAGCCGTATGAAGGTGAGCGGGCTCATCTCGACGACGTTCGGCGGCGTACCGCGCGTGTGACGCGGCCCCTCGACGCACTGGACCACGGCGAACGGCGGGACGCGCACCTCCACCGCTCCACCGGGCGCCTTCACGGCGAGGGCGTCGGCGAGCAGCCGCGTGGACGCGGCGAGCACCTCGCGCTCGATGGGGATGGCGAGGCCCGTCGAACGGTTCAAGTCGTCCGTGTGCACGGCGAGTTCGAGCGTACGGGTGACCAGGAAGTCCCCCAGCGTGATCGAGCCGAACCGGGCGTCGATCACCCGCTCGTCCGGCGCCTTGGCGAGATCCTTGGCGACCCGGTCGGCGACCGCCTTTCCGAAGGTGACCAGGTCGGCCTCGGCCAAGGCCAGCGCCCTGCTGCCCTCGGCGACCACCTCGGCGAAGGGGGCGGTGAGGAACGGGAAGTCGAGCGCGGTGTGTTCGGCCTTCGCGGGCGCGGGTCGTTGCACACCGCGACTGACGGACTGCACCCCTATGGCGATGTGCGCGACAAGATCCCGCACGGCCCAGCCGCCGAGCGCACTGTCCGCCGCGAGCCGCTCCGCGTCGAGCCCCGCCACGGCCTCGCGCACCTGCGCGTACTGGGCGAGCACAGCGGCCCTGATCTTCGCGGAGTCGTAGCTGCGGGTGCGCTTCCTGGGCGGCATGCCGGCCAGTCTATTCGCGGCAGTTCACACCCGTGCCGCCAATTCCGGCCGACCCACCCTCCCCTCGCCCCGCGGCTCGTCCCGCCTTCCGCCCCTCTCCTCCCGCCCCTCCCTTCTCCTCCCGCATGGACCTGAGTCCCTCGAAGGGAGACCATGAGTGAGGGGAACAAAGGGAAGAAGCAGGACGGAACACTCACACAGGGAAGGGGTGCGTCACCATGGGTGAGCACCCGGACAGCACAGTCATCCGCAAGGGCTACGACGCCTTCAACAAGGGCGACATGGACGCTCTCGCGGGCCTGATGACCGCCGACGTCGTCCACCACGTCCCCGGCCACGGCGAGCTCTCGGGCCACCACAAGGGCCGCGACGCCTGCATCGGCCTGTACCGGCGGATGGGCGACGAGACGGCCGGCAAGATGCGCGCCGACCTCGAAGCCGTCTGCGCCGACGGCCGCGGCCACGTGATCTCCATGCACCGCATGCACGCCGAACGCGCGGGCAAGAAGATCGACCTCCAGGAAGGCCTGTTCTTCACCCTGGTCGACGGCATGATCAGCGACATCGACGAGTGCAGCGCGGACATCGAGAAGTCGGACGATTTCTGGAGCTGAGGCGACGGGCGGATCCAGCGACCCGGCGGGTTCCGGTAGCCACACCGCTCGGTGGTGCACGAGCGCTACGGCTGGAGAGAACGTGACGCCCGAACCTGGGATGGCGTACGGGGTTCCGGATCGATGATCACGATGGGTGGCACCTAGTCACGCATCGCAGGAATCAGATACTCTGATTTCATGAGACTGATGACCGCCACAGAGGCATCGCGGAATTTCGCCGCTCTGCTCGACGCGGCGGAGCATGGTGAGTCGGTCGTGATCACTCGTGCGGGTCGGCGTCTGGCCATCATCGGCCCTGCGCCAACGGGGAACGGCGCCGCCTTGAACGACATACTGGCCGCCCATGCCCCCGACCCTGACTTCGCCGACGACGTTCGTGCGGCGCGCACGCTGGTCACCGACGAGCCGAGCGCGTCGTGGCCCGACGACTGATTCTCGACACGGGCGTCCTTATCGGCCTGGAGCGATCCGGCAAGCGGATCGTCTTCGCCGACAGCGACGACGTCACCATTGCCGCGGTCACCGCGGCCGAGCTGCTTCTCGGTGTTGAACTTGCCGCACCAGAACGGCGGCAGAAGCGCCAGGACTTCGTCACCGCCATTCTCGCTGTCGTCCCCATTGAGGACTACACGCTCGAAGTCGCCCGTACTCACGCCCAGTTGCTGGCTGAGGTTCGTCGGCTGGGTCGCCCGAGGGGCGCGCATGACCTGATCATCGCGGCCACTGCCGCCGCCACAGCGAGAGCCGTGGTCACCCTCGACGACCGGGCGAACTTCGGTGAACTACCCGGCGTGCAGACTGCCGACCTCGGACTGCAGGAATAGCCGGGACGTCGTCGCGTCGTCCTCGGCTCGGTCGGCGATGCCATGACAGGGCCGCGCCACATAGCCCGCGGAGGCTCGATGCCCATCAGCGGAGGCTCGACGCCATCAAAGGTAGATGAGTTCTTACGTAGATCGATTCTTACTTCGACGCACCCGACATCTCATCACTGGCCCCGGCATCCCCACCTCAAACACACCACCGCCCCACCCGGAACTCCGGGCAGGGCGGCGGCAGTTACTCCGAACGAGGCCGAACTCAGGCCATGAGCCCCGGAATCGTCGACTCGTGCGCCGTACGCAGCTCGCTCAGCGCAACGCTGAACTGGCCCTGCACATCCAGCACCGCGCCCTCGGACTCGACGCCGTCCACGACACCGATACGCGTGACCGGCAGCCCCCGGGCCCCGCACATGTCGTTGAAGCGGACCTCCTCCGAGCGCGGGACGGCGACCAGGGCGCGGCCCGCGGATTCCGAGAGGAGGAAGGTGAAGGCGTCCAGACCGTCGGGGACGGTCAGGCGGGCGCCCTTTTCACCGAGCAGGGACGACTCGACCACGGCCTGGATCAGGCCGCCGTCGGAGAGGTCGTGGGCGGAGTCGATCATGCCGTCGCGGGAGGCCGAGACGAGGATCTCGCCGAGCAGCTTCTCGCGGTCCAGGTCGACCTGCGGGGGCAGACCGCCCAGGTGGTCGTGGATCACCTGGGACCAGGCCGAGCCGCCGAACTCCTCGCGGGTGTCGCCGAGCAGGTAGAGGAGCTGGCCCTCTTCCCGGAAGCCGACGGGGGTGCGGCGGGCGACGTCGTCGATGACGCCGAGGACGGCCACGACCGGGGTCGGGTGGATGGCCGCCTCGCCGGTCTGGTTGTACAGCGAGACGTTGCCGCCGGTGACCGGGGTGCCGAGCTGGAGACAGCCGTCGGCCAGACCGCGTACCGCCTCCGCGAACTGCCACATGACCGCCGGGTCCTCGGGGGAGCCGAAGTTGAGGCAGTCGGAGACGGCGAGCGGGGTCGCACCGGTGGTGGCGACGTTGCGGTACGCCTCGGCGAGCGCCAACTGGGCGCCGTGGTACGGGTCCAGCTTGGCGTAGCGGCCGTTGCCGTCGGTGGCGAGGGCGACGCCGAGGCCGGTCTCCTCGTCGATCCGGATCATGCCGGAGTCCTCGGGCTGGGCGAGCACCGTGTTGCCCTGCACGAAGTGGTCGTACTGGCTGGTGACCCATGCCTTGGAGGCCTGGTTCGGGGAGCCGACGAGCTTGAGGACCTGGTCCTTCAGCTCGGCGCCGGTGCCCGGCCGGGGCAGCTTGTTCGCGTCGTCGGCCTGGAGGGCGTCCTGCCAGTCGGGGCGCGCGTACGGGCGCTCGTAGACCGGGCCGTCGTGGGCGACGGTGCGCGGGTCGACGTCGACGATCTTCTCGCCGTGCCAGAAGATCTCCAGGCGGTCGCCGTCGGTGACCTCACCGATGACGGTGGCGATGACGTCCCACTTCTCGCAGATGGCGAGGAAGCGCTCGACCTTCTCCGGCTCGACCACCGCGCACATGCGCTCCTGCGACTCGCTCATGAGGATTTCCTCGGGCGAGAGCGTGGAGTCGCGCAGCGGTACGTCGTCCAGGACGACGGTCATGCCGCCGGAGCCGTTGGAGGCCAGCTCGCTGGTGGCGCAGGACAGACCGGCCGCGCCGAGGTCCTGGATGCCGACGACGAGCTTCTCGGCGAAGGCCTCCAGGGTGCACTCGATGAGCAGCTTCTCCTGGAAGGGGTCGCCGACCTGGACCGCGGGGCGCTTGGAGGGCTTGGCGTCGTCGAAGGTCTCGGAGGCCAGGATGGAGGCGCCGCCGATGCCGTCGCCGCCGGTGCGGGCCCCGTACAGGATGACCTTGTTGCCCGCGCCGGACGCCTTGGCGAGGTGGATGTCCTCGTGCTTCATGACGCCGATGGCGCCCGCGTTGACCAGCGGGTTGCCCTGGTAGCAGGCGTCGAAGACGACCTCGCCGCCGATGTTGGGCAGGCCCAGGCAGTTGCCGTAGCCGCCGATTCCGGCGACCACGCCGGGCAGCACGCGGTGGGTGTCGGGGTGGTCGGCGGCGCCCATCCGCAGCGGGTCGACCACGGCGACCGGGCGCGCGCCCATCGCGATGATGTCGCGCACGATGCCGCCGACGCCGGTCGCGGCGCCCTGGTACGGCTCGACGTACGAGGGGTGGTTGTGGCTCTCGACCTTGAAGGTGACCGCGTAGCCCTGGCCGACGTCGACCACACCGGCGTTCTCGCCGATGCCGACGAGCATCGCCTCGGACCGCGGGGCCTTCTCGCCGAACTGGCGCAGGTGCACCTTGGAGGACTTGTACGAGCAGTGCTCGGACCACATCACGGAGTACATGGCGAGCTCGGCGCCGGTCGGGCGGCGGCCGAGGATCTCCAGGATGCGCTCGTACTCGTCCTTCTTCAGGCCGAGTTCGGCCCAGGGCAGGTCGACGTCCGGGGTACGGGTCGCGTTCTCGACCGTGTCGAGGCTCATGAGGTGACCAGCTTCTTGAGGATCGAGGTGAAGAACGGCAGGCCGTCGGTGCGTCCGCTGCCCACCAGCGGGTCGACGGCGTGCTCGGGGTGGGGCATGAGGCCGACGACGTTTCCGGCCTCGTTGGTGATGCCCGCGATGTCGCGCAGCGAGCCGTTGGGGTTGTGGCCCACGCCGGGCGTGCTGCCCGTCGAACCGGCCACGTACCGGAAGGCGACCCGGCCCTCCGCCTCCAGCATGTCCAGCGTGTGCTCGTCGGCGACGTAGCGGCCGTCCATGTTCTTCAGCGGGATGTGGATCTCCTGGCCCGCCTCGTAATCGGCCGTCCAGGCGGTGTCCGCGTTCTCGACGCGGAGCTTCTGGTCGCGGCAGATGAAGTGCAGGTGATTGTTTCCGAGCATCGCGCCGGGAAGCAGATGCGCCTCGGTGAGGACCTGGAATCCGTTGCAGATGCCGAGCACCGGAAGTCCGGCGCGGGCCTCGGTGATGATCGTTTCCATCACCGGGGAGAAACGGGAGATGGCGCCGGCGCGCAGGTAGTCGCCGTAGGAGAAACCACCGGGCAGGACCACGGCGTCGACCTGCTTCAGGTCTTTGTCCTTGTGCCACAGGGCGACGGGCTCGGCGCCCGCGAGACGGATGGCGCGCTGGGTGTCGCGATCGTCGAGACTGCCGGGGAAGGTGACGACTCCAATACGTGAAGTCACTTTTCCTCCTCGACCTTCACGGTGAAGTTTTCGATCACGGTGTTGGCGAGGAAGGTTTCGGCGAGCTCGTGGATTCGGGCGAGCGCGGCGTCGTCAACCGGCCCGTCCACTTCGAGTTCGAAGCGCTTTCCCTGACGTACGTCGGAGATGCCCTGGAAGCCGAGGCGCGGCAGCGCACGCTGAACGGCCTGGCCCTGGGGGTCGAGGATCTCCGGCTTGAGCATGACGTCGACTACGACGCGTGCCACTGGCACTCCCGGTGTGTGGTGCTGAGCAGGTTCCCGCAGCTTCCTGCAAGGTCCCTTCAGATTCCTGCAAGGTCCCTTCAGACTACCTGGAACTATCCGCCGAAAATTCTACGCGAGTAGATTCGTAGCTTCCCACGAGACGTCCATCACGTCCATGCGCCTAACGCGGGGGCAGCCGGGTCGAAACCCCCCAACAAGCACCCGACAAACACCCGAGAAACCCCAGGGAAATGGTCCGGCGCAGATTGTGTGCAGACACGCAGAGATATTTCTGAGGGCTTCACAATGCAATGCCGGGCCCTGTAGAAAGGAAATCACTTACTGGGGGATTTTCCCAGGGACAGCCGGACAGTCGGCAAACGGGCACGTCAAGCCCGTTGATGCCGCGCGAAGGGACCGATATTCGTGGCGCAGCGTGTCGTGGTCACACTCTTTGACGACATCGACGGCGGAGAAGCGGCGGAAACCATCGCCTTCGGCCTGGACGGCAAGTCGTACGAGATCGACCTCAGCAAGACGAACGCCTCGAAACTGCGCGAGGCGCTCGCGCCCTACGTCGACGCGGGCCGCAAGCAGGCGAAGTCCGGCAAGGCCTTCACACACACCGCCGTCACCCCGGATCCCGCCGCCGTCCGCGCCTGGGCCCGCTCGCACAAGATGGATGTCCCGCCGCGCGGCCGCATCCCCAAGAAGGTCTACGAGGCCTTCGAAGCGGCCCGCTGAACAGCGGGTTCCGGTTCGGCACAGGGGACTTCGCGGGCGGTCGGCACCGGCCGCCCGCGGCCATCGGAACAGCCCCCGGACGCAGCCGACTTGCGCTGCACCCCCGCAGGTCAGCTAAAGTCTGGAGCACGCCGAGGGGCGAGGCCGAAAGGCCGGGCCTCACGAACGTGCGGGTGTAGTTCAGTAGTAGAACACCCCCTTTCCAAGGGGGAGGCGCAGTGTGCAATTCCTGTCACCCGCTCTGCACCGCCGGACCGACCACTCTTGTGGATGGGGTAGGCTGGTGCTCGCGCCGATCGGTGAGAGCCGGTCGGAGGCAATGCGAACGTAGCTCAGTTGGTAGAGCGCAACCTTGCCAAGGTTGAGGTCGCGAGTTCGAACCTCGTCGTTCGCTCTGTAGATGCACAGAGCAGTAAAAGTGCAGTGAACGGATGAAGTCCCGGTCTTCGGACCGGGACTTCTTGCGTTGTGGGTTGCGAGTCGCGAGTTGTGGGTTGTGGGTTGCTCGTTGTGCTTCTTGCGCGGCGGCTGTTGCCGGTTACCTGTTGTCTCTCGCCCGTTGCGTGTTGCCCGTTGCTTCCTGCCGCCGCTACTGCTGATTCCCGGCTTTCCCCTGTGGTCGCTTGTGGCCGCTTGTGGTCGCTTGTCGTCGCTTCACCCGCGTCTGACATTTGTCATGCGGGCCGATGACAGTGCGCACTGCCGATGAGGCCCGGCGGCGGGGAGGCTCGAAGGCATGGACACGGAATCGACTGAGTGCGTGATCGAGGCGAGGGAGCTGCGCCGCACCTACAAGGGCGGGTTCGAGGCCGTGCGCGGGGTGAGTTTCTCCGTGCGGCGCGGGGAGTTGTTCGCCCTGCTCGGTACGAACGGCGCGGGCAAGACCTCCACCGTCGAGCTCCTGGAGGGGCTCGCCGTGCCCGCGGGCGGCCGGGTCCGCGTGCTCGGCCGGGACCCGTTCACCGAACGCGCCGCCGTACGGCCCCGTACCGGCGTGATGCTCCAGGACGGCGGCTTCCCCTCGGACCTCACGGCGGCGGAGACGGTGCGCATGTGGGCGGGGTGCACCAGTGGCGCGCGCCCGGTCGACGAGGCGCTCGACATGGTCGGGCTCGGCAAGCGCGCGAACGTCCGGGTCAAGCAGCTGTCGGGCGGCGAACGGCGGCGGCTCGACCTCGCGCTCGCGCTGCTCGGGCGTCCCGAGGTGCTGTTCCTGGACGAGCCGACCACCGGACTCGACGTCGAGGGGCGCCGCGAAACCTGGCGCCTGGTACGGCAGTTGCGCGAGGAAGGCACGACCGTACTGCTGACCACGCACTACCTGGAGGAGGCCGAGGAGCTGGCCGACCGGCTCGCCGTGCTGCACGAGGGCCGGATCGCAGCCGAGGGCACGGTCGCCGATGTGGTGGCCTCACAGCCCTCGCAGATGTCCTTCGAACTGCCCGAGCGCTACCTGCCCGGCGATCTGCCGCCGCTCGCCCCGCTCGGCGTCACCCACCACGAGACCGACGGGCGCCATCTGCGCCTGTACACACGGGAGTTGCAGCGCACCGCCACCGTCGTACTGACCTGGGCCGCCCAGCACGGCGTCGAGCTGCGCGCCCTCAACGTCCGTGCGGCGTCACTGGAGGAGGCGTTCCTGCGGATCGCGCAGAGCAACAGCAACAGCAACAGCAACAGCAACAGGCGTACGGGGGTGGCGGAGGCTGCCGAGGGGGCGGATGCGGGTCGTGGGGGCGATGCGGGTCGTGGGGGCGATGCGGGTCGTACGGCCGGGGCTGCGACCGGGGCGAAGGGGGTCAGCGCGTGAGTGCGGAACGTACGGAACGTAAGTTCTCTGCCGGTAAGGCGAGTTCGGTCGGTTCAGCGAGTTCAGCTGGTGCAGCCGATTCGGTCGGTTCGGTCGCCGAGGGCGGGGCGCGCGTGGGTGCCCCCGTGGCGGGTGGTGGGGCGCGCACTACGGCGCGGGGGCGGGTGGGCGCGCTGGCGCGGGCCGAGGTGGCGCTGTTTCTGCGCAACCGGGGCACGCTGTTCACGGCGCTCTTCGTACCGTTCGTGCTCCCGCTGACCGTGCGCTCCGGTACCGAGAACATGGATCTGGACAAGGCGGGACTCGACCTCGCGGAGGTGCTGCTGCCCGCCGCGATGGGCTTCTCGCTGCTGTTCGCCGTCTACACCGCGTTGACGACCACCTTTGTCGCACGCCGCGAGGAACTCGTACTGAAGCGGCTGCGTACCGGCGAGGCGAGCGACGCCGAGGTCCTGGCCGGGGCCTCGGTGCCCGCGGCCGCCGTCGGGTTCGTGCAGTGCCTGCTCGTCGCGGTCGGCTGTGCGCTGCTGCTCGGCGTCGAGGCGCCCGAGGCGCCGCACCTCGCGCTGCTCGGTGTCCTGCTCGGCCTGGCGCTGTGTGCCGTGCTCGGCGCGCTGACCGCGAGTTTCACCCGGACCGTGGAGAGCGCGGGCGTCACCGTGATGCCGTTCCTGCTGGTCGCGATGCTCGGCTCCGGGATCACCGTCCCGCTGGAGGTGATGCCCGACCGCGTGGCCGGCGTGTGCGAACTGCTGCCGCTGTCCCCGGCCGTGCAACTGATCCGGGCCGGATGGACCGGCGACCTCTCCGGGTACGAGACGCTGGGCGCCACGGCGACCGCGCTGGCCTGGATCGTCGTGTGCTGCTTCGCTGTGCGACGGTGGTTCCGCTGGGAGCCCCGCCGCTGACCTGGGCCGGGGCGACGAACGGCAGCGGCGGCCAGGCCGCGGACAAGAACTCGGGTGAGGAACAGGCGCGTATGAAGGCCATGGAAAAGCCCGGCAGGTGGTGGCGGGGCAAGAGCACACCGGCGAAGGTCGAGGCATACACGCGGTGGTGCTACTACTTCATCGCCACGACCGAGATCTTCACGTTCGGGCCGACCGGCTTCGGCGAGGTCTCGACGCCGCTGGCCACCGCGCTGCTGCTGATCGTGACCGTGCACGCGCTGCTGTGCATGGTGACCATCCCGGCCAGCCTGGACTGGGTCCTCGGGCGCCGTCCCCGGCCGGTGCGGCGGCTGGTCGTCCTGTCCGTGTCCACCCTCGTCGCCGCCGTGACCGTGCTCGCCCTCGCGCTGCACGCGCCGGGCGGCGGAGTCGGCCGGGCCGGAGGCCAGATGTACTTCGGCATGATCGCCTTCGGCCTCGGGATCGCCTCGCTCGGCGTGCGGCGGCACAAGCGGCTGCCGGGCCTGGTGGTCGGGGTGGCCGTGGCGGCCGCGCTGATCTGCGTGCCGGTCGGGCAGTCCGGCGGCGAGGTGCTCGCGGCCGGTCTCGCGGTACTGATTAGCGGCGGGTTCCTGGCCTTCACCTCGGGTTTCTCGGTCTGGCTGCTCAGGGCCGTGTACGCGCTCGACGAGGCCAAGGAGACCCGGGCCCGGCTCGCGGTCGCCGAGGAGCGGCTGCGCTTCGGCCGCGACCTGCACGACATCCTCGGCCGCAACCTCGCCGTCATCGCCCTCAAGAGCGAGCTGGCCGTCCAGCTCGCCCGCCGCTCCCGCCCCGAGGCCGTGGAGCAGATGATCGAGGCGCAGCGCATCGCCCAGGAGTCGCAGCGCGAGGTACGCGAGGTCGTACGCGGCTATCGCGGAGTCGCCGTCGACACCGAACTGGCCGGCGCCCAGGGCGTGTTGACCGCCGCGGGCATCGACTGCGCCGTCTCCGGCACCGCCGCCGCGGGCCTCCTACCCGGCGAGGCCCGCTCGGCCCTCGGCTGGGTGGTCCGCGAGGCCGCCACGAACGTCCTGCGCCACGGCGACGCGCGTACGTGCGTCATCGCGCTGACCGTCGACGGTGACCGGGCGAGGCTGACGGTGGAGAACGACGGGGTGCGGGACGGGGCGGGGGCGACCGCCACGACAGCCACGTCTGGGACGACGGTGGCAGGGGCCCGAACGCCGGGATCGGGCGGGTCCGGGCTGGCTGGGCTGCGGGAGCGGCTCGCGGTGGTGGACGGGAGCCTGAGCGCCGGGCCGGTGGTGGGCGGGCGGTTCCGTGTGGTTGCTGAGGTGCCGGTACGGGGGGCCGGCGGGTCGCCGGGTCAGACGGGCGGGAGTGGGCGCGGGGCGGGTTCCCTCGGGACGGCTTCCCACGGGGAGGCTTCTCTCGGTGCGGACGGGCCGGAGAGAGAGCAGGAACAGGGCCCGGGCCCGGGCCTGGGCCACGGCCTGGACCAGGACCGCCCAGCGACGGCGGACGGTGGGACGTACATGACGAAGCGTGCTGCGGACGGCGAGGAGGCGGCGTGATCCAGGGCATCGTGGGCCCGGCGGACGGGGGCGGCGAGGCCGCGGGGCAAGGCTCGCACGCGGGCTCGCACGCGGGCTCGGGCTCCGGCGCGGGTGCGGGCTCGGGCGTGGGCTCGGACTCCCGCGCGAGCGCAGACAACATCGGAATCGGAGACTCCGGTTCCGGTGCTGCCGTACGCGTACTCCTCGCCGACGACGAGCATCTGATCCGGGGAGCGCTCGCGGCGCTGCTCGCGCTGGAGGACGACCTGCTCGTGGTGGCCGAGGCGGCGTCCGGTCCGGAGGCGCTGGCGATGGCCCGGGCGCATGTGCCCGACGTCGCCGTACTCGATCTGCAGATGCCCGGCGCCGACGGTGTGAGTGTGGCCACAAGGCTGCGCGAGGAACTGCCCGGGTGCCGGTCGCTGATCGTGACCAGTCATGGGCGGCCCGGACACCTCAAGCGGGCCCTTGCGGCGGGCGTACGCGGCTTCGTTCCGAAAACGGTCAGCGCACAGGGCCTCGCCGAGATCATCCGTACCGTGCACGCCGGAAACCGTTATGTGGACCCCGACTTGGCGGCCGACGCGATCTCCGCGGGCGACTCACCGCTGACCGCGCGGGAGGCCGAGGTGCTGGAACTCGCCGCGGACGGAGCGCCGGTGTCCGAGATCGCCGAACGCGCCCGCCTCTCCCAGGGCACCGTCCGCAACTACCTGTCCTCCGCCGCCGGCAAACTCGGGGCCGAGAACCGTCATGCCGCGGTCCGGCTCGCGCGCTCTCGCGGTTGGGTATAGTGGATGACGCGCCACGGCGCATGCGAACGTAGCTCAGTTGGTAGAGCGCAACCTTGCCAAGGTTGAGGTCGCGAGTTCGAACCTCGTCGTTCGCTCCAGTTCAGCAGTTCAGTACGACAGTGAGGCCCCCGCCCGGATCACCGGACAGGGGCCTTTTCTGCTGCCCGCGTGACAGCCCGGCCACTCGGCCGCCCAGCAGCCCAGCCGCCCCGCTCGTCAAGCTTCGGCCGCAGCGTCACCCGGGCCGGTCGCGCTCCGGCACTACTGCTCCAGCACTACTCCGCGCCGCCGAGGCCGTCGAGCGCCGCCAGGATGTCCGCGGGCTCGGCGCGCACGGTGTAGTCGGTCTCGACGAAGGCCCAGCGGATGACGCCCTCGCGGTCGATGACGTACGTGGCGGGCAGCGGCAGGGTGCGGGCGTGGCCGTCGTTGACGCGCTGGAGGTCAAAGCCCAGCCGGTCGTACAGGGCGCCGAGGTCCGCGGAGAGGTCGAAGGCGATGCCGAACCGCTCGGCTACCTCGGAGCCGATGTCGCTGAGCACGTCGAAGCCGAGGCTCTCCCGCTCGGAGAGGGCCAGCGACTCGTCCGGGATCTGCGGGGAGATCGCCACCAGGCGGGCGCCCCGGGCGGTGAACGCGTCGAGGTGCCGTTGCAGGGCGCGCAGCGCGAGGTTGCAGTACGGGCACCAGGCGCCGCGGTAGAAGGTGAGGACGACGGGGCCCTCGGCGAGCAGGTCGTCCAGGGCGGCCGTACGGCCCGAGGCGGTCGGCAGCGTGAAGCGCGGTGCGGCCGCCCCCACGGACAGCGCGTGCGCCCGCATGCCCGACTCCACGAGCTCCAACGCGCCCTCGCTCATCACCTTGAGCACGTCCTCGGGCAGCTTCAGATGACCGTTCTCGTACAGCTCTCGTAATTCCTCGCGCAGGCTACGGCTCATGAATTCCGCCCCCTATTCGGCCGGTGCACTCGCTTGTCCGGCACACGTTTGTCCGGCACACGTTTTCCGGCGCTCGGCTCGCCCCGGAATCAACTTGGAACGATCGTTTCAGGATCGGACCACCAGACTGCTGCGCCCGACAGTCGTACGTCAAGGGCCCCCGGGGACTATCTTGGAACAGTCGTTTCAAGTACGGCGCCGCCCCGGTCCCCGCCCGCCCCGCACGGAAGCCCGAGCCCAACTCATGCCGGACATCAAGCACTTCGACCCCGAACAGGCGCTGGAACGCGTCGAGGAACTGTTCTGGCAACAGGGCGGACCGGCCACCTCGATCCAGGCGGTCACGGCCGCGACGGGGCTCAACCGGTCCAGCCTGTACGGGACTTTCGGCGGCAAGGACGCGCTGTACGCGGCCGCCCTGCGCCGCTATCTGCACCACCGGTCGCTGCCCGCCTTCGAGCAACTGAGCCGGGACGAGCGGGGGTTGCCCGCGATACGGGAGTTCTTCGCGGGCCTGGTCGCGGTGCGCTGCACCGGCGAACGCGCGGGCTGGGGCTGCATGATCGTCAACGCCCAGACGGGCGCCGCGACGGGCCCCGACCCCGAGGTGCACAAGCTGCTCGACGCTCATCACCGGGCACTGCGGAACGCCATGCGCGCCGCGCTCACCCGTGCGGCGGCCCTCGGTCAGCTCACCGAGGGCACCGACCCGGCCGCGTACGCCGAGGTTCTCGCCCTGCTCGCGTACGGCGTGAACGTACGCTCACGCGCCGGAGCGAGCGCCCGGAGCCTACGGAAAACGGTGGACGCGGCGCTCGCCCCGCTGACCCGAGGCAGTGGCGCGGGATAGCAGGGCCGGCGCCGGACAACGGGGGGCGGGGGCGCCAGGGGACGCGATCACGCGGGCCACGGCACCGCCGTCTCCGGCTCAGCGCCTCGCCCCGCCTCCAGCTCAGCGCCCCGCCCCCTGGTCAGCCCCGACTCACTGCCAGTTCAAGCCCGTAAGCCGCTCGTACGCCTCCACGTACTTCGCTCGCGTCGCCTCCACCACACGCTCCGGAAGGGCGGGCGGCGGGGTTTCGGAGGCGCGGTCCCAGCCGGATTCGGCGGAGGTCAGCCAGTCGCGTACGTACTGCTTGTCGAAGGAGGGCTGGGCGCGGCCGGGCTGCCACTCGTCGGCGGGCCAGAAGCGCGAGGAGTCCGGGGTCAGCACCTCGTCGGCGAGGACGAGGGTGTCCCCCTCGAAGCCGAACTCGAACTTGGTGTCGGCGAGGATCAGCCCCCGGTCGCGGGCGATGTCGCGGGCGCGCGCGTACACGTCGATGGTGGCGCGGCGCAGGTCGGCGGCGGTCTCCGCGCCGACCTGGCGGGCGACCTCCTCGTACGAGACGTTCTCGTCGTGGTCGCCGACCGCGGCCTTGGTCGCCGGGGTGAAGATCGGCGCGGGCAGTTCGGAGCCGTCGACCAGGCCGGGCGGCAGGGCGAGGCCGCAGACGGTGCGCGACTGCTTGTACTCGGCGAGGCCGGAACCGGTGAGGTAGCCGCGGGCCACGCACTCGACCGGGACCATGTCCAGGGACTTGCAGACCAGCGTGCGCCCGGCCCAGTCGGCCGGGGCGCCGGCGGGCAGTTCGGTGCCGATGACGTGGTTCGGGGCCAGGTCGGCGAGCTGGTCGAACCACCACAGGGAGAGCTGGGTGAGGACCCGCCCCTTGTCCGGGATCTCGGTGGGCAGCACCCAGTCGTAGGCGGACATCCGGTCGCTTGCGACCATGATCAGGTCGCCGGACTCGTTGCGGTACAGCTCCCGCACCTTGCCGGTGTGCAGATGCACCAGGCCCGGAACCTCCAGCGGCTCGGGCTTTACGACGAATCCGGACACGGTGCCTCCCCGTGGTTCAGTACAGTGCCTCGATTCTCCCGCATCGCGGCGGGAGCCCTGGCCACGGGATGGGTCTTTCGTGGCGCGGGCCCGTCGGGCGGTCCGCCGGGGAAGGCGCGCACCGCTCGCGACAGCGGTGCCGGTGGCCGAATCCGACCGCACGCGCGGGCCTCGGCCGCGTTCGCGGATCCCGGCCGCGTTTGCTCAGCTGTGTTTGCTCAGCAGCGTTTGCTCGGTTTGTGATCGCTCAGCGGTGCTTGCTGGGCTGTGCCTGCTCAGCTGTGCTTGCTCAGCTGTGCTTGCTCAGCTGTGCTTGCTCAGCTGTGCTTGCTCAGCTGTGCTTGCAGATGCGGTCGAGCAGATTGGCCGTCGCGCGCTGGATGCGTTCGTCCACGTGGCCGGGCCGGTCAAGGGCGGGCGACCAGGCGAAGGTGCCGGAGGCGAAGACCAGCGCACCGGACGGCGCACGGTACAGCGAGGTCTCCTGGAAGCGCGGCGTCCCCTCCACGTCCTCGTACGGGGAGTGCGCGAGCAGCACGCGTTCCTCGTGCTCGGGCAGCGGGGCGCGCGGGAAGTAGCGGTCGGCCTCGCCCGCGACGAGTCCCTCCACGCTGTCGCCCTCGTACGCCCCCGTCGCCTCCCACAGCCAGTGCCCGGCGTTGCGCACCACCAGCGGCCGCGGCTCGGGCACCCGCCCCGCGTACTGGATGCCAAGTACCTCCTGCTCCGCCCGCTCGACCTCCCGCCACAGCACCGGCTTTCCGGGCCCGCGCCGCTTGCGGCAGCTCAGCAGCCGGTCCGGCACTCCGGACGGTGAGGGGTTCAACTCCACTTTCCAGTACAGGGAGTTGGCGGACAGGAAGACCAGCGAGGTGCCCTGGGCGCGGGCGCGTTCGACGGTACGGCGCATCGGTGTCGACCAGTACTCGTCGTGGCCCGGGAAGACCATGCCCCGGTAGCGGCTCGGGTCGACGCGTCCGGCGTGCAGGTCGCGGGCGTCGGCGTAGGCGAGGTCGTAGCCGTAGCGCTCGGCCCAGCGGATGACGTCGTAGGCGTGGCCGACGTGCAGGGGGAGTCCGGCGCCCGCGTAGGGCCGGTCGAAGGAGACGGTGCACGCGGCCTGTTCCTCGCCGAGCAGCCGCCCCTGTTCGTCCCAGGCGTGGTAGAGGCTCGCGCCCGTACGGCCGTCCTCCGGGAAGAGGTTGTACGCCTGCCAGGTGATGTCCGGGAGGACCAGGAGCAGGTCCGCGCTGCGGTTGTCGCGGACCGTGAAGGGGACGTGCGAGCGGTGGCCGTCGGCGGTCGTCAGCACGGCGACGTACGCGCCGACGCTCCAGTAACTCGGCACCTGGAGACGCCAGGAGAGCCACCAGTGGTGGCAGGAGACCGAGCGGTCGGCGGTCAGCGGCGGCGGCTGTTTGATGCCCGAGAGCCGCGGGCTCGTGGTGATCTTGGCCGCGCCGTCGCCGTTGTAGTGGCCGATCCGGTACACGTCCACGCCGAACTGCTGCGGCGGGTCGACCGTCACATGGAAGTCGATCGCCTCGCCCGGCGCCACCGCCCCGGTCGCGGTGAACCCCTTGATCTGCCGGTGCACGTCGTCGGCGGTACGGGGCCCGCTCGCCCGCGGCGCCGGAACGTGCCGGGCCCCGGGCGCCGGAGCGTGGTCCACGTACCAGGGCACCACCTGTCCCGTGTCGTCGAAGTACGTCTCACTGCCGCGCAGCCAGGGCAGCGGGCCCTGGCCGAAGGGGTCGGTGACGGCGTGGGCCAGGGCGCCGGACTCCCAGCGGGGGGTGGGGAGTTCGAGGGAGCGGGGGGCCGGGGGTGGGGGTGGGGTGGGGGCGTCGGGGTGAGGGGCCGGGGCGCCGGGGTGGCGGGCCGGGGCATCGGAGGGGTCGGTGGGGGGCTTGGGCGTGGGGATGGCTCGGGTCGTGGGGGTGACGGAGGTCGTGGGGGTGACCGGGGTCGCGCGCGGCGCGGGGGGTGGTGGGGCGGTGGCGCGCGGGGGCGTTGCCGGGGACGCGGCGGTGTTGGGCGTGCGCCCCGGCCCCGGGCCTTGTGTGGTCATCGTGGTTCCCCTCCCTCGCCTGCGGGCAGGGCGAACGGATTGTCGCGTTCCGCGATCCCCCGGCCACCGCCCGTGTCAGGACTGGTCCCAGCACACCACATCCCGCACCTGTCTCGTCACCGTTCGTCGTGAATTGGCGTGACGGAAACCACAAGTGTGCGCGGGGGCGTGCGCCCGCGCGCCGGTTGGGCGCGCTTGAGGAGGGTGGGGTAACGGGTGTACGGGAAGCGGGCGCGGGTCGTCGGGCCCCCCTGGGCGTGAGACGGGGCGCGGGTCGTCAGACCCAGGCGGGAGGCATGGCCCGAATCGTCAGGCCCAGGCGGGAGGCATGGCCCGAGTCGTCAGACCCAGGCGCGAGACGGGGCCCGGGTCGTCACACTCAGACCAGACGTACGGGCTTGTCCGCGCGTACGCCGCGGTCGGCGAGCCAGTCCTTGAGCGGTTCCGGGTCGCCGTCCTCGACGAGGCTGAGCACCAACGGCCCCAGTCCCGCGTCCCGTTGGCCGTCGATCAGCAGCGAGGGGCCGTCCAGCCAGTCGAGACCGGGCGCCGCGCCCGCCGTGTCCACGGCCGCACAGCAGACCATCGCCCGTACGTGATCGGCCAGCAACTCCCGTGCCGTACGCGGAGGTTGCAACGGGAACAGTGGCATCATCCCCTCCCCCCACCACACCGCCTCGGCGTCCGCGGCGGACCCGTGCCTGCCCCCGCCCGTACCCCCGCCACCGGACGAACCCGCTCCCGGACCGCTCGCCTCCTCCCGCGACAGCTCGGCGCTGAGCGCGGCGGCGATCAGGGAGGCCCGGTCGTCGCGATCGGCACCGGAGGTGGTGTCGGTGCCGGTGCTGATGCCGGTTTCGGTGTCGATGTCGGTGGGGTGCGTGGTGGAGGCGGAGGAAACGGCCGGAGCGGGGGTGAACGGGACGCCGACAAGGCTGAGTTGGTTCACCACTCGCGCAAGGGTCGGGCCGGGATCGGTCGCGGTACGAGCCACCGCGTCCGCGCTCGCATCCGTATGCGCCCCCTCCCGCGCCTCCCCACCCCTCAACTCCCCTGCGGAAGCGCTCTCCTGAGGTTCCCCGAGACCGTCCAGGACCTTGTGGAGGCGGGCCGCGTCGGAGCGCCACTTGCGGTCCACGACTTCGTCGGGGTAGCTCTGCCAGTCGATGGGTGCCCAGTCGGGGCCGGGCTCGGCGGGGCCGCCGTGGAAGAGGCGGGCGGCGAGCAGGGAGGCCGCCTCGTCCATCGCACCGGGCTCTTCGAGCAGGTCGCAGGCGGGGCGTTCGTTGAGGCGGGAGGAGAAGTTGTCGGCGAGCCGGTCACGCCGGGACAGTTCGGTGAGCGCGGCGACCACTCCCGCGTCCAGGCGCGAGGGCCAGCGCCCCATCCGCCAGGCGGGCAGGGCGACCTTGGTGAGCAGGCGGTCCCACCCCGCGTAGGCGAGGCCCACCTGTTCCTGCGCCATGATGCGCGGACCGTAATCCACAGCCTGTGCACGCTCGGCGGCGGCCGCCGCGACCCCGCGCTCCATCTCCGCGGCGTGCACCCGGCAGCCGCGCAACATCAGCCGTGTCACCCAGCCCACTCCGGCCAGCGCCACCCGCGCCAGCGGCCCGCGTCCGGGCGCCGCGCTGACGGCCACGGCCGCGTCCAGTCCTCGTACGAAACGCCGGGCCGCCGCTATGTCCGGGTGCGCCGACGGCTCCGTACCGGCGACCACCGGGGCGAGCACGGCCCGCAGTTCGCCCACCCGCATCCACCACAGAAACGGCGAGCCGATCACGAGCACGGGAGCCAAGGGCCCGCCCCGCCCATGCACCCCGTCGCGCGCGTCCGCACCCGTACCGACACCCGTACCGCCCGTACCGACCCGATGGGAGACGGGGCGTGACA
The DNA here is from genome assembly GCF_013364195.1 of Streptomyces sp. NA04227. Classification (NCBI taxonomy): domain Bacteria; kingdom Bacillati; phylum Actinomycetota; class Actinomycetes; order Kitasatosporales; family Streptomycetaceae; genus Streptomyces; species Streptomyces sp. NA04227. Next base: position 4,210,741 of record NZ_CP054918.1, on the reverse strand, counting down.
CGGGAGTTGAGGCCGAGGCGAGGGCCTCCGTACGAGACTCACCGACGGTGCCACCACCGGGTTCCTCGTGGCCCGCTGCCCCACCGGCGCCTGCGACCGCATCGTCGCCGCGAGACGACGTGTCGGACCCGGAACCGGAGCTGGAACTGGAACTGGAGCCGGAACCCGTAGCCGGGGCGGAAGTTGACCCTGCGACGGCACTCGCGCCCGACCCAACCCCCGTCCCCGACGCTCCCGTAACCACGTCGTGCCCACGATGCGCCCGATGGGTGCGGTCCTCCAGCCAGCTGTCGCAGTCCGGGGTGAGGGCTATCGCCGAGGGCGCGGGGACGCCCAGCCGGTCGGCCAGTTCGCGCACCAGCCGGTACAGGTCCGGGGCGGCATGCTCGGGGATGGGCACCGTGGGGCTCAGCGCGGGCCGGGCACGTGCCACGACCAGGCCGACCCCGACCGCGCACAGGAGCACCACGACGGCGACGGCGCCGACGACCCAGCGCACCACGTCCCAGGCCGCACCGGTGAGACGTTCCGTGGCACCGGCGACCAGGAGGATCACGAACACGGCGGCGGGCAGCAGCGCGACGGCCAGTGCCCGGCCGCGAATCCGCAGCACTCCCAGGGCCCGGGCCCGCGCCACTCGCGCACCCATCTCCACACCCGTACCGGACACGGCCGCTGTCACCCCCTACGCTCGCCGACGGCAGTCCCGGCGCGCCTGCCGCGACCCCGGACACGATGCCGGAATCCCCGCGCGCACATCCTCAGCTCTGCTCACTCCCCCACTGTGGCAGCCGCCACTGACATCGCAATGGCAGTGGGCCAAGTGCCCGATACGGCCGAGGAGCCACGTACCGGAAAGCTTGCGCCGCACAGTAGTTGGGGCCGCCCCGCCCGTCAGCCCGTAGCGCAGCGCCTCACCCAATGGAATGGCTTTGGGGAAAGAGGGGAAATCCGAGGCCTGCGAGGCGTATAGGAGGTGCGGCTGTCGTACGGCGAGATCTACGGCGACGCGTGAGCCGGGGCGTGCGGGCGGGACGCGGGGACGTACGGGAGGGGGGCGGGGGCGTATGGGAGAGACACAACGGCGTACGGGAACGCTGTTCGGGAGGCACAAAAGAGGGCGGCGGCAGGAGGGGCCGTTTCAGCCGTCTCCTGCCGCCGCCCGCTTCGCTGAACTGAACTGACCTGACCTGAACAGAACTACGAAACCGCGGAACCTCGCTCGGCCCGTCGGGCCACCGGGCCACCGGCCCGCCGGGCCGTCCGGCCGTCAGACCATCCGCCCGTCAGACCGTGTCCGCCGCCGCCTTGGCCGCGATGTCGGTCCGGTGGTGCGAACCGTCGAGGTGGATACGGCCGACCGCGGTGTACGCGCGCTCGCGGGCGCGGGCCAGGTCGGGGCCGGTGGCCGTGACGGACAGGACGCGGCCGCCGGAGCTGAGGACGGCGGCGTCGGTGTGCCGGGTGCCCGCGTGCAGGACGTAGGCGTGCGGGGCGTCGTTCTGGACGACCTCGTCCAGGCCGGTGATGGGGTCGCCGGTGCGCGGGGTGCCGGGGTAGTTGTGCGAGGCGACGACGACGGTGACCGCCGCGTCCTCGCTCCAGCGCAGCGGTTCGAGGTCCGCGAGGGTGCCCTCGGCGGCGGCGAGCAGCACTCCGGCCAGCGGGGTCCGCAGACGGGCCAGGACGACCTGGGTCTCGGGGTCGCCGAACCGGGCGTTGAACTCGATGACGCGCACGCCGCGCGAGGTCAGCGCGAGGCCCGCGTAGAGGAGGCCGGAGAAGGGGGTGCCACGGCGGCGGAGTTCGTCGACGGTGGGCTGCAGCACGGTCCGCAGCACCTCGTCGACCAGGCCGGAATCGGCCCAGGGCAGCGGCGAATAGGCGCCCATGCCACCGGTGTTGGGGCCCTCGTCGCCGTCGAGGGCGCGCTTGAAGTCCTGGGCGGGCTGGAGCGGCAGCACCGTCGTACCGTCGGTGATCGCGAAGAGGGAGACCTCGGGACCGTCGAGGTACTCCTCGATGACGACCCGTCCGCAGGCCAGTGCGTGTTCGCGCGCGGCGGCGAGATCGTCGGTCACGACGACGCCCTTGCCCGCCGCGAGCCCGTCGTCCTTGACCACGTACGGGGCGCCGAAGGCGTCCAGTGCCTCGTCGATCTCCGCGGCCGTGGTGCAGACGTAGCTACGGGCGGTCGGCACACCGGCCGCGGCCATCACGTCCTTGGCGAAGGCCTTGGACCCTTCGAGCCGCGCCGCCTCGGCGCTCGGCCCGAAGCAGGCGATACCGGCTTCCCGTACGGCGTCGGCGACCCCCTCGACCAGCGGGGCCTCGGGCCCGACGACCACCAGACCGGCCCCGAGCCGGCGCGCGAGCACGGCCACGGCATCGCCGTCGAGGGCGTCCACCGTGTGCAGTTCGGCCAGTTCGCCGATACCGGCGTTGCCGGGCGCGCAGTGCAGAGCGCTGACGTCGGGGTCGAGGGACAGGGAGCGGCACAGGGCGTGTTCGCGGGCACCGCCGCCGATGACAAGGACCTTCACGCCGCCCAGCCTATCCGCCGACGCCGCCCCGCTCTTGTACGGGCCGCCGAGTGGAGGGGGGTCGGGAGGTTGGTGGATTCCTCCGAACCCGCCCGCTTCCGCGCCCCGAACTCGCCAACTTCCGTGCTCCGCCCGCTTCCGCGCTCTGCCCCAGCCGCTTCCACGCTCCGCCCACCCGGGTCATCTCCTGTCCCAGCCTGGGCATCCCCTCGTCCCAGCCGAGTTGTCCCCGCCCTACCCAGGTCAGCCCCCGCCCTACCCGTCATCCCCCGTGCGGGGTCTCCTCGACGACCGTCGCGCCGAGTTCGCGGACGATCAGTTCATGGCCGGAAAGGGCCGCGGAGGCGTCGAGGTCGTCGTCGTCCTCGGCCGGTACGTCGTCCTCGGGTGCCACGTACTGCGGCTCCGGAGGTCGCGGTGCGGAAGCGGCTGCCGGGGTACCGGCGCCCGGTCTCTGCGCGGGCGGTGCCGAGGACGGCGCGGGCGATCCGGAGGCGGCGGGGCCGCTGTGCCCGGATCCCCCGGGACCGGACTGCTGCGGCTGCGCACCCGGCCCGCCTGCCGAGGGACCGGCCGACGCCTGCGGAGCGGACGGCCCCGAGCCACCACCGACACCTCCACCACCACCGCCGTACGAGCTGCCGCCTCCGGCGCCGGAGCCACCGCCGCCGTACGAACCACCAGTACCCCCGGCGCCGTACGAGCCGCCGCCGGAGCCACCGCCCGGCCCACCGCCGAAGCCGCCCGCCGCCGGGGGCGGTGCGCTGCCGCCCGAGGGGTCGACGATCGCCTCGACCTTCCACGGGAGGTTGAACTCCTCGGCCAGCGCCTGCCGCAGCACTTCCTCGCTGCCGCTGCTGGCGAAGTTGTCGCGGGCACCCGCGTTCACGAAACCGAGCTGGAGCGTGGTCCCGTCGAACCCGGCGACCTGGGCGTTCTGGCTCAGCAGAATCCAGGTGAACCGGCGCCGGTTCTTGACCGCCTCAAGGATGTTCGGCCACAGGGTTCGGGGGTCGAGGCCGCCGCCAGTGCCGCCGCCACCGCCAGTAGCTGCGCCTGCGCCTGGCGAGGTGCCGCCCGGGCCTGCCTGGTTCGGGGGCGCGGAGGCCGGTCCCTGGGAGGCCGGTCCCGCTGAGGTCGCGGGCGCCGAGCTCGGTCCCGGCGTACTGGATCCCGTGGCGCTCGGCGCCGTCGGCGGAGCGGCGCGTCCCGGAGCCTGGGCCTGCCCGCTGCCTGCCGCGGCAGCCGTGGGCCAGCCGCCGGGACGACGGTCGGCGCCGCCCCCGGCACCAGCACCTCCGCTGCCAGGCGCCGCCGCACCGGGCCAGGCTCCGGGCCGCCCGCCGGTGCCACCGGTCCCGGCTCCGGTCTCTGCCGCAACGCCGGGTCCGGCCTCGCCCGGGGCGGGCTGGCCACCTCCATCGGACTGCGCGGGCGCCACCTCGGAGGGCACATCGGCGGAAGCCGAGGGAGACGGAGGGGGGAAGGGAGAGGTAGAGGGTGGGGCAGCAGAAGGAGGAGCGGAAGCCGGAGTGGGAGCGGGAGCAGTGGGCGCCGGAGTGGGAGCGAGAACCCCACCACCCCGTACCGCAGCCCGCGCCGCCGCCGGTCCCCCACCGGGCGGCACGTTTCCGTACCCCGCGCCACCGGCGGGACCGCCCCCCGGCCCCGCCGCGTTCGGGTCCGCCTGCATCGGCGGGTGCGCTCCGGCCCCGGGCGCGTAGGCCACGGGGGGCGTCGGGCTGCCGGGCATGATCTGGAGGCCGCCGCGTTCGAGCCGTTCGAGGCGGGCGAGTACGGCGCGCTCGTCCTCGTAGGCGGCGGGCAGCAGGACGCGGGCGCAGATCAGCTCGAGTTGGAGGCGCGGAGCGGTGGCGCCGCGCATCTCGGTCAGGCCCTGGTAGACGAGGTCGGCGGCGCGGCTCAGTTCGGCGGCGCCGAAGACACCGGCCTGGGCCTGCATACGCTCGACGACATCGGCGGGCGCGTCGAGCAGACTCTTCTCCGCGGCGTCCGGGACCGCGGCGAGAATCACCAGGTCACGGAGCCGCTCCAGCAGGTCGGCGACGAAGCGGCGGGGGTCGTTGCCGCCTTCGATGACCCGGTCCACGACCTCGAAGGCCGCGGCGCCGTCCCCCGAGGCGAAGGCCTCGACCACGGAGTCGAGCAGCGAGCCGTCGGTGTACCCGAGCAGCGAGGTGGCCATGGCATACGTCACGCCCTCGGCGCGGGCCCCGGCGAGCAGCTGGTCCATGACGGACATCGAGTCACGCACGGACCCGGCGCCCGCCCGCACCACCAGCGGCAGTACGCCCTCCTCGACCGGGATCTCCTCGCGCCCGCACACCTCGCCGAGGTAGTCGCGCAGCGTGCCCGGCGGCACGAGCCGGAACGGATAGTGGTGCGTACGCGAGCGGATCGTCCCGATGACCTTCTCGGGCTCGGTGGTGGCGAAGATGAACTTGAGGTGCTCGGGCGGCTCCTCGACCACCTTCAGCAGGGCGTTGAAGCCCGCCGGGGTGACCATGTGCGCCTCGTCGATGATGTAGATCTTGTAGCGACTGGCGGCCGGCCCGAAGAACGCCTTCTCGCGCAGCTCACGGGCGTCGTCCACACCACCGTGCGACGCCGCGTCGATCTCGATGACGTCGATGGAACCGGGCCCGTTGCGCGCCAGGTCACGACAGGAGTGGCACTCCCCGCAGGGCGTCGGGGTGGGACCCTGCTCACAGTTCAGACAGCGCGCCAGGATGCGCGCACTGGTCGTCTTGCCACAGCCGCGCGGACCACTGAACAGGTACGCGTGATTGACCCGGTTGTTCCGCAGCGCCTGCTGCAACGGGTCGGTGACATGCTCCTGCCCGATGACCTCGGCGAACGACTCCGGGCGATAACGGCGGTACAGCGCGAGAGACGACACGCCTACGAGGTTATAGGCGCCCACCGACAACGAGTCCCGCCGCAGTCCGGAGCCCGGAGCCCGGAGACGAGAGGGATGGCACAGGCAGCGAGGGCACAGACCACACGCGGCACGCGGCACGGACAACCGATCCCGGGAACGCAAGGGCCCCCCACGCACCCGCCAGAGCCAACCTACCCTTGCTGCCTTCCGGCCCTGGGGGAGTTCAGTCAGATAGCGCCACGTGAGGGGCTGCGCCCAGGGTACCCGATCGGCCGACCGGGAACGAGTTCGCTAGCACTCCTGGCCTTCATGTAATGTTCCCGGCGGAGGATTCGCCTAGAGGCCTAGGGCGCACGCTTGGAAAGCGTGTTGGGGGCAACCCCTCACGAGTTCGAATCTCGTATCCTCCGCCAGTGCCTCACCGGGCACGATGTCGAAGGGCCCCACTGCTTGCGGTGGGGCCCTTCGACGTGTTCCCAGCCCACGTTGTCCTGGTTTTTGCCCACAGGGCCGTTTCACAGGCGTCCTGGATCACCGTTCCGATCTTCTGGGCCGCCTTCGCTGCGGCCCAGCATCGTGAAGGCGATCATCCCCGACCGCGGCGCACTCGAAGAACTGCTTCCAGGCGCGGTAGTCCCGTGTTCAGCACAGCGGCGCGATAGATAGAGGTACGCTTTATAGAAGTGTACTTCTATCTATACGGAGTGCTCATGGACAGGCCGATCGAGATGTTCGACCGTGACTACGAGTGGTCGGCACTCACGCGCTTCATCACCGACCCGCAACCCGGTGCGACCCTCGGAGTGGTCTCCGGACGGAGGCGTCAGGGAAAGACCTTCCTGCTGGACGCCGCCTGCCGCGCCGCGGGCGGCTTCTATTTCGGAGCCACCGAGGCCGCCGACGCGGAGTCGCTGCGCCGGATCAGTGCTGCTCTGACGACACATGTGCGACCGCCGAGCCCGTTCCACTTCGCCAACTGGTCGGAGGTCGTAGACGCGCTTCTCGCCCTGGGCACCGAGCGCCCGGTGCCGGTGGTCATCGACGAGTTCCCGTACCTCGCCAAAGCCAACCCGGAACTGCCGTCTGTCATCCAGGAAGCGCTCCGCCCCCTGCGCGAGCAGCGCGCCGGTTCCCGGACCCGGTTGCTGCTGTGCGGGTCGGCCTTGTCCTTCATGGGCAGGCTGCTGTCGGGGAATGCGCCGCTGCGAGGCCGGGCGGGACTGGAACTGGTCGTACGCCCCCTCGACCACCGCCTCGCCGCCGAGTTCTGGGGCATCACCGACCCCCGGCTTGCACTCCAGGTCAACGCGATCGTCGGCGGAACCCCGGCCTACCGGCGGGAGTTCGCCCGGGGCGACAGCCCGGCGGGGCCGGAGGACTTCGACGACTGGGTCGTACGAACGGTCCTCAATCCCGAAACGCCGCTCTTTCGCGAGGCCCGGTACCTGCTCGCCGAGGAACCCGATCTGCGCGACACCGCCCTCTACTTGTCCGTCCTGGCGGCTGTCGCCGACGGCAACGCCACTCGCGGCGGCATGGCCGGCTATCTGGAACGCAAGGCCACCGACATCGCCCACCCCATCAACGTCCTCGAAGACGCCGGCCTGCTCCACCGCGACGCCGACGCCTTCCGCGACAACCGCCCCACCTATCGCATCGCCGAGCCTTTGATCGGCTTTTACCACGCCATCATGCGCCCGGTGTGGGATCAGCTGGAGCGGCCCGGCAGCGCCGCCCGCGTGTGGCAGGCCAGCCGCCGTCGCTTCGTGAGCAACGTCCTCGGGCCCCATTTCGAGCAGATCTGCCGCGAATGGGCCTTGCATCACGCCGACCCCGAGCTTCTGGGCGGTCTACCGGCCCGCGTCGGGCACGGCGTCGTTCACGACCCCAAGGCCCGAACCGGTCACGAGGTCGACGTGGCGGTCATCGGCATCGCCGACGGCGCCAAGCCACCGCTGTTGGCCATCGGGGAAGCCAAGTGGAACGACACCATGGGCGCAGCTCACATCGACCGCCTACGACACATCCGCGATCTCGTAACCCAGGCCGGCCGCTACGACACCAGCAGAACCCAGCTCATCTGTTTCAGCGGAGCCGGATTCAACGAGAAGGCGCATGCCACAGCGGAAACCGAACCTGACATCCGGCTGGTCGACTCGGCGGCCCTCTACGGCCAGGTCTGATGCACCCCGCACTTCGCGACATCCGCGATGGACGAGTCGGATCTCACTGGGCACGGATTCGGCGAGTACGGGACTGCCGAATTCCTCGGGATCGAATCCGGCCGCCTGACGACCAGTGGCCTGGGCGGCTCGCCGCGCGAAACCAGACCGGCCTCGCGATCGGAGACCGACTGGCCGAATCCTCGCCTGCGCCCCCTCGTGCGTACTTGCTTGCGCTCCCTCGGGCCGCTCTACCGTCCCTCCGGCTCACGCCACATGACGCCGACCGAAAGGCTGCCGGTGAACGAGGACGAATCCAAACCCTGGAGGACGCGAACAAAACGGCCGACATCGTGCGGCCGACGGACCGCGGCGAGACGCCCTTCCCCGGGTTCCGCGTACTGCCCGATTCCTACGCCTGGTTCAGCGTCGTACTGGCACGAACCGAAGCAGCGACGCTCACCGGTCCAGGTCGCACGACGAGGTAGTCCTGATGGTCTCAGTTCTGGCCTCATTCACCTCCGTCCGGCCCCGCACGAACCGGCTCTCGGTGACCACGTCACCGCAGGCCAGGACGTACACGTTCCCCTGCGGACGAGTGGACGAACCTTTGGAAGGCGTGTTGGGGGCAACCCCTCACGAGTTCGAATCTCGTATCCTCCGCCAGTGCCTCACCGGGCACGAAGTCGAAGGGCCCCACCGCTTGCGGTGGGGCCCTTCGACGTTGTGCGTCTCGGTTTCCGAATGACCGGGGCAGCAGCACGGAGATGCGGGGATCCGCCCCCCGTTGCGGAGGTCGCTACGCAGCCACAACCTGGCCGGACGTGACCTGAGGAGGGTGGGGGAGCAGCGATGCGAGGTTGTTCCGTACGAAGTCGGCCGCCCTCCTGACCGACTCGTCGGCCCCGGCTTGGTTGTCGTAGACGCTGACGGAGACCATCACTCCGTCCCCGGCGTCGATCCAGTAGTAGGCCACGAAGCCGGGGACCTGGCGGAGGAGGGGCACGAATCCCTCGTCCACTCGGCGTCCCGCCTCGACAGGATCAGTCACCCCTTCGTACCGCCGAACCACTGCGTACACAGCTGATCTCCTCACGGATCCCGAGGTCGCCCCCGACCGAAACGACATACCCCTCAACGGGCGCCTCCCGCCCACGGCACGTCCGGAAGGCACCCGGATGGGCCCGCAGCCATCCGAACCGAGCTCCTGCCCGCCGCCCCGGCGATCAGCGGGTACGGGACCCGAAGCTGCTCAGTGCGTGGAGCCGGGCGTAGGCGGGGCTGGGCTCCCGTGGTCGCAGCTGGAGGCCGTCTCGTTTGGATCAGCGTGCGGACCGGAGGAGGATGCCCGCGATATGGAGTCCGGCCCCGCGAGAAGAGATGAAGCGATGAAGCGATGACATTGCGCTCCGATGTGGCCGAGCTGCTGGCAGGCGCCGGCATCCTCGACGTGGACGTCGACGACGCCGTAGCGGACGAGCACGTGCGATCGTCCGCGTACCAACGCGTCGTCTCGGTGACCGCTTCCTCGCCGAGACGCGACCGGGACCGGGACCGCGCGATCGTGACCATGATCCTGCGCGACCCCATCGAGATCGTGTCCAAATCGGCGGTGGTCGCCCTCGTGGACGGGATCGCGATGCAGGTGACCGGCCCTGCCGAGTTCCAGCAGTGGTCGGCCGAACTACTGCCGGAGATCGGCCGGCTCAAGGCGGAAGGGAACCGCGAGTTCATCCGCCGACGCGTCCACGACTGGCTGTTCTACCTGTCGATCGAGGACGGTCACGTGCCGACACCGGTCGAGCTGGCCACGGTCACGGACTGGATGCAGCGCCTCCTCGCCGAAGAGTCGGCGTCTCCAGCGGTCCTCGCCGTGCTCGCCGAGTCGGGCAACAGGAAGAAGACACGGAACGTCGCGAAGAACCGAGCCGGAAGCCGCAGGCTGAGCGCAGGACCATGAGGCGGCCCCCGACCGGGCCACGCCGCGCTCGAACTCCTGGAACGGTGCTCCGGGAAACCGTGCCGCATCCGGCGAGATCATCTTGGGATTCCACGGGTTCTACCTGGTGATTCCGTCAACGACGACGACCGGTGCATGGGCAGTCTGCACGACGACGGCAGCGTCACCTGCTGGAGCCCAACCGTGACCCGCCACTCCCCCTGCCAACCCGAGTGGAAAGTCGCAGGGAGGGGCGGGACCATGGAGACCTGTCGGACGGTGGTGAGCCGTATGCCCTCAGCGGGTGGTCCCTCGAAGGTCGGGCCAGGCGCAGTGTCTCCGGTTGGGCGCCCCGGCGCCGTGAACCCGGCCCTCGATGCGACAGCCCTGATCAACGCCAAGGGCACCGTTGTCGGCTGGTCCCGCAGAGCCGAGGAACTCTTCGGGTACGCGCCGGCTGATGCGGTCGGCCGATCCGCGGCCTTCCTCTTGGCAGAACCGGCAGACCGTGTGCGCGCCAGAAGGGTCGCCGACCGCTGCCGCACGGGAACGGGTTGGAGCGGCACCGTCGCCGTCCGGCACCGGGAGCACCACCGGATGGAAGTGGACCTGAACGTCTCCGCGGGATTCGTCCTGCGGGAGGGGGAGGACGAGTGCTTCCTCGTCTCCGTCCGCGAACGACAACTCGAGTGGGAAATAGGCCAATCCGTTCTCGCCGGTTTTCTGACCCGTTCGCCGATCGGCATGGCGGTGATGGATTCGGACCTTCAATACGTATGGCTGAACGACACGTTGGAACGCTTCGGCGGGGTGCCGCGCGCGCAGAGAATCGGCCACCGTCTCGGCGAACTGCTGCCCGGCCTTGTCTCAGGGGCGATCGAAGCCACCATGCGTGACGTACTGCGGACCGGCGAGCCTGTCATCGACCACGAGTACCAGGGCTGGAGCTGGGCCGACCCGCACAGGCAGCGCTCCTACTCCACTTCCTTCTTCCCGCTGGTCGACGCGGACGACTCCATCACCGGCGTGTGCTACATGGTCACCGACGTGACCGACCGGTGGAAGGCCCAGCAGCGCCTCGCACTGGTCAACGAAGCCGGCGCTCGCATCGGAAGCTCACTCGACGTCATGCGAACAGCCCAGGAGCTCGCCGATGTCGCCGCGCCCGGTTTCGCGGACTTCGTCATCGTCGACCTCCTGGAGTCCGTCTTCAATCTGGAACTGCCCACCCCGCTGGCGCCCGGCAGCAAACCCAGAATGCGCCGCGCCGGAATGCAGTCCGTCCGCACAGGCTGCCCCGAAGCCGTGGCCAGAATCGGCGACCAGGTGGACTTCGTACCCCCGCCGCATGACGCCAGCTACCTCGTGCACGGCAATGGCGTTCTCATGTCCGTCCTCGATCCCTCCAGCGACCTCTGGGCGATCGAAGAACCCGCACGAGCCGCGAACATGCGGGACTTTGGACTCCACTCCCTCATCTCGGTTCCCGTACGGGCCCGCGACACGGTCCTGGGTCTTGCCACGTTCGTCCGCTCTGAGAACGTCGCCTCCTTCGAACCCGACGACATGCTCCTCGCACAGGAACTGGTGGCCAGAGCCGCGGTGTGCATCGACAACGCCCGCCGCTACACGCGCGAGCACGCGACCGCCCTGGCCCTGCAACGGAGCCTGCTCCCACAGACTCTCCTGGCCGGCACGGTCCTTGAGGTGGCTTCCTCCTACCACCCCGCGGACGCGAAGGACGGTGTCGGCGGAGACTGGTTCGACGTGTTCCCCCTGTCCGGGGCCCGCGTTGCCCTCGCCGTGGGCGACGTCGTCGGCCACGGGATCACGGCGGCCGCCACCATGGGGCGCCTGCGTACCGCCGTCCACACGCTGGCCGACATGGACCTGCCTCCCGACGAACTCCTCGCCCACCTCGACGACATGGTCATCCGGCTCATCGACGGGGAACCCTCGGACCGGACCACCGCCACGGCCACCGCCACCGCCCTGCTCGGCGCGACCTGCCTGTACGCCGTCTACGACCCGGTCACCCGGCACTGCCAGATGGCCCGCGCCGGGCACCCGCCACCGATCGTCGTCGCACCCGACAGCACCGTGCACTTCCCCGAACTCCCGGCAGGCCCTCCCCTCGGCCTCGGAGGCTTCCCCTTCGAGATGGCCGAAATCGAACTCCCCGAGGGCGGGATCCTCGGCCTCTACACCGATGGGCTCATCGAGGCGGCCGACCAGGACGTCGACCGCGGGATGACCAAGCTCGCAACCGCCCTCGTCCAGGGAGACCTGCCCCTCGAAGAACTCTGCGAGACAACGGTCCAGCAACTCCTGCCAGAACCGCAGCCCGACGACATCACCCTGCTCCTGGCCCGCCCACACCCCTTGACCGCCGACCAAGTGTCCACGTGGGACATGCCGTCCGACCCGGCCGTGGTCGCCCATGCCCGCGCCCTGGCATCGCGCCACCTCGAGAACTGGGGCCTGGGTGAAATGACGGCGACGACAGAGATCGTCGTCAGCGAGCTCGTCACCAACGCCATCAGACACGCGACCGGTCCGATCCAGCTCAGACTGATCCGCCACTCGGCCCTGATCTGCGAAGTCTCCGACACCAGCAACACGTCGCCCAGACTCAGGCACGCGCGCACCACGGACGAGGGAGGCCGAGGTCTCTTCCTCGTCGCGCAACTCAGTCGCCGCTGGGGAACCCGCTACATCCCACGAGGAAAGATCATTTGGGCCGAGCAGGACATCCCCGCCCACCTGGGCAGCGCCGGTCGGGCCGCCGCCTGATCCGCCGTCCGCGTACGACCGTTTCCGGCCAGGGCGGCGACCATCAGAACAGACAGCCCCTGCTCTCCCCGGAACTTCCAAAGCCCCCCAAGAGTTTGCAAAGAGAGTGGGCAGAGAAGGCGCGGAACGTACGCGGACGAGTGGAACGACACGGCTGAAGCCGAGGTGGCACGGATGGCGATGTGGGATCGGATCAAGGACCAGGCCAAGGGTCTGCAGCAGCAGGCGCAGGGAGCGCGGGGCGGTAGTGGCGCCGGCGGGCACGGGCGGCCGGGTGCGGGAGGCTCCGGTGGGTCCAAGGCGCAGCTGGTCAGTGCGCTCAAGACCCAGCTCACGTCCCTGAAGACGGAGTTGAAGAGCGGGGCGTACCGGGACGCCAGTATGGCCATGTGCGCCCTGGTCGCCGCCGCCGACGGGAACGTGGACCCTGCCGAGCGGCAGCACGTGGAGTCGCTGATCCTGAACAACGACGTCCTGCAGAACTTCCCGTCGGAGCAGTTGCGCACACGCTTCAACAAGCACGTCGACCAGCTGGCGTTCAACTTCCAGCAGGGCAAGGCCGAGGCGCTCCAGGAGATCGCCAAGGCCGCGAAGAAGCCGACCGAGGCCAGGGCCGTCGTACAGACCGGCTTCGTCGTCGCGGGCGCGGACGGCTACGTCGCTCCCGCCGAGGAGCAGGTGCTGCGTGAGGCGTGCTCCGTACTCGGGCTGTCCAGCCAGGAGTTCGGCATCTGACGACGCGGGTCACGGGCCGAGGGTCACACACAACTCGTAGGGTCCCGACCGAGAACCGGTCGGGACCCTACGCGCGTCTTCACGTCATACGACCCGCCGTGCTCCCCGCTAAGCCTTCTTGACCGTCTCCGTGATCGCGTCCGCCGCGTGCAGCGCCGCCGCGATGCTGGTCAGGGTGGGAGCGGAGGCGTTGCCGAACGGGTGGAGGCCGTTGCCGCCGAGGTAGAGGTTGGCCACGCCCCAGACCCGGGAGTCGGCGTTGACGACGCTGGTGTCCGGGTCGGTGCCCATGCGGGTGGTCCCGGCGAGTTGCATCCCGGCCCCGGCGGGGATGAGCTGCGGTTCGGCGCCCGGCAGGAACTGGCCGATGGTTTGGGCCACTTCGACCATGTGGCGCAGCATGGCCTCGGCGTTGGCCGCGTCGTCCGCACCGGCCGTGAGCTGCAGTGCGGGCTGCGGCATTCCGTTGCGGTCCTGCGCCGTGGTGCTGAACTCCACCCTGTTGTCCTCGCGCGGGCGGCAGATGCCGAACCAGCGGAGTTCGAGAACGATCCGTTCGTCGACCGAGGTGCCCGCCACGCCCTCCGGCACGGAGCGGATGTGCGCGTGCCAGGGCCTGTCCTGGGACGGCGGGAGGAAGAGGTTGACCGGAGTGTCCTTGTGCGGGATCGGCAGCCGGTCCTCCGGGTGCCGCTTCCGGTGCTGCCGGATGCGCTCCAGCGCCGCCCCGGTCGCCGACCCCTCGACCGCGTCCACGACCGCGGACTTCAGCACCACACGGCAGACGGCGATCGGCGAGTCGGTCGCATAGCGTCCGAGCGCCGGGAGCCGCTCGCCGAGGCCCGAGGCCGCGAGCAGTTGCGGAGTGGCCATCGTGCCGCCCGCGACGACGTACGCCTTGGCGACGACGCTGACCTCACCACCACCCCCGACCCCGGCCCCGGCGTCGAGGTCCGTCACCACGGCGCCCACCACCCGCCGGTTCTCCCCGTCCCGCTCGACGCTGAGCCCCGTACACAGGTGATCGGACAGCAGCGTGAAGCTGCCCGCGTCGGGCGTGAAGGCGGGGTCGCCGAGCGGACCGAAGAGCGCGTCGGTCCCCGCCCACACCACCCGTTCGTGGTCCGGCTCCGCGACGGTCCGGGCGGCCAGCGGGAGTTCCGTCACCGCGTCGTGCCCGGCCTCCAACAACGCCTTCCGGACCGCACGATGGCGTACGGAGGTGGGGAACAGGCCGGTCGTACGGCCGAGTTGCTCGCCCGCCTTCGCGTACTGCTTGTCCAGCGCGGCGGCGTCGATCGGGTACTTCTGTCCCTGCCAGGTGAGTTCCACCTCCGGGACGAACGTGGGGACGCCGCACTCCCAGACCGTGCCCAGGCCGCCCACCGCGCGCACGGCGGGCGGAACCACGTCGCGCTCGCGGAAGTCGGCCCGGTTGCGGCGGTTCTCCCCGCGCGGGTGGGACTCCTGCGCGCCCAGCTCGACCATCAGCACGTCCAGGCCCCCTTCGACCACGAGCCGGTGCGCCAGCGCGGCCCCGACCGGGCCCGAGCCGACAAGAAGAACGTCTGGCGTGTACGTGGTCACGAAGACCCCTTTCAGCTTTCAGCGGGTTCCGGCGAACCGCTTCCCGCGAACCGCTTCCCGCGGACGAACCGGACGCCCTCAGTCTGGTGCGAAGGCCTCACCGTCGCGGGGAGTTCGACCACGTCGCCGCAATTCACGCCATAAGTGACCGGAAAACCCAGCCCCACACCTCAGCGCGTCTCGACACACCTCAGTGCATCTCGAACACCGGCCCCCGCGCCCGGAACGGCAGCCCCGCCCCGCGCGGCAGCAGAAACGCGTGCTCGCGTCGCACCCGCAGTACGTCGCAGGCGCCGTCCGTGATCAGCAGTACGGGAGCGGTCGGCGGGAAGTCGTCGGCGGTCAGGAGGAGGTCCACGCCGGGTTGCAGACGGGTGCCGCCGCGGCCGCGTACGCGCAGGCGGCTCGCGATGTCTGCGGCCGGGAGGTAGCCCGCGTCGAAGGGGGCCGCGTCGCAGTAGACGACCCGGGCGGCGGGGACGTCGCGGGACGCGGCGTAGGAGGCGATGGCGCCCAGGGCCTTGCCGAGCAGACGGTGGTCCATGGAGGCGGAGGTGTCCAGGACGACGCCGAAGGTGCAGCGTTCCTGCTCCTCGGGCGGGAAGTACCGTCCCGCGCGCGGGATTTCGGGGGTGGACGCCTGGCGCCGGGCGGGGCGGGCGAAGCTGCGCAGGGGCTGGGGGCGGGGCACGTACTCGTCGAACCAGCGGGCGAGCCGTACGTCCCAGGGCAGCGGCGGGTGGGCCAGGGCCTCGATCTCCTCCACCAGACCGGCGGGCAGGGTGCCGCGTCTGCGATCGTGCAGGTCGAAGCCCTGGAGCAGACCGCGGCGGTAGAACTCGTCCAGGTCGACGTAGTCCGTGGCGGCGGACGCGTGCGGCAGCGGTTCGCCGAGGATGTCGCCGCGGCCCTTGCCCGCGAGGGTGGCGAGGCGGCGCTTTCGGCGGGCGTCGGTGGTGATCCGGTCGTAGACCTCCTCGGCGGACAGGCCGGTGAGCTCGGGGTCGTGGAGCAGGCCGTCGGGCATCTCGCCGACGCCCATCTCGACCAGCCAGGCGTTGATGACGAAGTCGCAGGCGACGTTGAAGAGATACGGGTCGCGGGCGCCGCGGCGGTCCGCGTGGCGCAGCGCGGCGTGCAGCATTTCGTGCGCGAGGACGAAGCGCCACTCCTCCTCGGAGTAGACGCAGCGCGGGTTGATGTAGATCTCCGCCGCGGCGGCGTTCACCGCGGCGATGGAGATGTGGTGCGCGCGGGCGAGGTCCGCGTCCGCGACCACCGTCATGCCGGAGGCGATGCCGCCGAGCAGCGGGTACGAGGAGACGAACCACTCAAGTGCCCTGTCCCAGGGGCCCTTTGGGGAGTCGAGCGGGCCCCGTCCGGCCGCGTTCATCGCGGCGGAGACACCACGGGTCAGCGAACGGGCGAAGACCTCGCGCCAGTCCTCGGGGTCGCGGGTGTACGGCCAGGGCTCCAGCCGCTGGTCGGGCAGGTCCGGGCCGCCCACCCCGCAGTGCGCGTAGCGCTCCGGGATGCCGTCCCGGCGGAAGCGTTCGGCGAGTTGCTCCTCGTCGCCGCCGGGGAAGGACGCGGGCAGTTCGAACGGCGGCGTGCCCACCGGGAACGACTGCTGGAAACGGTTCACGACCACACAGCGGGCCGCCACCTCGTAGCGGTCCGGCTGTTCGCGCGCGCCCCGGGCCGCCGGTACGTGGCCGAAGCCCAGGTGCAGTAGGCAGTGCGCCAACACCCAGGCCCATTCCCGTGGTTCGGCAAGCCGCTTGGGGTTCACATGGACACAGCCGTCCGACTCCACCAGCGCCCAGCCGTCCTTCGGCGCGACATGGCAGGCCGTACGGCAGAAGTCCGCGCGCAGCGCGCTCAAGGCGGGGTCGCGGCGGACGATCTCCAGGCCGCTCTGGTAGTTCTGCTCGACGCGCGGGTCCAGCGGGGGCGGCTGCTGCCGTCGCCGCCCGTTCCCACCCCGCCCGTTCCCTCCCCGTCCGTTCCCGCCGCCGCGCGTCTGCCCGTTCACCGGCGGGCCTCCACCAGCCGGGGCATGTCCCGCGCGGCCTCCACCAGGAACCAGGCGGGCAGCACCGGGTTGCCGTCCTCGTCGTCCGCGATCACGGTCTGCGCGACCTCGACCGATATCTCGGCGAGCTGTACGAGCAGGGCCTGTGCGCGGTACGCCGTCTGCCGTACGGACGGCGAGGCGTGCTCCTTGTTGCCGGGCAGCTCCTTGATCAGGCGGCCGCGGAACGACTCGGCGAGGTAGTAGAGCAGGTCACGGTCCTGGATCCGGTTCGGCCAGCGCGCGTCGCCCTTGAGGATCGCGTCGATACCGAACTCGCTGCGCACGATCTTGACGTATCCGCAGAACGCCGAGGCGTGCGACGGGGTGAGGGTGCCGTGCGCGAGCACCTTGAGCGTCGCCTCGTCGAGCGTCGGGCCGAAGGACTCGATGGCGTCCGAGAGCATGTGCCAGGAGCGCGGCGTGGAGAACGGCTCCTCCGTCTTCGGCGGCTTGGACCACAGGTGGTGCGGCCGGTCGGTGAGGTAGTCGGTCACCCAGGGGTGGATGCCGGACCTGGCCGCCCAGTTCAGCCAGTCCTTGGGCGAGGCCTGGAGATGGACGTGGGTGAGCCGGTTGACCAGGGCGGACGCCAGCGGCCGGGCGAGCGCGTTGTCGGTGGCACGGTTGCCCGCGCCGATCACGACGCTGCCCTCGGGCAGTTCGTAGTTGCCGATACGGCGGTCCAGGATCAGCGAGTAGAACGCCTTCTGCACATCGGGCGTCGCCGCGTTCAGCTCGTCCAGGAAGAGGCAGTACGGCTCGTCGCGGGCGATCGCCTCGGGCGGGCAGAACACCGACCTGCCGTCGCGGATCTGCGGTACGCCGATGAGGTCCTCGGGCGCCAGCTGCGTACCGAGCAGACTCACGCACTCCAGCCCGATCGACTCCGCGAACTCCCTTACCAGCGACGACTTTCCGATGCCGGGCGCGCCCCACAGGAACACGGGACGGACGGTGGCCAGGCCGAGCAGCAGCTCGGGCACCTGGGCCGGGTTCACGGCGACGGCGGCCTGCACGGGCGGATCAGCTCCTGGGAGGTGAGGGGTGAGGTACGGGAGGTGAGAGGCGAGGTACGAGAAGGGGGCGGCGGGGGGCGGAACGCGGCGGGCCCCCGGGGCCCGAACGGTGCCGAGTGGGAACGGCAGGGGCCTGTGTGTTCATGCTCTACGTCCGCGCCGGGCGCCGCATCCGGTTTTGACGGGCGTGGGAGGTCCCGGGGGCAGAGCACCGACTTCACCGGCGTCATCGGCTTCCCGACGTCACCGACGTCACCGACTTCCCAGGCATCGCTTACCCCGCTGACATCGCGTCAGAAAGCCTTCTGCACAAGCATGCGCACCGACAACCACGCCGCGCACACCTGGATGCGGGACCAACTGCCGCCGGGCGCACGGCCGTTCCGGGACGCCGTGCGCGCGATGATCTCCTGGTCCTTCGGGCCGCAGACCCTGGACTTCCTCCTGGACGTCGAGGAGGACCTGGCGGCGGGCACGCTCTACTTCCCCCTCCCGGACCGCTACCACCGCCCCATCTCCCGCACCTCCGCGAGAATGTCCCGGGCGGTGGCGAGCGTGCGGTTGTGCTCGGCGGGGGCGTCGAGTGCCAGTCGGCCCAGGATCGCCACCGCCTCCTCGGCGGGCGCGAGCGCCTCCTGCCAACGGGCCAGCCGTCCGAGCGCCATCGCCTCCAGAGCGAGCAGAGCGGCCAGAGCGCTCTCGTGCTCGGCGGGGTCCTCGTCGTGCGCCAGCCTCCGGCGGATCGCCGAGGCCTCGCGGGCCGGGTGCAGGAGTTCGTCCCAACTCCCCAGTGCCTGAAGGATGTCGACGACCCGTTTCAGCGCCAGTGCGAGACCGGCGTCGGTCACGGCCGCGCTGTGACGCGCCAGCCTCCGACGGACCGCGACGGCCTCCCGGGCGGTGCCCAGCGCCTCCCACCAGCGTCCCTGCTCGCCAAGGAGCAGGGTCAGGGACTTCAGGGCCGCCGTGAGGCCGACGTCGTAGGCGGACGGACGGTCACGCGCCAGCCGTCGGTAGGTCGCGGCGAACTCGGCGAGTACGGCCGGATATCCGCCCCCGTCGGGGGCCAGGTCGGCCGCCTTTGCGCCGACGTTCTCCAGGACGGAGCAGTAGCCGTTGACCGCACCGTCGAATCCGTCCGGCGCGCGGAAGTACGGGGCGACCTCGCCGACGACCGCCACCGCCTCCTCCCATCTGCCCAGGAGGACCAGGTCGACCGCGCTCAGGGCCAGCGCGCCGTGGACGTCTTCCGTGTACTCCGGGTCGTGACCGGCAAGGGTCCGGCTCAGCTCGACGACCTCCCGGTGCACAGCCAACTGCTCCTCCCACAGGCCGAGTTCCTCCAGCCGGTGGGCGAGGTTCGCCAGTACGTAGTGCAGTCCCGGTCCGTGCGTGGCGGGGTCGGCGGCCGCGAGGGGCCGGTACTGCTCGGCGGTCTCGGTCAGCAGCGCCAGGGAATCCTCCCGGCGGCCGAGGAGCCACAGCTTGATCGCGTGCCCGGTACGTACGGTCGCGAGGTTCACCTCCTGTCCGGCGGCCGCATCGGGACCGCCGGGGCCCTCGCCGCCCGGCTTCCGGCGACGTATCCGCACGGCCTCGTCGAGGACTGCCAGGGACTCGTCCGTACGCCCCAGCTCCTGGAGCATCTCCGCCTGGCTCTCCAGCGCCCTGGCCAACTCGCCCTCGTACTCGGCCGGTTCCTCGCGCGCCAGCCGCCGGTAGATGTCCACGGCCTCGCCCGCCGCGTCGAGTGCCTCCTGCCCGCGCGAGGCGACCAGGCTCGGGGCGAGCGCCTCGATCAGCATGGTGGCGAGCGGGGGTTC